>DASUSS010000153.1:0-11190 GCA_036374995.1 Longimicrobiales bacterium | reverse complement strand
CAGCCCGCCGGACACCGGAAACCGCATGTCGCGATGGGCACTTTGGAAAAAGGGGTGCCAGGTCCGCTACCTGTACGGCTGGAGGTGCTCCTCCAGGAACGCCCACACCCGGTTCCACGAGTCGCGCTGCTCCGGCGAGTCCTCGCGTTCCAGCGTCTCCCGGTTCACGCGCCGGCTGAACGTGTGGCCGCCGCTGACGGGACCCGGCGTCGGGTCGACGTAGATCTTCGTTTCGGCGAGGTCCGGCTTCTGCGCGCGCAGCGACCAGATCAGCATCGACGCTTCCTCGAAGTCGACATCCCTGTCGTTCGTCGCGACGTGCACGAGCAGCGGCACCTGCAGCTTGTGGACGTGATAGTAGGGAGAGCGCTCGACGTAGATCTCGCGCTTCTCGAACGGCAGTCCCTGCACGCGCTCCTGAGTGGCGAAACTGCGCTGGTAGCGCGGGCCCTTGTAGCTGAGCCGGAAGATCAGGTTCGTCACGGGGACGATCGCGGCCGCAGCGCGGAAGGGGTGCTCATCGCGGAAGACGGACAGCAGCGAGATGTAGCCGCCGTGGCTCCAGCCCATGACGCCGACGCGATCGGGGTCGACGTGCGGCAGGTTGTCGCGCAGCCAGGCGTGGGCCGTCATCACGTCATCGACCTCGTAACCGCCGTAGTCGATCGCCCGATGGTGGGCCTCGCCGTAGCCGGTGCTGCCCCGGTACTCGGGCGCGATCACGACATAGCCGCGCTCGACGGCCTCGCGCACGAACGGCCAGTAGTTCTGATCCCAGTTGCCGTGGACCCCGCCGTGGACCCAGATCAGCGCGGCATGGCCGCGGTCGCCACGCTTCCGGAGAGGCTGGAAGACGTAGGCGGGAATGTCCATGTCACCGACGCGGCTGCGATAGGTGACCTTGCGGTAGTCGAGCACGTTCCGGCTGCGCGCCTCGAAGATGCTGTCGGTCACGGCCTTGCGACGGATCGCGGCCTCGTAGTTCGACGGCGGGTGGTCCTCTGGCCGATTGCTGACGTAGAGCTCCGCGGCCCGTGCGGAATCCGTGACGGCGGCGCGGGGCGGTGCCTGCGCCAGGGCGGGGATGGCGAGGAATCCGAGCAGCGCGAGGCTGCTCGCAAGGGGCACTGACGGGCGTGCCGCACGCATCGTCGACTCTCCTGGAAGACGGGTCGGGGGATTCCCGCCAAGATGGCCGCGCGAAGCGACCGCGGCAACCGGAGGATGGTGCGGAACCGTCGTGCGGCCATCGGGCTCACGCCGCGTCCTGCGGTGTAGCAGCACGCTTGCGAGCGATTTCCCGAAACGCGTCCACATAGATGTCGCACGAGCACATCCACAGCGAGCCGGCGTCGAGATCCACCGCCGGAATGAGCCTGCGCATGGTTCAGCTCAACCTCGGCCTGCTCGGCTGGGGCCTGGCGATCGCGCTGTTCATTCGCAGCCACCTCGGTCTGGGGCCGTGGGACGCGTTCCACTACGGCATGCACGTGCAGACGGGTGTGTCGGTGGGCACTGCGAGCATCATCGCGGGCGTCGTGATCGTGGCCGTGAACGTGGCACTCGGCGTGCGGCCGGGCATCGCGACCGTGCTGAACATGGTGCTCATCGGCGTGTTCACCGATCTGCTGCTGCCGCTGATTCCGGATGCGGGCTCGGCGCTGGCGGCATGGACGTTCTTCACGGCCGCGATCGTTCTCACGGGTTTCGCGTCAGGGCTCTACATCGGCGCCGGCCTCGGTCACGGCCCCCGCGATGGCCTCATGATGGCGCTCACGCTGAGGACCGGGTGGTCCGTGCGTCGCATCCGGACGTTGATCGAGCTGAGCGTGCTCGTGCTCGGATGGCTCATGGGCGGCACGGTCGGCATCGGCACGGTGATCGTGACGCTCACGATCGGTCATGCCGTGCACTGGGGCCTGCGGCTCTTCAATGCGGCGCCGCCGCCCGCCGGTGCGACCGCGAGTTCGGCGCGCGGCCTGAAACGCGCGGCCTGAGCCTCCGACTCGTTTGCGCCGCCCTGCCGCGGTCCCTCGGACGAACCGATCGTCCCGCGAGCCGCGCAGAGTCGATCCACCGCCGCGTCGCCGGGGCCAACCGCGATGCGGAACCGCAGGTGGCGGTTTCCTGACCCGCCATCTAACTTTTCCTGCCGATCCCGCGTCCAGAGGGATCGTACCACGCCCTGTGGCGGCCCCGCCCCGGGGAGCTCATACCATCCAACACCGTGATGTCATGAGAACGCTTCGCACCGCGCTGATCGCGGCCCTCGCCGGCGCCCTCACCGTCCCCGTTCAGGCCCAGCAGTCGTCGTCGCGGCGCGGTCCATCTGCGCGCGCCGCAAACGGCATCGTCGATGCCGTCCTCGAGGCCGCAACCTGGCGCTCGATCGGGCCCGCCAACATGAGCGGGCGCGTCACCGACGTGGAGGGGATCCCGAGCCCATCACGCACGTTCTACGTGGCCGCTGCCGCCGGCGGACTGTGGAAGACCACGAACAACGGCGTGACGTTCCGGCCGTTGTTCCAGAACGAGCGAGTTGCGGCGATGGGAGATGTCGCGATCGCGCCGAGCGATACGATGCAGGTGTGGGTCGGCACGGGTGAAGAGGACTCGCGCAACTCGATCTCGCCGGGACGCGGCATCTACAAGTCGACCGATGGCGGCCTGACGTGGACGCTCATGGGTCTCGAGAAGACCGAGCACATCGCGCGGATCATCGTTCATCCGAGGAATCCGGACATCGTCTGGGTCGCGGCCATGGGTGCGACGTGGCGCGAGAACCCGGAGCGCGGCCTGTACAGGACGACGGACGGCGGCCGTACGTGGGAGCTGAAGAAGTACGTCAACGATCGTACCGGCTTCATCGATCTCGTGATTCATCCGCGCGACCCGAACGTCCTGTTCGCGGCGAGCTGGGAACGCATCCGCGGACCGTACTTCCTGCAGAGCGGCGGGCCCGGCAGTGCGCTGTGGAAGAGCACGGATGGCGGCGAGACGTGGACGGAGGTGACGGGCGGCGGTTTCCCCGCGACGATGAAGGGCCGCATCGGCATCGACATCTCACGCAGCGATCCGAGCATCATGTACGCGCTCGTCGAGGCGGAGGCGCCGGACGGCGAGGAGGGCGGCTGCCGGGCGGCGAAGGCGGGCGGCTGCGGCCTGTACCGCTCCGATGATGGCGGCGCGACCTGGACGTGGAAGCAGCCGCAGAACGTCCGCCCGTTCTACTATTCGCAGGTGCGTGTCGATCCGGCCGATCCC
This sequence comes from Longimicrobiales bacterium, assembly GCA_036374995.1. GTDB lineage: Bacteria > Gemmatimonadota > Gemmatimonadetes > Longimicrobiales > RSA9 > SH-MAG3. The sequence continues at coordinate 7,926 of DASUSS010000153.1, read as the reverse complement.
GACATCGTCTACTGGTCGTCGACGCCCGTCAACTTCTCGACCGACGGTGGCAGCACCGCACGCACGACCACGGTCGGCATCCATGTCGACCATCACGCGATGTGGATCGATCCGCTCGATCCGAATCGCGTCATCGCCGGCAACGACGGCGGCATCGGCGTGAGCTTCGATCGCGGCGGCAACTGGTGGTTCCCGAACAGCTTCGCGATCGGACAGTTCTACAACATCAGCTACGACATGGCCGTGCCGTACAACATCTGCGGTGGTCTCCAGGACAACAATTCCTGGTGCGGCCCGAGCCGCCGGCAGGGCGGCACGCTCACCAACTTCATGTGGTACACGATCAGCGGCGGTGACGGCTTCGTCACGCAGCAGGATCCGCGCGACCCGTGCATCGTCTACTCCGAGTCGCAGGGTGGCAACATCGGCCGCTCGAACGTATGTACCGGCGAGCGCACACCGCTGCGCAAGCCGGGCTTCCAGGAGCGGCACCGGATGTGGGAGGACTCGATCGCGGTGCTCCAGCCGGATCCTGCGGTCGCGGTGTCCGCCGCGGCGCAGAGGCGCATCGATCAGTTCAGCGCGAACCAGGTCCGCGACTCGATCGAGGACACGTACCGCTACAACTGGAACACGCCGTACCTGCTGTCGCCGCACAATCCGGATGTGGTGTACATCGGCGCGAACCGTGTCCTAAAGTCGACGGAGCGCGGCGACGACCTGCGCCCGATATCGCCGGATCTGAGCCGGCGTGACACCGCGAAGATCCGCATCAGCACTCAGACGACGGGCGGGATCACGCGGGATGCGACGGGCGCCGAGACGTACAGCACGATCGTGTCGCTGGCGGAATCGCCGGTCACGCCCGGCTTCCTCGCGGCAGGGACCGATGACGGCAACGTGTGGATCACGCGCGGCGGCGACACGAACTGGAGCGACATCACGGCGCGCTTCCGCAACCTCGTGCCGGACTCGACGTACGTGTCGCGCATCGAGATGTCGTCACACGACGCGAGCCGGTTCTACATCACGTTCGACAACCACCGGCGCGGCGACTTCCGGCCGTACGTGTTCGTGACGCGGGACGGCGGCCGCTCGTTCCAGTCGATCGCCTCGAACCTGCCGGGCGGCGATGCGCCGGACTTCGTGCATGTCGTGCGCGAGGATCCGGTCAACCCGAATCTGCTCTACCTCGGCACCGACGTCGGCCTGTACTTCTCGCTCGATCAGGGACAGAGCTGGCGCCGCTGGGAGCACGGATTTCCGACAGTTCCGGTGCACGACATCAAGATCCACCCGCGCGATCGCGAGCTGATCGTCGGCACGCACGGCCGCTCGATCTGGGTCGTCGATGTCGCGCAACTGCAATCGCTCACGCCCGCGGTCGTCGCGGCGAATGCGCCCGTGCTGTTCCAGCCGGCGGCGGGGCTCCAGTACGGCAGCAGCAACATCGGCGGCGGCTCCACCGGCCATGCCTGGTTCCAGGGCGACAACCGGCCGTACGGCGCCGACATCGTCTACTTCAATCCGACCGGCTCCGACACGCAGGTCGGGATCACGATCCGCGATGCGTCCGGCAACGTCATCCAGGAGCTGAACGGACCTGGCCGAGCGGGCGTCCAGACGGCGCGCTGGAACTTCCGCACGACGCGCGAGGCGGAGGCGCGCACGCTCTCTCCGTCGGAACGACGCGACAGCATCGTCACGATGCGGCGCGCCGACATCGTGGCGGATTCGCTGATCGCTGCGGGCGAGGATACCGCCGCGGTCCGCCGCGTCGCGGGCCTCCTGAAGGGCGAGCCGCCAGAGCAGGGCGGCGGTCCCGGCGGCGGGGGTGGTGGCGGCGGTGGTGGTGGTGGCGGCGTGGCCGGCGCGGCGCAGCGGCCGTGGGTCGACCGGCCCGGGGAGGGGAACGTGGGCGGCGGCGGTGGCGGCGGGTTCGGCGGCACGCAGCGGATCGTCGCGGCGTTCCGCGCCGCCGGCGTCCCCGGCGTGCCGGGTGCCCAGATCGGCCGCGGTTTCGGCGGGTTCGGCGGCGGCAATCAGGCCGAGCCGGTCGAGCCCGGGACGTACACCGTGACGGCCGAGATCGGCGGCCGGCAGCTGACCACCACGCTTCAGGTGATCAGGCGGTAGCAGTCGTCACAAGGCGGGGCTGAAGGAGGAGCGGCCGGACCCGGTCGCTCCTCCGTTCTTCTACGGGCGGTCCGGCTCCCGGATACCCACCGTCCCGTCCAGCTGCTCGATCGTCGCAGTCGAAGCGGGCCGCTGCTGGCGCAGGCGCTGGGCCACTCGCTCCGCCTCGCGCCAGACACGCATGGCATTCTCACCGGCCAGCCTGCGCAGGTCCGCATCGCTCCAGCCGCGACGCGCCAGCGCTGCGAACAGGGCGGGGTACGTCGAGACATCCTCGAGCCCGACCGGCGTGGAGTCGATGCCGTCGAAGTCTCCGCCGATGCCGACGTGATCGATGCCCGCCACATCCCGCACGTGCTCGATGTGCCGGATCACATCGTCGATCGTCACGCGCGGCGCCGGCGTGCTCTCACGCTGGCCCGGCGGCAGCCGGGACCAGCGCATGTTGTCCGTGTTGATGAACGACGGCACGAACGTGATCATCACGACACCGCCGTTCTGCCGCAGGCGCTCGAGCACATCGTCCGGCACGTTGCGCGGGTGGTCGGTGACGGCGCGCGCGGAGGAGTGTGAGAAGATGACGGGTGCTTCGGTGACATCCAGCGCGTCGTGCATCGACTCGGGCGATACGTGCGACAGGTCGACGAGCATACCGAGCCGGTTCATCTCGCGGACCACCTCCCGCCCGAATTCCGTCAGGCCACCGTGCTCGCGCAGGGCGCAGCACGAGTCGGCCCAGTCGATGTTCGCCGAGTGCGTGAGCGTCATGTAGCGCACGCCGAGGTCGTAGTACGACCGCAGCGCGCCGAGCGAGTTCTCGATCGCGTGGCCGCCTTCCATGCCGAGCATCGACGCAATGCGCCCGCCACGGAAGATCCGCAGAGCGTCCGTGCTGGTCAGCGCGAGCTCGAACACGTCCGGGTAGCGCTGAATGATGCGATGCGCGATGTCGATCTGCTCGAGCTGCGTCTTCGCCGCGCCATCCTCGATTGCATTGTGCGGGATGTACACGGACCAGAACTGCGCACCGATTCGGCCCGCCCGCAGGCGCTCGATGTCCGTGTGGCCCGGCGTACGCCGCCGCAGATCGTAGGCGACCACGTCGTGCGGCGCCGCCTCGTACTGGCGCACCGCCCACGGCAGGTCGTTGTGACCATCGACGAGCGGCGTCTCCGAGAGGATCGCGCGCACGCGCAGCGCCGCGTCGGCGTCGCCGCTGCCGGCCGCCCGAGGCGCGGATGAACAGGCCGCCAGCAGCAGCGGCAGGAACCAGGTGTATCGCTTCGTCACAGTTCTTCCCTTCATGAGCGATCGTCCGCGATCGTCTCGGGCCGCTGGTAACGGATGACGCCGCCGACGATCGTCAGATCGACCTGCGCCGTCGGGATCTCGTCTTCCGGGATCCGCATGATGTCCTTCGACAGCACGACGATGTCCGCGAGACGGCCGGGCGCGAGCGAGCCGAGCGAGCTCTCCGCGAACGTCGCGTACGCGTTGTTCCAGGTATAGCTGCGCAGCGCTTCCTCGCGCGTCATCCGCTGCTGCGGATAGAACACCTCGCCCGTGCTCGTGCGCCGCGACACCGTCGAGTAGAAGCTCGCGACCGGGCTCACGTGCTCCACCGGCGCGTCCGTGCCGTTCGCGATGATCGCCCCGGATTCCATGAGCGAGCGCCACACGTATGCGCCGTCACGCGCGCGCTCATCGCCGAGACGACGCGGGATCCAGGGCGCATCGGACGTCGCGTGAACGCCCTGCATCGCCGCAACCACACCCAGCCTGCCGAAACGCGGGATGTCGGCGGGGTCGAGGTGCTGCGCATGCTCGATGCGCCAGCGCAGATCCGTACGGTCCGGATTCGCGGCAAACGTGCGCTCGTAGATGTCGAGCACCTCGCGGTTCGCCCGGTCGCCGATCGCGTGCACGTTCAGCTGGAACCCGTGCGCGATCGCCAGCTCCGCCGTGCGCGCCACCCGCTCCGGCGGCACCGTCGGAATACCGACGCTCTCCGGCATGTCCACGTACGGCTCCAGCAGCCACGCGCCGTGCGAGCCGAGCGCGCCGTCGATCGTGACCTTGATCGCGCGCACCGTGAGATAGTCGTTCTCCTCCGCCGGCATCAGATAGTCCGCGAGCTGCTGCTCCAGACGATCGTTCGACTCTCGGATCATCACGTACAGCCGCACCGGAAGCGCACCCTCCGCCTCCAGCGTCCGGTAGAAGTCGACCGTGCCGAACCCCGCACCCGCATCGACGAACGTCGTCACACCGTTCGCGAGCGCCTCCTGCGCCGCGAGCTCCGCAATCCGACGCTGCTCCGCCAGCCGCTCGGCTTCCGGCCGGGTCGCTTCCGCCCGGGCACGAGCGCGGCTCACCAGTCCCGACGCCGTCTCGCGCAGCAGACCCGTCGGATTGCCGCCCGCATCCCGCACGATCTCGCCGCCCTCCGGGTCCGGCGTCTCCCGATCGATGCCCGCCAGCTCCAGCGCCCGACGGTTCGCGAACGACGCATGACCGCTCGCATGCGTCAAATGCACCGGATTGTTCGCCGATACCGAGTCCAGCGATGAGTGCAGCGGCACACCCTCGACGTTCGGCTCCGGAACACGGTCCCACTTCTCCTGATGCCAGCCGCGTCCCGTGATCCACGCATCCGCCGCCGCATCACGCGCCGCCGCAGCCACCATCCCCACGACCTCGTCCCAGTTCCGAACCTGCATCAGGTCCAGATTCAGCTTCTGCTGACCCACCCCCATGAAGTGACCATGGCCCTCGATGAAGCCGGGGATCGCCAGGCGACCCTCCAGATCGATCACCCGCGTCGAGCCGCCGATGTACGCCTCGATCTCCTCGTCCGTCCCCACCGCCACGATGCCGTGACCCCGTACCGCGATCGCCTCCGCCTCCGGCTGCGCCGTGTCCACCGTCACCACGTGACCGTTCCGCAGCACCAGGTCCGCCGGCTCCTGCTCCGGACCCGACGCACACCCCGTGAACAGCACCGCCGCCAGCGGCAGGATCATTCCGTTCCGTCGCAGATTCATTGCGTGAGACTCCGGTTCTGTCAGGCAGGTTGGATCCCTCAAACTGATCGAGTCCCGTGATCGACGCCAGCCCGTGCGGCCCTTGCCTGCGGCAGGGCCCGTGCATAATATTTAGACAACTGTCTAAATGTGAGTGGCCGAACGGTGGGAATGGACGAGACGATCCGGGCGCTGGGCGATCGGACCCGGCGCGAGATCCTGCGGGTGTTGCGGGAGGGCGATCTGACGGCGGGCGAGATCGGCTCGCGGTTTCCGATCACGGGTGCATCGGTGTCGCATCATCTGAGCGTGCTGAAGGAGGCGGGACTGGTGCAGGCGCAGCGGGAGGGTCGCACGATCGTGTACTCGCTGGACAGCACGGTGTTTCAGGAATTCGTGCGACAGCTGCTGACGCTGCTGGATACGGGCGAGGACGGAGGCAACGGCGAAGGTGGACGATGACGAGACGATGGGTGGGACCGCTGGTGATCCTGGGGATGGTGGTGTTCAGCGTGTTCGTGTATTCGTCGCTACCGGAGCGGGTACCGACGCACTGGAACGTACGGGGCGAGGTGGATGGCTGGGCCGGGCGTCTGCGAGCGGTGGTATTCGCTCCGGCGGTGGCGCTGGGGCTGTGGTTGCTGCTACCGCTGCTGCGGCGGATCGATCCGCGGCGGCGGAACTATGATCGCTTCGACCCGACGTTCCGGCTGCTGGTGAATGTGATGGTGGTGTTCATGGGAGCGATCCATGTGGCGACGCTGGGGGCGGGGCTGGGTTGGGACCTGGACATCACGCGAACGATGCTGGTGGTGGTGGGGCTGATGTTCGCGGTGCTGGGCAACTACCTGCCGCGGCTGCGGTCGAACTGGTGGATGGGGATCCGGACGCCGTGGACGCTCGAGAGCGAGGCGGTGTGGCGCGGCACGCATCGGCTGGCGGGCTACACGTTCGTGATTGGCGGGCTGCTGGCGATGGTGGCCGCGCTGCTGCCGTCGCCGGCCGCGTTCATCGTTGCGATGGCGGGCATGACGGGCGGTGCGCTGATTCCGGTCGTGTACTCGTACATCCTGTTCCGGAGGGAGCGGCAGGGCGAAGGTACGGCGTGAAGGCACGCGTTCTGCCCGGTGTCGGGGAGTGCCGAACACCGGAGGGAGCATGGACACGCCGACGGACGAGCCGACCGGACCGCGCGTCCCGCGCACGACACCGCCGCATGGTGATCCGCTGAAGCGCGAGCCCGAACCCGACGGGAGCGAGAGTGCGGAGGGCGAAGAGTCGGCGGAGCGTCCCGTGACGGAGCCGCGACCGCCCGACGATCCGATGCGAAAGGACCTGCCGCGCTGAGCTGCGCGGCAGGTCCTTTCAGCACCGCGTTCCCGCGTCGAATCGCTAGTGATCGTCCGCGGTGGTGACCGGTGCGGTCACCGTTCTGCGGCTGCGCAGATGCTCCTCCATCTCTAGGCGCGGGATGCCGTTCTTCATCCAGTCGGGTGCCGGGCGGTCCAGCAGGAAGTGGTCGAACCACTCGGACATGCGCGCGGCATAGTCCTTCTGATTGGCCTCGACGCGCAGCCCGTGGTTCTCACCGACGTACTGGAGCAGGATGACTTCCTTCCCGAGCTGACGAAGCGTGTTGAAGTACGTGATGCCCTGATTGAAGTCGACGGCGCCGTCCTTCTCGTTGTGCAGGATGATGAGCGGCGTGGTCACCTTGTCGGCGTGGAACGCCGGCGAGTTGCGGATGTAGGCGTCGTAGTTCTCGATGAAGTTGCCCTTGAAGCGGCCCTGGCTGGACTCGAAGATCGCCTGGTTCGTGCCGCCGGTGTTCCAGTAGACGGAGCTGTACATGCTGACCATGTCGGTCAGCGGTGCGCCGGCGACGGCCGCCCTGAAGATGTCCGTCTGGGTGACGAGGAACGCCGTCTGATACCCGCCCCATGAGTGGCCCCAGAGTCCGACCCTCGACTCATCGACGATGCCCGTCGCCACGGCGGCCTTCACGGCGGGCACGACGGCCCAGACGGCGGACATGCCGGGGTCGTTGAGCTCGTAGACGATGTCGGGATCGAGCACCGCGTAGCCGCGGTTGGTGTACTGCGAAGGATCGGGTGCGCGCGTCTCGGTCGGCGACACGAAGCCGTTGTAGTTCTGCGATCGCTTCTCATAGATCGTGACGAGGAGCGGATACTGCCGGCCCGGCTCGTAGTTCGCCGGGAGGTAGAGTGCGCCCTGAAGCTTTACGCCCCGGTCGGTCGTGTACTCGATGAGCCGGGCACCGCTGGACCAGGCGAGGTTGCGGATCTGCGGGTTCGCATCCGTGATCTGGTACGGGCTGCGGAAGCTCGCATTCGCGACCCAGTAGTTCGGGAACTCGGTGAATGTCTGTCGCGTGTAGACGAACGTGTCGGCGTCCCGCGCCTTCTGCACGCTGAAGCGGGCGGGCTCGAAGAACAGGACTCGGGCGCCGGGCTGGCCCGGATCGACGCGCGCGAGACCCTCCATCTTCGTCCACTCGCCGTACATCCCGATCCAGAGCGGCTTCGACAGGTCGATGCCTTCGCTGGCGGCGCCAAACCCGCGGAATCCGCCGGGCCCGCCGCCCGGTCCGTCGCCGGAGAAGTCGTAGATGCGCTGATAGCGGATCTGCTTCTCGCGGCCGTCGCCCGTGAGATTCACGGCGCGCTCGCCCGGCCTGACCGGCACCTTCCACATGTCCCACTCGTCGTACAGCAGGACGGCGCTGCCATCCTTCGTCCAGCCGCGG
>DASUSS010000152.1:0-67330 GCA_036374995.1 Longimicrobiales bacterium | reverse complement strand
GAAGTTCATCCCCCGAAGTTCATCCCCCCGCCGTTGATCCCCGCCGTTCATGGCAAAAAGTCCATAAAAAGAACGGAGCGGCCGTTGCAAGCAACGACCGCCCGCCCTTTCCGCGGCGCTCTCCCCGGAGTTCCCGCTCGCCGCGGATGACCATGTTGTGCCCGCTCTCCAAAGCAGGATCGGCGCCATACCTGGCATTAGGACGTAACTCGTTGAAATACAACCAGTTCAGCGATCGCCGCGAGTCGCGCCCCGTGCGGATTTCGGGTACTTATTGCGCGATTTCGGCGACTTGTTGCCGGTGGCGGCGGGCGGGGAGCGGTAGGCGCGCAGGCGCGCGAGATTGCGGCGGTCTGCGGTCAGGGCAGCGCCGTCCTTGGGCGTTTCCAGCAGCTTGGGCACGTGGTGGAGCCGGTCGTCGTTCAGGAGGCGTGCGAACGGTGCATCGCCGAGTGCACCTTCACCAATGGCCGCGTGGCGGTCGAGGCGTGCGTCGAGCGGGCCGCGGCAGTCGTTGAGGTGGAAGAGCCGGAGCCGGTCCAGGCCGAGCGTGTCATCGAAGCGGCGGATGACGCCGTCGTAGTCGTTGCGGATGTCGTATCCGGCGGCCCAGATGTGGCAGGTGTCGACGCACACGCCGACGCGATCGTGGAGGCCTGCGGGGATGCGGTCGATGAGGCGGGCGAGCTCATCGAAGCGCGCGCCGAGCACGCGGCCGGCACCGGCGGTGGTCTCGAACAGGATCGACACGCCCGCGCTCTCCTCGAGCGCCCGCTGCACGGCTTCGGCATTGCGCGCGAGGGCGCTCGGGAAGTCTCCGTCCGTCGCGTTGCCGGGATGTGAGACGATGAGCGGAATGCCGAGCTGCGTGCAGCGGTCGAGCTCGCGCGCGAACGAGTCGAACGAGCGCGCACGCAGCACCGGGTCGGGCGAGGCGAGGTTGATGAGGTAGGAATCGTGCGCGGACATCGCGCTGATACCGTGCTCGCGGACTGCCGCGCGGAACGCGGCCGTCTCCGCATCGTCGAGCACCGGCTCGGCCCAGCGTCCGGGCATCTTCGTGAAGACCTGAAGCACGCACGACTCGAGCGCGGCAGCCCGGCCGGGTGCGTGGCGCACGCCGCCGGCGGCGGAGACGTGAGCGCCCAGCTCATCGCGGCTCCGGTTCATGTCAGGACAGCCGCGCCGGCGACCGGCGCGCAAGAACGGGAGAGAGTATGCAGCCCCATCCGTGGCACGATCTGACCTCCGGCCCGGCCTCGCCGGATCGGCTCAACGCCGTCATCGAGATCCCGCGCGGCAGCCGGAACAAATACGAGCTCGACAAGGAGACCGGCTTCTTCCTGTTCGACCGCCTCCTCTACAGCGCGGTGCACTATCCGGGCGACTACGGGCTCATCCCTCGCACGCTCGCCGAGGACGGCGATCCGCTCGACGTCGTCGTGATGGTCACGGAACCGACATTCAGCGGCTGCCTCATGGTCGTGCGCCCCCTCGGCGTGTTCATCATGCGCGACGAGAAGGGGCTCGATGAGAAGCTGCTCGCCGTGCCGGTCCGCGATCCGCTCTACGACCGGTATACCGAGCTGGAGCACGCACCGCCGCACTTCCTCCGCGAGGTCGAGCACTTCTTCGGGATGTACAAGGAGCTGGAGGGGCACGCGACCGAGCTGCTCGGCTGGCACGACCGCACCCGCGCCGCGGCGATCATCCGTGAGTGCGAGCGGCGCTACGCGGACGCGTATCCATCCGGTAAATGAAGTGCGGCGCCGGATCGCCGACGCCGCACTCCACAACCCTCAACGGTGTGTCTTTCAGCCGCCGATCGATCACATTCCCGTGGTGCCGAGCGTGTCACCCATCATGGTCGTGTCCATCGGCATCGTGTCCATCGGCATCGGCTGTGCCGGCGCCGGCGCCGGAGCCGGAGTGACTTCCTCCACCGGCTCGATGTCCGCGTCGGTATCGGTGCCGCCGCACGCGCCCAGCGCAAACACGGATGCAGCCGCGACTACCGTCAGAAACGAGCGCTTCATACAAACCTCCGATGAGGGTGCTCAGTGTGACGCCAACGGGCGTCGTGCCCTGGCCACGTCCGCATTCGCTCAATGCGGACGGGTTGCTCCTTCCGGAGCCAGCGACAGCGAGTATGCAGGTTCCCTGCCGCAGTTGTCAAGCGAACATCACACCTGTTTTCCGCCGGGAATCTCCCCATGAAAATCAGGCCGCGCACCGCTGATGCGAGAACGGTGCCACCGGGTATGCTTCTTGCCTTCCAGCGCCGTAAGTGCAACCCCGAGATGAGTATTCGCGTGGTCGTTCTCATTGGGTCGTATCTACTTCTGGTCTTCGTGCTGCCGGTCGCGCTGAGCGCGGTCGTCAGCTATCGCGCGCTGCCTCTCGGACGGCGCTGTCCCCATTGCGACTCCGACACGATTCGCATCGTCTCCCGTCCGCTCCGGATCCTGTCCGCTGTGCGTCGCCGCACGCGCCTCGAGAAACGCTGGTGTCTCGGCTGTGGCTGGGATGGCATTGCGCGCGTGCGGCCGATCAGTCCGTCGATCGTACCGCGACCGGCGGTATCGTCGCTGCCGCGCGCGACGCAAACACTTGACGTACGCTCGCTCCACGTCGATGGTGCCGCATGGCGCGTCATGCTCCAGTGCTGGGGCAATACGGGGGTATTCTACGGGCGCCTGGTGTTCGTCGCGCCGACGGGGCGTCTGTGGCTGGATGCCGTGCAGTCGTTCCGGGGTGCGGACGAGCACGAGGTGCTCGGCCAGGCGCTGTCGCTGCCGGAAGGGCTGCTGGAGAATCGGCTGAGGCGGCTGGTGACCGAGCGCTGAACGGCGCTCAGTCCTCGGGCGGGGCGCAGCCGGCGGCGCGCGCGGCGTCGCGGAGCATCTCGCGGCGCGCCTTGTATTTCAGTTTGCGGATGGCGTCCTGGAGAGGCAGCCATGCGAACTGGCTCGCCTCATGAGCGGACAGAATGACATCGGTGCTGAGCGACTCGGCGAGGAAATAGGTGACTTCCTTGCGGACGAGCGTGCGGCCCTCTCCCTTCCCGGACGTGAAGCGATACTCCTCGCGATGCTCGAACGAGTCGATGATGCGAATGCTGGCGGCATCGAGTCCGGTCTCCTCGCGCAGCTCGCGCAGTGCCGCCTGCTCCAGGGTCTCGCCCGGGTCGACGCCGCCCTTGGGGAACTCCCAGAGCGGTCGTTTCGTGAGGCGCGAGAGGAGGAGCAGGAAACGACAGCCGGTGTCACTCCGATGAAAGACGATGACGCCTGCGGACTTGTCTTTTCTATATCGCATGGGTGCGCAGGCTCGTTCATCGGGGACTGCGGTGCACTCGGGCGCGACCGGGTCGTGCTGGCGGGCATACTGGATGCCGTCGCGACGGAGTGTCAAGGAACGGGCATTGCAGCCGCAGGGCGCCATGCGTGATTCGAGAATCCAGCAGGAAAGCGATGCGGCGGGCGAGGCGTCCGCGCGTGAGATCGCGACGCTTCGACAGGAAGCGGCGACGGCCGACGATACGATGCTGCGTCCGGTTCCGGACCTGCGCGGCATCCGGGTGGAGGACGCCAGCGGGATCCCGGCCGGGTCGGTGTACGGCGCGCTTGCGGAGGCGGAGACGGGATTGCTGCGGTACGTCGATCTCGCGCTGGACACGCTGGATCGGCACGTGCTCGTTCCGATCGGGCACGCGCGCGTGCGCGAGGAGGGCGACGAGCCGTGCATCCGCCTGCGCGCCGCGCTGCTCGAGCAGCTGGAGCAGGTTCCGCCGTTCCCGGCGGACGTGTCGCACATCGATGATCCGTTCGAGCGTGCGCTGCTGGAGGCGTACGGCCGCACGTTCCATGGCGAGCGCTACTACGCGCATCCTTCGTACGACCACAGCGGCATCTACGTGGGCGACCACCCGGTCGTCTCCGACGGTTCGCGCCGCGACGACACGGAGCCGCTGCACCGGCTGTCGTACCTGCCGGGGTGGAAGGTGGCGTCGGGAGAGCACGACATCCGCGGCTGGCCGCTGGTGCTGACCGGCGATGGCGCGCGGCTGGAAGTGAAAGACCTGATCGTGGACGCGGACGCCGCGCGCGTGCGCTACATCGTGGTGCCTACCCCCGACGAGCGCGGAGCACGCCTCGTCCCGATCGGGTTCCTGCGTGTCGAGGATGACATGAACGAGGTGATCGCCGACGGCTTCACCGCCGATGACGTCGTGGAACTGCCGGCGTACGCGGGCGGCGGGGTGACCCGCGAGTTCGAGGAGCGGGTGAGCGCGGCACTGCGCCGCATCTTCTCCGGTCGCCGCCGATACCTCCTGCCCGACTTCCGCGCCGGCGTTTGACAGGCCGACTCGCCTCCGGCATCTTGCCCGCCTCATGATTCTCAGACTGGCAGCGCTGTGCGAGGACGCACGGGAGCGGCCCGATGGCCGGGTGGACCTCATCGGGCTGTTCAATGAGCTCACGGCCCCCGGTTTCCCCGCAATGCAGGACCGTATGATGGTCGTGTTCATCGTGGAGTGGGGACCGGACGACAGCGGCGAGCTGCCGCTCCGTGCCGACATGATCGACGCGAGCGGGCGGAAGCTCCTGACGATTCAGGGTCACACGCGTGTGGACCCGCGCGGATCCGACCGTGCGCCGGCGCAGACACGATTGATCATGCCGCTCGAGAAGGTGGTATTCCCGAAGCCCGGCCGCTATCGCTTCGAGCTGCTCGCGGGCGGTGATGTCGCCGACGCGTGCTCCCTGTTCGTGGGCGAGGTGCCCGCTTCCTGACGGACCCCGGACCGCGGGTGCGGGTATGATCCGCCCCAATCGGGAAGTCTGGAGGCTCTGTGGAAGCTCGGGTACAGACGCAGGACACGCGGGACACGCAGGACGTGGTGCGCGTGCTGGCGGCGCTGTCGGATGTGAACCGGTACCGGATCGTGGAGCTGCTCGCCACGTCGGGCGAGTTGTCGTGCGGCGCGATCGGCGGCGCGCTCGGACTGTCGCCATCGCTGGTCTCGCACCACCTCTCCGTGCTCGAGGCAGCCTGCGTCATAGAGCGCCGCAAGGACGGCCTCTGGACACTCAACCGACTGCGCCGCGATGAGCTCGCGCGCCGGCTCTCCGGCCTCCAGCGCATCGTAGCGAAAGAGCAGTAACCCTCACGCCGCGTCGTCCCGACGCGGCGTTTTCGAGTCCGCAATCTCGCACTTCACGGAGTCCGTCCATGCCTGCTGAGGCCGGAGAGCGTCGCGGTCTGCCGCTCCACACGAAGATCCTGCTCGGCCTCGCGCTCGGCGCGATCGCCGGCATCCTCACCAATGTCTTCGCACAGGGCCAACCCTGGGTCGACGCCGTCGTGACGTACGTCGCCCAGCCCGTCGGCCAGATCTTCCTCGGCATGCTGTTCATGGTCGTGATGCCGCTCGTGTTCACCACGCTTGCACTCGGCGTCGCCGGCCTGGGCGACCTGAGCAAGCTCGGTCGCGTCGGCGGCAAGACCATCGGCTTCTTCCTGTTCACCACGTTCCTCGCCGTTGCGCTCGGCCTCGTGCTCGCGAACCTGATCGAGCCGGGCGGTGCGATCGATCCCGCCGTCCGTGCGGCCCTCCTCGCCGAATACTCCGGCCAGGCCGCGGAGCGGGTGTCCATGTCCGAGACGAACGGCTTCGGCATCCAGACGTTCATCGCCATCGTACCGCGCAACCCGATCAAGGCAGCGGTCGATGGCAACATGCTCGGCGTGATCTTCTTCACGCTGCTGTTCGGCATCGCGCTGACACGAATCCCGAAGGAGCTGTCGGCGCCGGTGATCCGCGGACTGGAAGGCATTGCCCAGGCGATCATCGAGATCATCGGCTTCGCGATGAAGCTCGCACCGTACGGCGTCGCCGGCCTGATCTATGCCGTCACCGCGCAGTTCGGGTTCGACGTGCTCCGTTCCCTCGGTCTGTACGTGATCATGGTGCTGACGGGCCTGATCATCCATCAGTTCGGCACGCTCGCGCTGATCGGCAAATTCCTCGCGGGCATCAGCCCGCGCGTGCTGTTCCGGCGCGCGCGCTTCATGATGGTCACGGCGTTCTCGACCTCGAGCTCCAACGCCACCATGCCCACCACGCTGCGCACGGCCGAGGAGGAATTCGGCGTGCCTCGTCAGATCGCCGGCTTCGTGATCCCGCTCGGTGCGACCATGAACATGAACGGGACGGCGCTCTTCGAGGGCATGACCGTGCTGTTCCTCGCGCAGGTCTTCGGCATCGACCTCTCGCTCGGCTCCCAGCTGATCGTCGTGATCATGTCGATCATCACGGCAATCGGCGCCGCGGGCGTGCCCGGCGGCTCGATTCCGCTGCTCGTCATGGTGCTCGTGATGGTGGGAGTGCCCGGGGAGGGGATCGCGCTCATCCTCGGCGTGGACCGCATCCTCGACATGTCGCGCACGGTCCCGAACGTGACCGCGGACCTGCTCGGCTCGATCGTCGTCGCGCGGAGCGAGGGGTACGACCTGGTGCCTGCGACCGCGCCCGACTTCTCGACCGAGGCCGCCGTCGAGGCGCTCGAGCACGACCACGCGGCCGAGAAGGTCACGGCCTGATCCGTTGCCGTTCGTCAGCCGGGTCCGCAGGGTAGAACACGACAGAGTCAATCGCGGAGGGCGCGGAGCAGGGCGAGACAGGGAGGTCACACGGGCAGTGAGGCAAAGTTGCTGCACTGCCGGCGCGCCTCCCGAACCTCGCCGTCGCTCCGCGCCCTCCGCGGTTGATTCTGTTCAATGCGAGCTGAGCACCGAGCTCACCCGCCGCCCGGCATCGGCTTGCCGCCGGGAATCCCCGGCTCCGTCATCGCCCTCGCATCGAGCACCGCGTCCAGCTCCTGTTCCGGCAGCACGCCGCGCTCGCGCGCTACGGCCCGCGCGGTCTTCCCTTCCTTGAACGCCTGCTTCGCGATCGACGCGGCCTCGTCGTAGCCGATCTTCGGCGCGAGTGCGGTCGCGAGGGACAGATTGCCCTCGAGCAGCTCGCGGCAGCGGTCCTCGTTGGCGACGATGCCAGCCACACACTTGTCCGCGAACACGCGTGCGGCGCTGGACAGCAGGGAGATCGACTGGAGCATCGCGTGCGTCATGACCGGCATCATGACGTTCAGCTCGAAGAAGCTGCCCTGCCCGCCGACCGTGATCGTCGTGTGGTTCCCCATCACCTGCGCCGCCACCATCGTCACTGCTTCGGCGATCACGGGGTTTACCTTGCCGGGCATGATGCTCGACCCCGGCTGGACCGCGGGGAGCGTGATCTCGTTCAGACCGGCGCGTGGGCCGCTGCCGAGCAGGCGGATGTCGTTCGCGATCCGCATGAGCGAAACGGCGAGCGTGTTCAGCGCGCCGTGCGCGTAGACGATCGTGTCGCGCGTACCCTGTCGCTCGAAGTGGTTCTCCGCCTCCCGGAACTGGATGCCCGTGCTCTCCGCGATCCGTGCGATCGTGGCCGGTGCGAACTCCGGCGGCGTGTTGATGCCGGTGCCGACGGCGGTCCCGCCCAGCGGCAGATCGCGCAGGTCGCGCTCCGCCTCGCGCAGGCGGCGGATGCCGAGCTCGATCTGCGCCGCGTATCCGCCGAACTCCTGACCGAGTCGCACCGGCGTGGCATCCATCAGATGGGTGCGACCGGACTTCACGATGTGGTCGAACTCGCGCGCCTTCGCCGCCAGCGAGTCGCGCAGCCGCTCCAGTGCCGGGATCAGGTCACGCTCGATGCTGACACACGCCGCGACCTGCATCGCCGTCGGGATCACATCGTTCGAGGACTGTCCCGCGTTGACGTGATCGTTCGGGTGAATGCGCGCACCGCTGCGGATCTGCGCGGCGCGATGCGCGATCACCTCGTTCGCGTTCATGTTCGTCGACGTGCCGCTGCCCGTCTGGAAGATGTCGAGCACGAAGTGGGCATCGTGGTCACCGCGGATCACCTCGTCGGTCGCCGCGATGATCGCGTCGGCCGTCTCGGTATCGATCACGCCGAGCGCGGCGTTCGTCTCGGCCGACGCCTTCTTGATCACGCCGAGCGCTGCTATGAACGAGCGCGGGAAGCGCAGATCGCTGATGGGGAAGTTCTCCACGGCGCGCTGCGTCTGTGCGCCCCACAGTGCAGCCGCCGGCACCTTCATCTCGCCGAGCGAGTCCTTCTCGATCCGATGTGTCGCCATCTGCCGTATCCCTCGTGCTCCACCGCAATCGCACGCGGCGGCTGTGTCCTGATTCGCGCCGGATCCCGTCCGGCTGCGTCGAGCGTCTACTTCGGCGGCCGCGACGGGCGCACCTCGATGCGACTCGGCAGCGTCCGCTCCGGCGTGCCCAGCAGGTCCATCACGATCTGCGCGATGTCCGCCGCCTGGACCTTCCATTCCTCGCCGCTGCTGCCGCCGGACGGATGCGAGAATTCGGTCGCGACGCTGCCCGGCATGATGTAGCTGACGCGCACGCCGTCGTGACGGACCTCCTGCATCAGTGCCTCGCTGAACCCGATCAGGCCGAACTTGCTCGCGTTGTATGCGGCGCCGCGGGGGAACGCGTTCTTCCCGGCGAGACTGCCGATGTTGATCACCCAGCCCGTGCCGGCGCGCGTGAGGTGCGGCAGCGCGGCGTGCGTGCAGTAGAACAGGCTGTTGAGGTTCGTCTCGATCACGGCACGCCAGTCGTCCGGGTCCATCTCGGCGACGGCAGCGAAGCGGCCGATGCCGGCGTTGTTCACCAGGATGTCGAGCCGGCCGAGCTGCTTCACGGCGGCGTCGACCAGCCGCTCGCAGTCCTGCTGCGAGCGGACATCGCACGGCACGCCGATGCAGCGGGCTCCCGCGTGGGCGTTCGTCAGCTGGCGCGCCGCATGCTCGACATCGCGGGCGGTGCGCGCGCCGATCGCGACGCTTGCGCCCGCGGCCGCCAGCGCATCGGCAATGGCATAACCGATGCCGCGACTGCCACCCGTCACCACGGCCACCCGTCCCGACAGATCCACCGACATCCTGCCCTCCCCGACACTGCGAACGAAAGCGGACCGGGAGTTTAATTGCCGGGCTTCCGCCTCGCCACTATCCTTCCGCGCATGGAAACGGAAGGCAGAGTCGCGCTCGTAACGGGCGGCGCACGCCGCGTCGGCCGCGCGTTCGGCCTGGCGCTCGCCGAGGCCGGCTGCGACATCGTCATCAACTACAACACGTCCGCGACGGACGCGGCCGCGACCGTCGACGACATCGCGCGGCTCGGCCGCCGCGCGATCGCCGTACGGGCGGACATCTCGCGCCTGGACGACATTCACCGCCTCGTGAGCGAGACGGAGCGCGCGTACGGGCGGCTCGACATCCTCGTCAACAGCGCATCCCTCTTCGAGCGCGCTCCGCTCGCGGACATCGATGAGGCCGCGTGGGACCGCGTGCTCGGCGTCAACCTCAAGGGCCCGTTCTTCCTGTCGCAGGCGGCCGCACCGCTGCTGCGGCGCGACGGCGGTGGCGTCATCGTCAACATCGTGGACCTGTCGGCGCTCCAGCCGTGGCCATCGTTCGCGCACCATGCGACATCGAAGGCGGCACTGCTGCATCTGACCCGCGTGCTCGCCCGCGCTCTCGCGCCCGACGTCCGCGTCAATGCCATCGCGCCCGGCACCATCCTCCCGCCCGAGCACCACGAGGGCGAGGAGGGCAGCGAGCGGAGGCTGGTCGCTCGCAGCGGCGAGACGGCGGACGCCACGCGCGCCCTGCTCTATCTCGTCCGGTCCGATTTCGTGACCGGGCAGAACCTGGTGGTCGACGGTGGAAGGATGCTGCTCTGACGGTGTAGAAGCCGGCCATGAGGAGATTCCTGATACTTTCGGCGCTGTGTGGCGCCCTTCCGGCCGCGGCTCCGGCGGCGGCGAGCGCGCAGGGCTGCCCGACCGTGGCTGCGCTGCGCGACTATCGTCCGCCCGAAGCGACCCGCCTGTATGCAGGTGATGGCTCGCTCATCGCCGACCTCTCGCCCGAGCGCCGCGTCCTGGTCGAGCTCGCCGACGTACCGCCGATGCTGTCGAACGGGTTCGTCGCCGTGGAGGATCGCCGGTTCTGGCAGCACGGCGGTGTGGACGTGCGCGGCGCGGGCCGCGCCATGTGGCGCAACATCACGTCGCTCTCGTTCTCCGAGGGGTTCTCGACGATCACGATGCAGCTTGCGCGCAACGTCTTCCCCGAGGAGCTACCGCGCTCCGACAAGCTGCGCCGCAAGCTCTGCGAGGTCCGGCTGGCCGGCCGGATCGAGGACGCGTTCACGAAGCGCGAGATCCTCCGCATGTACATCAACCAGGTCTACTTCGGCGACGGCAAGTACGGCGTCGAGGAGGCCTCGCGCGGATACTTCGGCAAGCCGGCGCGCAGCCTGACGCTGTCCGAGGCGGCGGTACTGATTGGTCTGGTCAAGAACCCCGAGGGCTACAATCCGCGCAAGCATCCGGAGCGCGCGCTCGCCCGGCGGAACGTTGTGCTGGATGTGCTGGTGCGCGAGACGGTGGTCAGTGCTGCCGATGCGCAGGAGGCGAAGTCGGAGCAGCTCGCGCTCGCGCCGCCGCCCGAGGCTGCGGGCGCTGCGCCGTACTACGTCGCCGCGGTGCGGCGCGAGCTGCGCGAGCGGTTCGGCGAGGATGCGGACGTGCAGGGACTGCGCGTGTATACGGGACTCGACCCGGCCATCCAGAAGGCCGCGCACGATGCGCTCGTGAGACAGCTCCGCAACATCGAGAGCGGGAAGTACGGGAAGTGGCGTCACGAGAGACCGGAAAGCGACCGGCTCGATGCCGCGCAGGGCAGCGGATCACCCTACCTCCAGGGGATGGTGATCGTGCTGGATGTGCACACGGGCGCCGTGCGGGCCCTCGTCGGCGGCCGGGACTTCCAGCACTCGGCGTACGACCGCGTGTTCCATGCGCGGCGCCAGCCGGGCTCGACGTTCAAGCCGATCGTCTACGCCGCGGCACTCCAGAACGGCCTGTCGCCCGCTGCGCTGATCGAGACGACGCCCGTGGACGTGGCGGTGAGCGGCGTCGCGTGGCGCCCGGACGACCACGTGCCGGACAGCGTGACGATGCTCACGGTGCGCGAGGCGCTCGTGCTCTCGTCCAACAACGCGGCCGTCCGTGTCGGCCAGTGGGCCGGCATCGACCGCGTCGCGGCGATGGCGCGTACGCTCGGCCTCACGACCGCCATACCGGACTATCCGTCCATCCTCCTCGGCTCGGCCGAGGTGATTCCGGCCGAGCTCACCGCCGCCTATGCCACGCTCGCCAACGGCGGCTACCGCGTCACGCCGCAGCTGATCGCGCGCGTCGAGGACGCCCACGGCCGCGTCCTGTGGAGCGCACCCGACGGCGGGCCGCACGTGCTCGACAGCGGGACCGCGTTCCTCACGACGTCGCTCATGGAGGATGTGATCGACCGGGGGACCGGACTCGCCGTGCGCAGCAGCGGGTTCTGGCTGCCGGCCGCCGGCAAGACCGGCACGACGAACGATGCGAAGGATGTCTGGTTCGTGGGGATGACGCCGGACGTCGCGGCCGGAGTGTGGATCGGATTCGATCAGCCGAAACAGATCCTGCCGGGCGCGTTCGGCGGTACGCTCGCCGCGCCGATCTGGGCGGCCACGATGAAGGCGGTGTACGCCGACCGGGAAGCACCGGTCGACTGGTCGCCCCCGCCCTCGCTGACGGGCGCACACATCGACGAGGTCACCGGCCGGCTCGCGACGCCGAACTGCCCGCCGGCCGATGTTCGGGTCGAGTACTTCGTGCCCGGCACCGAGCCGACCGACCACTGTCCCGCGCATCCCCGGGGGTTCATGGACCGGCTGCTGCGCGGGATCGGCATCCGCCGCTAGACGGACGCCCGGGCGGGCGTGCGGGACGGGCGGGCGATCAGGACGCCGGCGCCTCGGCCGTCTCGAGAACCGGGCTCTCGCCGTGGCCGTGGTGGGCGAGCCAGCGCTCGGCCTCCAGCGCCGCCATGCAGCCCGTTCCCGCGGCCGTCACCGCCTGTCGGTAATAGCTGTCCATGACGTCGCCCGCGGCAAATACGCCCGGCACGCTCGTGATCGTGCGCCACGGCTCCGGCGTGCGGATGTAGCCGCTCGGGTGCAGATCCAGCTGACCGCCGAGGAACGCCGTGTTCGGCGTGTGGCCGATCGCAATGAACAGCCCGCCCACCTCGAGCTCCCGCGACTCGCCCGTCACCGTGTCCTCGATCCGCAGACCCGTCACGTGGTCGTACCCCAGGACCTCCGTCACCTTCGTGTTCCACAGCACCCGGACCTTCGGATGCTTCAACACCCGCTCCGCCATGATCGGTGACGCCCGGAGCTGGTCGCGCCGGTGAATGATCAGGACCTCGCTCCCGAATTTCGTCAGGTACAGCGCCTCCTCCATCGCGGTGTCCCCGCCGCCTACCACCGCGAGCACCTTGTCCCGGTACACCGGAAGCGCGCCGTCGCACACCGCACAGGCCGAGACACCACCGCCGCTCTGCGCGAGCCGCTCCTCGTTCGGCAGCCCCAGCCAGTTCGCGCGCGCCCCGGTCGCCACGACCAGCGACAGCGCCTCCACCGGCTCGCCGTAATTCGGCCTGACCACGAACGGGTAACGCCCCAGATCCACGCTCGCGATATCCTCGGACACGACCCGCGTACCGAACCGCAGCGCCTGCTCCTTGAACCGCTCCATCATCTCCGGACCGGTCACGCCGTCCGGGAAGCCGGGGTAGTTTTCGACCTCCGTGGTGAACATGAGCTGGCCGCCAGGCAGCATCGTGCGGCTCGGCTCGCCCTCGTATACTACCGGGTCCAGGTTCGCACGGGCCGCGTACACCGCCGCCGTCCAGGCCGCCGGTCCGGAGCCGATGATGATCACTGTCTCGGTCGTGGGCATGTTCACCTGATTCCGCTCTACTGCGTCGTGGACTGCTGTAGGAACTCCCGTGCCGCGGCGTCGGTTCCCGGCAACATATTTCGCACCCGTGACCCGGGCAACGCGCACAACAGATGGCGCGCCGCTTGCCTCTTACCGGCACCCGTCGACCCCATTCATCAGGAAACCGGCACCGATGCCTGAACCCGTTTCGCCGACCTGGCCCGAGAGCGAGATCGAGGGTCTCATCGCCGCGCTCCGCGGCGTCCTGGCGGCCCGCGTCTCGCTCGATGAAGCCGGCGCGGTCGAGGAAATCCATGTGCTGGCGAGCGAAGAGCTGCACCCGAAGCAGATCGTGCGAAACGTGGAATCCGCTCTCGGCGCAGGCCTCGGCCTCGTGGTGGATCGGCGCGTGATCAGCGTGGCGCAGGTCCGCTCGGACGAGCCGGCGGCGTTCCTGACACCCGATGCACATGCGCCACAGGTGCCGCAGGCGGCGGGGCCGGACCGGGTCGAGGCGAGGGAGGAAAATATTGCTGGGCGGTACGTATTCGTCGGCTATGATGCCCGCACCCGCCCCGATCTGGAGGCGGCCTGCCGGGTGACGATCCGGCGCGGCAACGAGGCGATCAGCGGCTCCGGCACCGGCCCGAGCACCCCGCTCGGCCGCGCCCAGGCCGCCGCTCGTGCCATCTTCGCCGCCCTCGCCGTCGCCCGCGACGACGAGCGGCTCGGCCTCGAGGGCGTGACCCTCGTCGAGAGTCATGGCCGGGCCTTCGTGCTCGTCGCCGCGAGCGCCTCCGTCGGACGGCGCGAGCACCCGCTCACCGGCGCCGCCGCTCTCCACCGCTCGCCCGAGGAGGCCGCGATCCTCGCGGCGCTCCAGGCGACGAATCGCTGGTCCGGCCTCGATGGCTGAGGCGTTCTCCCCGTTCCCGACGGCCGACCTCCACCAGCTCGAGCTGCGGGCCGTGGGCGAGCTCGAACGACTGCCCGGCGTCGCCGCCGCCGCCGTCTGGCTCGATCACGACGGACACCTCCGCGACGCCCGCCTCCACGTCGTTCCCGGCGCCGCGTCCACCATCGTCGTCAACGCCGCCTCCCGCATCCTCCACGCACTCGGCATCCCCTACGACGCACGGGCCGTACGCACCTGCCCCGTCGCGCTGCCCGACGAGATCAGCGGTGCGATCCCGACCCACACGACCGCCCGCTTCCTCCTGCTCCAGGACCTCACCCTCACCCGGTCCGGATCGCACATCACCTGCCGCATCCAGCTCGCCCGCGACTCCAGCATCGCCGCCGGCGAGGCCAGTGAGCTCGATACCAGCGGAGGCCGCGCCCGCGCCGCCGCCAAGGCCACCCTGCGCGCCGCCGAAAACGCCACCGAGGGCCTCGCGCTCGGACTCGAGGCCGCCGTCGTCACATCCATGTTCGGCCGCAACTACGCCATCGTATCCGTCGAGGCCTCCATCGGCCGCCGCGTCGCTACCCTCTCCGGCATCGTCCCCGTCGACCCCGCCCGCGCCGTCGAAGAGGCCGTCTGCCTCGCCACACTCCGCGCCATCGACCGCTGGATCGCGATCTGATCACAGAGGCACAGAGACACTGAGATATCGTCGTTCCGCTGATCGTGCAGCCTGACGATGCCGAAATTCCCGTGTGCCTGTGCTGTGTGCGTGTGTCCTTGTGCCGTGTGCCGTGTGCGTGTGCGTGTGCTGTGTGCGTGTGCTGTGTGCGTGTGCTGTGCGCGTGTGCGTGTGCGTGCGTGTGCGTGTGCGTGAGTCCGTGGGCCGTGTGACCGCTCACGCACACGCTCCCTTGCCACACGCACACGGGTCGGTGTTCTGCGCGCGGAGCCGCACTCCGGCAAATGAAAAAACGGCCCGTGACAAACCGCCACGGGCCGTTCCTCTGCCGGTCGCCTCGCGCTAGTCCCGCCAGCCGTGCAGCACCCGCTCCAGATCCTCCTTGTGACGCGTCTCCTCCGCGACCAGGTTCTCCAGCTCCACCTTGAGCGCAATGTCGCCCGCCGCTTCCGCCTGCTCGATCCGCTTCGAGTACCTCCGGATCGTATCCTTCTCCGCCTTCAGCGCCAGCTGCAGCATCTCCTGGTTGTCCTGCGTCAGCGCCACCGGGGCGGGCGCCGTCGCCGGCGTGCCGCCCAGCGCCACGATCTTGTGCGACAGGAACTTCGCATGCTCCAGCTCGTCCGCGATCTCCGCCTCGAAGAACGCCGCCAGCTCCAGCCGCGCGGCCCCGTTCGCCAGCCGCGAATACAGCATGTACGAGATGATCGCCGTGTACTCGTTGGCCAGATCCTCGTTCAGTCCCTCGATCAGCGCTGCCCTGCCCTTGTCCGCCATGTTGACTCCTGCGTGGTTACGAGTTCCAGTCTATAACAATAATAATTATTGATAATGGAGCCGCAAGACGCCCCGGGCCGATCGCCCCTCCTAGGCCGGCCCGGTCACCCGCGCGGGGCCGACGAAGCGCTCGACCTCCTGGACGACGCGGCGGGGCTCGACGGGCTTGGCGAGGTATCCGTCGCAGCCGGCCTGGACGGCCTTCTGCCGGTCCTCCTCGAGGGCGTGGGCGGTGAGGGCGATGATGGGGATGTTGCGGGTCCCGTCATCGGCCTTGAGGCGCTGTGTCGCCTCCCAGCCGTCCATCTTGGGGATGGAAATGTCCATGAGGATGAGGTCGGGCATCTGCTCGCGAGCGCGCAGAACGCCCTCCTCGCCATCGCGGGCCTCGACGACGCGGTAACCCACGTGCTCGAGTATGGTGCGGTAGACGACGAGATTGTCCTCGTTGTCTTCGACGAGCAGAACGGTCTTCTGTGCGTTACTCATGATGGCGCGCGGCCCGGATGACGTGGTGTGGCGACGCGAGACGGGATACAGGAAACATGCCAGCCGCGGGTCAATCGCCGCGGGAAAGCGCGGCTTCCTCGGCGGCCTCCCGGTCCTTGAACAGCTTGAGGTTCGTGGAGTGTCCGGGGCTGTAGCGTGCTTTCGGATCGATCTCGTGCACGGCGTGGTTGACGGCCATGGCGGCCTCGCTGAAGCCGGTGGCGATGAGCTCGAGCTTACCCTCGTAGTGCGCGATGTCGCCGGCGGCGTAGACGCGGGGGAGATTGGTTTCGAGGCGCTGGTTCACCCTGATGGTGTTGCGCTGGAGCTCGAGCCCCCAGGTGCCGATGGGTCCGAGGTCGGGCTTGAAGCCGATGAGCGCGAGCACGGCATCGACCTCGTAGGTCGTGTCCTCGTTGGTGCGGTTGTCGAAGATGGTGACGGCGGTGACGCAGGCGTCGCCGTGGATCTCGCGGACCTCGCGGTGCGTGAGCAGCTCGACCCTGCCGGACGCGACGGCCTCGTGCATGAGTCGCATGGAGTGCGCGTGTGCGCGGAATCCCTCGCGCCGGTGGATGATGATGAGGCGCGTGGCCGCATCCTTGAGATTGAGCACCCAGTCGACGGCGGAGTCGCCGCCACCCACGATGAGGACGCGCTTGCCGGCGTAGCGGGCGGGATCCTTCACGTGGTAGTCGACGCCGCGGCCGAGCAGGGCGTCGTAGCCGGGGCACTCGAGGACGCGGGGCGCGAAGGCGCCCTTGCCGCCTGCGATCAGGACGGCCTTCGTGGGATACCGGTTGCGGTCGGTGGTGACGATGTAGCCGTCGCCGTCATGGATCAGCTGCTGCACCTGCTCTTCGAGTCGCACATCCGCACCGAACTGCGTGCCCTGCTCGGCGAGGTTGGCGGCGAGGTCGCGCGCGAGGATGCGCGGGAATCCGCCGACATCGTAGATGTACTTCTCCGGGTAGAGCGCGGTGAGCTGGCCGCCGAGCTCGGGCAGCGAATCGATGATGCGGCAGGAGACGCCGCGCAGGCCGGCATAGAATGCAGCGAACAGGCCGGTCGGCCCGCCGCCGATGATGGTCAGGTCTCTCGAGTCGACGTGCATGTGCTCCGATCCGTGAGGCAGTGAGGCGGCGGGATGCTAGCGCTCGTGGCGCGCGCCACGCAAGGCAGCGCTCACTCCGGCAGGTTGCGCGCGCCCAGGAACGTCGCCGAGCGGCGATATCGGGAGAGCCCCTCGCGCAGCAGCAGTTTGATGAGCACTGCGCCGGGCACGGCGATGAGCAGGCCGACGAACCCGAAGAACGCTCCGCCGACGGCGAGTGCGAGAATGACCCAGACGGGATGCAGGCCGACGGATGTACCGACGATGCGCGGTCCCGCGATCGTCGAATCGATCGTCTGCACGATGGCGAACACGATGCCGGCGCGCAGGATGATGGAGAGGAAGCTGCCGCTCAGGAGTGCAATGATCAGCACCGGCACGATGCTGACGACGAGTCCGAGATAGGGCACGAGGTTGAACACGCCGGCGATGGCGCCGACGAGGCCGGCGTAGGGGACTCCGGCGATCCACAGGCCGATCCAGGTCATGAGTCCGACGAGTGTGGCCTGCAGCACCTGACCTCTCAGGAAGCGGGACAGGAGCGCGTCGTACTCGCGCGCGAAAGCGAGCCAGCCCTCCCTGCGCTCCTGCGGCACGAGGTCGGCCACGCGCAGCGTGATGTTGTCGAAGTCGCGGAGCAGGTAGACGATCAGTACGGGCGTGAGCACGAGGAATCCGAGGATGGAGAGTGCGAACCCGAGTCCGCGGCCGACGCCGGTCAGCGTGCCCCACGCGCCCTCGGCGATCGCCTGCTGCCGCGACTCGATGTACGCCGTGATCCGCTCCTCGTCGAGCCAGCGCGCGAGAACTTCTTCGGAGATGAACGGCAGTCTCCAGCGCTGCGCGTTGGCGCGCAGCTGCTCGAGCCACTCGAGCACGCGCGCCGCGGCGGCCGGCAGCCGGCTGATGAGCGCTTCGATCTGGTTCACCAGTGCGGGGATTGCGAACGCGATCGCGACCGCAATGAGCAGCAGCACGGGCACGACGAGCAGGGCGACTGCCGGACCGCGCGCGATGCGCCGCCGCTCGAGCACATCCACGGCGGGATCGAGGATGTAGGCGAGCACGAACGCCAGGATGAACGGTGCGAGCAGACTGCCGAGCGTTTCCAGCAGCCAGATCAGCAGCGCGAGTGTCGCCGCTATGACGATTGTCGTGTGCCGGTCGGTGCCCGCGTACGGGACGAGCAGGAGCAGCAGCACGATGTACGCGATGAACGGCGAGAGCACCGAGTGGATGCTGAACAGGAACACGGCAGCGACCGCGAGCACGAGTGCGCCGTAGATGTACCGCAGCTCCGTCGGAATCGTCTTCTGCTCCATCGCACCCGGTCTGGTGAGTTG
Source organism: Longimicrobiales bacterium (assembly GCA_036374995.1). Taxonomy (GTDB): domain Bacteria; phylum Gemmatimonadota; class Gemmatimonadetes; order Longimicrobiales; family RSA9; genus SH-MAG3. The sequence goes on along the minus strand of DASUSS010000152.1, from coordinate 49,096 downwards.
GTCAGCGCATCCGGTTCTCGAGCCGGAGCATCGTCACGGCGGGGCTCTGCGGCTCCGGCGCTGCGAGCCAGCGGGCCGCAGCGCGCATGACCTCGCGCGCGTTCGAGTAGCTGATGGTCTCGATCGCGGCGTCGGCCGAACGCCAGATGCATTCGGTTATCCCCTCCGCGAGCTGCGGCGCGGGGTCGCCGGCCGTGCATTCGACGAGAAAGAAATGACAGAACTTGTGGACGAGCCGGCCGCGGTCGCGGAAGAACCAGTCGATCGTCGGCAGCTGGGTCACCATGCTGAGCGCGCGCAGCCCCGTCTCCTCCTCGACCTCGCGGAGCGCCGCCTCCGCGGCTGACTCGCCGCCCTCGATGTGACCCTTCGGCAGGCCCCAGTTGTCGTACGGGTCGCGGATCAGCAGGAAATCGAACGCGTCCGCACCGCGGCGGAACACCACACCGCCGGAGCTCGTCTCCACCCGCGCCCGGCGTGCACGGCGCCCGCGAGCGGAGCGCCGGGAGGAACGCGGCGCGTCACCCATGCGGCACCGTCGCGGCGCGCACCAGCGACTCGGCGATCTGGACGGCGTTCGTCGCGGCACCCTTGCGCAGGTTGTCCGCGACGATCCACAGGTGCACGACGTGGGGCAGGTCACGGTCGCTGCGCACGTGCCCGACCCGCACCTCATCGGTGCCCGCGGCATCGCGGGGCAGCGGATCGCGCATGGCGTCGGCCACGACCAGCCCGTCCATCGCGGCGAGCGCGCTCCGCAGCTCGCGCGGCGAGAGCGGCTCCGACAGCTCCACGGTCGCCGAGATCGAGTGACCCGTCTCCACCGGCACGCGCACGCACGTGGCCGCCACCGGCAGATCCGCGAGGTCGAGGATCTTGCGTGTCTCGCCGCGGATCTTCTCCTCTTCCTCGTTCCAGCCGTCATCGAGACGCGGGCCGATCCACGGAATCACGTTCCCGGCGATCGGCGCCACGAACGGCGAGTCGTCCGCCGTACCGCCGGCCAGCTCGGCCCGCAGCGCAGCCAGACCCTGCTGGCCCGCGCCCGAGACCGCCTGGAGCGTGGTGACGACCACCCGCCGAAGCGGCGAGCGACGGTGCAGCGCCGCGAGCACGATCACCAGCTGGATCGTCGCACAATTCGGGTTCGCAATGATGCCGAGCGGCCGGTCCGCGGCGGCGGCCGCATTGATCTCGGGTACGACGAGCGGAACGCGCGGATGCATGCGCCACGCCGACGAGTTGTCGATCACGACTGCACCCGTTTCGGCGGCGATCGGCGCCCATTGCCGGCTGCGGGCCGCACCCGCCGAGAACAGCGCGATGTCGCAGCCGTCGAACGCTTCGCGTGAGGGCGGCAGTACGGGCCACTCGCGGCCGTTCCAGGGCACGGCGATGCCGGCGGACCGCTCCGAGGCGAGCGGCACGATCGCCTCTGCCGGGAACTGCCGTTCCTCCATCACTCGCAGCATGGTGCGGCCGACCGCGCCCGTCGCACCCAGAACCGCAACCTTCATCCGGTCACCTTCGCCAGATCGAACACGGTGTGGAGCGCTTGCAAGGTCCGCTCCTCCGCGGCGGAATCGACGAGGAAGGAGATGGAGACGGAGGAGGTACCGAGTGCGTGCACGTCGACGCCGGCAGCGAGCAGCGCCTCGAGCGCACGCGCATAGACGCCCGGCATGCCGGTCATGCCGCTGCCGACGAGCGTGACCTTGCTCAGGCCGCGCTGCACGTCGACGGCTTCGCCGCCGAGACTCTGCACCAGCCCGCGGCAGACCTCGAGTGCACGCGCCAGGTCGGCGTCATCGATCGTGATCTGGAGCTGTCGCCGCCCGTCCTGCCGATCCGCCGGCGTGAGCGTGTCGACGGAGATGCGTTCGGCGGCGAGCGCGGACATGATCCGCGTCATGGCCTCCATCGACGGCGGCAACCCCCGCACCGTCAGCTTCGCCTGAGCGCCCTCGCTCGCGAGCCCCGTCAGGACCAGCCCTTCCATGCGGTTCCTTCTCCTCGTGATGAGCGTGCCGCCCGCGGCGTCCGGGTCCCGGAACGACGACAGCACCCGGACCGGCACGCCGAAGCGCGCTGCGATCTCGACGGCGCGCGGGTGCAGCACCTGCGCGCCCGAGGCCGCCAGCTCGACCATGTCGTCGTAATCCACCTCGCGCAGGATCCGCGCGTCCGGGACGCGCCGCGGGTCTGCGGTGTAGACGCCGTCGACGTCCGTGAAGATATCGCACCGGTCGGCGTGCAGCGCGGCCGCGAGCGCAACGGCCGTCGTATCCGAGCCGCCGCGCCCGAGCGTAGTCACCTCGCGGGCCCGGCTCACGCCCTGGAAGCCCGCCACGATGACGACCCGCCCGCGGGCGACCTCCTCGCGCACCCGCTCGGCGCGCACTTCCTCGATCCGCGCACCGGTGTGCGTATTGTCCGTTATGATCGCCGCCTGGGAGCCGGTGAGACTGATCGCGTCGATGCCGCAGTCGCCGATCGCCATCGCGACGAGCGCCATTGCGATCCGCTCACCCGCGGTCAGCAGCATGTCGAGCTCGCGCGGGTGGCGGCGCCGCGCATCGGGCGTCACCTGTGCCGCCAGCGCCGTCAGCTCGTCCGTCGTGTGTCCCATCGCGGATACGACCACCACGACCGCCGCACCCGTCCGCCGCTCCGCCGCGACCCGCCGCGCGACCGCCCTGACCCGCTCCGGCGTGCCGACCGACGTGCCGCCGTATTTCTGTACGATGAGGCTCACGAGGGATCGGGAGCTCGCTAGAAGATGGTGAGATTGATGTACCGCCTCGGATTCCGCCGGATGTCACGCAGCAGCGTCTGCATCTCGACGTTCGTCTGCACGAGGCTCATGTACAGGGTCGTGTCCTGGATCAGCCGCCCGAGCGACCCCTCGCCGCGCTGGATGTCACTCGCAATGCTGCTCACCATCCGGAACGTGCTGTCGGCGGATACCGCCGTGTTGCTGAGGTCGCGGCTCGTCTGCACCAGCAGCGACACGAGCGAGTCGGTGCGCGACGTCGCGCGATCCACGTTCGTCACGATGTTCACCAGCCGGCCGCCCGCGATCGCCGCCTCGACCTCTGCGAACGAACGCTGCAGCGTCAGCGCCGCCTGGCCCGCCGCCTCCGAGGTGCGCTCCAGGTTGGACGCGACTTCCTCGATCGCCGCCTGCTGCGAGTTCATCAGTCCAGCGAGCTCGCCGCTCGCGCGCTGGATGTTCTCGATCGCCTCGCGCACGTTCAGTGCCGTCTCCTCGGTGAACGCGAGCTCGATGCGGGTGCTGATCGTGGCCAGGTTGCCGGCGATCTCGTCGGCGACGGCCGTGAGCCGCGAGATCTCGGGCAACGTGTAGCCGGGCAGCATGCCGCTCTCGACCGGCTCCGTATACTCGTACGTCGCGAACATCCGCCGCGAGATGACCTCCGCCTGCCAGTCGCCGAAGAACGACTCCGGGGAGAGCATCACTGCCGCATCCTCCGGCAGCGTGACGTCCGAGTCGACCGCCAGCGACACGATCACGGCCGCACCGCCCGGCTCGAACTCGATCGACTCCACGCGCCCGATCGGCACGCCGCGGTACTTCACCTTGCCGCCGACGAGCAGCTGGGCCACTTCGCGGAAGCGCGCCTGCACGATGCGCTCCTCGCTGCCGAACGCGAGACCCTGCATCCAGATGGTGCCGATCACGATGAGCAGGATGGCCAGGATGACGACGGCACCTACCACGACCTCGTTGCGCCGGCTCACGCGACCGCCTCCTGCGCGAGCTCCGGCCTGCCCTCGATGAAGCCACGGACCACGCGGTCCTCCGTATGCTGGATTTCCGTGGGCGTACCGACGAACCGGATGCCGCCCTCGTTGAGCATCGCGATGCGATCCGCGATGCGGTAGGCACTCTTCATGTCGTGCGTCACGACCACACCGGTGACCCTCAGCTCGCGGGCCGTCTTCATGATCAACCCGTCAATGACCGAGGTCGTGACCGGGTCGAGCCCGGTGGTCGGCTCGTCGTACAGGACGTACTTGGGCCGGGTCGCGAGTGCGCGCGCGAGGCCGACGCGCTTGCGCTGTCCGCCGGAGAGCTGCGCCGGCAGCCGGTCATCGTATCCGCTCATCTCGACGAGGCCGAGCGACTCCTCGACGCGCCCGGCGATCTCCGGCTCCGGCATGCGCATGCGGCGCAGCCCCATGGCCACGTTGTCGAATACCGTCATCGAGTCGAAGAGTGCGGCGAACTGGAAGACATAGCCGACGCGGCGGCGCAGCTCGTACAGCTGGTCACGCGCCATCGCCCGGACATCCTCCCCGTCCACGAACACATCGCCGGCATCCGGCTCGAGCAGCCGCACGATGCTCTTCAGCAGGACGGACTTGCCGACACCGGAGTAGCCGATCACGGCGAGCGTCTCGCCCTCCTGCACGGTCAGCGACACGTCATCGAGGATGACGCGGCTGCCGAACGCCTTCCGGACATGGCGCAGCTCGATGCTCACAGCAGCACCACCGCCCAGAACGCATCGAGCACCAGGATCAGCATGCTGCTGACCACCACCGCCTGCGTCGTCGACTGCCCGACCGCCGCCGCGCCGCCCATCGTGTTGTAGCCGTAGAACGCACCGATCGACGTGACCGACAGCCCGAACGATGCGGCCTTGATGAGCGAGAACTGGACATCGAACGGCTGGAAGAACAGCCGCAGACCCCGCACGAACTGCGGCGTCGACATGTCCAGCAGATTGAGCGCAGTGATCCAGCCGCCGAGGATGCCGATCGCATTCGCGAACGCGACCACTACCGGGAACATCAGCACGCCCGCAATGACGCGCGGCACGACCAGATAGGCGAGCGGATCGTAGCCGAGCGTCTCGAGCGCATCGATCTGCTCGGTGACACGCATCGTGCCGATCTCGGCGGCGATGTTCGCGCCGACCCGGCCGGCGAGCGCGAGCCCCGTCAGCACCGGGCCCAGCTCGAGGATCATGGTCTTGCCGACGAGCACGCCCACGAAGTACAGCGGGATCGCGCCCGTGAACGTGTACGATGCCTGGAGCGCGAGGACGATGCCGGTGAACGCGGCAATGAAGAGCGCGATGGGCAGCGACTCCACGCCCAGGCGGGCCATGTGCGATACCAGGAGCCGGCTCCACGTGCCGGCATCGCGCCCGCCGCGTGCGACGCTGGACGCGAACGCGCCGAAGCGGCCGAACCCTGCCGCCGTGCCGAGCGCGGAGCGGCCGACCCAGGCGACGGGTGACGTCCAGGAGGCGTTCATGCTCGAAAGGTAGTCAGCGGCGCGCGCGAATGTCCACCCTCGGCCCGCCGCTTGCACTGACCCCGGTGGCGCTACGGATCCAGGATCGCGAGTGACGACACCGGCGGCGCCTCACCCAGCTCGGCGGCATGACGATAGAAACGCAGCAGACCCTGCTGCATGGGGGGATCGAGATCGAAACGCAGCGAGTGCCAGTAGCGCAGCAGGCGATCCGGCGTGAGACCGAAGCCGGCCGCATACTCGCGCGCGAGCCGCCGGTCGTTCGCGCAGAACCACGCGCGCGACTCGGCCAGCAGCCCCGCGAGGCGCCGGACCTCGGCCCGGTCCGTCGCGCGGCGCACCTGCCAGACCGCGAACGCGAACGGCAGGCCGGTCCACGTCCACCATTCCGCGCCCAGATCATGAACGGTGCTGCCCGGTGCCGCGTGCCGCCGCAACGCGACATCCCCGATGCGGAGCGTCGCGCTCGCTCCGTCCACCCCCGCCTCCTCCGCGTCGCCCTGCACGTACCACTCGTACCGCGGCCGGATGCCGAGCCGCAGCTCGAGCAGCACACGCAGCAGGACGACCGATGTCGCCGACGCCGTCGGCAGCGCCACGACCGCGCCGTGCAGCCGCTCCAGCGCAACGGAGCTCTCCAGCAGGATGCTCTGCACCGGACCCGCCGAGCCGATCGCGTGGTGCGGCAGGATCACATACTCGTCGGCATGGCGCGCATACTCGATGCTCGAGCACGGAGCCACGTCGATCTCGCCCGCCGCCAGTGCTGCATTCAGCCGCGACGGGATGTCCCGCACGACCTCCACCTCGCGTGCACCACGCTCCAGGATCAGCGCATGAACGGGAACGCAATTGCTGTAGTCGATGTGGCCGAGACGAATCATGGCGGGCGAAGATAGCACCGCCGCAGGAGCGCGCCAGAGCCGCCGCATCGTCGCCGGCACGCTCATCATCGCACTGCTCCTGACATCCGCCCTGCTCATCTTCTTCCTCGATGACCTGCGCGGCGCGTTCCGTGAGGATTATGCCATCTTCGCCGTCATCGCGGGCGGAGCGGGTCTGGTGGATGGCTCCCCCGTCTGGGTCAGTGGCCGCCCGATCGGCACCGTCACGGCCGTCGGCCTGCTCCCCGCCGGCCGCGACACCCTCGAGCGCGTCCTCCTTCGCATCGAGCTGCCCCGCAGCGTGCAATCCCAGGTGCGCGCCGACAGTCGCGTCCATCTCACATCGATCAACATCATGAGTGAGCGTGCGGTCAACATCACGGCGGGCAGTGCCGCCGCTCCCGTACTCACGCCGGGCGACACGCTGCGCGAGGTGATGCAGCTGACGCCGCGACAGCTGACGAACCGGGCGGAGGCGGTGAAGCGCGAGCTGGATGCCGTGCTCGCCGACCTGAGCGCGTATACGCCCGCGATACGGGCGCGGCTCGTGCAGACGGAGCGGGCGTTCGAGGGACTGGGTGCAGCCGTCGACGAGGCGCGCGTGATGCAGGCGGATCTCGACGCGAATCCGGGCTACGCGCTGCTGCGCGATCCGGCGTTCAGGGCAGCGCTCGAGAATACCCGCGCACACGCAGCCGCACTGCCCGCGCTGGTTGCGGCGCTGCGCGAGCGGGCGGGCCGGAGCTCGGAGCTTCGCGTGGCGCTTGCTCGAGTGCAGCAGCGCGTGGATTCGCTGAACGTGCGGCTCGCAGCGGCGAGCGAGTCGCTCGGCGATCCGAACGGCACGCTCGCGCGCATGCAGCAGGACAGCGCGCTCATGCGCGCGATCGGCGCGGCGCGGGCGGAGCTGGACTCGCTGCTCGCCGATGTGCGCCGCAATCCGCTGCGGTACGTTTTCTGACGTGGCGACACCCGCGCGTCAGGAGCGCCGTTTCTGGGGGGGATGTCCGTCGATCGTGAAGACGAGACGCTCGCCGCCCGCCGGCGGCTCCGTCTCGACAATGATCCTGCGCACGACGCCCTGCGGGTCGTCCACCTCGATCTCGAACTCGACCCGCTGATCGCGCGACGAGACGCGGGTCCGGACGCGTGCCCCGGGCGGCTGCTCCCGCCTGGCCATGTTCTTGAACAGCGTCTTGGTCGACTGGCGCCCGCTCTCCAGCATGCGCGTCACCTTGATCAGCCGCAGCCAGTCCGGCTGATAGCTCAGCTCGTAGCTCTCGCCTCGCTGATCCGAGCCACGAGCGTCGCGGTTGTGACGCGCCATGCCGCCTCCTGCCTGGGTGCCCGTCCGAAAGGGGCCGTATATTTCTGGAGCCGCCCGAGACCTGTCAAGCTCCCGCGCCACCGTTCGGGATCAAGTACGATCCTTGCGATTCATACGGCAACGCGACTCTTGACCCCCGATTTCCGCCGTGGTAGACTGATCGCATAACCCGCGACGAGAACCTCCCGCAGCACGGAGGCGCGAGCCACGCGCCGACCTTTTCCTGGTCGATTGTAGAGTTCCGTCCCGACAGCAATCTGCGCAATCCCGAGGACGGCGTCGCTCGCCTGTCGTTCATACCATGCACAATCGGAGTGATCCGTGGACATCGCCGAACTGAAGAGCAAATCCATAGCCGAGCTGCACGAGATGGCGGAGGAGCTCAATATCTCGAACTATTCCGGACTGCGTAAGCAGGACCTGATCTTCCGTATCGAACAGAACCTCCTCGACAGCGACGTCGTGCTGCGCGGCGAGGGTGTGCTCGAGATCCTACCCGAGGGATACGGCTTCCTGCGATCGCAGGACTGGAACTACCTGTACGGCCCCGACGACATCTACGTGAGTCCGTCGCAGATCAAGCGTTTCGACCTGCGCACGGGTGACACGGTCATGGGCCAGGTGCGACCGCCGAAGGAGGGTGAGCGGTACCTGGCGCTGCTGAAGGTCGAGCAGGTCAACGGTGACGATCCGGAGAAGGCGAAGCATCGGATCGCATTCGACAACCTGCGGCCGCGCTATCCGGAGGAGCGGCTGAAGCTGGAGAACTCGACGGGCAGTCTGTCGATGCGGCTCATGGATCTGATGACGCCGATCGGCAAGGGACAGCGGGGGCTGATCGTCTCGCCGCCTAAGGCGGGCAAGACGATGCTCATGCAGCAGATCGCCAACTCCATCATCGAGAACCACCCGGAGGTCCACCTCATTGTGCTGCTCATCGACGAGCGGCCCGAGGAGGTAACGGACATGGAGGAGCACGTCAGCGCCGAAGTGATCTCGTCGACGTTCGATGAGCCGGCCGACCGCCACACGCAGGTCGCCGAGATGGTGATCGAGAAGGCGAAGCGCCTGACGGAGCACGGCCGCGACGTCGTCATCCTGCTCGACTCGATCACGCGTCTCGCCCGCGCCTACAACGTGACGGTGCCGCACTCGGGCAAGATCCTGTCCGGCGGTGTCGACGCTCACGCACTGCACAAGCCGAAGCGCTTCTTCGGCGCCGCGCGCAACATCGACCAGGGCGGCTCGCTCACGATCATTGCGACGGCCCTGATCGAGACGGGCTCGCGCATGGACGAGGTGATCTTCGAGGAGTTCAAGGGCACGGGCAACATGGAGGTCGTCCTCGACCGCCACATTGCCGACAAGCGCATCTTCCCCGCCGTCGACATCAACCGGTCCGGCACGCGCAAGGAAGAGCTGCTCATGGACGAGGTCGAGCTGAACCGCGTCTACCTGCTGCGGAACTTCCTCGCCGACATGCCACCCGCCGAAGCGCTCGAGTTCCTGCTCGATCGCATGCGCCGCACGAAGACGAACAAGGAGTTCCTCGACAGCATGGCGCGAGGATAGCGGGAGAAGCGGAGTGAGCGTGCGACGAGCACGTCGGCTCCGTGTCACTCCAGCTTCAGGGCGCGCTGCACGAGCAGGGCGGCAGTCGCGCTCTGGGCGGGACTCGGCTCGGCGGGCTGCGCCAGGATCATCACGTCCGAAGCCGTGTCTTCCGGGATGAACAGGACGAGCGAGGCTCGAGCGGCCGGTGCCCACTGCGTGGCCCGGCCGGACTCGTCTATGGCCGTGACCGCGCCTGCGGCCGTGAGCGATCCGAGGAAGCGGCCGTACTCGATCCACACGGGTAGCGGCTCTTCCTCGACCAGCGCCGGGAGGACGCGCTGCTCGTAATGCTCGATGGCGCGATCGAACGCGGCCGGGTGCGCCTGCTTCAGCAGCCGCAGCCGTTCCCGGAAGGGCGGCCTCGGATCGGCGAGGCCGCGGGCGCGGGCGGCATCGGCGAGACGGGCCTCCGCGCGGGACCGGAGGTCGGAATCCATGGCGCGGCAGAATGCCCGCGGCACCGCACCGTGTCAACTCGCGGCCCGCCGCTTTCGTCCGGTCGGCCCATCGGCTAAGTTGGCGGGCCCAGCCTGCGGAGGAAGGTCGCCATGCCCCTGCCGATGAACGCCAAGCGTGCCCGTGGAATGCCGGAAACGGAGTTCCTCGAGCTGTCGTGGGAGTTCTTCGGCGAGCTCTGCCGCGTGCTCGCCGTGAAGGTCGCCACCGATCGGTACCAGCCGGAGATCGTCGTGGGAATCGCGAAGGCGGGCGTGATCCCGGGCGCCGTGGTCGCCTCGATTCTCCGCTGCGACTTCTACTCGCTCAAGATCAGCCGCGACACCGGCGGCCTCCGTTCCCGCGTCCGGCCGAAGATCCTGTCGGCCGCGCCGAAGGAGGCCGCCGGCCGCCGCGTGCTCATCGTCGACGAGATCTGCACGTCCGGCGACACGATGCGCCTCGCGCTCAACGCGCTGCGCCAGGTCTCGCCCGCCGAGATCCGCACGGCCACGAGTCTCGTGAAGGTCGGCGGCTACAAGCCCGACTACCACGCGCTCGAGACCAGCGCCACCGTCGTGTTCCCGTGGGACCGCCACGTCCTCGACGAGACTGGCGAGATCGTGACCAATCCGGTCTACGAGGGACTGCTCTGATCCAGGGACGGTAGCGGGACACGACCGCTTACAACGGCGGATCCCCGTATCCGTGACTCTCGGGCTCGGCCGCAGTGTCGTGGCTGTAGTCCATGGTGTGCGAGCGGCCGAACAGCTCGGTGAGCTCATGCTCGCCCATCTCCTCGACGTCCCGCCCCTCGAGTGCCGCATCGGGAAACTCGACGACGCGATACGGCCGCTGGCTGTTGCTGACGCAGTGGAACACCACGGTGTGCACCGCCCGGTGCGTGTCATGCGTGTCGCTCGACACGCGCCACGTGTCGCCATCGGCGTGAAACAGCTCCCGCATCCTGTCCTCCTCGCTCGGGTACGACCGGCAGGTCGCATCAGTCGTACCACGCGGCCCGGATCTCGCATTGGACACCGGACTCACAGAATTCCGCGATCCATGGAGGTGTCGGCGTGCGGACATTCCTGATGACTGCTCTCCTGCTCTCCGCCGCGTGCGGTACGACCGAGAATGGAGCGGCTCCCCCGGCGCCGGACGTGACGCCGCCGGGTGATGACCGCGCCCCCGCGCCGGCACCGCCGGCCGATGCGAGGCCGCCTGCGCGATCGGCCACGCGCCAGGACACGGTCATGGTCGAGGGCATGCCGGTCATCGAGACGTTGCAGCTCGTGACCGCACCCGCCGGGTTTGCCGTCCCGTTCTCGACGTACGTGCCGCCGGGCATGCGCTCGGAGTTCGACGAGGCGGGGAGCGTGCGGTTCGTAGCAGCGTTCGGCGGCACCGTGAATCCGCATGCATACATGCTCGTGCACGTGCATCCGTCGGCCGCCGACCGCCCGGCCGCCGCGGACATCCTGGACGAGCTGATGCGGAGCAGCGCCGCCGAGGAGCACGAGGTCGTGCCGGCGGAGCGACCGGCATGGGCACTCGAGACGACCGCATTCCGCTACATCGCGGCAGACCGCACGAACTTCACCGGCAGCGTCACGGTCGCGCAGCACGGCGACACGTACTTCCATGTGGTCCGCAACTATCCTGTCGAGTATGGCGACGGGCTGCCGCCACGCCTGCACACGATCCTGCGGCACTGGCGCTGGGAGGATACGGGCGAGATGCTGATGCAGTAGAGCCGGGCACTGCTGCGGTCGGCATCATTATATTCGATGCATGTACCGCAGCTGCATCTTCTGCTCCGCGGAGCTCGGCGCGAACGAGGCGCTCGAGTCGTTCCCGGTCGGCCGGCAGATCGCGTTCGACGCGTGGAAGGGCCGGCTCTGGGCCGTGTGTCCCGTGTGTGGGCGGTGGAACCTCGCTCCGATCGAGGAGCGGTGGGAGACCGTGGAGGCCGCCGAGAAGCTCTACCGCGACGCGCGGCTCCGCGTGCAGTCGGAGAACGTCGGCCTCGCCCGGCTCCCCGACGGCACGCGCTTCGTCCGCGTCGGCGGCGCGGTGCCCGGCGAGCTCGCGGCGTGGCGCTACGGGACCCAGCTGCTCCGTCGACGCAAGCGATACCTCATCACCGGTGCGCTGAGCGCCGGTGCGACGGTCGCCTTCTGGGGTGGTCTCCAGGCCACCGGTGTCGGCATTGCGGGGCTCATGGGTGTCAGCCGCTGGTGGGAGAACCGGCGCCAGCGCAGGATCGTCTACCGCATTCCGGATCGTGCAGACTCGGGCGCCGGTCTCGTCATCCGCCGTTTCCATGTCGATGGAATGCATCTGGACGCCGGCTGGACGGGCAACCTGGAAGTCCACATCCGTGATGCCCATCGCGACAAGCCGTCCGCGTGGAGTGGCAACGTGCGGAAGGCTTCGACGGACATCGCGGTGGTGGCCGGCGCGTCTGCTCGCGGGCTGCTCGCGCGCGCGATGGTGCACGTCAACAAGTCCGGTGCAACACGTGCGAAACTGAACGAGGCAGACCGCCTGCTCGCGCAGATGGGCTCGGCGGAAGAGGTGCTGCGCAGGGCCGCGGCGGGCGGCGCCGCGCTGGGACGGCACGCGGGCAGCGATCCGCGAGTGCTCAAGGGTCCCGAGTCACTCGTCTTCGAGATGGCGTTGAACGAGGAGTCGGAGCGCCGTGCACTGGAGGGTGAGCTCGCGGCGCTGGAGGCCGCGTGGCGCGAGGCGGAGGAGATCGCCGCGATCGCGGATGCACTTCCGGGCAGCATCGCACTCGACCGGCTGCTCGACCGGCTGTCCCGCTGATCCGCCTACATCTGCTCGGGCACGTCGATGCCGAGCAGGCCGAGTCCGAGCGCGAGCGTGCGCGCGGTCACGTCGCAGAGCACGAGACGACTCGCGCGCGTGCCGGCGTCCGCACGCAGCACCGGACACTGCTCGTAGAAGCTGCTGAAGCGGGTCGCCAGACCGTAGAGGTACGCGGCGAGGCGGTGGAACTCGAGCGACGCGGCGGCGTCATCGAGCACGCCATGGAACCCGAGCAGCTCCAGCGCCAGGTCCCGCTCCGCCGCATGGCCGAGCGCCACCGCATCCAGCGCGCGCGGCGGTGGCGTGTCCGATCTGCGGGTGATCGAGCTGATGCGTGCGTGGGCATACTGGAGATACGGCCCCGTGTTGCCATCGAACGAGAGCATGCGGTCGAAGTCGAACACGTAGTCGCGCGTGCGATCCGTCGACAGGTCGGCATACTTGATGGCGCCGACACCCACGATGTCCGCGACCTGCCGCTGCGTCGTCTCGTCCAGCGCGGGATTCTTCTCCGCAACGACCACCGCCGCGCGCGCGACCGCCTCGTCGATCAGCTCGATCAGCTTGACCGATCCACCCGCACGGCTGCGCAGCATGCGGCCGTCCGCGCCGAGCACGGAGCCGAACCCGATGTGCTCCGCGCGCGCACGGCCGGACAGCCAGCCGGCCTCGCGCGCGGTCTCGTAGATCATCGCCAGGTGCTGCCGCTGCGGCAGCCCGACGACGTACAGGATGCGCGCGGCGCCCAGCTGCTGCACGCGGTATCGGATCGCGGCCAGATCCGTGGCAGCATAACCGAAGCCGCCGTCGCTCTTCTGCACGATCAGCGGCAGCGGCTCGCCGTCGCGGTTCACGAATCCCTCCGGAAACGCGCAGAGCGCTCCTTCGCTCTCGCGCAGCAGGCCCAGTCGCGTCAGCTCATCGACCACCGGCTGGAGCAGGTCATTGTACATGCTCTCGCCGGCGAAGTCGTCCGGGCCGAGCCGCACGTGCAGCCGCTCGTACACGGACAGGAAATACGTTTCGGACTGCCCGACGAGGAGCTGCCATGCCTGCCGCGTCTGCGTGTCTCCGGCCTGTAGCGCGACGACCCGGCGCCGGGCACGCTCCGCGAAGTCCGGATCCGCATCGAACTTGCGGCGCGCCGCCTTGTAGAACGCGTCGAGGTCGCCGACCGAGAGCTCGTGCGTCGCCTCGGCCTCGCCGATGTCGAGGAGGTGCTCGATCAGCATGCCGAACGGCGTGCCCCAGTCGCCGATGTGGTTCGCCTTCACCACACGGTGGCCGAGCCACTCCAGCAGTCGAACGGCAGCATCGCCGATGACGGTCGAGCGGAGGTGACCGACGTGCATCTCCTTCGCGACGTTCGGCGCGGAGTAGTCGACGACGATCGTGTCGGATTCGGCCGCCCCGGGAACGCCCAGACGCGCATCGCCCAGCAGCGCGGCCACGCCCCGGCCGAGCACCTCATCACGGACGGTCAGGTTGATGAATCCGGGTCCCGCGATGTCGACCGCGGCACAGACATCGTCGAGCCGTGCGGCTGCGACGACCCGTTCCGCGACCTCGCGCGGCTTCGCGCGCAGCCGGCGGGCGAGAGCGAGCGCGCCGTCCGCCTGGAAGTCGGCATGCTGCGAGCGCCGCAGCGCGGGGTCTGCGGATTCGCCCGCAACCTCCGCGAACGCGGGCGCGAGCCGCTCGCGCAGCAGTCTCTCGAGATCGGACATTCCGGCGGGCCGCGTCGTCGGGAAAAGGACCATTGTTGCCGCGACAGTATCCGACCGCCGCCCGACCGGCACAAGGGGACGAGTCAGCGAGCGTGCGGCAGCGCTTCAGAGTACGCGCCACTCCCGGAACGAGGTTGGCGCGACGTTCGCCGGCAGGCCTTCGTAGTCGCCGCGCAGCAGCTTCAGCATGTGGATCTCGAGATCGATCTCGCGCTGGGTGCGGAACCCAAGGCGCCGGTGCAGTGCGAGCGGCGGACACCACCCCCGGAGCGCGTGCTGCATGAGGAACCCGGACGTCACCAGAGTGAGGAGCGTCCAGCGCCGGCTGCCCCGTGCCGCCAGCAGGACGCCGGCGATCGCCGTGGCCGAAGACTGGAGCGTGAGCACGCGCTCGATGTTCCACTCCTGCTCGAGCGCGGCGAGTCGGTCCGTGAGCAATTGGCGAGGCGCCCCGACGTAGCACGCGACACGCTCGATGATGTCCGCATCGATCCGGCTCTGAACGCGCAGGTCCGTCGCCTGCCGAATCCGGTCGGCGACGGTGATGTCATCCAGCTCACGCATCAGCGTGAGCACCAGCGAATCCTCCCGCTCCATGCCCGCTCCCCGGTTGACGTCGCAGAGCCGTGATGCATGTCCCGCGCCCGGGCGATAGAATACGTCACCCTCAACCGGGACAGGCAGCGCGTTCATGAAAACGATCATCGAGCCGTTCCGCATCAAGGCCGTCGAGCCCATCCGCATGACTACGCAATCGGAACGCGGGGAGTTCCTGCGCACTGCGGGCTACAACGTCTTCCTGCTACGCTCGGAGGATGTGCTGATCGATCTGCTCACCGACAGCGGCACGTCCGCGATGAGCGGCGAGCAGTGGGCCGCGGTGATGCGCGGCGACGAGGCGTACGCCGGCAGCCGGTCCTGGTACCGGTTCGAGCAGGCCGTCCGCGATCTGTTCGGGTTCCGCCACGTCATACCCACCCACCAGGGTCGCGCGGCCGAGCGCATCCTGTTCAGCACGGTGTGCCGGCCGGGCGATGTCGTGCCGAACAACACGCACTTCGACACGACGCGCGCGAACGTGGAGGCGGTCGGCGCGCGCGCGGTCGACCTGCCGTGTACGGAGTCGCGCGACATGCAGTCGCAGTTTCCGTTCAAGGGCAACATGGATGTCGCGGCGCTCGAGTCGCTGATCGGTGAGGTGGGCGCCGAGCGCATCCCGCTCTGCATGATTACGCTGACGAACAACTCGGGCGGCGGGCAGCCCGCATCCATGGCGAACATCCGTGCGGTGCGCGACGTGTGCCGCACGCACGGCATCCCGTTCTACATCGATGCGTGCCGCTTCGCCGAGAACGCGTACCTGATCCGCGAGCGCGAGAGCGGCTATGCCGGTCGGACCGTCCGCGACATCGCGCGCGAGATCTTCTCACACGCCGATGGCTGCACGTTCTCGGCGAAGAAGGACGGTCTCGCGAACATCGGCGGACTCCTCAGCACGAACAACGACCGGCACGCGGAGCAGGAGACGAATCTGCTGATCCTGACCGAGGGGTTCCCGACGTACGGCGGACTCGCCGGCCGCGACCTGGACGCGATCGCAGTCGGACTCCAGGAGGTCGTGGACGAGGACTACCTGAACTACCGCCTGGCCTCCGTGCGTTATCTGGGTGAGCACATCGCGGCGGCGGGCGTTCCCATCATCCAGCCGCCGGGTGGCCATGCGATCTACATCGATGCCGCCGGCTTCCTGCCGCACGTGCCGCCGCCGGAGCTGCCCGGGCAGGCGCTCGTCGCCGAGCTGTACCGCGCCGGCGGTATCCGCGCCGTCGAGATCGGCACCGTGATGTTCGGGCGCCGCGATCCCGTCACCGGCACGGAGACCACGGCGCCCGTCGAGCTGGTCCGGCTGGCGATCCCGCGGCGCGTCTATACGCAGAGCCACATCGACTACGTGATCGAGGTGATCTGCGAAGTGTGGCGGAACCGCGCGAGCATCCGCGGCTTCCGCATCGTGCACCAGGCGCCCGTACTGCGGCACTTCACCGCCCGGTTCGCGCCGCTCTGATCGACGGATCCCGCGACGGAGCTGCCTCGACCGTACATGCGCCTGCTGACCTGCGGCCGACCACGTGGACGTTTCATGCATGGAGGGGTGGATGCAGATGCGACGGATTGTCTCCCGAGCGGTTTCGGCAAGGACGGCGATCACCGTGGTACCGGTCCTCGTTGCGTCCACCGCTGCGGATCTCCGCGGTCAGGAACCGGGGTCCGGCGAGTGGCTCTACACGGCCAGAGGCTGCCTCGGCTGCCACGGCGCGAGCGCACAGGGCGGCGTGGGTCCCACACTTGCGCGGACTGCGCTCGCGTTCGATCAGTTCACGGCGCAGGTGCGTGAGCCACGCGGGATCATGCCCGCATTCCCCGCCGCCGTAGTCTCCGACGCCGAGCTCAGATCGATCTACGATTACGTCAGCGCGCTGGGCGCGGCACCGCCCCCGCTCCGGCGCGACGTCCCCACGGGCGAGCAGCCCGCGGCCTCGTGCGCGGAGTGCCACGCCACACTCAATCCCGTGATCGTGCGCCAGTTCGCCGGCAGCGCCATGGGCCAGGGGGGCATCCAGAACCCGCGCGTGGACTTCCCGCAGCCGCAGCTCACGTGCGCCGACTGCCACGGCACCGATCACAGCGTGATCACCGCCAGCAAGGGCCGCGTGTCGGAGACGCGCTGTGCGGCCTGCCACCCCGCGATCTATCAGGAGCACGTGCTCGATGCGGGTCACTCCTACGGCCCCGGTCCGGGCGACATCGGGATCAACTGGGATCGCAACATTGCCGTGCCGAACTACCTGCAGATGCCGCGTAAGGTCATGGAGATGGGTTGCGACCCCTGTCACGCCCAGGCCGGCGCCACGGCGGACACGCTGTGGAGCGACTCGCTGATGCGATACATCGATACCAGCAGTCTCCAGTACCGCAATGGCTGCATCGCCTGTCATACGCGCCATGCGTTCAGCCTCGACGAAGCGCGCAAGCCGGAGGCGTGCTACACGTGTCACATGGGCCCGGACCATCCGAACTACGAGGCGTACATGAGCTCGAAGCACGGATCGATCTATGCCGCGCGTGGCGATTCCTGGGACTGGACAGTTCCGCTCGCCGAGGCGGAATGGGAGACACCGACGTGCGCGTACTGCCACATGCTCTACGTCGACGAGCAGGGCGGTCGCGCGTCGAGTCACAACATGACGCGCAAGATCATCTGGGGCATGGGCACGCAGGCGGCAGCGGGCGAGCTGACCGACCTGCTCACGCTCGAGGAAAATCAGGCCAGGCGCAACGAGATGGTGAAGGTCTGCATCACCTGCCACTCCGAGGTGAAGGCGCGCGACTACCTGCGCTCGGCGGACGCGCACAAGCTCGCCGGTGATGCACTGGTCGTGGACGCGCGCGCGATCCTCGGCCGGCTCTACGATGACGGCCTCATCGAGGCGGGGCACGGCCAGCTCGCCGCCGGGCTGCTGCCCGGCCCGCGCTTCAGCGCGATCGAGCTGCCGACCGGCTTCGCGCAGCACTGGCCGGCAGGCCTGTACTTCAACGTCTCGGCCATCGAGCGCGATTACTTCGACATGTTCTTCTTCTCGAACCTCAAGTCGTACAAGGGCGCGTTCCACATGAGCCCGGACTACGCCTGGTGGTACGGCTACGCCGATGTGCTCGGTCACCTCGCGCGGATCCGCGACGAGGCCGAGGACATCCGCGCTTTCGATCGCACCAGGCGCTGGGCGATCTTCATGCTGGTGACCGGACCGCTGATGGTGCTCGCCGTGCTCGCGGCGGCGTGGCTCGTGCGGCGGGAGTGGCTGAAACGGAGGGCGCGGACCGCGTGAGCGGAGCGGCTGAGGTTCCCGGACCTTGTCGCTCTACCGCTCGCTATTGGCGTGGCAGGCGGTCCAGTTTCGCACGAAACTCCGGTAGTCGCGGATGGCCTTGTTCCTCGGCAAGCTCGACGGCCCGCACGAATGCCCGTCGCGCATCCTCGGGTCGTCGAACCATGAGAAAAGCCTGGCCGAGGGCGTCCCACGCATTCGGGGACTCGGGATACACCTCGACGTTGATCTCGAACATCGCGAGGGCTTCGGGTACGCGCCGGACTGTCGCCAGTTGGACAGCGAGACCGATCAGCTCGAATTCCCCATAGCGGAGCGAGTCGTCGCGCGACCCGTGCAGCGCGCGGACGCGCTCGCGGGCGGCCTCGATCCCCTCGCTTTCGAGCACCGCCCGGATGATTTCCGCGACCGGCACGCGGCGGACGAGCCGCCCGCGCAGGATCACGAATTTCGGCCGATCGAGAAGAGACAGGTCCGAGCGTGGATCGCCGTCGAGCACGAGCAGGTCGGCGTCGAGGCCGGCCGTCACGGTGCCAGTCCGGTCGGCGATGCCGAGACAGGCCGCGGCGTGCGAGGTCGCGGCGCGGAGCGCCTCGTCCGGGCCGAGTCCGGCTTCCGTCAACGCGAGCAACTCCGCGACCACTCCCCGTCCGCCAGGTGCGTACGGCATGTCCGTACCCGCGATGACCGGCACGCCGAGGTCGTGGGCCTGACGGACCGCGCGCTGCGCGGCGGAACGCATCTCCCCCGCACGGGCACGAACCACGGAGTCCGGCGACGGCTCGTCGAAGGCGCTGAGCGTCGGCACGAGGCAGGTGCCATGTTCGCGCATCACACGGAGCGTCTCTTCCGACACGAACGCGCCGTGCTCGATGGTGCGGGCGCCCGCGAGTACCGCGGCCCGGATGCCCTCGTCGGTGTATGCGTGCGCGGCGACGCGCAGGCCCCGCCGTCGAGCCGCGACCACAGCTGCGCGCAGGTCGCTCTCGCCGAGGAGGGAAGTCTGCGGGTCGGATCTGGCGGTGCCCGCTCGACCCGTGGCGAACACTTTCACCCAGTCCGCCCCTCGCGCCGCCAGCAACGCGACGGTGCTGTCGATCGCGGCGGCGTTCCCGCCCAGCCGCCAGCCCGGGCCGGGAAACAGACGCTGCGCACTATCCGCCGGGGTGGCGGGAGCGAGAAGCGATCGTATCGTCGGGAAATCGTGAATCCAGTCCTCGCTCACGACGGGGATGACCCATTCCCCGGCGGCAAGCACGCGTGGAAGGCGGGCACCGCCTTCGAGAAAGAGATGCCTGAGCGCCACGTCACCGAATCCGGGGACGTTGCCCATGGAACGCACCGTCGTCACGCCCCCGTCGAGCGCACGTTGCGCCGCGATGCTGTCAGGCTCACCCCACATCCGGGAGACGCCGAGGTGCGCGTGTGCGTCGATCAGGCCGGGCATGACCCACGCTCCGCGAAGGTCGATCACCGAATCCGACGCGCTGCCGATCGGTGCAGCTCCATCGTGATCGGCCTGGATATTCTCGATCCGTCCGCCGCGGATCATGATCGCTACGTCCACCTGCGGATTCGCGCTCTGGCCGTCGAGCAGTGTCGCATGTCGCAGGAGGATTGCCGGCGGCGTGGCCGAACGCGTCGACTGCGCCTGCAGCATGCCCGGCACGAGCATGCAGAGCAGGCCCACGATCGCCATCGCGCAACGGGTATTCGGGCGCATGATCAATATCCTCCGGAACGACGCCGACCGGGATCGTCGCGTCGGAGCAGGGTCCTCGACCGCACGCTCCAACAACACGGGTGTCGTGTCAGATAAGTTTTGGGGCGAATTTTTGATAAGTTTTGGGGGATAGGGGTGGCCGCAGATAAGTCCGACGAACCGTTTTAGAAAAGTCCGGCCAGGCGGTTTCAGATAAGTTCAAAGAAATGAATACAGAGGGCCTGTCAACCACGAAGAGGTTGTCGGGCCCTTATCGCACAGGTCGAGTGTCGTGGCGGAAAATCCATTTGTCGAACATACGAGAATAAACTGGTTCTAGGATTAAAGTGGTAGGTACACAGGTCGGGTCTGGGCCGCCCAGGGCACTCGGTCTCGGCAGAACAACGACGCACCGCCGCCCTCGTCGCAGGACTCGTGGGCCACTCTCGTGGCGGATACCTGCGCTCCGCCGACTCCGCACAATCGTGGACCACGAACCCAGACCCGCTAACAGACGTGAATACCGGCGCTCAGAACTCCACGGGGAGTCCGGCGTACCCCACGAGCTCGTTGCGGATGCGGCCGCCCTGCGACTGCACCTCGAGGACCATTCCGTACCCCGCGCAGTAGAACTTGTGCTCCCGCGAGCCCGGCTCAAGCGGCGTCCAGTCCATGGTCTCAATGCAGTTCGCGAAGGTACCGGCCGGGACGGAGACGGTGAGGCCGGCGTGCAGGACCTTGGCCATGTCCTCGGCTTCGCCCTCGTAGTACTCCTGCCGGTACGCCTTGCCCTTATGGTCGAGCGGGTTCGCCCACATGATGATCCCCGCTTCCGCGCCATCCACACCGGCTTCCCACGAACCGGCGGGATCGCCGGCTTCGCCGCAACCCTCTTCGTATTCGTCGCCCTCCTGGTAGTCTCCCGGCTCCCATTCGCACGACGCCTCACCCATGTACCAGACGTTGCCGTCGGTGTCCTGCGCGTACCAATCGAATGTCAGCTCGATCAGTTCGCCCTCCAGGTACACCTCGTCGCGAACGACCGTTGCCTCGACGCCATCAACCTCGCGGGTGTCACCCGTGACGGCGTCCACCGTGGTCTCCACTCCGTCCTCTGTCTCGGCCTCGTAGGTCCAGCTCGTACCCGGTACGAGCGGGAACCACGGGTTGGGGTCGGCGGCCGCGTCGGCCGGGTTGAGGAACACCGGATCCTGCGGCAGGTCGAGCGTAAATCGACTGAGGAAGGGGGTTGTCGGGCCGATGGCTCCGTCGGTTCCGGTAGGCGTGTCGCAGGCGGCGACGGTTGCGAGGGCGAACGCCGCCGCCGCAATGCTGGTGAGCGATCGGACTCTCATCCGTGTCCTCCGGTTTGAGGTTGTCAATGTCAGGCTCAGCCGGGGAGCGCACGTCGGTTCGGGGCCGTTCGCGTGGGCAGCATGTAACGTGCCCGACGGTTGTCGCGTCGTGGGCCGAAGCGTACACATCCGGAGCGCCGCCCACTTTTCAATTAGAAACGGACGGATTTCCGAACTCGCGCATGAATCCCGCACGTGCGTGGCGGAACTCGCCGCTCATGTTCTCGACGGGCGCGACGAAGCGTCCGGGTGGCTCACTAGCTACCATGGGGTGCTGTTGCCAACACCTCTGGACCTCGCTTGCCGAGCTGGCGTTGTGCGTCTGCGCCAAGGGGGGGACCACACAACTGCGTCGGCAGCGTGGCCCGCCCCCGCATAGCGAGTTTGCAGCGGCGAGCCCGGCCAAGGCCGTGCGGCCGGGCTATGTGGAGCCGACACTGACCCACCCAAAACTTATCAAAGATTCGCCCCAAGACTTATCCGACACGACACACGGGAATCACACGTCCAGATTCTTCACGTACGCCGCGTTCTTCTCGATGAACTGGCGGCGCGGCTCGACCTCGTCACCCATGAGTGTGCTGAAGACCGAATCCGCATCGACGGCATCCTCGAGCGTGACCTGGAGGATCGTGCGCGTCTCCGGATCCATCGTCGTCTTCCACAGCTGCTCCGGGTTCATCTCGCCGAGACCCTTGTAGCGCTGCACGACGACACTGCGCTTGCCATCGCCGCCGCCGTTCATGCGCGCGAGCAACGAATCCCGCTCTTCCTCCGTGTACGCATAGTGCTCTTCCTTGCCGCGCGCGACGCGGAAGAGCGGCGGCTGTGCAATGTACACCATCCCCTCCTCGATCAGCTGCCGCATGTGGCGGTAGAAGAACGTGAGGAGCAGCGTGCGGATGTGGGCGCCGTCCACATCCGCGTCGGTCATGATGATGACCTTGCCGTAGCGCGCATTCTTCGTGCTGAACTCGTCCTCGCCGATACCCGTGCCGAGTGCGGCGATGATCGTGCGGATCTCCTCGTTCGACAGGATCTTGTCCAGCCGCGCGCGCTCGACGTTCAGGATCTTGCCGCGCAGCGGCAGGATCGCCTGGTAGTTGCGATCGCGACCCTGCTTCGCACTGCCGCCGGCGGAGTCGCCCTCGACCAGGTAGATCTCGCACATGGCGGGATCGGTGATCGCGCAGTCGGCGAGCTTGCCGGGCAGCACCATGCCCTCGAGCGCGTTCTTGCGGCGCACCAGCTCGCGCGCCTTGCGTGCAGCCAGCCGCGCGCGTGCCGCCTGGAGCGCCTTCTCGATGATCGTCTTCGCGACCGACGGGTTCTCCTCGAGGAACGTCGACAGCTTGTCGTTCACGACCTGCTCGACCGCGCCGCGGACCTCCGAGTTGCCGAGCTTCGTCTTCGTCTGACCCTCGAACTGCGGTTCCTTCACCTTCACCGACAGCACGCACGTGAGACCCTCGCGGATGTCCTCGCCCGACAGCGAGTCGAGGTCCTTCTTCAGCACGTTCGCCTTGCGGGCATAATCGTTCAGCGTGCGGGTGAGTGCGGCCTTGAACCCCGTCAGATGCGTGCCGCCTTCGTGCGTGTTGATGTTGTTGACGAACGTGAACGTATTCTCGTTGTAGCCATCATCGTACTGGAACGCGAGCTGGATGTCCGCCTCCTCGCGCTCGGCCTCGATGTAGACGACCTTCGCGTGCAGCGGCTTGCGCGTGCCGCGCAGGAACTCGACGAACTCGATGATGCCGCCCTTGTAGTGATAGATCTCCGTGCGGGCAGACTCCTCGCGCTCGTCGGTGAGCGAGATCTTCAGGCCGCGGTTCAGGAATGCGAGCTCGCGCAGGCGGTTGGACAGCGTATCGAAGTTGTAGCGCAGCTCGGTGAAGATCCGGGAGTCCGGCTTGAACCAGATCGTCGTGCCCGTCTCCTTCGTCCTGCCGGTGACCTCGAGATCCGTCTGCTTGTCGCCGCGCGCATAGCGCTGGCTGTAGACCTTCCCGTCGCGACGCACCTCGACAGTGAGCTCCTCGGAGAGCGCGTTGACGACGCTGACGCCGACGCCATGCAGGCCGCCGGACACCTTGTAGCTGTCCTTGTCGAACTTACCGCCCGCGTGCAGCATGGTGAGTGCGACTTCGACCGCGGGCTTGCGCTCCGTCGGGTGCATGTCGACCGGGATGCCGCGGCCGTCATCCACGACGGTGATCGAGTCGTCCTCGTGGATCGTGACTTCGATATGCGTGCAGTAGCCCGCCAGCGCCTCGTCCACCGAGTTGTCGACGACCTCGTAGACGAGGTGGTGCAGTCCGCGCGCGCTCGTCGAGCCGATGTACATGCCGGGCCGCTTCCGGACCGCCTCCAGCCCCTTCAGGACCTGGATCTGGCCGGCGGAATACTCGCGCTTCTTCGGGTCGTTGTTCGCCATTGTGCTCCCGTTCATGCTGAAGCCCTGCCGTTCCGATCCGCTGCGAACGCGGGCCGCCGGCAGGGTGCCGGCAGCGGCTCGGAATCAGACATTGTTGATACCCCGGAAACGGGCGTCGGTTGCGGGTTTTTCGGGCCCGGGATCCCCCGTTCAGCCGGCTGCTCCCGGGCCCTCATCCTCGCCCGCCATGAGGAACCGGATCCGCTCGATCCGGCCGCGCTCCCGACCCTCGTTCAGCCGCCGCAGGATGTCGCGCTCCATGAGCCGGAGCTCCATGAGCCAGGCGCTGGTCCGCACGGCGACGAAGAGTGTGCCGCGCGAGACGCGCAGCGGGGCGGTGACGGCTGCGATCGCGCTGCCGACGCGCGCCGGCCACTCCGGCAGGATGGCGGCTTCCTCGACGCGCTCGTCCAGGCCGCTCTCCCGCAGGTAGTTCTGGAGTGCATCGCTCAGGCGGGTCGGCTTGCGCGGACCGCTCATGTCGACACCGTGCCGGCCGAGATCCGCCAGCGGACCAGCGGCGCGACCAGGTCGCCGCCGGCCTCCTCCAGCAGCACGTCGGTCTCCTTCGGGGCCGTCAGGATGACCTGCCCGTGGCGCTCGCCTGCGAGCAGCGCCAGGATGCGGCGGGAACGGCCGGCGTCCAGCTCGGCGAACACGTCGTCGAGCAGCAGCAGCGGCTGGAACCCGCGCGCCTCGCGCACGGTCTCGGCCTCGATCACGCGCAGCGCGATGGCGCCCGTACGGACCTGACCGCCGGAGCCGAACTGACGCAGATCGACATCGCCATTCCCCGTTCTCATGTGCAGAGACAGATCGTCGCGGTGCGGGCCGGCGAGCGTGACGCCGCGCTCGCGCTCGCGGTGCGCCACCCGCTCGAGCCGCGCGGTGAACGCGGCCGCGACCTCCGGCCTCGTCATCGCGCCGACCACATCGACATCGCCGTCGTATGCGATTGCGCCGGCGCCGCCGCCGATGGCGGAGCAGATCGCGGCATAGCGGTCGGCATGGGCCTGCACCCACGCCCGCCGTTCCAGCATCAGGGTCGTGCCACTGTCGATGAGGCCCGTGTCCCACGCAGCGAGTGCATCGCCCGAACGGCCGTCGCGCAACAGCGCATTGCGCTGGCGCAGCACGTGGCGATAGCGCTGGAGCGCATCCAGGTAGCCGCGCACGTTGAGCGACAGCACGATGTCGAGGAACCGGCGCCGCTCGCCCGGCGCCCCGGCAACGATCTCCACGTCCGATGGCGAGAAGATGACCGTCCCGATCCGACCGATCGCGTCACCGAGCCGCTCGACCTCCGCGCCGTCCACCGTGACCTTCTTCCGACGCGTGCGCGGCTCGTACGCCGCTGTGATCTCGACGGCCCGCCCGCTCTCCGGCTGCTCGAATACACCACGCACGTGGAACGCCTCCGCACCGAACCGCACCAGCTGCTCATCCGCGGCACCGCGGAACGAGCGCAGGATCTCGAGGTAGTGGATCGCCTCGAGCAGGTTCGTCTTGCCCGACCCGTTGTCCCCGATGATCGCCGCCCCCGCCGCCGGGAACCGCAGCTCCAGGCTCGCGAAGTTCCGGAAGTGCCGGAGGCGGAGCTCACGGGCGATCAGCGTCATGCCCGTTCGAGTTCAACGGAGAGAGGGGGGCGGAGAACGGATTCATTCACCGCGGAGTCGCGGGGGGCGCGGAGTTGCGCCGGGGGCGCCGGTGCGGCGCTTTCGTTTACCATGAATCATTCCGCAACGGATCATGAGAATCGGCTGCAGCAGAACCGCAAGGATCGCCGCCGTCCCAATCCGTTTCTCAGCGCCCCCCGCGCCTCCGCGGTGAAAAAACTCCGTCAGACTCAGTGCCCTCTGAACTCGGCCTTCCTCTTCTCCAGGAACGCGCTCATGCCCTCGCGCATGTCCTGCGTCGCTGCGAGCAGGCCGAAGAGGTTCGATTCCAGGACGAGCGCGTCGTCGATCGTGGTGCTCATGCCGCGGTCGACGGACTCCAGTGCGAGTGCGATCGCGACCGGCCCGTTCGCGATGATCCTGCGGGCGAGGTCGCGGGCGGCATCCAGCAGTGCACCGGGCTCCACCACGCGGTTCACGAGGCCGATCCGATACGCCTCCTCCGCGCCGATCATCTCGCCGGTCAGCATCAGCTCGAGTGCGCGACCGCGGCCGACGAGCCGGGGCAGGCGGATCGTGCCGCCGTAGCCGGGAATGATGCCGAGCTTCACTTCGGGCAGACCGAACTTCGCGCGGTCCGATGCAATCCGCATGTGACACGCGAGCGCCAGCTCGAGACCGCCGCCGAGCGCAAAGCCGTTGATCGCGCCGATGACCGGCTTCGGCATCGTCTCGAGCAGGCGGAACGTGGCCTGGCCATCGCGCGAGACCCGGACACCATCGAGCGGCCCCATCCGCGCGAGCTCGGCTATGTCCGCCCCCGCGACGAACGCCTTCTCGCCGGCACCCGTCAGGATGAGGGCGCGAACCGTCTCGTCACCGCGAGCCTCGCGCAGGACCCCGTCCAGCTGACGCACCGTTTCGGCGTTCAGTGCGTTCAGCTTGTCGGGCCGGTTGACCGTGATGATCGCGATGCCATCGGTCTCGCGATCGAGTCGGATCGTGCTCTCCTCCGCCATGCGTTCTCCGCTTCAGAATGGTCGCGAAATATGACGTTCGTCGAGGTCGTGCGCAAAAGCGGCACGGCGGTCAGCGCGCTGCACCCGCACCGCGCACGACGCTCTCGACCATGAGATCCGGGCGGATCCAGCGTTGCGCGGCCGCACGAACCTGCTCCGCAGTGAGGGAGTCGATCCGGTGCACGTACTCGCGCAGCTCCGCCAGACCCTCGCCCAGCAGGAGCGCGCCCGACAGATCGGCGAGCTGGCGCGATTGCGTCTGCTGGCGGATCTGCCAGGCACCGATGAGATAGCGGCGGGCGCGCTCGAGCTCCGGCGCAGCGAGCGGCTCGGTCGTCGTACGCAGCAGCTCGCGCAGCATCGCCTCGCGCGCCTCCAGCTCCCGCTCCGGCGCCATCCCGATGTAGGCGGCGAACGCGCCGCCGAGCCAGCGTGGCATGGGGGAAGCCGAGACGGCATAGGCGAGCGAGCGTCGGCTGCGCAGCTCCTCGAACAGCCGCCCGCCGAGGCCGGATATCGCCGCGGACAGCAGCTGGAGCGCATACACGTCCGGATGGTTGCGCGGCGGTCCGGGGAACAGCAGCACGAGCGCCGTCTGCGCCTTGTCCCGCTGCTCGACGCACTGCACGGCACGGGTAGGCCAGTGCGGCGTCTGCGCATCGAGATCGACCGGCTCACGCACCCTCCCCGTCAGCCGGTCCGCCACCAGCGCAGCCGCGCCATCGGGATCCTCGACATCGCCGACGACGAGCACGTGCGGTGCGCCGCGCAGCACGCGTGCCGCGTGCCACTCGCCCAGCATCCCCAGATCCGCAGTGCGCAGTGCCTGCTCCAGCTGCGCGGGTCCGAATCCGTACGGATGACCGGCGAACGCCGCGGCCAGCGCGAGACGAAGCGGGTACTGGTGCATGTCGTCGCGCATGTGCTCGAGATCGCTCAACGTGATCTTCCGCTCGCGTTC
Source organism: Longimicrobiales bacterium (assembly GCA_036374995.1). Lineage (GTDB taxonomy): Bacteria > Gemmatimonadota > Gemmatimonadetes > Longimicrobiales > RSA9 > SH-MAG3. The sequence goes on along the minus strand of DASUSS010000152.1, from coordinate 22,007 downwards.
CGCATCCTCCTCGCGGAACGCCGGCTCGAGCGCCGCATCGACGAGCAGGTCGAGCGCACGGTCGAAGTGTCGGCTCGGCACCGAGAGCGACCATTCCATCGTGTCCGCCGTAGCGCTCGCCGCGATGCTGCCGCCGAGCGCCTCCGTCTCCTCCGCGAGGCGAACGCCCGTCCGCGTGCGCGTTCCCTTGACCGATGTCCGCGTCATCAGCCCCGTCATGCCCGCGATCGCGGCCGACTCCTGGAGCAGGCCACCGCGGCAGTGCAGTGCGAGCGAGACCAGCGGCGTCGTGCGGCGCGGCTTGATCACGATGTGCACGCCCGCCTCGGCGAGCGGGTAGAAGTGTACGCCATCCTCGACTCGTTGCGGCTTCAGCTTCGTCATTCCGCGTGCGGGTGTCTCCGCACGAATGGCTTCGGCCGCGGGGGCGGCGCGCTTCCGCACGGTCGTGCCGAACAGCCGATCGAAGAGCGCTGTCGGGTCCTGCACGTACGGCGTCGCGCGCTGTGGCCGGTAGAGCAGCAGCGTGAGGAGCTCGGGGTCGAGGTAGCGGCGCGCGACGTCATGGAGCCGCCGAGCGGACACCGCGAGCGCGTCTCCGAGATAGCGGTCGGCGAGGCGCCAGTCACCCAGGGCCTGCCACTCGGCAATGATGTTCGCCTGGCCTTCGGCTGTCTCCAGACGCCGCAGCACGCGCGCCTCCAGGATGTTCCGCGCACGCGCCGCCTCCGCCTCGCCGAAGCCGTGCGCGCGCGCATCGCGGATCACGGCCGCGATCCCGCTCACGGCGGCTTCGGTGTCGGCCGGATCCAGTTCGGCGCCGATGCCGAACACACCCAGCTCCGCCGGCGTGTAGTTGTACGCGGACACCGCGGCGACATGGCCCGCATCGCGCACGTCGCGGTACAGGCGCGAGGCCCGCCCGTGACCGAGCGCGACCGCGAGCACATCGAGCGCCGGCGTGTCCTCGTGCAGCGGACCGGGCGTCCGCCAGCCCCACTCGACGTGCGACTGCATGATGTCGCCCGCCATCTCGCGGTACCGGAAGCCACGCCGCTCCGGCTCGGCCGCGCCGGTGTCCCGCACCGGATCGCCCGCCTCCATATCACCGTAATGCAGGGCCGCGAGCTCGAACGCGCGGGCGGGATCGACATCACCCGCAATCACCAGGATCGTATTCGCCGCGCGATACAGGTTGCGGTAGTAGTCGACCACGTGCGTGCGTGTGAGGCCGCGCAGCACATCCTCCGTCCCGATGCGCCAGCGCCGGATCCGATGCACGTCGAACATCGTCTCGAACAGCGTCTCCTGCGCCACGGCGCCGGGGTTGTCGAGCTTCCGCTTCGCCTCCTGGATGATCACCAGCAGCTCGCGGCGCAGCTCCTCGTCGTCGATCGCCGAGCGCTGGAGCGCGTCCGCCTGGATGTCGAGCGCCTGCTCGAGCGACGACGACGGCAGAACGGTGTAGTAGGACGTGTGGTCGTAGATCGTGCCCGCATTCAGATACCCGCCCGCCTCCTTCGTCTCGCGCGCGATCTCGCCCGGACCGCGCCGCTCCGTCCCCTTGAAGTACATGTGCTCGAGCACGTGGCTGATCCCGATGAGCGCGTCCGGCTCGTCGAAGTAACCGGCCTTCACGTGGGTGACCACCGCCACTACGGGTGCGCTGTGGTCCTCGCGCACGATCACGGTCAGCCCATTGGAGAGCCGCCGCTCGTACGTCGGCAGGCGCTGCACGAACGTCGGTTCGGTCATTGCACCCTTCGGGTTCGGACGGGCGGCGGCATAATGCGGACGCCGCCCTGCGCGTGCAATCGGCACGCCGTATTGACGCTGCATCCGGCCGGTGTCATTCTCCAGCACTCGAACCCGCCGCGGAGGTGCGGATGGAAGTCTATCTCAACGGGAAGTACATCGAACACACCCGGGCCACGGTCCCCGTCGATGACCGCGGCTTCCTGTTCGCCGATGGCGTCTATGAGGTGATCCGCATCTACGGCGGACAGCCGTTCCTCGCGGAGCCGCACATGCGCCGGCTCCGGGCAGGGCTCGCGGCGCTGCACATCGACGACACCGGCACGGGTGACCTCGTCGGGATCGCCGAGCGGCTGATCCGCAGCAACGACGTGACGGGTGATGGCACCATCTACATCCAGGTGACGCGCGGTGTGGCGCCGCGCCGCCACGCGTTCCCCGACCCGGCCGTGTCGCCCAGCGTGTACGTGCTGGCGAAGCCGTTCGCCCAGTACGCGGCGGAGTACTTCGATCGGGGCGTCGCGGCGATCAGCGTTCCGGATACGCGCTGGAGCCGCTGTGACATAAAATCCATAGCGCTGCTGCCGAACGTGCTGGCGAATCAGCAGGCGCACCAGGCCGGCGCGTTCGAGGCGCTGTTCGTCAAAGACGGCATCCTCATCGAGGGCTCGCACTCCAACCTGTTCGGTGTGCTGGACGGCACGCTCATGACCTATCCGTCCTGCAACTACATCCTGTCCGGCATTACGCGCGCGCTCGTGATCGAGCTCGCTCGCGAGCTGGGCATCGCCGTCGCGGAAGCGCCCATTCCCTGGGACCGCATCGGTGAGGTCGAGGAGCTGTTCCTGTCCGGCACGACGACCGAGGTGATGCCGGTTCGGCAGGTCGACGCCCACGTGATCGGAGGCGGTACGCGCGGCCCGGTCACGGCTCGCCTCCAGGAAGCCTACCGCTCGCGCGTCGCGGAGCTCACGGGGGTGCCGACGGCGGCGTGATCCGCACTCGTCTAGTGCTCGTCCGCGACGCCCTCGATGTAGAATTCCTGCACCAGCACCCGCGCCGCGGCGAGGATGGGTACGGCCAGGAGCAGGCCGAGGAAGCCGAAGAGCGTCGCCATCACCGTCTGGAACAGCAGTGTGAGTGCCGGCGGCAGCTTCACCATCTGCTTCATGAGCAGCGGCATCAGCACGTTGGACTCGATCCCCTGCACGAGCGCGTACAGCCCGATCACCCAGAGCGCCTTCTCGGGTGAGACTGCGAGAGCGACGATCGTCGCCGGCACGAAGCTCAGGGCGGGACCGATGTAGGGGATGAACTCGAGCAGGCCCGCGATCATCCCCAGCGCGAGGGCAGCGGGAACGCCGATGAGCGTGAGCCCGATCGCGCTCACCGATCCCACCACGACCATCCCGATCGCCGTTCCCTTCATCCATTGCACCATCGTGCGCCCCGCCTCGGGCAGCACCTCGCCCGCACGATGGCGATGGCTCCGTGGCAGCAGCACGATCAGCCCGTGCATGTACGTCCGCGGATCGATCGCGATGAACATCCCGGCCACCACCACGAGCGCGAAGCCCGTCACTGCGCCGAGCGCCGTGTTCAGCAGCGGCAGCGTTCCGCCGATCAGTCCGCCGAGCTCCGTCGACATGCGGCTGCGCAGTGCGCGCTCGATTTCCTCCGTCGCGCCGACCGTCGTCAGGATGCCCGCCAGCTGCCGCTCGATCCACGCCTGGATGGCATCGATCGCAGGCGGCAGCTGCTGCTGGATCATCGCGAACTGCGCGCGCAGCGTCGGCCAGGTGAGCAGGAAGAACAGAACGAACACGCCCACCAGCAGTATCAGCACGAGTGGGGCGGATACCGCCCGGCTGATGCCACGCTTCTGCAGCGGCTCGACGAAGATCGACAGGAACGAGGCGACGAGGAGCGCGAAGAACGTGATGAAGAGGACGTCGCGGGCCAGCCAGATCCCGTTCGCGAGCGCCCACAGGCCGATGATGATGAGTGTGGACTTCGCCACCACCCCGAGAGTCACCACTCGTGGCGTGCCGTTCGCCGGCATGTCCGCCATCCCGCCTCCTCTCCGCGTACCCGCCACGCACGGCCGAGAGGGCATGCCCGTCGACCCCGTCCGGCATGGACGGACCGCCTCGCTCCGCTTACCTTCCTGCCCTTACCCCCGATACTCCAGGCAAGGTGGCAGGCATGAGTCGCTCGCTCAACAAGGTGATGCTGATCGGGAACGTCGGCAACGACCCGGAGATCAAGACGACCGGCGGCGGAACGAAGATCGCCAAGATCTCGCTCGCGACGAACCGCGCGTTCACCGACCGGAGCGGACAGCAGCAGGAAAAGACGGAGTGGCACCGCCTGACGTTCTGGGACAAGCTCGCCGATCTGGTCGAGCAGTACGTGAAGAAGGGCGACCGGCTGTACATCGAGGGGCGGATCGAATACTCGCAGAGCGAGCAGGACGGCGTCACTCGCTATTACACGGACATCGTCGTGCGCGAGATGGTGATGCTCGGGAGCAGCGGTCCGGGCGGCGGTGGCGGCGGTGGCTACGAGTCGGCGCCGCGGCGCCGGCAGCCGGCGCAGAGCGGGCGCCCGTCGCCGTCGCCGTTCGATGCCGACGACGACGACCTGCCCTTCTAGATGACACGAGGGCGGCCCTGGACGGGCCGCCCTTCGCTTTCCCGGCACTGCCGAGCTGCCGTCACCGCTGTCTTCCACCCCGCGTCATCTCCTTGACGCGCGCGGTCACGGCCGCTCCGATCGCCGATGTGATCGCACCGGTGAGCTGATGGCGCAGTGATGCGAGCCGCGAATCACCCGCAGCGTGATCCCGTTCGTCCCGCCGCGCGCGCAACCGCTCCCGCCGCAGCCGCCGCCACGCCCTCAGCTCGGCCCGATCCCGCTCCGACAGCTGCGCGTGGCGGGCCTCGTGACGTCCGCCCGTACTGCGCGCCTCCTCATCCTCACCGCCGCCCAGACTGCCGAGCAGCGCTCCGACGCCGAGCGCGATCGCGACGGCCGCGAACGGCCGCTGCGTCACCTGCTCACGCACCGGCCGGAGTACGGCCACCCTGTCCTGCAGCGCGTGCTTCTTCTCCACGATCCGGTCCTCCAGCGCGTCCAGCGTGCTCGAGATGCGCTGACGTGACCGCTCCACCGCGTGCTTCGCTTCGTCCACGGTCCGCGGCTCCGCCACGGACACTTCCGTCCTGCTGCTCATGACCGCCTCCGTCCGTCCGCCGTCCCGCTTCCGGTCTCGAACACCCGGACCAGCAATGCATCATTCGTTCCGGGGTGTTTCGCGCGGCGGAGCGGTGGAGCGGTGGATCTCGAGACGTGTGGTACCCCTACGGCAGCGCCCTCCGGGCCTTGGCGGATTCGCGCTCCGGCGGCAACGGCACGCTCGTGACGACCTCCAGCTCGCCCGGCGTGAACCACCGCATGGCCGACTCGCCATCCAGCACTACGCCCAGCGCATTGTCGCGGTATTCTGACGCGAGCACGACCGTGCCCGTCCGGTCCGTCACGCCCGGGTCCTGCGGCAGCGATCCGCGGCGCACCTTCACTCTCGTGCCCTCCGGCAGTACTGCGATCGGAACCGACATCCCGCCTCCTTTGGTGCGCGACAGGATGCAGCTCCCGGACGTCGGGCGCAATGGACCGCCGCGCACGACGCAACCGCGCTTGCCGCTGCTCCGGTCCGCCAATATCTTGCCGGCCGTCGCGTTCAGCTTTCGGAGATCGGAATGGCTACGGAATCCAGCGGTCCGCCACAGAACACGGTCGCGCTCCTGAGCGGCTTCGGCATCGGTGTGTTCTGGTGGTTCATGGCCGTGATCTGCCTGTGGAGTGCCTGGCGCGGCTACGACCACGGTCGCTTCGACTGGGGACTGCTGTGGGGACTCGTCGGACTGCTGCTCGCCGCCGCCGGCACCGCCGCGATGGTCGGCACCTGGTGGCACCTCTCACGCGTCCACGATCACTAGTCGGCAGGGCGGGCGGTCAGAGGCGCAACGCTCAGCTGCGTTCGCGCCACAAGCCCAGCAGGCGGGATTCCACGGATTCCGGATCGCGTCGGTACAGCTCCAGCCACGCCTCGAACGTCGGCAGCTCCAACTGATCAGTCAGCACTTCCGTCACGCGTTGCACCAGCGACCGCCACGACGAGAGGTCCTCGTCCGCCTCCGCTGACCCGCGCGGACGCGCCTCGCCCGCCACCTCCTCCCGCGACGCCCGCTCTGCCAGCTCGAAGATCTCGTCCGGACTCAGCGCCAGGAAATGGTCGGCCACCTGCGCCGAGCACCAGTCGAGGTACTTCGATCGCAGAACCCGCTCGCTCTCCGCGGGCCGTGTCGTCTCCGATCGCTTGCCGGATTCAGGAATGGCGTTGGCCTGCTGCTGCTGATCGCACCGGAGGCCTCCACGCGAGAGGGCCGATTTCCTCCGGTACGCCCGACAGTACGCCTGCTACGCTACGTCACGACGCGCGCGCCCGTCAAGTTCCTTCGCGCTTCGCGCCAAACGCCGTGCGGGTGGCCAGGTGGTCGAAAATCGTGCGGCGAGTAACTGCATAAAACACCATCCTGCTCAACATCTCGGGATCCGTCTTCTGCACCTTTTCCACTTCCGCCGCAACGCCCTTCGGCAGACTCACGCGCAGATCGACCGCACACGTTTCCCACATTCTGGTCGCCTCGTCGCCTATCGATTTTTCGGCTTTTTTCGAAATGACGGCACCCTCTGCACTGCGCGGACCGGCGCCGCGGGATTGCTGTCGCGAGTGTCGCCCAAGATAGACGCGCACCGCGCACGCGTCAAGCATTCTCGTAATTGCCCGTGCCACAAGCGCTTAGATGTATGTTGTTGCAAATAAAGATGTTGTGACGTCGCACCAGCGAGGCGCCAACACCGAATCGGACCATTGTGTCATCATCGAATTGCTGCGTTCCATGGACGGAATGGATTGTGTAACGCGGGATTCGCCATTGCTCGATCCGAAAAAGCGGAGCGTGCGAAAGTTGCAGAATTTGGAAAACTGCGGAGGGGTGAGGAGTGCGTGCGGGTGAGCGGGATCGCTTGACCGGTGGATGCGGTCCGATTAGCGTGGAAGCGGCCGCGGCACGGCGCGGCGATCCCGACCGATCCGCGTGCATCGGCGCGCGTCAGCGAAGCATGTCCTTCCAGGTACAAGATGATGGAGTTGGGCGGCCGCAGCGGAGAAAGGCGGAGCACGTGAGCGATGCCGACCGCCTGCGCTGCCGTTCGTTCTGCTTTCTGGAGCGGGGTGGTGAGCGCTGGACGGCGTTCCTGATCACGTACCCACGGCCGGACGGCCAGTGGCGCGGCTATTTCACGTTCCGCTCGGCAGTGATGACGGCGGGGCCGAGCGAGATCCGCACGGCGGATCTGTTCCTGGAGCGTGACGAGGCGACGGTGGACCAGCGTGCGCGGGGTCTGGGTAAGCCGCTGCTGCTGGCGCTGCTCGATTCCGCGCTGTCGACGTACGAGCGTCGCCGGGGCGGCTCGCCGCAGCTGCACCGCTGGCTGCGCCAGGAGCTGACGCGCAGCGCGGCGCAGCGGGAGAGCGCCTGGCATGCCCGCGAAGCGCCCACGCTGGAGCAGCTGCGTTCGCTGTACGACTCGTATCGTCTCGATCAGGTCGCGCACCTCGTTGCGTTGCTCGATCCCGAGGATTTCCGCGACCTGGTCGAGGTGCTGCTGGCCGGCCGGCGCATCGATTTCCGCGAGAGCGACCGTTTCCAGCTGTCGATGAGTGTCGTTCAGGAGCTGGAGCGCCGTCTCCCGCTGCCGCCGTTCGAGGTCTGGGTCACCGACTACCTCTCGCGTCCCGACGAGTACCGCCGGTACTCGCTCGAGCTGCACCGCGGCGAGGAGCTGCCGTAGTCTCGCTGGCGCACCCGCCGACAAGCACGTTAGCCCCCGATCGCGCGCACTGCCGCGATGCCTGCCGGGATCGTCTTGTACAGCACGACGACGAGGAGCGGCGGTACGGCGACGCGCAGCGTCCAGAGCCAGCCTCCCATGAGCGCGCGGACGCCGGGCGAGGCACCTTCGGCATACACCTCGAGCTTCTTCCCCGCAGGGCCCCAGCCGACGAGCATTGCGAGAAGCAGTCCGCCGAACGGGAGGAACACTTCGGACGCGATCGCATCCATGGCGCCGAGAATGTTGATGTCGCTCGCAGGCAGGATGCCGACGAGCGCGATGATGACGCCGGCAATGATCGACGCCTTCCGACGATCGAACTTCCACTCGTCGATGATCGAGGAAACGACGACCTCGAGCAGCGCGATGGCGGATGTGATGGCGCCGATGAACAGCGCGACGAAGAACAGGATGCCGACGAAGCGGCCAACGGCACCCATTGCGGCGAAGGCGCCGGGAATCGCGATGAAGAGCGCACCGATCGTGCTGTCGCTGACGGCGCCCTGGAGGCCGAGTGCGAAGATGACGGGGAACACGACGAGTCCTGCCGTGAATGCCACCGAAAAGTCGGACAGGGACACGACAGTCGACTCGCGGGGCAGGTTCGTGTCGCGCGGCAGGTAGCTCGCGAACGTGAGCATGGCGCCCATGCCGAGCGACAGCGAGAAGAACGCCTGGCTGGCCGCGGCCGCGAGCGTATCGAGCGACATCAGCTCCTCGAAACGCGGCGTCAGGTAGTAGCTGTATCCTTCCTCTGCGCCGGTCAGCGTCGTTGCCCACACGGCGATGCCGATCAGGATCACGGCGAGGATCGGCATGGCGATCGAGCTCATCCGCTCGATGCCGCTCTTCACGCCACCCGCCACGATCAGGATCGTGAGCGTCATGAATCCGAGATGGTAGAGGATCGCGGCGACGCTGCCGCTCACATCATCGAAGTAAGCACCGGCGTCGGCGGGCCAGGGCGTGAGGATCGCTTCGATCGCGTAGCGCGACACCCAGCCTGCAATGACCGCGTAATACGCGAGGATGAGGAATCCGGCGGCGACGAACAGGTATCCGGCCGGGACCCAGCCGGATCCGCCCGCCTTGCGCAACGCACCGATCGGACTCAGCCGCGTGCTCCGGCCGATGCCGAACTCCGCGATCATGATCGGCACGCCGACGACGAACGTGATGATGAGGTAGAGCAGGACGAATGCGGCGCCGCCGTGCTCCGCGGTGGAGTACGGGAAGCGCCACATGTTGCCGAGTCCGACGGCGGACCCGATCGCTGCCATGAGGAAGCCGAAGCGGCTGCCCCACATCTCCCGGCCGGACGTTGCAGTCCCCGTCGTCCCGGTGCTGCTCGCGGTTGGCTGATGGCTCACGGCGTCATTCCCGGATGAGGTTGTCGCAGGATCGGCGAGTCGCCGCACCGAATCTGAGCGTGCGGCGGCGCCGGAGCAACCTTGTCGTCAGAGGCCCAGATCGACCGCGACGGGCCGCTCGCCGGTGTAGTCGTAGAAGCCGCGTTTCGTCTTGCGGCCGTAGTAGCCGAGCGTGACCATCCGCTTGAGGAGCGGGGGTGGTGCGAAGCGCGGCTCGCGGAACTCGTCGAACATGATCTCCGCGATGAAATACAGGGTGTCGATGCCGACGAAATCGCTCAGCGTGAACGGCCCCATGGGGTAACCCGTCCCGAGCGTCATGCTCTTGTCGATGTCCTCCATGCCGGCGAGACCCTGCTCCAGGCAGCGGATCGCGTCCAGCATGTAGGGCACGAGCAGCCGGTTCACGATGAAGCCGGACGTGTCCTTCGCCTCGACCGGCTCCTTGCCGAGCGTCTTCGCGAACTCGAACGCCGTGCGATAGGCAGTCTGGTCGACCGCGATCGTGCGCACGACTTCGACGAGCTTCATCACCGGCACCGGATTGAAGAAGTGCAGGCCGACGAACCGGTGCGGCCGGCTCGTCGCGGCGGCCATGGCCGCGATCGTCAGCGAGCTGGTGTTGCTCGCGAAGATCGTGTGCTCACCGCAGACCTTGTCCAGCGTGCGGAACATCTCGTTCTTCAACTCGCTGTCCTCGGTCACGGCCTCGATGACGATGTCCGCATCCTTCAGCGCTTCGAGCGATGTGGTGAACCGGAGGCGCCCGAGGATCTCATCACGCACGCCCGCTTCCAGCTTCCCCTTGTCCACGGCGCGAGCAAGGCTCTTCGTGATGCTGCCGCGCCCGCGCTCGACCAGCTCATCGTTCAGCTCACGGACCCACGTCTCGTAACCGGCCTTCGCCGCGACCTCGGCGATGCCGCTCCCCATCAGGCCGCAGCCGAGCACGGCGACTCTGCGGATTTCTGCCATACGGGTTTCTCCTCCCGGGTTTATCGGGCGGTCAATATGGGAGAGCGGATGTGAAAGTGAAAGTCGGAGTGGGGTGCGTCAGGGCCTCTCGCCGAAGAGCCGGTGCAGACTGCGGCGCCAGGGCGCGGGCGGCGGATCCAGGCGACCGCCGTGCTCGAGCCGGTCGAGCAGTCCGGTGAGCTCCATCTTCGCGGAGAAGACGCGCTCGCGGAAACGGCCCGCGGCGATGCGCAGTCCGGCCGCCATCGTTCCGGCCATGGCGCCGCCGAAGACGATGATCTGCGGAACGATGCCGAGCACGTCGGGGGCGATGGGCCCCGTCAGCACGGCCGCGACCGCGCCCGTAGCGAGCCCGAGCGACCCGCCGATCAGTGCGCCGCTGCGCACGGCGTCCTTGCGGGCCTCACTGAGATCGATGTCGAAGCGCACGTGCGCGGCGTCTTCGGGCACGCCATGCACGCCGACCATCATGCGCGATGCGCGCGAGATGATGTGGCGTCTGCCCGGCCGCGCGAGCGCGCGGGCAAGACTCGAGATCGTGTCGTCCGCAGGCACGAACGCGATCGTATCGCTACGCCTGCGTACGATCTGGAGGTATTCGCGCGTGACGAGGTAGTCCTCCAGCCGGCGCAGCACCGGGTCCTTGTGCGCGGGAACGACGCGGCTGATGGAGAAGACGGCAGGACCGAACCAGCCATCGTACCAGCGCGGCTTCACGCGCAGCTCCGGCAGCTCGAACAGCGCCTGGCGCACGTGATGCGCGGGCAGCCCCAGCTCCGTCGCGATCCGGAAGACCTCTTCCTCGGAGAGGTTGTCGTCGGGATCCGTGTCGCTCAGCGACAGCTCGGCCGCGCGCCGGATCACCTGCTCGAAGTCACGGCGCGCAATGGCGCGCCGCGCATCGGCGCCGTCCGCCTCCGCCGACTCCTGCACGGCCTTTCCGCGCGTGCGATCCGCTCCAGCGTCCGACATGGATCAGCGGCTCCGTTCCCGGCGGACGGCTCCCGACCGCCGTCTCGACTACAGCGCCTCGACCACGACCGCCATCCCCTGTCCGCCGCCGATGCAGGCAGCGCCGAGCCCGTAGCGGCCGCCGCGACGACGCAGCTCGTGCAGCAGGTTGACGGTGATGCGCGCGCCGGATGCGGCGAGCGGGTGAGTGATCGCGATCGCGCCGCCGTTCACGTTCGTCTTCGCGGGATCCAGCTCGAGCTCCCGGGCGACGGCGGCGAATTGCGGGGCGAACGCTTCATTGACATCGACGAGATCCATCCTGTCCAGCTTCATTCCGGCCTTCTCGAGCGCCTTGCGCGCCGACGGTGCGGGTCCGATCCCCATGATGTCCGGCTCCACGCCGGCCACGCCCCACGCGACCAGCCGACCGATCGGCGCGAGACCCTCGCGCTCGGCCCACTTCGCGTCCGCAATCACGACGGCCGCCGCACCATCGCCGATGCCGCTCGCATTGCCCGCCGTCACCAGTCCGTCCTTCTTGAAGTACGGTCGCAGGCCTGCGAGCGACTCGAGCGTCGTGTCGGGACGCATGTGCTCATCCGCGTTGAACGACACCTCGCCCTTGCGCGTCCGGACCGCGATCGGTTCGACCTCCGCCGCCATGCGCCCCTCATCCCACGCCTGCTTCGCGCGCTGCTGCGAGCGGACCGCCACCTCGTCCGCCTCGGTCCGCGTGATGCCGTACTTCTCCGCCAGCTTCTCCGCCGTCTGCGCCATCGACAGGCCGCACTGCGAGTCCGTCAGTGCCGCCCACAGCAGATCCTCGAAGGAGCCGCCCGCCTCGCCCAGTCGCAGTTCACCCCACCGCGCGCCGCGCACCACGTGCGGCGCCTGGCTCATGCTCTCGGCTCCGCCGCACAGTGCGACCTCCGTCTCACCGAGCAGGATCTGCTCCGCGCCGCTCACGATCGCCTGGAAACCCGAACCGCACAGGCGGTTCACCGTCAGCGCGGGAACCTCCACCGGCAGACCTGCACGCAGTCCGACGTGTCGCGCGAGATAGATCGCGTCCGACGATGTCTGCAGCGCATTGCCGAAGATGACGTGACCGACCGCCGCCGGATCCACACCCGCCGCCTTCAACGCGGAGGCCGCCGCATGCGCGCCGAGATCCGTCGCGCTGAATCCCTTCAGCGAGCCGCCGAACGTCCCGAACGGCGTCCGCCGGCCCGACAGGAAAACGACTTCCTTGCTCATTGTCTGATTCCTCGAGAATTCGTGGCTCCGGGAGCTCCGGGCTCCGGCGCCATCATCGCACTGATACCCTGCACTTCGCCAGACGGCCGCGCTCCGGACCACGGCGCCACGGCGCTGCGAGCCTCACTGCTGCGCCCCCGCCGTCTTCCCGTCCAGATAGGGGAGGAACTCCGCCTTGCTGTGCGCCTTCGCGTACGCCTCCTCCGGGGCGATCACCTTGCGCATCAGATAGTCGAGGATGGCCTGATCCATGAGCTGCATGCCGTCCTTCTTCCCCGTCTGGATCATGCTCGTGATCTGATGTGTCTTCGCCTCGCGGATCATGTTGCCGATGGCGGGCGTGCCGACCATGATCTCGAGTGCGGCGACGCGGCCGGAGCCGTCCGCCTTCCGCAGGAGCTGCTGGGCGACCACGCCGCGCAGCGTCTCGGCGAGCATGGCGCGGACCTGCTCCTGTTCCTCGGCCGGGAAGACGTTGATGATGCGGTCGACCGTCTTCGCGGCGGAGCTCGTGTGCAGGGTGCCGAACACGAGGTGGCCGGTCTCCGCTGCGGTGAGGCCGAGCGAGATCGTCTCGAGATCCCGCATCTCGCCGACGAGGATTACGTCGGGGTCCTCGCGCAGCGCGGCACGCAGTGCGGACGCGAACGAGACCGTGTGATTGCCGATCTCGCGCTGATTGACGAGTCCCATCTTGTTCGTGTGCACGAACTCGATCGGATCCTCGATCGTCAGGATGTGGTCGGCCCGCGTCTCGTTGATGAGGTCGACCATGGCGGCGAGCGTGGTGCTCTTGCCCGAGCCGGTGGGGCCGGTGACGAGCACGAGTCCCTTCGTGAGCTTGCAGAACCGACGCACACCCTCCGGCAGGTTCAGGTCGTCCGCGGACAGGACCGTGCTCGGAATCGTGCGCAGCACGCAGCCCATCCCCTTGCGCTGGCGGAACACGTTCACGCGGAAGCGGGCGACATCGGCGATCTCGTACGCGAAGTCGACATCACTCGTCTTCTCGAACTCCGCCTTCTGTGTCGGCGGCATGATCTCGAAGAGGAGCGCCTGGAGGTCGGCCGGCGCGAGGTCGCGAAACTTGATGCGCGTGAGATGACCGTGCTGCCGCACGATCGGCGGTGAACCGACGGTGAGATGCAGGTCCGAGCCCTTCTGCTGCACCATGAGGCGCAGGAACTGATCGATCTGAGCCATGACTACCGGTTCAGCGGTGAAGCGCGCGCAGATGCCAGACGAAGCCGCCGGGCTCGCCGGTGATCGTGAGCAGCCAGTTCACGTCCCACTCCGCCGGAAGCCGCGCCTCCGGCGTGTGCAGCAGGAGCAGGCTGAGCGGGGCGGCCCGCAGCAGCCCGCGCACCGGGTACCCCTCGGCCGGCAGATCGATCGTGATGGCATCCAGCTCGTAGCCGGCGAGCAGCTCGGCAAACGCGTCATCGGGGCCGGCCCGCAGCGTGTAGGCCGATCCGCCCTCGCCCGTCTCGTTCACATGCACGGCGCGCACCTGCTCGCCGACCGCGAGCGACGGGATCAGTGGCAGCAGTGCGCGTGCCGCCTCGGTCCGTTCGGCCTCGACGGCGATCCGTGCCGCACCGCTGCGCCACAGCAGTCGCAGCTCCGTCATGAGCGTGGCCGGGAGCAGGATCTCTGCGGCCGCAGCCGCGACGGGGAGGTTCTGAAGCGGACGGAACAGCAGCTCCGCCCCGCCGACTCCGAGCAGCGCCTGGGCCTCCAGCGCCAGCTCGGCACCACCGCGCTCCAGCACTGCCTCCCACTGTACGTTCTCGTCGTGGGCACGGCGCATGTGCTCGAGCGGTGCGGGCCGGATCACCCGGTCGAGTGTCGCCTCCCAGCCCTCGGTCAGCTGCGCGCGGCGCGTCTCCGACCGCGCGTGCCACCAGCACAGCGCCGCCGTGCCGCGCACGGAGATGCCGAATCGATCCGCGCCGTGCGCCAGCACGCGGCCGATGAACTCCTCGAGCGTCAGCTGCTGCTCGCCGTGCGCCGGCCGTGCATCGCCGGTATCGTAGACGGAGTGGATCAGCTCGCGGATGCGCGGTGCCGAGGCCAGCGCCATCTCGACCTGATGGCCCGTGCGCGACTGGAGCTCCTCGATCACATCGCGCGCGAGCGGCTCCGTCACCACGAGCGTCACGACCCGGCCCGCTCGCACGATCGGCACGGCCATGTGCGCCAGAGCCCAGTCCGCCCGCACCAGCTGCGCCGCGTCGCGATCGACGGCTTCGGCGTTCGGGAAGATGAACGGCAGATCGAAGTGGTTCGCGAGGGCCCAGTCCGTCTCCTCGCGTGACAGAATGCCGAGCGAGACGAGCGCCTGGCCGAAGAACCCGCCGTGCACGCGCTGATGGGCGAGCGCCCGATCGACATCGGCTTCCGTGATCCGGCCGGACTCCAGCAGAATCGCGCCGAGCGGCCGCCGGTGCGTCTCGCCGGCCGTCACCAGCCCGCCTCCCGTAGATCACGACACACCCAGTCACCCACCTCATCCGTCCCGAGAGTGCCGCCCAGATCCTCCGTCGTATGACCGCCGCGTACCGCGCGCTGCACGCTCTGCTCCACCGCGGCGCCCACGGCGCCGTGACCGAGCTGACGCAGCATGAGCGCTGCCGTCATGATCGCGGCCAGCGGATTCGCGCGGTTCGTCCCCGCGATGTCCGGCGCCGATCCGTGCACCGGCTCGAACAGCCCGATACGGCCCGGATGCAGGCTCGCCGACGGCGCGAGACCCAGCCCGCCGACGAGCGCCGCAGCCAGGTCGCTCAGGATATCGCCGAACAGATTCGGTGCGACGATGACGTCGTAGCGCGAGGGGTGAAGCACGAGGTCGAGCGCGAGCGCATCCGCATATACCGCGTTCCGCTCCACATCGGAATACTCCGCGCCCACCTCCGCAAACACGCGGCGGTACAGTCCGCCGGCATGCGGCATCGCGTTCGCCTTGTCGGAGAGCGTGACGCGACGGCGGCCGTGTGCCCGCGCGTGCTCGAACGCCGCACGTATGATCCGCTCGGCACCCTTCCAAGTGTTGACATCCTCCTCGATCGCAACCTCGTCCGGCGTGCCCCTCTTGAAGTTGCCGCCCATCCCGACATACACGCCTTCCGTGTTCTCGCGGAAGATGATCATGTCGACATCTTCGGGCTTCACATCGCGCAGCGGTGACAACCGGCTGTCGAACAGGCGGACCGGACGGAGGTTGATGTAGAGATCGAGCTGGAAGCGCATCCCGAGCAGGATGTCGCGCGCGTGGACATTGTCCGGCACCCGCGGGTCGCCCATGGCGCCGAGAAAGATCGCATCGTAATCGCGACCGAGCTCCGTCATCTCCTCGGCCGTGATGGTCATGCCGGTGTCTAGGTAGCGCTGCGCACCGAGGTCCCATTCCACCAGCTCCAGCCCGATGCCCGTCTCCTCCCGGATGCAGCCGAGTACCTTCACGGCCTCCTGCGTGACGTCGACACCGATACCGTCACCGGGGATGATCGCTATCCTCGACATGGGCGGGAGTATAGGTCTGACGGGATGATGCGGCCAGTCAGCGCGGCGCCACGACCAGGTGCCCGCTCCGATTGTGCGTCGTGCAATGGAACGGATAGTCGCCGGGCGGTGCGCCCGCGAGCGTGATGACCCACGCCGCGCCGCTCTCGATGAGCGGCGGCCCGCGCAGCTGTGCGGTACGCTCGAGCCACGCGCGCGCGCTGTCCGACAGCGCTGCTCCCTCGAACACGATCGCATGACCACCGTTGTCGGCAGCGCTGAAGCGAACCACATCGCCCGTGCGCGCCTCCGCGCGGCCCGGGTCGAAGTCACCCGATGCGGAGCGTCGCACCGTCACTTCCACGAGCTCCGTGCCCGGCTCGAGCTGGATCGTGTCACTCGCCAGCTCCAGGACCCGCGGCCCCGCGTCGCCCGGCACCTCATCGCACGCGCCGACGAATGCCAACAACACGAGAGCGCCGGCACGCGCAAGTCGGCGTGCCGGCGCCCCGCTGCTGCCCCTGTGGTCCAAATCAGCCGCCGCGACTGAGCGCGTAGACGTACGCGGCCACCGCGCGGATCTGGTCCTCGCTGAGCTGGATCCCGCCCATCGCCGGCATCGGCGAGGGGTACTGTACGGGTTGCACCACGCCCGTGCGCACGACCTCGATGATCGCCTCGTACGAGCCGTCGATGTTCAGCCACTCCTGATCCGTCATCGGCGGGCCGAGCGTCGTGCCGACACCGTTCGCGCCATGACACGTGAAGCAGATCTGCTGGTTGAAGATCTGTTCGCCCTCCGCGACCATCGCCTGCGTCACGCCCTCCGGCAACTCGACATTCGCACCGACCGTCGATGACGGCGTCGTCGGCGCGGCCGCCGACGTGTCCGGACCCATGTCATCCGCCGGCTCCGTCTGGTCGCCCGCGTCACCGCCGCCGCACGCCGCGAGCACGAGAACCGCCGCCATTGTGAACGCGCTGCTCCGCCTCTGTCCCATCACATCCCTCTCCTTGCTCGGGTACGCGGCCTGGCGGTTCGCACAGGCCACCGTCGCCGCGCCATTATCCGGAAATCACCACACTGCGTCAAGGTCCGGGCCACGGCCATGAAAACGGCATGATCAGGGCAGGCTACTGCCCGAACGGCGCTGCCGCACCATCTCCTGCGCCTCCGCGGGTGCACGCCGCAGCCACTCCTCGGCGAGCGGGTCGCCGCTGCGACTCAGCGCCTCGACCAGGCCGACCCAGTTGAGCGGCTCCTCCGCGTCCAGCTCCACGGCGCGACGGAACTGCTCGGCCGCACGCTCGGGGAGGTTCTGATCGAGCAGCAGGTAACCGAGCTCCCTCCGCACGGCCGCATCGTCCGGCGCCGTGGTCGCCGCCGCGCGCAGCAGCTGCGCCGCTTCCTCGGTGCGGCCATCCTCGCGCAGGATCCGCGCGAGGTAGAGGCGCGCCGTGTTGTTGTCCTCATCGTCCGCGAGCGTCGCCCGGAAATGCTGCTCGGCGGCCGCGTGCCGGTCCTCGCGGAACGCCGCGACGCCCCGCTCCATCTCCGACTCGCCGCCGAGCAGCAGCACGGCGACGATCGCGATCGCGAGCAGCACCACCGCGAGCGCGGCCAGCACGAGCGGACGGCGCGGCAGCGACAGGCCGCCGCGGTACCCCACCACGTCCGCCTCGTCCCAGTCCGTCTCGTCACCGGCGGCCGGTGCCGCCTTCGCCGCCGCCTGCTTCGGCGGTGACACCGAGCGGCGCGCGATGCCGTGCACCTCCGCGGTAAGCGTGCGCACGATGTCCTCGGCGATGTCCGCATCCGACGCGCGCACCTCGCCCCGGTCGGCACGCTGCAGTGCCTGCCGCAGCTCGTGCACCCGCCCGGCCAGCGCCAGCGAGATCAGCTCCCGACGACGCAGCTCCGTCAGCACCGTGTCCGTGCTCATCTGGTCCGGCGACATCGCCGTCAATCGGATGTCATCGGGGGCAGTGGCGTCGCTGCGCAGCAGCGTGCGCAGCGTCCGCTCCACGGCTTGCCACGTCGCCCGCAGCGCTTCCGTCAGCACTGCGGGCGACTCGTAGCTGTCCAGCCTGTCGATCGCCGGCTCCGCCTCGCGCAGAGGCCGGAGCACGCGATCCGCATCGATCATTTCGTCAGTACTCGATCTGCCAGAATCCCGCGCGAGCGCCCGCCAGTACGACGCTCCGCGCATCCTCTGCAGGCACCGCCACACCCGCACGCGCCTGCGCCTCGTCCGCCATCCTACGCATGAACTGTGCGATCGTCTCGCCCGGCGAGCGCACCTGCCTCAGCTGCTCCACGATGTCCTGCCACGTCCCCGCCACCACCACGCCATCCGGCAGATGCACCCGATGCGCACCCACGTCCGTGTCCGCCACCGCCACCACCGCCTCCGGCGCCGTCGTCTGCGCCTCCGACTCGACCTCCGCCAGCAGCTCGTCGATCGCATCCTCCTGGCCGTCCACCTCCGCCAGCCGACGCTCCCACACCGCCAGCTCCGGCGCACCCGGCTGCAGCCCTTCCAGCGCACGCTTCAGCTCGATCAGACGCCACAGCGCCAGCGTGTCCCAGTGCTCCGATGGCGACACCCGCTCGAACTCCCGCGCCGCACCGACCCAGTCCCCGCGATCGTACAACAGGTGGCCCAGATAGATCCGCGCCTCGTGATACTCGCTGTCCAGGTGGAGCGCTCGCCGCAGCTGCCGCCGCGCCGCCGTCTCCTCTTCCAGCCGGTGCAGCGTGTAGCCATACGCGGCCGCCGCCTCCGCACTGCCCGCGTGCAGCTCGACCGCTTCCGCGAACACCTCGCGCGCCTCGATGTACATGCGCTCCCGATACAGCGCGCGCCCCATCGTCAGCAACAGCTCGAGGTCCTCGCCGCACGCCGTCTCGCGCGCCCGCGCGAACAGATGCAGCGCCTCCTGCGCCTGCCCGAACCGCAGCAGCGCCTCGCCCAGCCCCACCAGCCCGTCCTCGTGCTCCGGATCCAGCACCAGCCCCCGCTCGAACGCCTGCTTCGCCCAGACGTACTCCTCCCGTGCCAGCCTCGTATAGCCCAGTCCTACATACAGTTCGACCGAATGCGGATACAGTCGCAGTCCCTCCTTCAGCGTCTCCAGCGCTGCCTCGTAGTTGCCGTCGTCGTAATAGCGGTGTGCGCGTTCGTCGTATTCCTCGGAGCTGAGGAAGGGAGTGGCCATTCATCGCCTCCTGTTTCCGACGCGTTCCCGGTTGGGATCGATAGAGGGAGAGGGACTCGACCACAATGTAATGGGGGTGATGATGCTCTGCTACCCCCATATGTTGTGGATCGGGAAGCGCGCGCCGCGGGGAGGAGTACGGCGGGCTCGCTCTCGCTGGAGAGGATCGGATGAGGCAGAGGCGCGCGCCGAGGGATCGTGCATCAAACGGCGATCGGCCGGACGGATCTGCGTCGAACAGCGATCCGTGAGTGTCGCGCGCGCTCCGGCTGTACGTCCGTTCGCGGCGTGTCGTCTATCGCTGCCCGCTCCCGCCGGGCATGGGCGGATCGACGACGGGCGTCTGGAACGCGCGCCAGTCGACGGGCAGTCCGTTCTGCGTCCGCATGCGCTCGGTTGCGAACATCTTGAACGGCCGGCCGTACTTGCGGCTGAGATAGAAGTTGATGGCTTCGGCGACGTAGCCGGACGCGGTGTAGCCGTGCAGCGAGTGCGCGAGGAACATCGTGACGGCGATCTCGGGGGGTGCGCCGGGTTCGCGCGCGCCCATGCCGACGAACCATCCGTGGTCGGGTCCGCTGGGTGCCTGGGCGGTGCCGGTCTTGCCGATGAAATCCCACTCGGGCAGACGGCTGCGTCCGGCGGTGCCGCCCGGCGCGACGACGCGACGCATGCCCGCCGCGAGATACCAGCGGTCCTGGGGCGAGGTGTGGAACTCCACGGTGTCGGGCGGCGCACCGCTCTCGATGGCGAGGCGGGGTGCGGGGACCTTGCCTTCGGGCGCGGTGAGCGCGGCGTAGATGTGCGCGAGCTTCATGATGGTCATCGTCATCGGGCCCTGACCGATGGCGAGGGACATCACCTCGTTTTCCGCGGGCGTGTAGTTGCGATTACGCTGCCACCAGTCGATGTCCGGCCAGTTCGGCGCGAGCTCGTGCGGGACGTCGATGCCGGTCTTTTCGCCGAAGCCGAGCCGCGCACCATGCTCGAGCATGCGGCGCAGCCCGATCTTGATGCCGACCTGATAGAAGTAGACGTTGCACGAGTTCTTGATGCCCTCGATCAGGTTCTGCCGGCCATGCACGCCATGGCAGCGGGCATAACGACCCTGGAAGCTGAGCCCGCCGGTGCACGGCACGGGCATGTACGCTTCGGGATCGAGCACGCCGAGGTCGAGCGCCATGCCCGCGACTGCGAGCTTCCACGTCGACGCCGCCGGCTGTCCGGACGCGACGACGCGGTCGAGCAACGGAATGCCCGGGTCCTCTCTCAGCTTCTGGTAGTTCTCCGTCGAGATCCCGCCGATGAACAGGTTCGGGTCGTACGACGGGTGGCTGTAGTAGGCGAGCACACCGCCGGTCTGGGGGTCGAGCGCGACGATCGACCCCTCCCACTCGCGTGGGAAGATCTTGGCGATGTACTCCTGGAGGTCGAGATCGAGGTAGAGGTGCAGGTCCCGGCCGGGCACGGGCGGGAGCCCCATCTCCTCGGGCAGCCAGCGCTGGATGCGGCCGCGCGCGTCGATCTCGAGATAGCGATAGCCGGGGATGCCGCCGAGGTGCCTCTCGTACTGCCGCTCGAGGCCCGCCTTGCCGATCCAGCGGCCCTGCTCGTAGCTCTGGAACTCGGGCAGCTCGAGCTCCTGCTCGCTGATCTCGCTGATGTACCCGATGAAGTGCGCGATCGCCTCGCCGGCGGGATAGCGACGCTTCGCGTATTCGTGCACGACCACGGCGGGGAACTGCGCCCTGCGCTCGGCGATGGCGGCGACCGCCTCCGGCGGCGCATCCTGGAGAAGGACCATCGGCAGGTGTGTCTGCTGCTGCCAGCGCCGCCGCGCGCGCTGGATCTGCGCGTCGGTCAGGCGGAGCAGCGGCCGCAGCCGCTCGATCTGGGCGTTCATCGAGTCGGCGAGCGCGCGCTCGTTCGCAGCGCCGCCCGGCATGATCAGGATCTGGAAGCCGGGCACGTTCTCGGCGAGGACCCGGCCGTGACGGTCGTAGATCGTGCCGCGGGGAGCCGGGACCGGCAGCTCACGGAGGCGGTAGCTCTGCGCCTTGACGATGTTCTCGTCGCCGCGCAGGACCTGGAGCCGGAAGAGCGCCGTGCCGAGGAAGATGATGACGCCGACGACCATGATGCGCGCTGCGCGGCTGCGCCGGAGGCGCTGCGTGCGCGGTGTCGAAATCCGGCCGGTTCGCTGCATGGCTCCGCCTGCCCGCTGGGATTACCGCTGGTACATCCGTGCAGGCGTGCAGGGTCCGCAGGAGTCGGGCCGACGCACGCGGCTACGGCTCGGGGAACGCCACGCCGCATTCGGGGCACACGAGATCGCGCCCGCGGCGTCGCAGCTGCACCTGCTTCGTGTGGCGCGGGCAGTACGGCTCCAGCCCGGTCTCCAGCGCGGTGAAGATCTTCGTGCGCTCCTCCACCGTTGCGGGCGGGATCACGAACATCTTGCGCTGAGCACAGCTGAGACACTCGAACCAGACCTCGCCGGCGCCGTTCTCCTGCGTGCTCACGCGCACGACCTCGCTGAACCCACCGCAGCCGACCGGGCAGGGCACCATCTCGCCCGCCAGGTAGTGCTTGAGCGGATCCGTCTTTTCGAGCGGCGGCGAGGGCCGCACCATCTCGTCGCGGGTCCGCCGCCGCTTCAGCCGGCGCGGGCGGCCCGGAACGCCGAAGACGCCGGCTCGACGCATCTTCTCGAGCCGCGCGCGCTTGCGCTTCTTCACGGCCGTATCGTCGGAGTCGAAGCGCGCGGCCCGCTTGCGCGATTTCTTCGCGGGACGCTCCTTGCGCGGCCGTGCCGCCGCGCCCTCGGACGGCGCCGCTGCTGCCGGCGCCTTCGCTCCCGGAGCCTCCGCGGGAGCTGCCGCCTTCCGCCCGCGCGAGCGCGCAGGCTCGGCCCGTGCGGCTTCCGGCCCGACCGCCTTCTCCACCGCCGGCGCCCGGCGCGCCGCGGCACCGCCGGCCTTCGCTGCCCGCCGCGGCGCTGCCGCCTTCTTC
>DASUSS010000151.1:0-11600 GCA_036374995.1 Longimicrobiales bacterium | reverse complement strand
TGGGCGTCGTTGCCGGGATCATCCCGTGGAACTTCCCGCTGGAGATGGCGGCGTGGAAGGTGGCGCCGGCGCTGGCGTGCGGGAACACGATCGTGCTCAAGCCGGCCGAGCAGACGCCGCTCGGCGCGCTCGAGCTCGCCGCGATCGGCACCGAGGCCGGACTGCCCGCGGGCGTGCTCAACGTCGTGCCCGGCTTCGGCGAGACGGCGGGCGCCGCGCTCGTCGCGCATCCGGACGTGGACAAGATCGCTTTCACCGGCTCGACCGCGGTGGGCCGGATCATCATGCGCGAGGCCGCCGGCACACTGAAGAAGATCTCGCTCGAGCTGGGCGGCAAGTCGCCGAACATCGTGCTCGCGGACGCCGACGTCGATGCCGCGGCGCGCGGCGCCTTTGCCGGCATCTTCTACAACACCGGCCAGTGCTGCACCGCCGGCTCGCGACTGCTCGTACACGAGTCGGTGAAGGATCGGCTTCTCTCCGCGCTCGTCGATCGCGCGTCGAAGATGCAGCCCGGCGATCCGCTCGATCCGAAGACCCGCCTCGGACCGCTCATCTCGCAGGAACAGCTCGACCGCGTGCTCGGCTATATCGAGAAGGGCCGCGCCGAAGGTGCCGAGCTCGTCGCGGGCGGGGCGCGCGCGCCGTACGACGGGGAGCAGCGCGGGTTCTGGCTCCAGCCGACGGTGTTCGATGGTGTTGAGCCCGGACACGTCATCGCGCAGGAAGAGATCTTCGGACCGGTGCTGTCCGTGCTCGCCTTCCGCGATGAGGACGAGGCGCTCGCGCTGGCGAACCAGTCGATCTACGGCCTGGCCGCCGGCGTATGGACGCGCGACGTGAAGAAGGCGCACCGCTTCGCCCGCGAGCTCGAGGCCGGCACCGTGTGGATCAACACGTATCATCCCGGCGATGCCGCGTCGCCGTTCGGCGGCTACAAGCAGTCCGGTTTCGGCCGCGAGCTGGGCGAGTACTCACTCGACCTGTATACGCAGATCAAGAGCGTCTGGGTCGACCTCAACTGAGGTCTGCCTCCGCTCGATCCCGTTTTTCCATGAGAGAAGCCTGGATCATTGACGCGGTCCGCACGCCGATCGGCCGGCACGGCGGCGCGCTCGCGCGCGTCCGGCCCGACGACCTCGCCGCGGCGGCCGTACACGCCCTCGTCCAGCGCACCCGGATCGATCCGCTGCTCGTCGAGGACGTCATCCTCGGCTGCGCGAACCAGGCAGGCGAGGACAATCGAAACGTGGCGCGGATGGCGGCGCTGCTCGCCGGGCTGCCCGTCTCCGTTGCCGGACAGACGGTGAACCGGCTGTGCGGCTCGGGGATGCAGGCGGTGACCGCCGCCGTGCACGCGATCCGCGCGGGCGAGGGCGACGTGTTCATTGCGGGCGGCATCGAGTCCATGAGCCGTGCTCCGTATGTCATGCTGAAGCCGGAGGACGGCTTCGCGCGCGGCGCGCCCGAAGTCGCGGACACGGTGCTCGGCTGGCGCTTCGTGAACGAGCGCTTTCCCGATCACTATACCGTCTCGCTCGGCGAGACGGCCGAGATCGTGGCGGAGCGGCACGGCGTGACCCGCGAGGCGCAGGATGCGTTCGCGCTCGAGAGTCAGCGCCGCACCGCGTGCGCACAGCGCGAGGGGCGCTTCCGCGCCGAGATCGCTTCCGTCGAGGTCGCCGGACGCAGGGCAACGGTCGTGGTGGACGCCGACGAGCATCCGCGGCCGGACACGACGGCGGAGCAGCTGGCGAAGCTGCGGCCCGTGTTCCGCAGCGGCGGTACCGTCACGGCAGGCAATTCGTCGGGGCTCAACGACGGAGCGGCCGCGCTGCTGATCGTGGAAGCCGCGCGTGCGCAGGCGCTCGGGCTGGAGCCGCTGGCGCGTGTGGTGGCGAGCGCCGTTGCCGGCGTGGAGCCGGATGAGATGGGGATCGGTCCCGTCCCGGCGAGCCGGAAGGCGCTCGAGCGGGCCGGACTGGGCGCGGCGGACCTGAAGCTGGCCGAGCTGAACGAGGCGTTCGCCGCGCAGGCGATCCCGTGCATCGACGAGATCGGTCTCGATCCGGCACTCGTGAATGTGAACGGCGGCGCGATCGCGCTCGGCCACCCGCTCGGCTGCTCCGGCGCGCGCATTCTCACCACGCTCGTGCACGAGCTGAAGCGCCGGGGCGGCGGGCACGGGCTCGCCTCGATGTGCATCGGCGTCGGCCAGGGCATCGCCACCATTGTGGAGGTCGCGGCATGAGCGGCGACACGATCGTCGTTGAAAAGGATGCGTCCATAGGCTGGATCCGCATCAACCGGCCGGAACGGCTGAACGCGTTCGCCGGCACGATGCGCACGGACCTGCGCGACGCGCTGATCGACCTCGAGCAGGACTCCGACGTCCGCTGCGTGATCATCACGGGCGTCGGCCGGGCATTCTCGACGGGCGGCGACATTGCCGTGATGGCCGAGATCATCGAGGCCGGCGATCGCGACCGTTTCGAGAGTCTCGTGCGCGCGGGTGCGGACGTCGTGAAGCAGATCGACAGCATGGCGAAGCCCGTGATCGCCGCGATCAACGGTGCCGCCGCCGGCGCGGGTGCGTGCCTCGCGCTCGCGTGCGATCTGCGCATTGCGAGCGAGACCGCGTCCATCGGCTTCACGTTCCTCCGCGTCGGACTGCATCCCGACTGGGGCGGCAGCTTCTTCCTGCCGCGTCTGATCGGACCGGCGGCGGCGGCCGAGTTCATCTACACCGGCGGCATGATCAGTGCCGAGCGCGGCGAGCGCATCGGGCTGTTCAACCGCGTGGTGCCCGCGGCACAGCTGGAGTCGGCGGCTCGCGGCTTCGCGGGCGAGATCTCGGCGTCGCCCGTCGGAGTCGTAGCCGACGCGAAACGCGCCATCCGCCGGAGCCTGTCCTCTTCCCTGCCCGACATCCTCGAGTACGAGGTCGAGGCACAGCTGCGCGCGTTCGCGACGCCGGATTTCCGCGAGGGCATTACCGCGTTCCTCGACAAGCGCGCGCCGCGCTTCGATCGGCCGCGGTCGGTGGAGCCACCCGCACGGCCCCGGCCCGTAGGCGGAAGCCGCTGATGCCGCGCATCGCCGTGCTCGGCGCCGGGACCATGGGTCACGGCATTGCGCAGGTCTGCGCCATGGCCGGCTACCCGGTGCACCTCGCCGACGCTGCGGAGCCCCTCGCGCGGCACGGGCTCGAGCGCATCCGCGCGAACCTCGAGGAGGGCGTGCGGCGCGGCAAGCTGTCCGAGGCGGACGTCGTGCGCCACCTCGAGAACATCACGGTCTCCGGCACCATCGAGGCCGCATGCGACGGCGCGGACATCATCATCGAGGCCGTGCCGGAGAAGCCCGAGCTGAAGCGGGACGTGCTCCAGCGCGCGGAGCGTGCTGCGAGTGCCGGATCCGTCCTCGCGTCGAACACATCGAGTCTCAGCATCGGCGACATGCAGTCGTGGCTGAGCCACCCCGCCTCGTTCCTCGGCCTGCATTTCTTCAATCCGGTCCACATCAACCGCCTGGTCGAGGTGGTGCGCGGGCCGCGGACGTCGGAGGAGACGGTGCAGCGCGGACTCGAGCTGGTGCAGCGCATCGGCAAGGAGTCCGTGCTCGTGAACGACTCGCCCGGCTTCGCGACATCGCGCCTGGGCGTGCTGCTCGGTCTCGAGGCGATGCGTATGGTCGAGGAGGGCGTCGCGAGCGCGGCAGACATCGACAGGGCTCTCGAGCTCGGGTACCGCCATCCGATGGGACCCCTCCGGCTCACGGACCTCGTCGGCCTCGATGTGCGCCTCGACATCGCGCGCTACCTGCACGAGAAGCTCGGCGCGGAACAGTACCGCCCGCCACGCATCCTCGAGGACATGGTCGCCCAGGGACGCCTCGGGAAGAAGACGGGCCGCGGCTTCTACGAGTGGCCCGCGGATTGACCTCCCTCGCCAGGAACCGGGACCATGGCATTCGAGACGCTGCTGCTGGACGTCGATGAGCGGGTCGCGACGATCACGATCAACCGGCCGGACAAGCGCAACGCGCTGAACACGATCGTCCGCCGCGAGATCGTGGACGTGCTGGATCAGCTCCGGGACAATGACGCCGTGCGGGCGATGGTGTTCACCGGTGCCGGCGACAAGGCGTTCATCGCGGGTGCGGACATCGCGGAGTTCGCGGAACGCACGGCGCTCCAGCAAAGAGAGGTGATGCAGGCGCGGCGTGTATTCGATGAGGTTGCTGCGTACCCGAAGCCGACGATCGCGATGATCAACGGCTTCGCGCTGGGCGGCGGGTGCGAGCTGGCACTCGCATGTGACATCCGGGTCGCTGCGCGGTCGGCGCGCCTCGGCCAGCCGGAGATCCGTCTCGGCCTCATTCCGGGCGGGGGCGGCACCCAGCGCCTGCCCCGGCTGATCGGTGCGGGCCGCGCCCTGCGTCTCATCCTCACGGGCGATCTCATCGATGCCGAGGACGCCTATCGCATCGGCATGGTGGACGAGCTCGTGGAGGATGCCGACCTGCGTACGCGCACGCTCGAGATCGCGCGTACCATCGCCTCCCAGTCACCCCTGGCGCTGCAACTCGCCAAGGCCGCGATCGCTGCCGCGCTCGAGGCGCCGCTGTCCGCCGGACTCGCCCACGAGCGCGAGCTGTTCATCACCGCGTTCGGCAGCGAAGACCGGCGCGAGGGCGTCACCGCGTTCCTGGAGAAGCGCTCGCCGCAGTTCACCGGCCGCTGATGCGGCCCCGCATCGTCCGGAGGTCGAGCATGTCGAAGGGCAATCCTTTCGGTGAAGATCCGTTCGCACCGCAGCGCGTGAATCCGTTCGGTGACGACGCGGAGCCGGGCGACACGGATGCAGCCATCCGCCGCATAGAGCACGCGGCACGCACCGTCCGCCGGCTCAAGTCACAGCTCGGCGCCGAGGGCCTCACGCTCTCCGCCACCCGCGAGCTGATCGACGAGCTGAGCAAGGCGCTCGATGCGACCGCGCAGGCACTGCGCGATCTCAGCGGGGGTCGCCCGTGAGCGAGACGCCGATTTCCGCTCACCGCCGACTCCGACGCGAACAGCGCCTCACGATCGCCTTCTTCGCGCTCTACACGCTCGCCGTGATCTTTCCGGGCGTCGTCCCGTTTCGCGGACCGCGCCCGTTCATTCTCGGCTTCCCCCTGGCGCTCGTGTGGGCGAGCGCGTGGATCGTGCTCTCGTTCTTCGTTCTGCTCCGTCTCGACCGCGCCTACCACGCCGCGTCGCGCGCGCCCGGCCAGGAGACCTGAGCATGGAACGATGGCAGATCGTTACCGCCGTCGTCTCCGGCTATCTCCTCGTGACACTGTGCATCGGACTGATTGCCGGGCGGCACACGAGCCACAGCGTGACCGGCTACGTCGCGGCGGACCGCCGCTTCGGCGTGCTGCCGATGTACTTCATCGTGGGCGGCACGATCTTCTCCGCATTCGCGTTCCTCGGCGGCCCCGGCTGGGCGTACTCGCGCGGCACCGCCGTGCTCTACATCCTGTCGTACGGCGTGATCGGCATCGCGCCGTGGTTCTTCATGGGACCGAAGGCGGCGCGGCTCGGCCGACGCTACGACCTCGTCACCCAGGCCCAGCTCGTCACGGCCCGCTTCCCGAGCCGCCTGCTCTCCGCTCTGATGGCCGTGATCGCCGTCGCCGCCTTCATCCCGTACGTCATGGTGCAGATGAGCGGTGCGGGAATCGTCTTCAACGCGGTAACGCAGGGACATGCACCGTTCTGGCTCGGCGCCGCAGTCGCCTACGGCGTCGTGATCCTGTATGTGCTCGTCGGTGGCGCCGCAGCGGTCGGATGGACGAACGTGTTCGAGGGCGCCGTCATGATGATCGTCGCCTGGGGACTCGGTCTCTACCTGCCCTACGCGCTGTATGGCGGGATCGGGCCGATGTTCGAGCAGATCGAGGCCGTGCGTCCCGAGCTGCTCGCGCTGCCCGGCCTGCGCGAAGACGGATCACCGTGGAGCTGGGGTGCATACTCGTCGGCGATCCTGTCGTCCGCCATCGGCTTCGCGATCTGGCCGCACCTCTTCATGAAGGCGTTCACGGCGCGCTCCGACGCGGTGCTGCGCCGGACCGTCGTCCTGTTCCCGACGTTCCAGCTGTTCCTTATCCCGCTCATCCTCGTCGGCTTCGCCGGCGTCCTGTTCGCCTCCACACCGGAACGCGCGGACGTCATCCTGCCGCACATGGTGCTGGAGACCGGACTGCCGGCGATCGTCGTCGGGATCTTCTGTGCCGGCGCCCTCGCCGCATCGATGTCCACCGGCGATGCGCTGCTCCACGGCGCCGCATCGATCGCGATCGAAGATGGGATCCATCCGTTCGTCACGCTGAGCGGCCGCCAGCGGCGGCTCCTGATGCAGCTGCTCGTGCTGCTCGTCGGAGCGGTGGCATTCTTCCTCGCCGTCGTGAAGCAGGCCTCACTGGTCTGGCTGCTGCTCTCCGCGTACGGGCTCATCGATCAGCTCGCTCCGCCCGTCTACGCCGCGCTCTACTGGCGCCGCGCCACCACCCGCGGCGTCCTCGCCGGACTCGTCGCCGGCAGCGCCACCACGGTCTTCTTCTTCATCAATCCGCAGCTGCGGCCGTTCGAGATCCACGAGGGCATCCTCGGCCTCGTCGTCAACATCGCCGTGCTCATTGGCATGAGTCTGATGACGCCTGCCCAGGAGCCCGCGAAGAGCGGTGCGTTCGTCGATTCGCGATCTTCGGGCGAGGTGATGCACGCCTGACGGCGACGGACGAAATTTCTCGCGGAGAACGGCTGGAGAGGCGGCAAGGTTCGGGAGGCAGTGGACGCGCAGCTGACCCGTTACGGGCGCAGCAGGCTTCGATTTACTGCTGGAAGATGCTGGACTCCTCCTCATCGTGAACGAGCGAGTCGGGGTCCAGTGCGCCCTCCGGTTCGCCCTCATCGCGGTGCTCGCCCTCACGCGGCGGCGTGCGGTGCACCAGCCGCGAGAGCAGGATCCGCTCCGCGCGCACGTCGTTGCCGAGCTGGATGAGCAGCCGCACGAGATCGCCGCCACCCCACAACACCACCGCCAGGACGGTCGTGCGCGCCAGCTCACCCAGCAGCGTAGGCAGCGCGGCCGCACCGCTGAAGCGCAGACCGGCGATGAACTCGCCGATGATCGCCACGAGGAGGAACACCGCCGCGGCCTTGAACAACGTGCCCAGCCACCGCAGTGCCGTGTACGGCTCGATGTCCGACTGGCGCACGGAGCCGACGAACCTCTCCCGCGGCTGCTTCTCCTCCGTCATCTCGACCTCTCGACCGGGTGCGCGCTCCACGATTGCAGGAACAGGGCCACCGGGCCGAGCAAAGGCAAGGGGCGCACCGACAATCGTCGGTGCGCCCCCGGTGCTGCGTCGAACTGAAGCCAGCTACCAGTTCGGGTTGTTGTTGATCTCGGCCTGGGGCACATCCCAGCAGCTGAAGTCACGCACCGGTCCGAGACCGGTCTTGTAGTACGTGTCACCCGCCGGAATGATGTACGGCACGAACTGCGGGTTGCGGCGCCAGTCACCCAGCCGCTTGCCCTCCAGCCAGAAGTCACGCGTCTTCTGCTCCATCAGCTCCGTCATGAGGACATTGAGATCGGTCGTCGTCGCGATCGGAGCCTGATTGCCGACGGCGCGGCGCTCATTGATGAACGCCTCCATCTCCGCCGCGCTCTGATTCGCTTCGACCTCGATGTAGCGCGCCTCGAGACCGGAAGCGAACCGCTCGTGGTCACCGTGTGTCTCGTATTTGTCCTGACGGTGGAACTGAAGCACGCCGTCCTGAGCGACGCGGCCCATGTCGACGTACGAGATCCGCGTGTCTCCCGAATCCGCCATGATCCGGTATTCCGGCCCCACGACGAGCGAGATCCGATCGAACGAGAACACCCACAGGTTGTTCGCCAGGTTGCGGTTGGCGGAATCATCGAGGTGCCACAGATGGAAGACGAAGTCATCCGGCACGACCGCTGCTGCCGCCGCCGCCTGCTGCGGCCGGCCCGCCTGGAGGTGCGCGCGCGCGATGCCGACCTGCGCCGCCATCGCGAGCGACGCGGCAGCCGTGTCACCGGCCACCGCCTCCGCAATCGTCTTCGCCTTCGTCAGATCGGCGATCGCGGAGTCGAGCAGCATGCCCGTGTCCATGGGACCGCGCGGAACCGTCTTGCTCTCCGCGATCGTGCCCTGACAGAAGAGCTCTGCCTGGAGCAGGATCATGTAGCCGGACGCGAACCACGTCCGCGCCAGGTGGATCGAGTTGCCCGCGGGCTCGATCGCAGCTGCCACCTCGCGGGCGAACTGGATGACGCCGTGGATGTCGCTCCAGATCCCGTTCAGGTGTGAGTTGCCGCCCTGCACATCGCGACGGCCAACGGAGTTGCGCGTCGGGAACGTGTCACCCACGCGCGCCTCGTTCGTGAACCAGGCCACGTACAGCGGGATGTCGCCCCACTGCGTGATGAAGTCCTGGTACACGGACTGTGACAGCAGCGGCCCGTCGCGCTCGGGATCGATCGCGTCCGCCTCGAGCTCGTTCGGGTTCGTCACTTCGAGGAAGTCATTGCAGCCGGTCGAGGCTGCCAGTCCGGCCACGAGCGCCAGCGCCCAGGCCCTGTTTTGTAGTAATCTCATTTTATCCCTCACCTAGAACGAGAACAGGAACCGGAGTGTCCAGCGCCGGTTGGCCGGCACCGCCAGGAACTGGAGCGACTCGGGGTCCAGTCCTGAGTAATCGGTCCATGTCCTGACGTTCCGCATGCTCAAGCCGAGCGTCGCCTGTCGGGCCTTCATGTACTGCTGCACGAAGGACGACGGAATCGTGAAGGTCACCGCCGCTTCGCGCAGGCGAACGAAGCCGCCATCCTGGTTGTAGAAGCCCTCGACGTTGTTGCGGTTGAGCGTGCGTCCGTCCTCGGTGACGAACGGGCCGAACCGGCCGAGATACTCCCGCCACGCCGCCTCGGTCGGATTCCCGTTCGCATCCGTGCCGAACGCGGCAGCGCCCACGACGGCCGCCTCGCCCTGGCCGAACTGACGGTCGCGGAACTCGTTCGTGGCGTCGTTGACGATGACGTCGCCGCGCGCGTCGAACTGCGTGTAGAACGACAGGTGCTGGAACAGCGTCAGCGTGCTGCTGAAACCCGCCTCCCAGCCGGGGTAATTGATCGAGTTGCCGACCAGCTCGAGCGAATCGGAGACGACCACGCAGCCGTTCGTCGCACTGGCCGGGCACTTGCCGCTGGCGTTCGTGCGGTCGATCTGATGGATCTCATAGTCCCACACACCCGTGAGCGGAACGCCGACCTTGAACGTCCGCGACTGCGGGATGTCGCCGAGATCGAGGATCTTGTTGCTCAGCGTGTTCACCGTGCCGCGCAGGTCGAGTGCCACGTTCTCCATTGTGAGGACGCGTGCATTCGCCGCCAGCTCGATGCCCTTGTTGCGCATCTCGCCGATGTTCTGATCCGGCGCGCTCGAGCCGAGCGACGGCGGAATCGGCACGTTCTCGATCTGGTCCGAGAGCCGCTTGTGGAAGTACGTGAACTCCACGCCCAGCCGCTCGTTGATGAACCCGGCATCGAAGCCCAGCTCGAGCTCCGTGCTCTTCTCGGCACGCAGCAACGGATTGCCGACGTCATCCGGCCGCACGCCGATCGCGATCTGCGACGGAGAGATCTGATTCGTGGCCGGCTCGTACGTGGAGCGCGCGCCGCCCGATGGGTGACGGCCCGAGACACCCCACGCCGCCCGTAGCCGCAGCGACGTCAGTGCGCCACCCGGCAGGAAGCCGAATGCGTTCTGGAAGAAGGGCTCGTCGGAAATCACGTAGGACGCGCCGACGCTCGGGCTGTAGAACGGCTCGGACTCGACGCCGAACGCGTCCGACTGGTCGCGCCGCAGACCGGCCGTGAGGTAGAGCCGATCGTTGTAGCTCAGCTGGAGCCGGCCGAGAATGCCGATGTCGCGGTCCTTGCTGCTCGACTGACCGCCGCCGACCAGCTCGGCGGCCGCGCTCACGCTGCGCGTCTCGTTCGTCACCAACCCGTGGCCATCGACCGAGACCCGATCGAAGCGACTGGCAATGGCCTGGGCACCGAACGACAGGTCGGCACGCAGGTTCTCCAGGACGTTGCGCGTGACCGTACCGCTGTAATCGAACGTGTAGCGGTCCTCGTTGTCACGATCCTCCTCCACACGGCCCGTATTCCACGCCGCGTTGTCCCACCAGCCATCATCGTTCTTCGCCCAGAACTGGTGCTCCTCGGTGCGCTGCATGTCCGCGCCCACCATGAGCCGGTTCGTGAACCACTCGAACGGCGTATACGTCACGGAGAAGCGCGGCTGGAACCGCATCGTCTTGTCCGACGTCTCGATGGAGCCGATCGCGAGTGTCTGCCGCTGGGCGTACCAGCCATCCTTGCGACCGTCGCCAACCGTGCGCGGGTCGCCCAGGAAGCCGCCGCCCAGGAAGCCGTAGATGTTGTTGTCGTTCTGGGGCAGTGCCGCCTTCGTTCGGGAGAGGCCGAAGCCCAGCTCCAGCCGCAGGTTCTCACGAGCGAAGAAGTTGAAATTGGCACGCGAGTTGATGTGGCCGAACTCGTTGTTCGGCAGCGTGCCCTCGTCATCGTCGACGCCGAGCGAGAAGAACACGCTGTACTGCTCGCCACCGCCGTTCAGCTGGTAGTTCAGGTTGCGGTAGCGGCCGTCGAGGAAGGAGCCCTCGCGCTGAAGCGGGTTGTCCCGCAGCACCGTCCCCTCCGGCTGACCCACGCAGGCCGGATACGTCGTCGGCCGCGCCAGCGCGAACGCCGTGCACCGCGCGAAGTTGTCTGGCGGCGTGAAGTTCGGGTCCGCCTGGCCGTACTCCACGTTGATCGTCTGCGTGAACCCGCTGCCGACGCGCCCCTTCTTCGTGATGATGTTGATCACGCCGGCGGCAGCGTCCGCGCCGTACAGCGTGGCGGCGGCCGGGCCCTTCACGATCTCCATGCTCTCGATGTCTTCGATCTTGATGTCGTTGAGCGCACTGCTCGCCTGGTTGCCGACACCACCCAGACGATCGCCGCCGTCCATCCGGACACCATCGATGAAGATCAACGGTGTGCTGCTCCCGTCCATCGACGCGATGCCGCGGATCCGGATCTGCTGCGACGTGCCGGTCGAACCGGACTCGTTGCGCAGCATGACGCCCGGCGTGCGCGCCTGGAGCAGATTCGCCACCGACGTGATCGGCGCCACCTGCGCAATCCGCGTCGCGTCGATCGTCGAAACCACGGCCGCCTGCGCGCGCCGCTCCTGCCGGCCGACGGTTCCGGTCACGACCACCTCGTCCAGCGCAATCGCCTGCTCGGTGATCGTGATGTTCTGCCGGATCGTTCCCGGCCGCAGCGTGACCGTCACGGTGGCGCTGCTGTAACCGATCGAGCTGACCTCCAGCGTCACCGGCTGTGACGGGACGTCCTCGGCGGCAATGACGAAACGATACTGGCCGTAGTCGTTCGTCACCGTCTCGCGTTCCAGGGATGGGATGCGTACGACCGCACCACCGACAG
>DASUSS010000150.1:0-26180 GCA_036374995.1 Longimicrobiales bacterium | reverse complement strand
CGCCCGCATGGGCTACCAGCGCCGCGCCGGCGTCCTCGCCGCGCCCGTTCACGACGTTGAGCACGCCCGCGGGGAGTCCGGCCTCGGTGGCGATCGCGGCGAGCTCGAGTGCGCCGAGCGGCGTCTGCTCGGCCGGCTTGAGCACGATCGTGTTCCCGCACGCAAGCGCGGGCGCGACCTTCCACACGGCCATGAGCAGCGGGAAGTTCCATGGGATGATCGCGCCGACCACGCCGATCGGCTCGCGCAGCGTGTAGTTGAAGAGGTTGCCGCGGACGGGGATCGTGGCGCCGTGCAGCTTCGTGGTCCAGCCGGCGTAGTAGCGCAGCGCGTCGATGGACTGGCGGATGTCGATCTTCGCCTCGCGGATCGGCTTGCCGTTGTCGAGCGTCTCGAGACGGGCGAGTGCATCCGCGCGCTGCTCCATGATGTCCGCCATGCGCCACAGGATCGCGCCGCGGTCGGCCGCATCCATCCGCCGCCACGCCGGGTCGCGGAACGCGCCCCGGGCCGCAGCGACCGCGCGGTCGATGTCGGCCGCGCCGCCCTCGGCGACCTCGGCGAGCGGCTCGCCGGTCGCCGGATGCAGCGTCTCGAAGCGGCCGCCTTCGACCGCCTCGGTCCATTCGCCACCAATGTAGAGGCGGTCCTGCGCGGCACGCTCGGCGGACATCGCGGCCTGGGCCATCAACGCGCCTTGAAGTGCGCCTTGCGCTTCTCGACGTATGCGGCCAGACCCTCCTTCGCATCCTCGCTCTGGAAGAGCAGCTGCTGGAGCTCGCGCTCGACGGCGAGCGCGTCCTGGAACGGCAGCTCGGCACCCGTCTGTACCGACCGCTTGATGTTGCCGATCGCCTTCGCCGCCATGTTCGGTGGCGTGAACTGCTTCGCGTACTCCATGACCTGGTCGAGGAAGTCGGCGCGGCCGGACGCGTCGTGGACCTCGGTCACGATGCCGAGCTGCTTCGCCTCGTCGAACTCGAACGTGCGGCCGGTCACCATCAGCTCGATTGCCGTCGACTTGCCCACCAGACGCGCCAGCCGCTGCGTGCCGCCCGTGCCCGGCAGTACGCCGAGATTGACCTCCGGCAGTCCGATCTTGCCACCGCCGCGCCGCGCGAGGCGGATGTCGGCGGCCATGGCGATCTCCAGCCCGCCGCCGACCGTGTGGCCGTTCAGCGCCGCAATCACCAGCTTGGGCGTCTGCTCCAGACGGTTCAGCGTCTCGTTCGCATGCAGACAGAAGTAGTACTTGAACGTCGGCGTCACCGAGTTCAGCATCGGGATGCTGGCGCCCGCGCAGAAGAACTTCTCGCCCGCCCCGGTCAGCACGATCACGAATACGCTGTCATCCATGCGCGCGCGCAGGATGCAGCGGTCGAGGTCCAGCATCAGCTCGTACGTGTACGTGTTCGCCGGCGGGTCATCGAGCGTCAGGATCGCGACGCCGTCGCGCGCCTCATAGCGCACGAGCGTCGTGGCCTGCTCATCCACAGCCCGTTCCATCACCTGAGCCATCACTGCCTCCACCGAAAGGATGCACGAGGACGATCCGTTACAGGTCGCCTGCGGGCGTTCCGTGGTTCGGGCCACGGCACTCCCCGTCGCGGCAGGTCGGCCTTCCGCAGACACTTGCGCCCGCGGCACGGAGGAGGGGGAAGCTAGACCGGACGCGGAATGGGGTCAAGGATCGCTTGCTGCTCATCCCGTTCAGGTGCTACCATTTGGAAGCCCTCGACGGGCTCTGCGACACGCGCCGCAGCCCCTCAGCGTAAGGTAGTCATGCGACGTCGGCTCTTCGCTCTGCTCGCTCTCGGCGGTCTCGCCCTGGGCGGAATCGGCTCGGCTCAGGAGCCGGGGCGCGGAGCCGTGGTCCGCGTACCGGTCAAGGGTATCATCGAGATGGGCCTCGCGCCGTTCGTCGAACGCGCGATTGCCGAGGCCGAGGCGGGCGGCGCGAGCGCGGTCATCCTCGACATCGACACACCCGGCGGCCGGGTGGACTCGGCCGAGCGGATCATCGCGGCCGTCTCGAACGCCGGCATACCGGTCTACGCCTTCGTCGACCTGCACGCGTACTCGGCGGGTGCGATGATCGCATTGTCGGCCCGGGACGTCTACATGCGCCCGGGCGCAGTCATGGGCGCCGCCACGCCGGTGGACGGGACGGGGCAGAAGGCGCCGGAGAAGATCGTGAGCGCGATGCGCAGCCAGATGCGCGCACTGGCGGAGCGGCGCGGCCTCGATCCCCGCGTGGCGGAGGCCATGGTGGATGAGGAGATCGCGATCGAGGGTGTGGTCGAGGGCGGGAAGCTGCTGACGCTCACGACCTCCGAGGCGGTCCGATTGAACTACGCGCGTGAGGTCGCCGACTGGGACGCGCTGCTGCAGCAGCTCGCCCTGGCGGACGCGCCCGTGCTGGACGCGCGGATCAACTGGGCCGAGCGGGTCGTGCGCTTCCTCACGCGCCCCGAGGTCGCGGGCATGCTGCTCTCGCTCGGGTTCCTCGGCCTGATCATCGAGATCAAGACCCCGTCCTTCGGTCTGGCCGGCGTGGCCGGGGCGAGCGCCCTGACGGCGTTCTTCGGCAGCCACCTCCTGCTCGGGCTCGCCGGCTGGGAGGAGCTGATCCTGCTCGGCGCCGGGATCGTGTTCCTCGCTCTCGAGCTGTTCGTCATTCCGGGCTTCGGCGTCGCGGGCATTGCCGGCATCCTCGCGATCCTGGCCGCGTTCTTCCTCAGCATGGTGGGTTCTATGGCCACGGGTGCCGACTACGCGCAGGCGCTCGGCGTTCTGTCGCTCGCAGGTATCGTCGTGATCGTCGCAGGCTGGGCGCTCCTGCGGCATCTGCCGCGCAGTCGCGGCTTCACGAAGACCGGACTCATGCTCGGCGATGCGACCTCGAAGGAAACCGGCTACCTTTCCGCAGCCGTGCGCACCGAGCTCGTCGGCAGCGTCGGCGTCGCACTCACCGACCTGCGACCCTCCGGTGCCGCCCGCTTCGGCCAGGAGCGCATCGATGTCGTCTCCGATTCGAGCTGGATCAGTGCAGGCACACCCGTACGCGTGGTGCGCTCCGATGGATACCGGCACGTCGTCGAGCCGGTCGTCGAGTAGATCAGCCGGACTCCCATACCTCCAGATCAAAGGCTGACGATGGAAAACATGGTGCCCGCCCTCGTTCTCGCAGTCGTCGTGATCCTGCTTCTGCTGATCACGTGGGCCGTTCCCGTGCGTCTGTGGATCGAGGCCGTCTCCGCCGGCGTGAGCGTCGGACTGGGCGATCTCGTCGGCATGCGGCTGCGCAAGGTGAATCCGGCGGCCGTCGTGAGGCCGCTCATCAACGCGACCAAGGCCGGCCTCATGCTCACGACGCGCGAGCTCGAGGCGCACTACCTGGCGGGCGGCCACGTCGACCGGGTCGTGAAGGCGCTCATCAGTGCGGACAAGGCGAACATCGCGCTCCCGTTCCAGCAGGCGGCCGCCATCGACCTCGCCGGCCGCGACGTGCTCGAGGCCGTCAAGGTTTCCGTCAACCCGAAGGTCATCAATACGCCAAAAGTCGCCGCCATGGCGAAGGACGGCATTCAGCTGATCGCGATTGCGCGCGTCACGGTCCGCGCCAACATCAACCGGCTGGTCGGCGGTGCGGGTGAGGACACGATCCTGGCGCGTGTCGGCGAGGGCATTGTCTCCACGATCGGCTCCGCGGCCTCGCACAAGGCGGTGCTCGAGAATCCGGACAACATATCGAAGACCGTGCTCGCGAAGGGTCTCGATGCAGGGACGGCGTACGAGATCCTGTCGATCGACATCGCGGATGTCGATGTCGGCAAGAACATCGGCGCGGAGCTCCAGACGGACCAGGCGGAGGCGGACAAGCGGATCGCGCAGGCGAAGGCGGAGGAACGGCGCGCGATGGCGGTCGCCGTCGAACAGGAGATGCTCGCGAAGGTGCAGGAGATGCGCTCACGGGTCGTGGAAGCCGAGGCGCAGGTGCCGCTCGCGATGGCGGAAGCGTTCCGCAACGGCAATCTCGGCATCATGGACTACCAGCGGGTCCTGAACGTGGACGCGGACACGCAGATGCGGAAGGCGATTGCGGGGGGATCGAAGCCGGATCGGCGTGAGGAAGGCTGAGTCGTGGATCCTTCGATCCTCATCATCCTCATCTTCATTGCCGCACCGCTGATCGAGCGGCTGCTGAAGGCAGGGAAGCAGCAGCAGCCGCCGCAGCAGCGGCGGCCCATGCCGCCGCCCCGGCAGCGCCTGCCCGAGCAGCGGCCGGCCACGCAGGCGGAAGAGCCGCCCGCGCGAGTCGTGATCGCACGCCGGGAGGAGGAGGAGTCCGCGGCTGCGATGCTGCCCGACGACCTGTGGGAGATCCTCACGGGCGAGCGGCGCCCGCAGTCGGTGCCGGCACCTCGGCCCGAATGGGAAGTCGAGGAGGAGGAAGAGGAGGCGTACGCGCTCGAGCAGCCCGTGTCGAGCGAAGAGGAGTATACGCGCTTGCGGCGCGAGCCGGCGCCCGTCGTGCTGCCGGAGGAACCGTACGTGCGGCCGCTGCCGCGCCACGAGCCGCCGGCGATCGTGTCACTCGAGGAAGTCGACATCGACGACCGGCTGCGCCACCGGCAGTTCCACGAGAGGCTGTCGAGCATCGCGCCCGCGGCGCGCGTTCACCTGTCGGCGCCAAGCCGCCACCTCATGCCGTCGGGCGAGGAGCTGCGGCACGCCATCATCATGGCCGAGGTCCTCGGCAAGCCGAAGGGCCTCGAGTAGCTCCTAGCGCACGCGGATCGTCTCGCCCTGCTCCTCCGGGCCAGAGCGACGGCTCTGCTGCTGCGGCGGCTTCCCGAAATTGTACGTCAGCCCCAGCGTGAACACGCGCGACTGATAGCTGGACCGGCTGGTCTGGATGTAGGTCGCGTCCCGCGTGTGACTGTCGTATCGGTAAAGGTTGAGCGGGTCGCTGACGCTCAGCGATATCGTCCCCTTCGTGCCGAACAGCTGCTGCCGCAGTGACACCGACGTGAACGTGTAGCCGGACGCGCGGCCCTGCAGGATCGACTGCTGCGGGAAGTGGTTCGCGAACGCCTGCCCCGTCAGCGACCCCGTGATCTTCGCTGCCACATTGCCGCCGAGCGACCACATCCATGCGGCGCGGCGGTATTGGCTGGAGATGTTCGTACCATCGCGCACATCGCGATAGACGCTGAACGATGTGGAGCCGCTGATGCGGCCGGCCGGGCGCAGCGAGATCGTGAAGCTCGAGCCGTATGCCTTGCTCGACGTCGCGTTCTCCCACCGGCTCGTAGCGACGCCGTTGCTGTCCACGGTCCGGATCCGCTCCCACACGTCCGTCGCGTACCGATAGTACGGTGCCACGCGAACCGTGCCGAGCGACCCCATCCAGCTGAAGTCGAACGAATACGAGTCCGTGTAACTCGGCCGCAGATCCGGATTGCCGACGAAGACATTGAGCGGATCGGTGGCCG
This sequence comes from Longimicrobiales bacterium, assembly GCA_036374995.1. Lineage (GTDB taxonomy): Bacteria > Gemmatimonadota > Gemmatimonadetes > Longimicrobiales > RSA9 > SH-MAG3. The sequence continues at coordinate 20,682 of DASUSS010000150.1, read as the reverse complement.
GTACGGCCGGGTCGAGGTAGTACGGTGACGGCCGGCTGATCCGGCGCGAGTACAGCGCGCGAACCGTCCGCCCCGGCTTCAGTGTGTACGAGAAATTGATGCTCGGGAACAGCGAGTTGTAGCTGCGCTCGAAGGAGTCGTCCGTGATGTGCGAGTCGAACATCGTGTTCGCGAGCTCGGCCCGCACACCGAGCTGCATGCCGAACCTGCCGAATGTCCGGCCGTACGTCGCGTACAGCGAGTGGAACAGCTCCTCGTAGTCGTAGCCGCCACGCGTCTCCGCCGAAGGAGCCGGGTCGCTCTCCGCGGCGAAGAGCTGGAGCAGGTTGTCGTTGTCCTGTGTGCGCTGCCACGCGCGGTAGCCGAGCTCGAGCTTCGCGCCGCCGAGCGGACGGAAGTAATCGGCCTGTACGGAGAGGTTGCCGTTGCCGGCGTCGATCTCGTTCAGCGTGACCTCGAGCGGCCGGTCCACGGATTGTCCGGCGATCACGTGGAACAGCCGGGCGCTGAGGCCCTCGGTGTCGTTGACGCCGCTCGAGTGCCGGCCGTCGATCGTCAGCTCCTCCTTCTGCGGCTCGAACACCTGCTTGAAACCGAACCCGAAGTTGTAGCTGCCCCACGTGAACTCGTTCTCGTTGTCACGGTCGTAGCGATCCATCACGACGCGGTTCTCGTCGAGGATGCCGTATTCCACGAGCTGGTCACTGTCGTTGCCGCTCGTATACATCCACGCATTCGACCAGAGGGTCGCGCGCTCGCCCGCCTTGAGCTCGGCCGTCCAGTCCAGGTTCCAGCCGAACGAGCGGTTGTCCGACGCGCCGCTCTGCTCCACCATGGTGACCGGGTCGGTCACGAGGTTCTGCCGCAGGTCGTAGTTGCTCCCTTCGTTCTGGTACGTGCTGATGCCCGCGCCCGTGAACAGCGTCAGTCGTCCCTTCTGGTAGTTGAGCCGGCCGTTGAAATAGCGGCGGTTGCGCGTCGATGCGTTCGCCGACAGGCTGCCGCTCAGGCCCAGGTCGAGATCGTCCTTCAGCACGATGTTCACGATCCCGCCCATACCCTCCGGGTCGTGTTTCGCGGACGGATTCGGCATCACCTCGACGCGCGCGATGCGGTTGCCGGGCAGCTGCTGCAGGAAGTTCGCAAGCTGCTCGCCCCGCAGCGGTGCCGGCCGCCCGTTCAGATGGATCGCCACGGCCTGGTTGCCGCGCAGCTTCACGTTGTTGTCGACATCCACCTCGAGCTCCGGCACGGCGCGCAGCACGTCGGTTGCATTGCCGGTCGATGCGACGGGCATCGACTGCGTGTTGTAGACGGTGCGATCCGCCTCGATGACCACGGCCGCGCGCTCCGCCTCGGCGACCACGGCATCCAGCGCGATCGCGGAGCCCTCGAGCGCGATCTCGCCCAGATCCAGAGCCGGCGCTGCCGCGGTGAGCGAGATCTCCTCGCTGTTGCGCGGCTTGTAGCCGACGAAGCTCACGCGCAGCAGGTAGCGCCCGAGCGGCAGACCTTCGACGCGGAAGCGGCCGCTCGCATCCGTCATGACGCCGGTGACGATCGCGGAATCGGCTGCGCTCCGGACCGTGATCGCGGCCGTCGCGATCGGACGGCCGACCGAGTCCGTGACCACGCCGCCGATGCGACCCGGGCCCGCAGGTATCTGCCCCGCAGGCGGCTGCGGGACCGGTACCTGGGCAGCCGCGGGTGCCGCCGCGGCCAGGACGATGATCACGAGGAATGCGGCCACAGCCGACGTTCGCATCATTCCCTGCCGGATTGGTGAACGGCCGCAACGAGGACCGGGCAACATTCCTTGGATGCCACGAGCGCCGGAATGGTTCCAGACGGGTGGACGGCGGAGCGGGCACCGGGTAGATTTCAGGTGCGGCGCGTGTGCGTCCGCACCGGCACCCGAGCGCTCGCCGAGGTGCCGCGCCCGGGTGGTGAAATGGCAAACACGGCGGACTCAAAATCCGCTGCCGGCAACGGCTTGTGGGTTCGAGTCCCACCCCGGGCATGAGCCGTATCCGCCAACGTACGGGACTGTGCACTCCGCACACTGTCGTCTGCACGCCGCGTCCTTCGCCGTTCGACATCCGGCCTTCATCTTGCGGCCCTTCGCAGGGTCGTCGCCCGCACGGCAGATCACCGGCTGTGGACGCGACAGACACCTGCGCTGACGGAGGGCATCATGCGCAACTACGCTGCACTCCTTCCCGTTCTGCTCATTCCGACGCTGTTCTCCTGCACTCCGAACCGCCCGGACCTCGCTCCGGCGCCCGGCGCGATGCCGGCCCCGCCCGGACCCGGCGCCGGTGCCATGGCCACGGAGGCGGGCGTTACGGTAGAGGCACGGGCGGGCGCCTGGCGCGGACTGCCGGAGAATCTCGAGGCGGAATCGATCCCGTTGCTGGTCGAGATCACCAACGACAGCGAGCATACGATCCGGCTGCGCTACAACGATCTCATGCTCGTTGCGCCGGATGGCCGGACGTTCCGCGCCATCCCGCCGTTCCGCGTGGAAGGTGAAGTGGCCCAGCGAGTAGACGTGCCGGCGTTCGAGGCACGCGGGTTCAGGATCGCGCCGTACCTGTCCCGCTGGTATCCGCGCTACACGGTCGTGAGACGCGAATTCCTGTTCGACCCGCTGTATTACAACACGTACGTCCCGCAATTCCTGCAGATCGACCTGCCGACGGCGGACATGATCCAGATGGCGCTGCCGGAGGGCGTGCTCGACCCGCAGGGCCGCATCACCGGCTTCGTCTACTTCGAGGACGTCGAGGACCTCGACATCCCGTCGGTGGACTTCACGGTCAAGCTGATCGACGCGGAATCGGGGAATCAGTTCGGTACGGTCCGGATTCCGTTCGTCGTGCAGTAGACGGACGGCAGTGACGGCCGCAGGACGGTGCGGCGCGATTCCGGGATGGAGTCGCGCCGCACGTTCTTGCTGCCCGACGTACCTGCGTTGACTATGCGGTGAGCTGTCCTGCCGCAGCAGACTCGAGCGAATCGATGATGCCGTTGAGTGTCTCGCTCGGCCGCATGGCCGCATCGGCACGCACGGGATCGGGCAGGTAGTAGCCGCCGATGTCCTGCGGCGAACCCTGCGCCGCGTTGAGCTCGGCCATGATGCGCTTCTCGTTCGCGGCGAGATCTTCGGCCACCGGACGGAACCGTTCCGCCAGCGCCGCGTCCGCAACCTGCTGCGCGAGTGCCTGCGCCCAGTACAGCGACAGATAGAACGTGCTGCCACGATTGTCGATTTCGTGAACCTTGCGTGAGGGCTCGCGTCCGTTCCTCAGGTAGTCGCCCGTGGCACTGTCGAGAGCGTCACCGAGGACGCGCGCGCCTGCGTTGTCGAACCGCTCGCCCAGGTGCTGGAGTGACGCCGCGAGGGCCATGTACTCGCCGAGCGAGTCCCAGCGCAGATGGCCCTCCCGCTGGAACTGCTGCACGTGCTTCGGAGCGGAGCCGCCCGCACCCGTCTCGAACAGACCGCCGCCGTTCAGCAGCGGGACGATGGACAGCATGCGCGCGCTGGTGCCGATCTCGAGGATCGGGAACAGGTCGGTGAGGTAGTCGCGCAGCACGTTGCCGGTCACCGAGATCGTGTCCTGCCCGCGGCGGATACGATCGAGCGAGAAGCGCATCGCATCGGCCGGTGCCAGGATGTCGATCTCGAGACCGGCCGTGTCGTGCTCGGCCAGGTGATGTTCGACCTTCGCGATCAGCCGGGCGTCGTGCGCCCGCGCGCGGTCGAGCCAGAACACGGCGGGAGCGCGCGAGGCGCGCGCACGCGTCACGGCGAGCTTCACCCAGTCCCGGACGGCCACGTCCTTCGTCTGACACGCCCTCCAGATGTCGCCCTTCTCGACGACGTGCTCGGCGATCGTGCGACCGGCGTCGTCGACGACGCGGACCGTGCCGCCGTCGTGCATCTCGAATGTCTTGTCGTGAGAGCCGTACTCCTCCGCCTTCTGCGCCATGAGCCCGACATTCGACACGCTGCCCATGGTCGCAGGGTCGAAGCGGCCGTGTGCCTTGCAGTCGTCGATGACCGCCTGGTAGATGCCCGCGTAGCTCGAGTCGGGAACCACGGCCTTGCAGTCCTGGAGCTCGCCGGCAGCATTCCACATGCGGCCGCCGTCGCGGATCATCGGCGGCATGGACGCATCGATGATGATGTCGCTCGGCACGTGCAGGTTCGTGATGCCGCGCGCGGAGTCCACCATCGCGATCGCCGGGCCAGTCTCGTATGCGGCCAGGATATCGGCCTCGACCGCGGCACGCTGCGACGCCGCCAGACCGCCGATCTTCGTCAGGACATCGCCGATCCCGTTGTTCGGGTTCACGCCCAGCTCGTCGAACAGTGCCGCGTGCTTCGTGAACACATCCTCGAAGAAGACGCGCACGCAGTGACCGAACATGATCGGGTCCGACACCTTCATCATCGTGGCCTTCAGGTGCAGCGAGAACAGCACACCCCGCTGTTTCGCATCGCGCACCTGCTCGCGCAGGAACTCGACCAGCCGGCGGCGGCTCATTACCGTCGCATCGAGGATCTCGCCGGCCTCGAGGCGCAGCCCTTCCTTCAGCACCGTCACGGTGCCGTCCTCCGCGACGTGCTCGATCCGCACGGACGTGGCGCCGTCCAGCGTGACCGACTTCTCGTTGCTGTAGAAGTCTCCGCCGCTCATGGTCGACACGTGCGTCAGGGACTGCTCCGGCCACGGCATCATGCGCGGCGGGTTTGCACGTGCGAACTCCTTGACCGCCCTCGGCGCGCGCCGGTCGGAGTTCCCCTGACGCAGCACCGGATTGACCGCGCTGCCCTTCACGCGATCGTACCGTGCGCGGATCTCCCGTTCGGCAGCCGTGGACGGCTCGTCCGGATAGTCGGGGAGAGCGTGACCCGCCGCCCGCAGCTCGTCGATGCAGGCCTTGAGCTGCGGCACGGATGCGCTGATGTTGGGCAGCTTGATGACATTCGCCTCGGGCGTCTCCACGATCCGGCCGAGCTCGCCGAGATCGTCGGACACTCGCTGCTCCTCCGCCAGGAAATCGGGGAACACGGCGAGGATACGGGCGGCCAGCGAGATGTCACGAGTCTCCACGGGCACTCCGGTCGCGGCCGCAAACGCGCGCACGACCGGCAGGAGCGCACGGGTCGCGAGGGCAGGGGCCTCGTCGGTCCACGTGTAAATGATCGGGGGCGAAACGCTCATCTTGCTCGCTGCTCAGGTGCGGGTGAACGCAGTGCTGCGCCGGACCCGGGCATTATACAGCGTTCCGGAGACTTCTGCCGCGCCGCTCACGGAACGGCACGGCGCCGCGGGATCACCGTGAGCCGCAGCCGGGACGGGTGCTGCCGCGAGTGGTGCACCACGTTGCTGGCGATCGCGCCCGCCGCCTCGTCGTAGTTGTTGCCGCCCGTGTTCAGGTTGCGATCGAAGCGCGGGAAGTTGCTGCTCGAGACTTCGATCCGGATCCGGTGCCCGGGCGCGAACCAGTTGCTCGTGGTCATGGGTCCGAGTGTGACGCGATAGACCTGGCCGGGCTCCATCCAGACCTGCCGGTCGTAGCCGTCGCGGTAGCGCATCCGCTGGATCGTCTCGTCGAGGTTGTACGCCCGCCCGTCCGGGTAGACGTCGATGAGCTTGACGGTGAAGTCGGTGTCACGAACGTCGGATGACACGTACAGCGTGAGCTCGACCTCGCCCGTCACCTCCAGCCCGTCCGCCAGCGGGTCCGATGTATAGACGAGAATGTCCGGGCGCGCTTCCATCTCCGACTGGTCGAACGCGCCGCCGCGCACGGCGTTGCCCGTGCAGCACACATTGCCGCCATGGGACGGCACCGGGTCCATGGGATCGTAGCGGAACCGGTCCGCGCGCGCCTGTCGCGGCCGCTCCGACACGAGCCGGCCATCGCCGTTCAGCGTATTCGCGCTGCCGCCGCTGGTCAGGTAGAACGTCAGGGTCTCGGCACCACGCGGCGGCCAGGTGTCCGACGACTGCCAGCGGTTCATTCCCATCGTGTAGTAGCGCACCTTCGGCAGCGTGTCGAGCAGACCGGTCTGCTGGCCCTTCAGGAAATGATCGAACCAGCCGTACGTCAGGGCATCGTAGTCGAGACGTGCATCGCCGACATCCCGCTCACCGACGACCGTCTGCTCCGTGGCGCGCGTGTATGCGCAGTGCAGCACGGGCGCGATCACGGCGTATTGCCGGTCGGCGATCTCCGGCGGGGCCGTCTTCCGCACGTGATTGAACAGCTCCAGGTTCGGCGCCGAGGAGACGTCATACCACGACATGAGCCACAGGCTCGGCACGTGGAAGGGCATGTCGTCGTGATAGAGGCCGCCGCGGTACCATGCCGAGTCGCCGGGTGTGCGCTGGATCATGCGGCCGCCCGTCGCGACCGGCATCGAATCGGCAAACACGCCGCGCGGTCCCCTTACGTTCCTCAGGATGTCCTGCACGGGGAGGTGACGGAGCGCATCGGCCCAGTCGACGGGCGGCATCTGCGGCGCCAGGTCGAAGAGTCGCGAAGCCGCGATCAGCTCCTCCTGCGATGTGCCCGGTGCGAACAGCGGCCGCACCTGGTTCTGCTGGCCGTAGATCCATGCGATGAACAGCATCTGCACTGCGCCGCCGCGGTACCAGTTACCCTGCTCGTGGAAGCGGCCGACGCGGCCTACGCCGGCGCCGAAGCCGCCCGGTACCATCGCCGCGAACGCTGCATGCCCGAGTGATGCGACGGCCATCTGCCATTCCGCCGTCGACGAGCAGCCGACCGTACCGATCTTACCGTTCGACCACGGCTGGGCGGCGATCCACGAGAACGCATCGTAGCCGTCCGTGACGGGCGGGCCGAGGATGTCCCACTCGCCCTCGGAATAGAAGTGGCCGCGCTCGTTCTGCTGGACGTACGCGTACCCCCGCTCGACCGCGGTGATGACCGCGCTCATGTCGCGCGGCGCACCGGCGCGCACGTCCCAGTAATTGAAGTTGTACGGTGTCTTCACGAAGATCGCCGGAACCGGGCCGGCCGCGTTCCGCGGACGGTAGATGTCGGTCGCGAGCCGGACGCCGTCGCGCATGGGCATCATGACCTTGCGCTCGACGACCGCGATCTCGTGCAGCCGCGCCTCGAGCTCGTTGCGCCGCGCGACGACATCCTGTGCGGGCTGGGCGTGGACCGGCGTCTGGAGTGGCAGCGCGGGGAGGAGCACGAACAGCGACAGGATGATGCCGGCGGGCATACGCGCGCGTCTCGGCGGGCACGATCGCTTCGTCATGAGAGCTCCCCGTGTCGTTGATGATTGGAACGACGACTTCCGGCGTATCAGTTCTGTCTCGGCACCGGCTCGTGCGCACAGAACGGCTCGGCCGCCAGCCAGTCGCCGGTCACGGCGTAGGCGCGGGCGCGGCTGCCGCCGCACACCTGGCGGTACTCGCAGATGCCGCACTTGCCCTTCAGCTGGGTCCGATCGCGGAGCTGCACGAACAGCGGGGCATTGCGATAGATCTCCACCGGACTCACCTGCGCGATGTTGCCGCCGGAGTGCGGCAGGAAGCCGGACGGATAGACTTCACCGGTGTGGCTGATGAACATGAAGCCGTCGCCCTCCGTGACGCCGCGCGCACGGCCGATCCGGTCCGCAGGAGCCGGCTCCGGCGCATTGAACGTCGGCACCACCGGCTTCGGCCCGCCGCCGTTTGCGCTCCGCCGCGCGGCGACCCTGCGCTGAATCCCGACACGCGCATAATGCGGTGCCGCCGTTGCGCGGATCTGGAACGGTGCGGTTTCGGCCAGGTCGTGCAGCTTGTGGAAGACGGCCTCGAACGCGTCGGCGCCGGCGACGTCCTCCGGCCGGGCGCGTCCCGTCGGCACGAGAAAGAAGACTTCCCAGAAGACGATGCCGAGCGGGCCCATCAGATCGCAGAGCGCATCGAAGTCCGCCAGATTGTGGCGGCTCACCACCGTGTTGACCTGCGTGGGCAGACCGGCGCGCTGAGCTTCCTTCAGGATGTCCACGGCCCAGTCGAACGACCCGGGCACGCGCCTGAAATCATCGTGGATCGCCGGGCACGAGCCGTCCAGACTGACCGCCAGCCGCGCGACGCCGGCTTCCTTGAACCGGCGCAGCACCTCGGGCGTCACGAGCGGGGTCGCCGCCGGCGTGATCGCTATGCGCAGACCCAGCTTCACACCGTACTCGACCAGTTCCATCAGGTCCGGTCGCTTCATGCAGTCGCCGCCGCTGAACACGAAGACGATCGGACCGAAGCGCCGCACTTCGTCCAGCATCCGCTTCGCCTGCGCAGTCGTCAGCTCATCGGGGTGCCGCTGCGGCACCGCTTCCGCACGGCAGTGACGGCACGCCAGATCGCACGCCTGCGTCGTCTCCCAGATGACGATGAACGGGGCCCGCTCGAAGTCGAATGCGGGCGGACCGCCGGCATGTTGCAGTGAGGCGCCTTCCATGGCTCGGTTGCTCCGATTTGCGCGTGAGGCCGATCGCGATCGGCGGCTGATGCACGACGCCATGCTAAACGGCGCGCCGCCGCTCGTCTGTCGGGAGGAAGGAAGCCGCCTTGTGGGAGGTTGCCTGATCTGCATCGACAGCCGGAGCCGGCGATCGTTGACCGCGGCCGCGTTGCGGCCTAGGTTGGGCGAACGACCGTGTCCCGGTCACGATCCCGCGAATATATCGCCGTTCGGAGGCCCGCCATGGCGGCATCGGTTGCCACCGCGTCGCGCCCGCATCCCGCTGCTGCTCCGGCCGACCAGGGTCCACCTGTGTCTCTGGCCACGGCCGTGGCCGTGCTATTCGCATCGACGAGCGTCGTGATCGGCGTGCTGTGGGACATCTCCTGGCACCAGAGCATCGGCCGCGACACGTTCTGGTCGCCGCCGCACCTGGCGATCTACCTCGGCGGTATCGTGGCAGGAGCCGTCGCTGGCGGGCACGTACTGCGAACCTCGTTCGCCGGCACCGCAGCGGAGAAGGCCGCGACCGTCGGCTTCTGGAAGTACTTCCACGGCCATCTCGGTGCCTGGCTGTGCATCTGGGGCGCCATCGCGATGCTGACGTCGGCGCCGTTCGATGACTGGTGGCACAACGCGTACGGCCTCGATGTGAAGATCCTGAGCCCGCCGCATGCCGTGCTCGCGCTCGGCATCCTGTCGGTTCAGCTGGGCGCGATGTTCTTCGTGCTCGCGTGGCAGAATCGCACCGCGCAGGTGCCTGCGCCCGCCGGCACCGACAGGCTGCTGCGCTGGCTCTACGCCTTCGCCGCCGCACTCGTGCTCCTGAACTTCGCGACGATGGTGTCCGAGTACACGTGGCGGATCTTCCAGCACGGCACGCTGTTCTATCAGATCGCTGCCGGCGTGCTGCTCATGCCGCTCGCCGCGGCTGGCGTGAGCGGACGGCTCCGCTGGCCGGCTGCGACGACCGCGGCCATGTACTTCGGCATCCTCCTCGTGCTCACGTGGATCCTGCCGCTGTTCCCCGCGGAGCCGAAGCTGGCCCCGGTGCGCAATCCGCTCACGCAGATGATGCCGCCGCAGTTCCCGCTGCTGCTCTTCGTGCCGGCTCTCGGGCTGGACCTCGTGCTCCAGCGCTGGAACCGCGGACGCGGCTGGACGCTCGCCGCAGTGTTCAGCATCGTGTTCGTCACGCTGCTCGCGGCGGTGCAGTGGCCGTTCGCGGTCTTCCTGAACTCCCCGTACGCGAGGAATCCGCTGTTCGGCCAGCACCTGCGACCCTACATGACGCCGGCCGAATCGGCCTTTGCGCAGGGCCGGTTCCTGGAGGCGGCCGCGGGACTCGAGCTGCTCGCCGGGCTCGCGATCGCCGCCGCGTTCGGCTTGCTGTCGGCCCGGCTCGGCATCGCGTGGGGCGACTGGATGCGGAGAGTGCAGCGGTGAGGCGCAGCGCTCTCATGCCGCTGGCGCTCGCCGCAGGCTGGCTAATGCTGTCCGGCCACGTCGGCAGCCCCAACGTCTTCTTCGATGGAAAGGCAGGACCCTACCCGGTCCGCATCGTCATTCGCCCGCCCGGCGTCGTTCCGGGTCAGGCGGAAATCACAGTTCGGGCGCTCGGTGCCGGTGTCACCGGCGTGGCCGTTCAGCCGGTTCGCTGGAATCTGGGTCTGGAAGGAGCGCCGCGACCCGACATTGCGCGCCTCGTCGATGGACACACCGCGATGTGGACGGCGCAGCTCTGGTTCATGGAGTTCGGTTCCTACAGCGTGCGTGTGCTCGTCGATGGCGATCAGGGCCGGCACTCCGTGATGGTACCCGTCCCCGCGACGGCGACGCAGCGTCTCGGCATGCCGATCGGCCTGGCGCTCGGGCTCGGCGCACTCGGCTTGTTCCTGCTCGTCGGCGCACTCACCATCGTCGGAGCGTCCGTCCGCGAGGCCGTCCTCCCGCCCGGCGCCGTTCCCGATGCCTCGCGCGTGCGCCGCGCCTGGATCGCGCGCGCCGCCGCCCTCCCCGTGCTCGCTCTGGTTCTGCTCGGCGGCAGCCGGTGGTGGGATGCGGAGGACTCCGCCTACCTCGAGAACATGTTCGCGCCGCTGCGCATCGCGAGCGACGTGTCCGCCACCGACGAGGGCAGCGCCCTCACCCTCCGCATCACCGATCCGGAATGGAGCGAGGGCCGCTGGTCGCCGTTCGTTCCGGATCACGGCAAGCTGATGCACATGTTCCTCATCCGCGACGACCTGGACGCGTTCGCGCACCTGCACCCCGTACGCCTCGACTCCAGCTCGTTCCGCCAGCCACTGCCGCCCCTGCCGCACGGCACCTATCGCCTTTTCGCAGACGTGCTGCACGAGAGCGGCTTCACACAGACGCTCGTCGACACCGTCCGCATTCCCCCGGCGCTCGACCCGGGGCAGGGACTCGATCCCGACGACTCCTGGCTGGCCGTCCCGCCGGCCGCGGATGACGAGGTCGTGCTCGCCGATGGCTCACGGATGGTATGGGAGCGCGGCAACGCACCTCTCGTCGCCGGACAGGAGCTCGAGCTGCGCTTCTCCGTGCACGGCGCAGCCAGCGACACGGCGACGCTGGAACCCTACATGGGCATGCTCGCACATGCGGCCGTGACCCGCGACGACGGCGCCGTATTCGTCCATCTGCACCCGATGGGCACCGTCTCCATGGCGGCGCACCAGCTCTTCGAGCAGCGCGCCCGCGGCGACACGGTGCGCGACGACAGCGGTAACCTCGTGTTGCGACCCGCCGCCGAAGCCCACACGCAGCACGCCGCCACGGTCACGTTCCCCTACGAGTTCCCGCAGCCGGGACGGTACCGGATCTGGGTTCAGGTGAAACGCAAGGGAATCGTGCTTACCGGCCTATTCGACACCGACATAGCACCCGCGTCCTGAGGGCTCCGCCGGGACTCACCGACCGGCGGCCCGCACCAGCATCGTCAGCTCGCCGCGCTGGTAGACCTGCCCGGCTCCGTCCGCGAGCAGCACCTCCAGAACCACGATGCCCCGGTCCCCTCGACGCGTCGGGCGCGCCGACTTCACCGTCAGCTCCGCGTGCACCGCCGTCGCCGGGTACAGCGGTCGCTCGAACCGCCACCTCACCTCCAGCAGGCCGATCAGCGTGCCCGCCGTCAGCCCCAGCCGGTTCACGAGCCCCGTCGCCACCGCCGTCCCCAGCACTCCCTGCGCGATCCGCCCCTCATAGCCCGCCGCTCGCGCGTACGCATCGTCCAGATGCAGCGGGTTCCGGTCGCCGCTCAGCTCGCTGAACCGCTCCAGGTCCTCTGCCGCCACGACCCGCTCCGCGCTGCGCCACTGCCGCCCGACGGTGAACTCTTCCCAGCCGAGCCCGCTCATCGCTCCTCCCATGCTCCTTGACACGTCCGCCCTCATATTACATTCTGGATCCGGTCGTATCAATTCTGTTATACGAGGGACCGTGGCCGCTGCCCGACCGCAGGATCTGATCTGGACGCTCTACGGCGAGTTCCTGCTGCACGACACGGCGCCGGTATGGGTCGGCAGCCTGATCGCGCTGCTGGAGCCGCTCGGGGTGTCGGAGGGTCATGCCCGGACGCTGCTGTCGCGGATGACGGCGAAGGGCTGGCTGGCGGTTCGGCGGCAGGGGCGGCGGGCTTACTACTCGCTGGCGGAGCGGGGCCGGCGGCTGCTGGAGGAGGGCGAGGCCCGGATCTACCATCCGGCGCGCGCGTCGGAGTGGGATGGAGAGTGGACGCTGCTGGCGTACTCGATCCCCGAGGAGCTGCGTCCGCTGCGGGATCGGCTGCGTGTGCGGCTTTCCTGGCTCGGTTTCGGCTCGCTGGGCAACGGGCTGTGGGTGTCGCCGCACGAGGTTCGGGACCGGGTGCGCGAGATCGGCGATGAGCTGGGCGTGACGGGTCATCTCCAGCTGTTTCGCGGAGCGCACGCGGGGTTCACCTCGGCGGAGAGTCTGGTGCGGCAGTGCTGGGACCTGGCAGCGATCAACGTCCGCTACGAATCCTTCATCAGGCGGCATCTACGCGACTACCGCAAGCTGGCGGGGAAGTCGCGGAGTGCGCTGTCGTCGCGCGAGGCGTACGTGCGTCGTTTCGAGCTGGTGCACGAGTACCGCGAGTTTCTTCTGCTCGATCCGTTTCTGCCGCGTCCACTCCAGCCCGGTGACTGGGCGGGGGAGTGTGCGCAGGCGCTGTTCGAGGCATACCGGGCGCTGCTGTCGGAGTCGGCCGACGAGTACCTCTCGTCGGTGGTGCAGCGGCATCCGGCAACGGGCCGTTCCGCAGTGCACTGACGTCCGCGCGGCCGCGCGCCCCGTGCGGCCGCCGGTCCAGCATCAGGAGGGGGCATGGGTCACTTCGAAACCCGCCCGGCCGACACATTCGACTTCCACGAGGTCGGCTATGCGAAGGCGGACTGGATCGCGACGATCACGATCAACCGGCCGCACAACTTCAACGCGTACTCGACGCGCGCCCTCGAGGAGCTGACGACCGCATTCCGCGATGCGGCGTTCGACGACGGCGTCGGCGTCATCGTGCTCACGGGTGCGGGGACGCAGGCGTTCTGTACCGGCGGCGATGTGAAGGAGTACGAGGCCGACTACATCGCGCGGCCGCGCGACTACTGGAAGTACATGCAGCTGTTCCGGGGCTACATCGAGAGCATCCTGGGCTGCGGCAAGCCGGTGATTGCGCGGCTGAACGGGATGGCGGTGGGTGGTGGGAACGAGTCGCAGATGGCGTGTGACCTGGGGATCATGGCGGAGCACGCGTGGATCGGTCAGGTCGGCACGCGCGTGGGCAGTGTCGCGGCGGGCGGCGCGACGCAGTGGCTGCCGGTGCTGATCGGCGACCGCCGTGCGCGCGAGATGCTGATGCTGAACGGCCGTATCCCGGCGCGCCAGTGTCTGGATTGGGGTCTGGTGAACCGGGTGGTCCCGTCGGTCGTGAAGGATGGTGCGTTCATCGAGAATGCGACGCCGCAGCAGATCGCGCAGGCTCAGCGCGGTCAGGAGGGCTACTCGATCTCACTGGATCGACTGGATGCCGCGGTGCACGAGATGGCGCAGTCGCTGTTGCAGCATTTCGCGGAGTGCACGCGCTACACGAAGCAGCAGGTGAACTTCTGGAAGGAGCTGGCGTGGCATCAGACGGTCGGCCACGCCGGTGACTGGCTCGCGCTGCACTACACGAGCATGGAGCCGTGGGAGGGCATGCGCGCGTTCGTGCAGAAGCGCACGCCGCGCTACATGGAGCTGCGCCGGCGCGCCGCGGACGGCGGCTCGAGCGAGTACGTGTGGGGGCCGCCCGCGCGCGAGTGTCCGGCGTGCAATGCGGACGGGATTCCCGCTGCATTCGAGTTCTGCGGCGCATGCGGTGCGCCGCTGGATGCCCGTGCGCAGGCGGATGGTGCGGCGCCGGCGACGGCGTCGGAGCGCCGGGTGACGCCATGAGCACCGCCGCGATGACGGGCGCGGTCCACGTCACCGACGAAGGTGCGCTCCGCCGCATCGCGCTCGCGAACCCGCCGCTCAACGTGGTGACGACGGCGCTGCTGCATCAGATCGCGGATGCCGTCGAGTCGGTCCGCGAGCGACCGGAGACGAAGGTCGTGCTGCTGACCGGCGAGGGGCCGCGGGCGTTCTGCGCGGGCGTGGACATCGCCGATCACACGGCGGAGCGCGTCGGCGACATGATGCACGCATTCAGTCGTGCGATCCGGGCCATCCTGACGGCGGAGGTGCCGGTCGTGGCTGCGCTCAACGGCGCGGCTCTGGGCGGCGGTTTCGAGCTCGCGCTCGCGTGCGACATCATCGTGGCGCGCAATGAGGTGAACGTCGGTCAGCCGGAGATCCGGCTCGGCGTATTTCCTCCTGTCGCGGCGGCTCTGCTGCCGCGGCTGATCGGCCGTCAGACGGCTTTGGAGCTGATTCTGACGGGTCGCTCCGTCACGTCGGCGGACGCACGCGCGCTGGGTCTGGTGGCGAGGACGTTTCCGCGGGAGTCGTTCGACACGGACGTGGCTGCATACGTGGGCGAACTCGCGCGCCACAGCGGGCCGGTGCTCCGTCTGGCGAAGCGGGCGGTGACGACCGGCGCGGAGCTGCCGCTGCTGGAGGCGCTCGAGGAGGCCGACCGTCTGTATCTGGAGGACCTGATGGCGCTGCACGACCCGCACGAGGGGCTCGCCGCGTTCGTCGAGAAGCGGGAGCCGGTGTGGAGGGACGCATGACCACGACCGCGGCGCCGCCGCTGCTCGATGTCCGGCTCGATCAGCCGGTGCAGGACGTCATCGCGGCCTGCCGCGAAGTCGTCGAGGACACCGATTTCCCGACGGTGCAGCGCTGGCGCGATGGGGGCGGCAGCGTGCTCGGCCACTTCCAGGTGTATTTCCCGGAGGAGCTCGCTCACGCCGCGGGCATGCTGCCGGTGCGCGTGCGCGGCGCAGCTGTCGACCGGCGCGAGGCCGACTCTCATTTCGGCTCCTACATCTGCTCGATCCTGCGCAGCTCGCTCGAGATCGTGATGACCGGCCGGCTGAACGTGGACATGTTCGTCACGCATCCGATCTGCGATGCCGCGCGCAACCTGGCCGGGATCTGGGGTCGCAATCTGCCGACGCCCGCGCAGATCCTCTACCTGCCGCAGAACCCCAACTCCTCGCATGCGGCCGTCTACCTCGCCGAGGAGTACCGGAGACTGCTGGCGGACATCGAGGAGGTGGCCGGTACTTCAGTCGATGACACGGCGCTGCGCGCGTCGATCGAAGTCTACAACGAGAACCGGCGCCTGCTGCGCGAGCTGTATGCGATCAAGCGGGAGACGCCGTGGCTGCTCCCGGTGGATGAGGCGTACGTTCTCGTCTCGATCGGGGGGCTCATCCGGCGCGAGGAGCACAACGAGCTGCTGCGTGCGCTGTTGCCGCGGATCCGGGAGCGGGGCGCCCGGCCGCAGGACCGCATGCGCGTGGTGTTCGAGGGCGGCTTCTGCGAGCAGCCGCCGCTCGACCTCCTGCACGCGATTGCGCAGTTCGTCTACATCGTGGACGACGACCTCCTGATCGGCCTCCGCTACATCACATCGGACGTGGACATGGACGGCGATCCGGTGCGCGCGCTGGCCGATGCGTACCTCGAGAAGTCGTCCTACAGCCCGGTACAGCACGACCTGCGCAAGCCGAAGGAGGCCATGCTCCTGGAGCGGATCCGCGGCGCGAATGCGGAGGCGGCGATCATTGCGGCGGCGAAGATGTGCGAGCCGGGACTGGACGAGCAGGTCGCGTACGCGCACGCACTCGATGCGGCGGGCGTGCCGTACTTCGTCACGGAATTCGAGGAGCACATGACGGGATTCGATCATCTCCAGATCCAGCTCGAGACGTTCGTCGAGAACCTCCTCTTCGAGTGATGTCATGCCTGAATCGACACAGAGCAGCGTGATCGGGCGCGGCGCCGAGGACGGCCGCCGCCTGTTCGACGCCTGGTACGACGAGCTGACGAGCGCGAGCGAGCAGCAGCGGCAGGCGGCCTACGTGTTCGTGATGGGCAGCCTCACGGAGGTGCTGCGCGCGTTCGACCTGCCCGTCGTGTTCCCCGAGATCAACTCGCTCCAGACCGCCGTGAAGAAGGCCGCGGGCGAGTACCTGAACGAGGCGGAGGACCACGGCTTCTCGCCGGACGTGTGCGGCTACGTGAAGGCCGACTACGCGCTCCAGCTGCGGAAGGGAGAGCATCCGCGCGGACGCATCCCGCCGCCCGCCGTGGCCGTGCTGACGAACGCGTGCAATACGTACCTGAAGTGGGCCGAGATCTGGGAGCGGCTGTACGGCACGCCGGTGATCACGATCGATGTGCCGGGCACGCGCTCGGGCGCGCGCAGGGAGCGGGATGCGGCCGGCGGCTTCGCGCGCGACCGCCGCTACGTCGAGCACCAGCTCCGCGAGCTGATCGTGCAGCTAGAGGCGATCACGGGACGCGGCTTCGATATCGACCGGCTGCGCGAGACGATGGCGCACGCGAACGCCATGGGTCGCGCGTATCGCGAGGTCCTCGCGGAGAACCGCGAGACGCCTGCGGTGTTCGATGCCGTGCTCGAGGGCACGACGTACCTCGGTGTGGCCAACGCGCTGCGCGGCACCGCCGCCGGCACGAAGTACTTCACCGACCTGCTCGAGGAAATGCGGCTGCGGCGCACGCTCGGGCTCGGCCCCGTCGGCAAGCCCCCCACGGAGAAGCACCGCCTCATCTTCGTCGGCGTCCCGTGCTATCCGATCTTCTCCCGCTTCACGCGGCTGTTCTCGGACTGGGGCGGGATCTTCGTCAGCTCGACGTATCTGTGGTTCGCATCGGGCGGACTCAACCTCGACGTCGAGTACGAGCTGGGCGATCCGATCGCGAGCCTCGCGGAGGGACTGCTGCACGGCGTGCGCAGTGCCGTCGACAGCATGCTGTTCCACGACCGGACGCTGGTGCGTGCGATCGACGAATACGGTGCCGATGGGGTCGTCTATCACCCGGTGAAGAGCTGCCGTACCGTGTCCACGGGTCTCGCGGACAGCCGGCGCGCCGTGCTCGCCGCGCGCGACGTGCTCGCGCTGTACATCGAGTCGGACATCATGGACCAGCGCGTCGTCTCGGAGGCGCAGCTCAAGAACCGGATCGACGCGTTCTTCGAGGGCCTGGACAGCCGCAGCCTGCGCAGCGCGGCGACCGCAGCGGCCGCGACCTGAACCGCAGGAGAGCGACATGGGATACACGGCGGGCGTGGACGTCGGCTCGACGCAGACGAAGGCGGTCGTGATCGATGCGTCCCGGCGGATCGTGGGCCGTGCGCTGATCGACACTGGCGCGAACGTCGTGACGGCGGCGGAGGATGCGTTCGACCGCGCACTGCGCGAGACGCACATCGCGCGCAGCGAGGTAGACTTCGTGATCGGCACCGGCTACGGCCGCTACAAGGTCGAGTTCGGGGATGCGCAGGTAACGGAGATCGCGTGTCATGCGCGCGGCGCAGCGGAGCTGTTCCCGCTCGCCCGCACGGTGCTCGATATGGGCGGCCAGGATACGAAGGCGATCCGGGTCGGCGAGCGTGGCGATGTGCTGGACTTCTGTATGAACGACAAGTGTGCGGCAGGCACGGGGCGTTTCCTGCAATCCGCGGCGGCCGCGCTCGGGCTGGACCTCGCCGAGCTCGGGCCGACCGCGCTGCGCGGTCGCCGCCCGGTCGCGATCAGCACGACGTGCACGGTGTTCGCCGAGTCCGAGGTCCTGTCGTGGCTGGCTCGCGGCAGGAAGATCGAGGACATCCTGCTCGGTGTGCACCGCTCGATCGGGCAGCGTTCGCTCGGGCTGCTGCGCCGGGTCGGGATCGAGGAGGAGATCGCGTTCACGGGCGGCGTCACGCGCAACGAGGCCATGGTCGCGGTGCTGAACGAGATGCTGGGCACGACGCTGCGGATCAGCGAGGAGTCGCACTACATGGGCGCGCTCGGCGCGGCGCTCTTCGCGCTGGACCGCGCACGGGCAGGCACGCACGCGGCGAAGGAGGCTGCCGTATGAGTTGCACGGCGGGGATCGACATCGGCTCGACCTACACGAAGGCCGCCCTCGTCGACATGGATGGCGGAATCCTGGGTACCGGCATGGTGCCGACGGGGTTCCGTCTGGAGCCCGCGGCGCAGGCTGCGCTCGACGCGGCGCTCCTGGCCACCGGGTTGCACCGCAACGACATCGCCTACCTCGCCACGACCGGCTACGGCCGGAACCAGGTCGGGTTCCGCGACGTGCAGGCGACCGACCTGACGGCACAGGCGTGGGGCACGCGCCGGCTCTTCCCCGGCACGCGCACGGTGCTCGACATCGGCGGGCAGACGCTCAAGGCCATGCGCGTCGATGAGGCGGGCAGGGTCCGGTCGTTCCGGCTGAACGACAAGTGCGCCGCTGGCACGGGCGCATTCCTCGAGAAGACTGCACGGTACCTCGGCTATCGGATCGAGGAGATCGGTCCGCTGGTCGCCGATACCACGGGCACGGTCCATATCTCGGGCGTGTGCGCGGTGTTCGCCGAGTCCGAGGTGATCAACCACGTGAGCGAGGGGCGCGAGCCGCAGGACATCATGCTGGGCGCGATGCAGTCGCTGATCGAGAAGTGCGTGCGACTGATGAAGCGCGTGCAGATGGAGTCGGAGTTCACGCTGGTCGGCGGCATCATGCGGTTCCCCGCGATGAGTCGCATGCTGCGCGAGCACCTGCCCGCCGGCGTGAACGTGCCGCCGGAGGAGCTGGTCCAGTTCACGGGCGCACTCGGCGCGGCGGTGCTCGCGGGCCGGCGGCTGCGGCGCGTGTCGCAGGGCACGGCGGCGGTCGCCTGATGTCCGCGCGCATCGCTCTGCCCGTGCTCGCGACGGACGCCGTGCGTGGTGACGAGCTCGAGCGCGCCGGCTGGACGCGCCGCTTCGCCGCCGCACCGCCGCGCCTCGATGAGATGATCGAGCTCTACCGCTCGCTCGGGCTGGAGGTCCGGCTCGAGCCGGTCGATCCCGCCACACTCGACGCCGACTGTGCCGGCTGCTTCGCGGCCGCGGCGGCCACACGCATCATCTACACGAGGGGGCTCCCATGAGAGCTGCGGTCTTCCATGGCGCCGATCGGCCACTGAGCATCGAGGACGTGGCCACGCCGGTGCCGGGTCCGGGTGAGGTCCTGGTCCGCGTCGCGGCGTGCGGCGTCTGTCACACGGATCTCCATTACATCGATCACGGCACGCCCACGTTCAAGAAGCCGCCGCTGGTGCTCGGCCACGAGATCGCCGGCACGGTCGCGAGCCCGGATCCGACGGGGCGATTCCGCGAGGGCGATGCCGTGCTGCTGCCGGCCGTGCTGTCGTGCGGCTCGTGCCGCGCCTGCCGTACCGGCCGCGAGAACATCTGCGAGCGGAGCGTCATGCTGGGCAACAACGTCGACGGCGGCTACGCGGAGTTCATCACGGTGCCGGCGCGGGATGTGTTCGCGCTCCCGCCGGAGATTCCGCTCGTCGAGGCGGCGATCATCGCGGATGCGCTGACGACGCCGTATCACGCCGTCGTGAACCGCGGGCGCGTATTGCCGGGCGACCGGGTCGTCGTGATCGGCTGCGGCGGTGTGGGGCTCAACGTGGTGCAGATCGCCGCGGCGCTCGGCGCTCGCGTGATCGGCGTCGATCCATCGGAATCGAAGCGCGACTGGGCGCGCCGCCTGGGCGCGGAGGCCGCGCTCGACCCGGCTGCCGGCGATCCGCCCATTGAGCGCGCGCTGCGCGAGCTGACCGGTGGCGGCGCCGACCTGGTCTTCGAGGTCGTGGGCCGGCCGGAGACACAGGAGCTCGCCGTGTCCGCTGCACGCACCGGCGGACGTATCGTGCTGGTGGGCTACAGCCCGGACGCGATGCGCCTGAACTCGGGACGCGTCATGTTCCGCGAGCTCGATGTCATCGGCTCACTCGGCTGTCGGCCCGTCGACTACCCGCGCGTCATCGAGCTGGTGCGGCAGGGCAGGATCCGGATGACCGACCTCGTCACGCACCGTTACCCGCTCGACGAGATCGATGCCGCATTCGACGCTCTGCGCGGCGGCACGGCCATTCGCAGCGTCGTGGTGCCTGCATGAGCAACGGCAGCGCCACGGCCCTGCTGCGCGAGCAGCACCGGCTCATCCTGCGCGTCGTCGACGCCTTCGAGCGCACGCTTGCGGACTCGGCGCTGCCACCGCGGACCCGCCTCGAGTCGTTCATCACGTTCTTCCGACTCTTCACCGACGCGTGCCATCACGGCGGCGAGGAGGATGTCCTTTTCGAGTCGATGGAGGAGGAAGGGGTAGGCGGTGGCCCGATCGACGCCCTGCGGGAGGAACACCGTCACGGCCGCGCGCTCGTGCGCGCGCTGGCCGATGACCTCGCGCGCACGGACGACGCCGCGTTCCGCGAACGGGCGGAGGATTACATCGACTTCATCCGCGCCCACATCGCACGCGAGGATGAAGGACTCTTCGACGTTGCGGACAACGTCCTCGAGGGACCGGCCTGCGCCCGGGTGTGCGACGCCTACGAGACCCTCTGCCGGCGCCGGTTCGAGGGTTTCTCCCTCGAGCAGCTGGAGCGGCTCGCCGCCGGGCTGATCGATCAGT
>DASUSS010000149.1:0-2778 GCA_036374995.1 Longimicrobiales bacterium | reverse complement strand
CCGGCGTCGAGCAGGCCGGCTATGCCCGGATGCGCCAGACGCGCCAGCACCCGGCGCTCGAGCAGGAAGCGCCGCACCAGGTCGGGCGCGCCGAGCGCCCCGCGTACGACCTTGAGCGCCACGCGCTTGTGGACGTCCTCGCGCTCGGCCTCGTACACCGCCCCCATTCCGCCCTGACCGATCTTCCGCAGGACGCGATAGGCGCCGAGCGTCCGGCCCTCCCACGAATCATCCGCTCCGCTCCCATCCGCCTCGCCGAGCGCCTCCGCGGCCAGCTCGGCAATGCCGGCGCGGACGCCGTCCAGTGCCGCGTCCGCGAGAACATCCACCCGGAGCATCTTCTCGACGTCCGCGCGCAGGGCGGGCTCGTCCCGACAGGCACCGTCCAGGAACGCCGGGCGTGCGGCCTCGGGTAGTGCGACCGCGGCGTGGAAGATCTCCTGGAGCCGCGTCCACCGTGTCGGCGTGTGGTCCCCGCCCGTACCGCTGCTCGAGGTGTTCATTTCTCGCTCTCCACGTCCAGGGCGACCGCGAGCCAGGCCCGGGCCGCGCGCCAGTCCCGCTGGACCGTGGGGACCGACACGCCGAGCGACTCCGCAATCTCGGCGTCCGTGAGCCCCCCGAAGAACCGGCACTCCACCATGCGGGCCTGGCGCGGGTCGAGCTCCGCCAGCCGGGTAAGTGCCTCGTCCAGCGCAAGCAGCTCCTCCGCCCTTCCCTCCGCGACCACGAGACCCTCGGTCCAGGTGACCGGTGCCGCGCCACCGCCGCGCCGGGCCGTCCGCCGCCGCACGGCGTGGTTCACCAGCAGCCGGCGCATCACGAGCGCAGCGACGCCGAGGAAATGCGCCCGGCTCTGCCACCGGACCCGCTCCTGCTCCGAGAGCCGGACGTAGGCTTCGTGCACCAGCGCGGTGGTGTTCAGTGTGTGGCCGGAGTGCTCGCGCAGCAGCTGCCGGTGGGCGAGGTCGTGCAGCTGCTCATAGAGCTGCGGGAGCAGCACGTCGAGAGCCTCGCGGCCCGGCTGATCGAGACCGGCGAGCAGCTGCGCGGTGTCGACGGGGATAGACATGGTGGTTCCGGGAGAGGAAACAGAAGGATTGGCCACGATACACGCTGCATGCGCCACCTGCAATGTCTTTTCCTGTGCGGTGATCATTCCCGGCGATGTTTCGTGCGTCTCCCGATGAAGGACCGGCGGCTCCGCCGCCGGGTTCGGACGTGACCGAGGAGGCCGCATGAGCACTATCTCCGCCGAGGCGCACGCCGCCCCGCTGATCCACCGGCGCACCCGAAGCCGCCGAAGTGCCGTCCTGAGTCGGGTGGCCGGGAACGCCGGTGAGGTGCGCGAGATCATCGACCTGCGGACGGACCTGTACCGGCAGGTGGGCAAGTGGTCGGATGGAGCGCCGATGATCGACCGCTTCGACACCGAAGCCGGTGCCGTCCACATCGGCGCATGGAAGGACGATCGCCTCGTCGGCGCGGCGCGCGTGCTGGTGCGAGCACCGGAGCAGGAGTACGAGCACGACCGCTTCCTGTCCTGGGACGCCGTCGGCCTGCCACCCCGTGAGGAGTGCGTCGAGATCTCGCGGCTCTGCATACGCCGCCAGTCCCGACACGCCGGGACGATGAGAAGTCTGCTGCGCGAGATCGCCTGGACGTGCCTCATCTCCGGACGGCAGTACCTCGTGGCGTGCGCCACCCGCGAGCTGTTGCCGACCTACCTCCGCATCTTCGGCGCGCGCTCGACCGGTTTCGAGTTCACGCACTCCGACCTCGGACCGAAGTCCCACACGATGCTGTACGCGAGTGTTTCGCAGGGTATCGCCGGACACACCATGCCGTGGCACGTGTGGGCTGCGCTCTGGGCTCCCGTCGCCGTGCGCGGGTACCGCACCCGCCTGCTCGAGCCGGATGCGGGCCCGGCGTGCCGCGCGCTGAAGATCGCGCATGCGCGTCTCGCATCCGCGCTCCCGCTCGGTCGGTTCCGCTGAGTCACGGCAGCGTGGGCGATTCGAGCTTTCGTGAACGTGCCGTCGCCGTCACTCGCGGACTGCGCGGTTCCGGTGCCTACGATCACAGCGCTGCACTGTCGCGGGAGAAGTGGGCCGGGTGGGGATCGAACCCACGACCTTGGGATTAAAAGTCCCCTGCTCTACCGCTGAGCTACCGGCCCGTCGAAAGGTAGCCGGACCGGCTCTCGGTATCAACGCGGTGGGACGAGTTCGGGTGAGGGACACGGGCAGCGGATACAGCGTTTCACCGCCCCGCTGAAAGCCGGCCGGACGGCAGCTGATGAGCAAGTGCCGAGCAGTCTGTGTGTCACGAACTCCCACTAGCGCGAACTCGCACGTAAGCACCGACGGCAGTGCTATCGTCAAAGAACAACGGCATGACGTGATTACGAAACACGAGACCAGACATGAGGTTGAGCTCGTAGCACGACAGCCGCGCGTGCGCGAAAACAGAAGCTGAATTCTGCGGCCAGAATGCTGCATCAAATCGATCATCGGGGCCCCTGAGGCGACCAGGCTTCAGCCGGTGGTCATTTCTGCTCAAGGTCCCATAGTTTCGAGGCGGCTGTCGGCGATCAGACGCGACAAGAGACGGCTCGGCACCTCTTGTCGCGTCTAATCGATGGTATCGACTTACTTGTGAATCACGATGCTTCCGCCGGCAATGTCGGCCGCGGCATCCGAGCCTTCGAGCTCGCCCATTTGATTGTCATATACAATGCTTCCCGTCGCTATGTCCCAGATCTTGATACGGAAGCGG
>DASUSS010000148.1:0-33411 GCA_036374995.1 Longimicrobiales bacterium | reverse complement strand
CTCCGTGTTGCTGCCCCACCGCCCATCGATGATGCCTGGCGAGAACCGCGCGCGGTCCAGCAGGATCTGAACCCGGAGCACGCTCGGCCCCGCGACATCCCCGAACACCGGCAGCACGACCGGCCCCCGGTTCACCGACTCCACCGTGATGTCATCCCAGCTCTCGTCGAGCTCCGGCTGCGCGGTATCCGCAGCCGCCGTGTCGCGCTCCACCCACTGCCGCCAGTCCATCCTCATGCGGCCCGCCTCGAGCTCCTCGGCACTCAGACGCTCCGACCCGCTCGCCATGGCAGTCGCGACCCGGCCATCCTCCTGCACCTCGGCGCGTGCCGCCTCACGATCCTCATCACTGTCGCCCGCCGCGCAGCCCGTTCCGAGCAGAACGAGCAGCAACCACCTCTTCGCTTTCATCATACCTCCTTCCTGCCCCATGGCAGGGGCAAGCCGTATGCCTATATTCCTGCGGACCTGGCACCAGAATTCCATTACGTCTCATCCAACCATGCGCGTGACCGATCGAGATGGAATCGCAGAATAGATCCGGACCGACGCCCGCATCGAGCGAGAATGCCGGCTCGAGCGCTGGCAACGGCGACGCCGCGCGACGTGCGCGCAGCACGCGCATCCGCCGGCGCCTCATCATCGCGTTCGACGCGGTGCTGCTCGTAGTCGTCGTGGTGCTGCTGTACAAGCGGGCGGTACCGCAGGCGTCCGCAGCGCTGGGACTGGGTTCAGCGACGGAGCCCGCGCCGCTCTTCACGCTGGCGACACTGGCCGGCGACAGCATCTCGTTGAGTGACCTGCGCGGCCAGGTCGTGCTCGTCAACTTCTGGGCGTCGTGGTGTCCCCCGTGCCGGATCGAGATGCCGGGTTTCGAGCGTGTCTACCGCGAGCGCCGGAGCGAGGGCTTCACGATCCTCGGCATTGCGACCGACACCTGGGCGCGCGCGAGCATCCGCGAGTTCCTCGATGAGCACGACATCACGTATCCCACCGTGCTCGCGACTCCGCAGGTCGTCCGGGAGTACGGCGGCGTCAATGCGCTGCCGGAGTCGTACCTGATCGATCGTCGCGGACGCATCAGGCACCGCATCATCGGATACTTCGCCGAGCCCGCGTTGCGGGCTGCGGTGGGCCGCATGCTGGAGGAGGACGGTTGAACGTCCTGGTACTGAACGCCGGCTCGTCGTCCCTGCGGTTCCAGGTGATCCGCACGGACCTCGAGCTGATGGCGAGTGACAGCGACGAGCGTCTGGCGCGCGGCCGGATCGATCGGATCGGGGGAGAAGCGGTGATTCACGTCGAGACCCGCGACCGGCCTCCGAGGAAGACCGCCGCGCCGATACGTGATCACCGCGCAGCCGTCGAGACGGCGCTGCGGTGGCTCGGCGATGTGGACGCGAGCGCCGGGTTTCGCGGCATCGACGCGGTCGGACATCGCGTGGTGCACGGCGGCGAGCGGTTCACGCACTCCGTGCTCATCGATGATGACGTTGCGAAGGAGATCGAGGATACGATCGACCTCGCACCGCTCCACAATCCGCACAACCTCAAGGGCATCCGCGCCGTGCGTGATGTCCTGGGGAAGGAAGTGCCGCAGGCAGCCGTGTTCGACACGGCATTCCATCAGACGCTGCCGGATCATGCCTACCTGTACGCGATCCCGTACTCGCTCTACCGCAGGTATCGCGTGCGGCGCTACGGCTTTCATGGCACTTCGCACCGATACGTCGCATACCGATACCGCAAGCTCACGGGCACGACGCGCGAGAGCACGCGTCTCATCACGCTGCACCTCGGCAACGGCTGCTCCGCGTGTGCCATCACCGGCGGCGACTCGCAGGACACGTCGATGGGCTTCACGCCGCTCGAGGGGCTCGTGATGGGCACCCGCTCCGGCGACCTGGATCCGGCAATCCTCGACTACATCGCGGAGAAGGAGGGCATGAACCTGCACGAGGTGGAAGCACTGCTCAACAAGCAGAGCGGCCTCCTCGGCATCAGCGGCCTGACACACGACATGCGCGAGCTTCTCGCCGAGGAGCGCGAGCACCAGGACCGCCGGGCACGACTCGCCATCGAGATCTTCTGTTATCGCATTCGCAAGTACATCGGCGCCTATCTCGCCGCCATCGGCGGCGCGGATGCCGTCGTATTCACCGGCGGCATCGGCGAGAACAGCGCCGAGATCCGTACCCGTATCAGCGAGGGACTCCAGTGGATGGGGATGCAGCTGGATCCCGCCGCGAACGAGCGGACCGTGTCCGGCGCCGAAGGCAGGATCTCCACCCCGGAATCGCGCCTCCACGCCTGGGTCATTCCCACCGACGAGGAGCTGCTCATCGCGCGCGATACCGCGCGGCTCGTGCTCGGCCAGGAGCCCCGCTACTGAAGCAGGCAACCCACCGCTCCACCACACCGTAATTCGAACGCGCCGGCCGGCGCCCGGCGCACGGCGATTCGAGCGCGGCGTCAGATGCCCGGCGCGCGATTCGAGCGCCGGCAGGTTCCCTCCGAATGAACGGCCCGTCGCGCTGTCGAAGTGGCGTACCAGTGCACCGGCAGGCGATTCCGGCCGGCGGTGCGTACACAGACATGCGGCGCCCGGCGCACCCCATTGCGGCTGGCCGGACGGCGCCATATCTTATTATCCGGATATGCGAATGAAATCGAACCCCACGCAGGCCGGCGACATACACGCGCGGATCGGGTCCCTCGCCGATCCGACCCGGACCCGGCTGCTGCTGCTGCTCGCCCGCCACGAGCTCGGCGTGAACGAGCTGTGCGCGGCCGTGCAGCTGCCGCAGTCGACCGTGAGCCGCCACCTGAAGCTGCTGTCGGACGAGGACTGGCTGGTCACGCGGTCGGAGGGACCGAGTCGGTACTACCGGCTCGCGCCGCGACTGGACCCGACGGCGAAGCGGCTGTGGCAGGTGGTGCGGGACGACCTCGCGTCGGGTCCGGAGGCGGCGCAGGACGAGGCGCGGGCGGTGCAGGTGCTAAGCGAGCGGCGGACGCGCTCGCAGGAGTTCTTCTCATCACGCGCGGGGCAGTGGGACGCGGTGCGAACGGAGCTGTTCGGCGCGCGCGCGGGACTGGCGGGGCTGCTCGCGCTGCTGAGTGATGACGCGGTAATCGGCGATCTCGGCTGCGGCACGGGGGTGGTGGCAGCAGAGCTCGCGCCGTACGTGGGTCGTGTGGTTGCGGTGGACGAGTCGAAGGCGATGCTGTCGGCGGCGCGGCGGCGTCTGCAGAACCGTGACAATGTGGAGCTGCGGGCGGGGTCGCTGGAGGCGCTGCCGATCGAGGATGCGGAGCTGGATGCGGCGGTGATGTCGCTCGTGCTGCATTACGTGCCGGAGCCCGTTGCGGCGCTGAGCGAGGCGCGGCGGGCGATCATGTCGGGCGGGCGGATCGTCGTGGTGGACATGATGGCGCACGGTCGAGCGGAGTATCGCGAGACGATGGGCCACGTATGGCAGGGATTCACCGAAGAGCAGGTGCGTGCATGGCTCGCGGAATGCGGCTTCACGCGCGTGCGCTGGGTCGGGCTGGCGGCGGAACCGGGCGCGAAGGGGCCGGTGCTGTTCGCGGCGAGTGGTGTGGCAACGTGAACGCGAACGCACGTTCGCAGAACACTCAGGGGAGAACATGGGCACAGTGATGGTGGACCGCGGGACGGAGACGGAAACACGCCCGGCGTACAAGGTGGCGGACCTGACGCTCGCGGAGTTCGGCCGCAAGGAGATCCGGCTGGCGGAGCAGGAGATGCCAGGTCTGATGGCGATCCGCGCGGAGTATGCCTCGCAGAAGCCGCTCGCGGGTCAGCGCGTGATGGGCTCGCTGCACATGACGGTGCAGACGGCGGTTCTGATCGAGACGCTCGCCGAGCTGGGTGCAGACGTGCGCTGGGTGTCGTGCAACATCTTCTCGACGCAGGACCACGCCGCGGCCGCGGTCGTCGTCGGGCCGAACGGCACCGTCGGCGAGCCGCAGGGCGTCCCGGTGTTCGCGTGGAAGGGCGAGACGCTGGAGGAGTACTGGTGGTGCACGGAGCAGGCGCTGCTGTGGCCCGACGGCCAGGGCCCGACGCTGCTCGTCGACGACGGCGGCGACGCGACCCTGCTCATCCACAAGGGCCTCGAGTTCGAGAAGCACGGCCGCATTCCCGAGTTCGACGAGGAGAACGATCCGGAGGAGTGGGGTGTGATCCTGGACACGCTGCGCCGCATCCGTGATCAGGAGGCCGATCGCTGGCAGCGCATCGTGCCGCACATCACCGGCGTGTCCGAGGAGACGACGACGGGCGTGCATCGGCTGTACGAGATGGAGCGGGCGGGCACGCTGCTCTTCCCTGCCATCAACGTGAACGACTCGGTCACGAAATCGAAGTTCGACAACATCTACGGCTGCCGGCACTCGGTGATCGACGGGCTGAACCGCGCGACGGACGTGATGCTGTCCGGCAAGGTCGCGGTCGTGTGCGGCTACGGCGAGGTCGGCAAGGGGTGCGCGCAGGCGCTGAAGGGACAGGGCGCGCGTGTGATCGTGACGGAAATCGATCCGATCTGCGCGCTCCAGGCCGCGATGGAAGGGTTCGAGGTGAAGACGATCGAGGACGTCGTCTCGACGGCCGACATCTTCATCACGGCGACCGGCAACCGCGACATCATCACGGCAGACCACATGTCGCGCATGAAAGACAAGGCGATCATCGGCAACATCGGCCACTTCGACAACGAGATCGACATGGCCGGGCTGAAGCGGATCAGGGGGATCGAGCGGATCAACATCAAGCCGCAATACGACGAGTTCCGCTTCCCCGACGGTCACAGCGTCATGATCCTCGCCGAGGGTCGCCTGCTGAACCTCGGTTGCGCTACGGGCCATCCATCGTTCGTGATGAGTGCGAGCTTCACGAACCAGGTGATGGCGCAGCTGGAGCTGGCGCAGAACGCCGACCGTTACGAGAAGAAGGTGTACGTGCTGCCGAAGCACCTGGATGAGAAGGTAGCGCGGCTGCACCTCGACAAGCTGGGTGTGAGGCTCACGGAGCTCTCGCCGAAGCAGGCGGAGTACATCGGCGTGCCGGTGCAGGGACCGTACAAGCCGGAGCACTACCGCTACTAGCCGCCGCTCGACGCGAGGGTGGAAGCGGACCGGTCATCGGCGCTTCCGCCCTCGGATCAGTTGAGCGTGACGCCTCCACATTCCGGACGTTCGATGCCGGCTCGACATTCAGGGGCTCCACGTCAGCGGATGCCGGCGAGCTCCCCGCGTATGGCATCGAGCTGCGCCCGGAGCTCCTCGTACCGCTCGTACGCGTCCCGATGCGGCCGATTGTCGCCGCGGCTCACGATCCCGTTGAGGTAGCCGATCTGTGCAGCGAGCATCGGCTGCGGGTACGCCTGTCCGCTGCGCGTAACGACACGCTCCTCGAGCCCGCCGATCCGCTGGAGTGCAGCGCTGTTGCCGGCGAGCCGCTCGCGCGCGGCACGCAGGTCGGACTGGAGCTGCTGCACGTCGGCGTTCAGCTGCACGATGCGCGAGGCGAGCTCGTACTGCGCCTGGAGGTCTTCCGCCGTGATGCCATCGTCGACGAGACGCGGATCGAGCGCGACCTCGATCGGCACGGAGAGCGGCTGCGAGCCGGGGACCGTCAGGCGTACGGTGTAGCGACCCGGCGGGACCATCGCGCCCGCGCCGCGGCCGCCTGGCGCGGCGGTGCGCAGGTCCCACTCGAACCGGTTGAGTCCCGCTCTCGTTGCCGGTGTCCGCGCGCTCGCACCGGGTCCGCCGAATCGTCCGCTCTCCGCACCGGGCATCCCCGGCTGCTGTGCACCACCGGCGGCCGCTGCCTCCGCCGCGCTCGCATAACTCCGGATCACGGCGCCGCGCGGATCCAGGATCTCGAGCGTGAGCGATGCCGCGGGCGCATTCAGGTAGTAATCGATCTCCGCCGGCTCACGGCTGCCGCGATACGCGCTGCGCGGCGCGAACAGATGCGCGCGCGAAGCCGTGATCCGATCCGACAGCTGATGCAGCGGCGTGAGGTTGTCGACGACCCAGAAGCCACGACCCTGCGTCGACAGGACGAGGTCCCGGCGGAACACCTTCATATCGGTCACGGGCGTCGCCGGCAGATTCAGCTGGAAGCTCTGCCAGCTGGCGCCGTTGTCGAACGAGAGGAACGTGCCGAACTCCGTACCCGCGTAGAGCAGGCCCTCACGATCCGGATCCTCGCGCACGACGCGTGTCGGATGGTCCTGCGGGAAGCCGCTGCCGGCGCCCGTCAGGTGCGTCCACGTGCGGCCGTAGTCATCCGTCCTGTATATGTGGGGCTTCCAGTCGTCGAACATGTAGCGCAGCACCGCCACGTAGGCGCTGCCGGCGCGGTGCGGCGACGCCTCGACGGTCTGGACCCGGCCGCCCGGCGGCAGGTCCGGCGGCGTCACATTCGCCCAGTTGGCGCCGTGGTCGCGCGTGACGTGGATCGGACCATCGTTCGAGCCCGTCCAGATCACGCCCCGCTCGACGGGTGATTCCGCCACCGTGTAGAGCGTGCTGTAGAACTCCTCGCCCGTGATGTCACGCGTGATCGGTGTGCCCGAGATGACGTGACCCCGCGGATCGTTCGCCGTGAGGTCGGGCGAGATCGTCTGCCACGTGCGGCCGCCGTCGGTCGTGCGGTGCAGGAACTGCGAGGCGTGATAGACGACGTTCGGATCGTGCGGCGAGACGACGATCGGGCTGACGCGCTGGAAGCGATACTTCAGATCGCGCGGATTGTGACCGTACATGTTGGCCGCGCCGACGGAGTACTCCGTGGCCTGACCCGTGACCTCGCTGTAGCGGTAGAAGCGGCCCTTGCAGTTGCTGAAGAGGATCTGGCCGTCACTGCCGGGCTGCGGCACCGCGGGCCCCGTCTCGCACCCGCCCACATTCGTGCGCCACGCCGCCGGGTTGTCCGGGCGAGCCGCCTCACCGGTGCTCGGCACGCCGATCGTCGTGTTGTCCTGCTGCCCCGCGTAGACCCAGTACGGCCACCGGTCATCCAGGTCGACCTGGTACACCTCCGCGGTCGCCTGATTGCTCTGCGATGTCCACGTGCGCCCACCATCCTGCGTGACGTTCACCCCGCCGTCGTTCGACTGGATGAACACATCCGGATCGTTCGGATTGATCCACATGCCGTGATTGTCGCCGTGCGGCGTCGACATGCGGCGGAACGTGCTGCCGCCATCGGTCGACTTCCAGAACGTCTCGTTGTTGACGTACACGATGTCCGCATTCGTCGGATCGACATCGACGTACGTGTAGTAGAACGGGCGATTCAGCAGACCCGCCTGATTGCTGACGCGCCGCCACGTCGCGCCGGCGTCGTCGCTGCGATAGAGGCCGCCGTGCACACCGCCGGGCGGACCGAGCGTACCATCGCCGGCCTCGATCAGGGCGTAGACGCGGCGCGGATCGCTCTGCGCGATGCTGACGCTGATCTTGCCGACGTAATCGCCCGGCAGCCCGTTCGTCAGCTTCGTCCACGTGTCCCCACCGTCCGTCGACTTGTACACGCCGCCCTCGCGCGCGCCGCTGATGATCGTCCACGGCTTCCGCTCCGCGCGCCACGCGCCCGCGTACAGCTCGTTCGGGTTGCTCCGGTTCATGTCGATGTCGACGACGCCCGTACTGTCGGACACGAACAGCACCTTGTCCCACGCACGGCCGCCATCGCGCGTGCGGAACACGCCGCGCTCCGCGTTCGGTCCGAACGGGTTGCCCACCGCAGCGACGTACGCGATGTCCGGGTTCTCCGGATGCACGACCATGTCGCCGATGACGCCCGCCTGCTCGAGACCCGCGAACCGCCACGTCTCGCCGCCATCCGTCGAGCGATACACGCCCTTGCCGATCGACACGTTGCTGCGGATCGCTGCCGACCCCGTGGCGACCCAGATCACCGACGGGTTCGACGGCGCCACCTCGATCGCGCCGATCGAGCCGACCGGGATCCGTCCGTCCGTGATGTTCTCCCACGAGTGACCCGCGTCGGTCGTCCGGAACACGCCGCCGCCCGTGCCGCCGAAGTAGAACGTGGCCGGCTGCGCCGCGTGGCCCGCGACCGCCGTGACCCGGCCGCCCCGGGTCGGCCCGATGTACCGGTACTCGAGCCCGCCGAGCAGTGCCGGGTCGATTCCGGCGGCCGCGCCGGTTGCCGTCGGGGCGGGTGCCGGCGACTGGGGCTGTGCAGGGAGCGGGAGCGTCAGGCTGGTGAGTGACGCAAGGAGGACGGAGCGAGCGATCAGCTTCGGCATCGGTGCCTCTCGGTTCTGGACGTTGCGACGTTGCGGACCCGCCTTCACTCTACGGTTACGGCGCATCCAGCCATTCTCCGGCCGCCGAAATCATCGCAGATTGGGCGACGACGTGCCTGCCAGGCCGGTACTGGGGCGAAACTAAGGCCCCGAGCCGCCTTCAACCAGCCCGAAAGTGTTGAAAAAGGATAAGTGGAGCGGCCGTAACCGTAGAATGGAGCCAGGTCCGCAAGTTCATTCTCGCGCTTCGACGAGGGCGCGGTTGTACCACCAGATCGTCCGGCTCAGCTCATCTGCGGCAGCATTGCTCATCTGCGTGCCATACATGGTGATACCGAGGGCGCTGCCGAGGATGAGAGCGCTGGAGACCGGGCGGTCGCCCCAGTCGGTGAAGAACGAGCCGACGACGAAGGCGAGGGGGCCGGCGATGTTGAGGATGAAGGCGCGGCGGTTGAAGGTGTCGAAGCGGAGCGCGTGGAAGTAGGCGGAGTCGGGCGCCGGGAAGTGCTCGGCGAGGCGGGCATTGAAGCCGGGGAGCGTGACGACGACGCTGTCGTGCTGGCCGCGGACGATGGCGGCGGGCGAGGTGAAGCCGGCGGCGCGGACGCGCAGGGCGCATTCGGCGTAGCTGCAGGGCGCACCCTGCTGGGCGGCGAGCGGCAGGGCGAAGGAGAGAGCGAGTCCACAGCCGAAGAACACGCGCTTCATGCGTCCGGTCCTGTTGATGTTGAATGCCGTGTGGCTACGCCGCGATTCGACGAGCGAGCCGGCGTGCGAGGGCGAGGATCGTGAGCACGGTCGGACGACCCAGGGCCTCGGGGAACACGCTCGCATCGCACACGTACAGGTTGCGCACGCTCGTCGCGAGATCCGCATCGACGACATCACCGATGCGTGCGGTCGCGCTCGGATGCGTGCCGCGGAGTGGCGTCCGGATCAACGAATGCTCGTCGCAGCCCGCCGCGATCAGGATGCCGCGCGCGACCTGTTCGGCGCGATCGAGCCGCGCGGCGTCGCCACGGCTCAGGCCCTTGGACACCTTTCCACGGGAATCGATCCCTCCGCTCACCTCGTCCCGCAGCTTGATCATGACGCCGAGCGTACGACCCCAGCGCGGCCAGGTGAGGGGCCAGCGGGGTCCCTTCACTGCCATGATGATGGGGTACATGAGCCAGGGGTCGATGAGCGTCGAATACATCACGTCGAGCTCGGGATCCTCGCAGCTCCACGTCATCGGCGGGTCCTCGCCCATACCGGGTACCCTGCCGCTGCCGTAGACCATGACGGTCGTGTCCATCGCGACACCGTGCCCGGCATCGATGCCGGCCGTCCGCAGCAGCATGGGCGAGCCGAGCCCGCCCGCCGCGACGATGATGTGGTCGGCGCGGGCCTCGAACGGCCCGCCCGGCGCGCGGCCGGCGACTCCGATCGCGACGCCATCCTCGACCAGGATACGGCTCACGCGCGCACGCGTGCGCAGCTCGGCGCCGGCGGAGACCGCATCATCGACGAACTCTGCGGCAGTCCACTTCGCGCCGCAGCGGCAGCCGAGCAGGCAGCGGGCACCGCAGTCGAACGGGTGGGCGCGCGCGGGCATCATGAACTTGTCCTGCGGCCGCCAATCCATCCCGAGCCCGACCGCGGCTTCGGCGATGCGCGTGGATGCGGCGCCGCGGAGCGGCGGCTCGAGCGGTGCGACGTGGAGCTCGCGCGCGAGCGCATCCGCCTCGTGCGCGATGTCGACACCGTAGCGGTCGCGCAGCCACGCGGGCGGTGGTGCGGAGCAGCCGGCGTACATGGTGGTCGCGCCGCCGACCATCAGCGGCCGCACGATCTGGACGCCCTCCTTCGTGAACAGCAGTGCGTGCCTGTCGGCGTAGAGCAGCGCACCCGGATACGTGCCGTAGAGCGCGTGTCCGCGCCAGTCGCGGCCGCGCTCGAGCAGCAGTACACGACGACCGGCGCGACTCAGATCGCGGGCGACGCCCGCGCCGCCGGGCCCGCTGCCCACGATGATCGCGTCGTAATGTGCGTTGCTCATTCCACAGGCTCGGACGGCTGGGCCGGTGCGCGCAGGCCGGTGATCGCCGCGCCGCTCGCGGCGTCGAAGAAGTGCATGCGCGCCGAATCGAGCGCGATCTCGACCCGCTGATCGGGTTTCGGCAACCGGTGCGGCACGACGCGCGCCACGAGCTCGTCGTGGCCGGCCCGCGCGTAGACGAAGACCTCGTTTCCCATCGGCTCGACGGCTTCCACGAGCGCCTCGGCACGCCTGACGGAGGGCGGACCATCGCCCCCCATGTAGATGTCCTCCGGGCGGATCCCCACGATGATGCGGTCCTCCTCGATTCGAGGGAGCCGCCCGGCCGCGGCAGCGGGCAGCGGCAACTCGAGACGGCCGTCGAGCGCATGGATCGCGAGCCGTCCGGCAGCGCGCGAGATCCGCCCGTCGATGAAGTTCATCGCCGGGCTGCCGATGAATCCGGCGACGAACTGATTCGCCGGGTTCTCGTACAGCTCGAGCGGTGCCCCGATCTGCTGGATCCGGCCTGCATTCATGACGACGATGCGGTCGCCCATCGTCATCGCCTCGACCTGATCGTGCGTCACGTAGATCATCGTGGCATCGAGCCGGCGGTGCAGTCGCGCGATCTCCTTCCTCGTCTGGACACGGAGCCTGGCATCCAGATTCGAGAGCGGCTCATCGAACAGGAAGACCTGCGGGTGACGAACGATCGCGCGGCCGACGGCAACGCGCTGGCGCTGACCACCGGACAGCTGCCGCGGCCGGCGATCGAGGATGGCCCCGATGTCGAGGATCCCGGCTGCCTCGTGGACCCGGCGCTCGATCTCCTGCTTCGACTCGTTGCGGAGGCGCAGGGCGAATGCCATGTTCTCGAAGACCGTCATGTGCGGGTACAACGCGTAGTTCTGAAAGACCATCGCGATGTCCCGCTCGCTCGACGGCACGTCGTTCACAATGCGATCGCCGATGCGCAGCTCGCCCGCAGTGATGGTCTCGAGTCCCGCGATCATGCGGAGCATCGTGCTCTTGCCGCAGCCGGACGGGCCGACGAGCACGACGAATTCGCCGGCCGCGATGTCGAACGTCGCATCCTGCACGGCGACGAACCCGTTGTCGTAGACCTTGCGAATTCCGGCCAGACTAACACTGGACATTGGACCTCACGGATGAGCCGACAGTTTCCGGAAGACTTCCTGTGGGGCGTGGCGACGTCGGCGTATCAGATCGAGGGCGCCGCACTCGAGGACGGCGCCGGCCCGAGCATCTGGGACCGCTTCGCCCATACGGCGGGCAACACGCCCCACGGGGAGAACGGCGACATCGCGTGCGATCATTACCATCGCTATCGCGACGATGCCGCGCTCATGGCCCGGCTCGGCATCCAGTCCTATCGCTTCAGCATCGCGTGGAGCCGCGTGCTGCCGGCCGGGCGCGGCGCCGCGAACCCGCGCGGTCTCGACTTCTACAGCCGTGTCGTCGATGCGCTGCTCGAGCGCGGCATCCGCCCGAACGTGACACTCTACCACTGGGACCTCCCGGCCGCACTGGACGACATCGGCGGCTGGACGAATCCGGATGTTGCGAACTGGTTCGCCGACTACGCGTCGCTCATGTACCGCACGCTGGGTGACCGCGTCGACATGTGGGCGACGCTGAACGAGCCGTGGGTGATCGTCGATGCCGGCTACGTCCACGGCGTCATGGCTCCGGGCGTGCGCGACCTGCACCGCGCCGCCCATGCCGCGCACAACCTGCTGCGGGCCCACGGCGCCGCCGTACAGGCGTTCCGCGCCGAACGGCACGGGCAGATCGGCATCGTCATCAACCTCGAGCCGAAGGACGCCGCAACGGACTCCGCGGCGGATGTCGCCGCCACCGCCCGCGCGGACGCGTACATGAACCGCTTCTACCTCGACGCGCTCCGGCTCGGCAATTATCCGGCCGAGTTGGTCGATATCTTCGGCGCCGCGTGGCCGGAACACGCACCCGAGGACATGGCGCTGATCGGTCAACCGATCGATTTCCTCGGCATCAACTTCTACAAGCGCGGCGTCACGCGCCACGATCCCGATGCCTGGCCGGTCCATGCCTCGATCGTGCCCCAGCCGCAGCACGCCATGACGACGCTCGGGCCGGACTGGGAAGTCTATCCCCCGGCGCTGACCCGCACGCTGCTGTGGGTGCGCGAACGCTACGGCGACATTCCCCTCTATGTCACGGAGAACGGCGCCGCATTCTACGACCCTCCACAGCCGATCGACGGCGCCGTGTCCGACCCGCTGCGCGTTCACTACATCCGCGAGCACATCACCGCGGCGCACGCGGCGATCGAGCAGGGTGTCGACCTCCGCGGCTACTACGTCTGGTCGCTGCTCGACAACTTCGAGTGGGCGGCCGGCTACGCGCCGCGCTTCGGCATCGTGCACGTCGACTACTCCACACTGGCACGCACGCCGAAGGCGAGCGCACTGTTCTACGCCGAAGTCATCCGCGCGAACGGCCTGGATTGACGGCACGCTCATCGGGCTTGCTCCGCAGGAACGGCGTGGACTGACGGCGCGCTCCTCAGTCTGCCTCCGCCTCCGCGCGCGACGCGGGTAACCGTGGCACGTACTCGATGCGGTAATCCCCACCGAGCGTGACCATGATGTGATGCGGGCGTCCGTCCCTCGGCGGTCGCACCGAGAAGGTCCCTCCAGTGAACCGCCCCGGCTCGCCATCCACGTCGATGCCTGATTCGTCACCCCGCACGACCTCGACGCGCCACTCCGTGCCATCAGTGAACCTGAGACTCGCGGAGTAACCCGACCATGCTTCGGGCACACACGGGCGCAGGCGTAGCTCGGCGCCGTCGCGCAGCTCGATGCCGAGCACGGACTCGAGTGCGATGCGATACATCCATCCGGCGGATCCCGTGTACCACGTCCAGCCCCCGCGGCCGACATGCGGCTCGACGCCGTAGACGTCGGCGGCGATCACGTACGGCTCGACGCGGTAGCGCTCTGCGCCGGCGGGCGAACCGCCGCGCGTGACAGGGCTCAGCATCTCCAGCAGTCGTGCGGCGCGCCCGGTCCGGCCGAGCTCCGCGAGCGCGCGCACGGCCCAGAGCACGCCGTGCGTATACTGCCCGCCATTCTCGCGGATCCCGGGCAGGTATCCCTTGATGTAGCCGGGATCGTTGGGCGTACGGTCGAACGGCGGCGCGAGCAGTCGGATCAGGCCGGCGCCCTCATCGACCAGGTGCTCCTCGAGTGCGTCCATCGCCAGCGCCGCGCGTTCGGGCGGAGCGGCACCGGACATGACGGCCCACGCCTGTGCGAGCGCGTCGATCCGGCACTCGTCGCTCGCTGCCGAGCCGAGCGGCGTGCCGTCGTCGTAGTATGCACGACGATACCACGCGCCATCCCACCCGCCCTGGTTCAATGCATGCGCCAGCCGCTCGTGACACGACGCGTAGGCCGCAACGCGATCGTGATCGTCACGCGCCGCGCACAGCGGCAGGAAGTCGTTCAGGATGTCATAGAGGAAGAACCCGAGCCAGACGCTCTCGCCGCGACCCTCGCGGCCGACGCGGTTCATGCCGTCGTTCCAGTCACCCACACCCATGAGCGGCAGGCCGTGATCACCGCTCGTGAGCGACCGATCGATCGCGCGGCAGCAGTGCTCGTACAGCGAGCTGCTCGCGTCCTCTTCCGGCACGAGGAACTCTTCGTCCTCGTCCGCCTCGAGCTGGCGCGCCCGTAGATAGCGAACGTCCTCGTCGAGAATCCCGCGATCGCCGGTGCGCGAGATGTAGAACGCCGTGATGTACGGGAGCCAGAGCAGGTCGTCGGAGAAGCGGGTGCGGATGCCCTTGCTCAGCGGCGGATGCCACCAGTGCAGCACGTCGCCCTCGACGAACTGATGCGCAGCATGCAGCAGGATCTGCCGGCGCGTGAACGACGGGTCGACATACAGCAGCGCAGACGAGTCCTGGAGCTGGTCGCGAAATCCGAACGCGCCACCCGACTGGTAGTACGCGGAACGCGCCCACATCCGGCAGCTCAGGTTCTGATATACGAGCCAGCCGTTCACCATGAGGTCGAGTGCCGGCGCGGGTGTCCGGATCCGCACCGCCGAAACGCGCTGCCGCCATTCGTGCCGCGTCCGGTCGAGCGCGCGGTCGATCGCCTCGGTGCCGGCCAGACTCCGGATGACGCCCGTCGCCGCGGCCTCATCGGCCGCCTCGCCCAGGATGAACGCGCACGTCGCTTCGGCGCCGGGCGCGAGATCCAGCCGGAGCGCAGTCGCGAAGCACGTGTCGCGGCCGGTGCCGGTCCAGCCGTCCAGCGGCTCCGTGGCATGGATGGCCGCGGGCGCGGCCGTAGTGCCCCGCTCGCCGAGGAACGCGCGACGGTCGGTCGTCCACGAGCTGGATTCGCCGGCGGGCGGGATCATGCTCGACGGGGTCGGATCTGAATTCTGGTGCCAGGTCCGCGTGAATGTCACCCGGGCGCCGAACTCGCCGCGGTCGGGGTTGCGCGCCATGAGCGCGCCGACCGCGGCGTCGTACCAGGTGTGGATCCGGCCGCGCGTGTCGGCCTCGTGGCCGCCGAGCACGAGCTGCGCATAGCCGAACACGGTCAGGCGGCGCGGGCGGTCCGTGCGGTTCCTGAGCCGGAGCCGGACGACGCGCACGGGTGCGGCCGGGGTCACGAACACGTGCGTGTCCTGGTCCAGGCCGCTGCTCTCGTGGAGGAAGCGCGAGTAGCCGAAGCCGTGCCGCACCTCGTACGCGCCGGGACCCGGCGCGGGGCCGGGCGTGGGTGACCACACGGCGCCCGTCTCCTCATCGCGCAGGTACACCGCCTCGCCGTGCGGATCGGTGAGCGGATCGTTGAACCAGGGCGTGATGCGATTCTCGCGGCTGTTCGCTGCCCAGGTGTTAGTCGCGCCGCTCTCCGAGACGATGCAGCCGGCACGTTCGTTCGCGATGACGTTCACCCACGGCAGCGGCGGCCGCTTCGGCGACCCGCCCTCGAGCGGCATGCGGATGACGTACTCCGAGCCATCCTGCGAGAAGCCGCCCCAGCCATTGAAGAAGAGGAGGTTCTCGTCGCTCTCGGCGGTCGCCCGGACCACGGTCTCGGCCGCAGGGCGCGCGGCAGCCTTCCGGTGAAGCGGAGCGGGGATCGTGTGCTCGGCGACGTCCGCGTTCCCGATGCGGAGCGACTCGTTCCAGCGCAGCGGCAGGCCGAGCGCGGCGAGGGCGTCGCGCGGGGGCGGTGCGGCGGCCGGGAACAGCGCATTGACTGCCGCGACATGCGGGAAGAGGTCGAGCGTGCGCAGGGCGAGGTCCCTGGAGCCGGCCGCCGCGTAGATCGCGATCATCGTGGCGGCGGCGCCCGGCTCCAGCGTCATGGTGCGACGGAGACTGAACACGGGGTCGAGCACACTGCCGGTCGTGCCGGCGAGCGACTCGAGGCGCGTCAGGGCGGCGGGCGCGCTCATGTCGCGGCCGCGGCCCACGAACAGGGCGCGATCGGTCTCGTACTCCGTGGGAGCGTCCGCATCGTCGAGCAGCCGGTGGCCGAACCAGAGCGGCCGGTCGTGCGGGCTGCGCGGGCGACGCCAGGCGAGGAGCGCCGCACGGTCCGGTTCGAACGCGGTCTGCACGAAGAGCCGCGAGAACGCCGGGTGAGCCGCGTCGGCAGCCGGCGTATTCAGTGCGAGCTCCGCGAACGTCGTGACCTCGAGCGAGCGGCGACGCTCGCCGGTGTTCCGCAGCGTCAGCCGCCTGACCTCGACATCGTGCTGCGGCGACACACATACGGACATCGTGCACTCGATGCCGCACACGCTGCTGCCGAACTCCGCCACACCGGCGGCCGTCCGGAACGTATGCCCGTGCTCCGCCGCGGCCGGCCCGCCCGCGACAGTCCAGAACGTGCGGCTCTCGACGTCGCGCACGTACAGGTGCGTGCCGGCAGCATCGCACGTCGGATCGGGTACCCAGCGCGTGAGTGCGTACCCATCCAGCGCGCTGTAGCCGCCGCCGTTCGAGCTCAGCAGGATCGCGTAGCGGCCGTTCGAGAGCAGGTGCGCCGTGTAACAGCACTCTGCGGCGCCGGGCGAGTCGAAAGTACGCTTCATCGTCAACTGGAAGACCGCTCAGTAACGCAGCAGGACGCGCGCGGGCCAGCGGTCCAGCCGCAGCACGCCGTCGCCGGATACGGACACCTCCCGGCCATCGACGCGCGCGGTACGCACCGGTGCAGCAAGCGGGTTCACGAGCTCCACTCCTGCGGTCGGAGCCGTCATACCACTCTCGACCGTCAGCTCGACGCCAGCGCCGGTCCGGCGCATCGTCCAGCCCACCGTGCCGTAGGGCGTGCGCAGTCCGCGGACGCGGATGCTGTCGCCGACCGCCAGCCACGTTGGTCGCACGCCGGCGCCGACGATGAGCGCCCCATCGCTCTCCCTGACGTACGCGAGCATGTCGGTGACGGAGCGGATGAAGTCGGAGCCCACCCAGCCGTGCGGCATGTCGCCGATGAAGCGCGGCTCATCACGGTCGCGCGTGACGACCTCTGCCCAGTGGTTCCAGCCCGCAGGCCGCACGTGCTCGAGGAACCAGTCGAGCGCCTCGTGCGCGCGCTCGCGCTCGCCGAGCCGGACGAAGGCGCCGACCGTCCGCAGCTCGTAGGGCGTATAGGCATCCCACTCGATGAGGTCGTCACGCCGGGCGACAAAGTGGGTCCAGTAGCGGTCGAACGTGCTGCGCATCTCCTGGTCGAGAGGCGTCAGCTCGCCAGCGGGCGTGATACCGACGGTCGTGGATGTCGCATCGAAGTCGCCCAGCTCGATCGATCCGGGCAGATAATCGATGCCATGCATCGCCATGGAGCGCTCGAGGGAGGCATGCAGATCGCGCCGGAACTCGTCACGGATCCGCGTGAAGCGTCCCCGCTCGTGCCGTCCGAGGACGTCGGCGAGGAACACGGCGTCCTTCAGTCCTTTCAGGACGAAGAACGCGTCCCAGTAGGAGTGCATCGGCTTCGCGGAGTAGCCCTCGTGACTGATCGACTGCGGCACCATCCCCCAGTACGCGATGCTGTCGGCCGTGCGGTAGACGGGCGTCATGCGGAGGTGCCGGAGCGAGTCGATGTACGCGACCGCGGCGGCCACGTTGTCCCAACGCTCGCGCACCAGTGCGGTGTCGCCGGTGAAGCGGAAGTACTCGGCGATGAGATAGATCAGCTGCCCGTGACTGTCGTGCTCCGGGACCGCGCCGGCCCCGGTTCGATCGACGCAGCAAGGCACCTTGCCGTCGGCGTACTGATAGGGCGCGAACCACTCGATGAAGTCGCGGACCGTGCGCTCGTGGCCGAGCCGCAGCAGAGCGGCGGACGTGAGCGACCCGTCGCGGATCCAGGAGCGCTCGTAGGAACGGGAGCCCGGCTGGATCGCCGGTCCGTCGCGGTTGAGCAGGACGTAGGCGAGGTTGCTGCGCACCAGGTCGCCGAGCGGCGGTGCGTGTGCGGGCAGCACCAGCTCGAACGTGTCGAGCTCGTCACGCCAGTTCCGGATTGCACGTTCGTGCTCACGTTCGGCCAGTTCCGCCGCGTCCGGACGGTACGTGAGGTGCGAGTCGACCTCTCCGTCCGGCAGCCGGGCGGGCGCCAGCGGGGCGGTCAGCACGATATCCTGTGACTCGCCCGGCGGCAGCGAGAGTCGGTACGCGAGGGCGCCGGACGCATGGCCGAACGGATCGGTCACATCCTTGCCTCTGCCGGGGACGTGGCCGCGCACGAGCGATCGGATCACGCCACCCGCGTCGAACGTCGCGGCACCGAACGTGTCCGGGCGGGTGACCGGGAACACGACCCGATCGTCGATCCGGATCATTTCGGCATCCCGGATCCGCTGCACCGTCGCCGCTCCGCCCTGCGTGTTCAGGAATTGCCACGACGGATTC
Source organism: Longimicrobiales bacterium (assembly GCA_036374995.1). Lineage (GTDB taxonomy): Bacteria > Gemmatimonadota > Gemmatimonadetes > Longimicrobiales > RSA9 > SH-MAG3. The sequence goes on along the minus strand of DASUSS010000148.1, from coordinate 15,116 downwards.
ACCTGGAACGGCCGGATCGCGAGGAACAGCGTCGCCGATCGCACACCGTCCGACAGGTTCGTGACTCTGTAGCGGAGCCAGAGCAGCGACAGATCCGGTGCGCCGGTCGCCCACGCGGTCACATCCAGTCGCAGTCCGGCGGCGTGCCACGTCACGGTCGGGATCGGCACGTACCCGTCCTCGAGTGACTGCGCGATCTCCGCATCCGCCCACGTGATCAGGCGGCCGTCCGCGTACAGGAACGGCTCGATGGAGAACGACGTCTTCCCGACCTCGACCGCGCCCTCCTCGTTCATCAGTGCTTCCTGCTCCGCGCCATTCACGCCGACGAGCGTCCAGTACGACTGCACGCGGCGCAGGTACTTCGGGTAGTGTCCGCGAGGTCCATCGGCGGCGATCGTCTCGAACAGCGTGTTGCGCGACTCGGCCCACTCGATGGGCTGGACCGCGAGCTCGCGGATCGCGTAGGCACCGGTACCGCGCAGCAGCCGCAGGCGCAGCAGGCTCGATTCGGTCTCGGGCAGGAACAGATAATCGCGCGCGCCCGCCCCGCCGCGCACGGCACGCACGGTCTGCCAGCGACTGCCGTCGGACGAGATCTCGACGTCGTAGTCGGCAGCGCGCGCGGTCGAGTCCCAGTGCACGATGAGGCCGCCGTACTCGCGCATCCGCTCGAAGTCCAGCGTGATGCTCTGCTCGCCGCCGCGCTGCGCGCGCCACGCGGTCGACGGATCGGCATCCATGGCCGCCGCCGTCGCCTCGCCGGAGCTGGCCGTGATCACGGGCAGGCGGTCGTACGGCCGCACCGGGTCGCGCGGCGTGACCGCGAGGCTGTCGATCCAGACCGAGCCGCGGCCGCCGGTGCCGGCCGTGATCGCGAACTCGATCCTGCGGACATCCCGGATCTCGCCGCCACCCGCCGGGCCCCACGCGAACGTCACATGGCGACGGCGGAACGTCACGCGCCGCCAGTCGCCGGCGAACTCGAACTGCGGCCGGTTCACCCACCACACGTTCTCACCCGACTCGTCGATCAGCTTCAGCTCGAGCGTGTTCACGGGCGCAGCACCGCGCAGCCAGAAGCTGATCTCGTAGTTCTCCGGCAGGCTCAGCCGCACGTCGCGGCCGAACGCCGCCCAGCCGCCAGCGCCCTGGAAGTCGAAGTCGACACGCAGCGCACCACCGGCCACGCCGCTGTCGGACGACAACGCCATGGCAACGCCCGATGCCGGCGCGGCGGTCCAGGCGATCGTACCGTCGAACGAATCCACGAGCACCAGCGGCGCAGCGGCAGGCGCGGACACCTCACGCGGCTCGAGACCACCACCCGCGCACGCCGCGAGCAGCACGACGGCCGCAACCGCCACAGCGGTCGGGGCCGACGAACCGACCCGTGCACGGACCCGATTCAGCACGACCGACTCGCCGAGGCCCGTCACCCCTTCACGCTCCCCACCGTGATGCCCTGCACGTAGTACCGCTGGAGGAAGATGAACACGAGCAGGACGGGCATGGTCGTGAGCACGGCGCCCGCCATCATGAGCTCGGTGTCCTGCACGCGCTCGCCGGACAGGTTCGCGAGCGCGACCGGCAGCGTGAACATGCTCTCGTCGCTCAGCACGATCAGCGGCCACATGAAGTCGTTCCACGTGCTGAGGAACGTCCAGATCGCGAGTGTCGCGAGGATCGGGCGCAGGACGGGCAGAATCACGGACCAGTAGATGCGGAACTCGCCGGCGCCATCGATACGTGCCGCATCGATCAGGTCGTCGGGCACGGACAGCGCGTACTGGCGGATCAGGAAGATGCCGAAGATGCTGGCCATCCCGGGGATGATCACGCCCCAGTACGTGTTGATGAAGCCGAGCTCGCGCATGAGCAGGAACAGCGGCAGCATCGAGACCTGGACGGGGATCACGAGCCCGATCATGAGCAGCCGGAACGTCCGGTCGCGGCCGCGGAACCGCAGCTTCGCGAACGCGTAGCCGGCCATCGAGTTGATCAGCAGCGAGATGAGCGTGATCGACGTCGCGATCAGCGTGCTGTTCAGCAGGTACCGGCCGAGGTTCAGGCGGGTGAACAGGGCACGGTAGTGCTCGAGCGTGACGCGCTCGGGGAACAGCCGCGGCGGGTACTGGTTCGCGGCACCCGGTTCCATGAGCGACGCGGAGATCATCCACACCATCGGCAGCAACGAGATGACGCAGCCGATCGCGAGGAGCCCGTAGATCGGGATCGCGCGCGCGGACCGCATCAGACGGCCTCCCGCTGGACGCGGAACTGGACGAGCGTCCAGGCGAGGATGATGATGAAGAGGATGAACGCGACGGCGGCCGCGACCCCCATGCGCCACCAGCGGAATCCCTCCTCGTACATGAGCAGGACGAGCGAGGTGGTGGCGCGGAGCGGCCCGCCGGCCGTCATCACGTACGGCTCGGCGAACAGCTGGAAGTACCCGATCATCGTGATGACGCCGACGAACAGGAACGTCGGTGCGAGCATCGGCAGCGTGACGTGGCGGAACTGGCGCAGCGGTCCCGCGCCGTCGAGCTCGGCCGCCTCGTACAGCTCGCCCGGGATCGCCTGCATGCCGGCAATGAAGATCAGCATGTTGTAGCCGAAGTTCTTCCACATGGCGAGCAGGATGATCGACGGCATGGCCGTGCGCGGGTTACCGAGCCAGTCGATCGGTCCGATGCCGAGCCAGCCGAGTGCATAGTTCAGCAGCCCGTACTGCGGGTGGTAGAGGTAGCGCCACACGATCGCGACCGCGACGAGCGTGGTCACGAACGGAATGAAGTAGATCGTCCGGAAGAAGGACTTCCAGCGGACGATGCGCGCGTTGATGAGCAGTGCGGCCGCGAGCGATACGGCGACCGTCAGCGGCCCGCCGACGAGTGCGAAGTAGAACGTGTTGCCGACGGCGGTCCAGAACAGCGGGTTGCGGAACAGGTCGATGTAGTTGCGCAGCCAGACGACCCGGATGTTGCCGCGATCGGCGATCGCATAGATGTCGAAATCGGTGATGCTGAGCAGGAGCGAGCCGGCGACCGGGAGGAAGAAGAAGACCGCGATCAGGAAGAGCGCGGGCGCCACGAAATACCAGCCGGCGCGACTCACGGGGCACCGCCGGCGGGCGCGGCGAGGCGCGTGAGCATCCAGCGGCGCTTCTCGAGAATGCGGTCGGTATCGCGGTCGAGCGCCTCGAGTGCAGCGGCTGCGGGCGTGCCGCCGCGGATCGAGGATTCCGCGTGCTCGATGACGCGACTCACAATCGACTCGATCTCCGGCACGGCGGGGAGCGGCTCGACGCGCTGGAGCTGCTCCCAGAACGCGCGCGTCTGCGGCGCGGTCGCGAGGTCGGATGCGCGCCATGCGGCCGCGCGCGCGGGCAGGCTGCCGGTCAGCTCGTAGAAGCGCAGCTGCTGGTCCGGTCGCGACAGGTACTCGATCAGCCGCCACGCCGCCTCCGGATGCTCGGAGCCGCGGAACATCACGAGACTCGCACCGCCCGCGAGCGAGACGCCGCTCGCCGGGCCGGTCGGTCCGGGCAGCGGCGCGGTCGACCAGTCATCCTGGAGCCCGGCGGGCAGACGGCGGCGGAACTCCCCCAGGTTCCACGGGCCGGTGATCCACATCGCGAAGAGTCCGCGCGCGAGCTCCTGATACGGGTTCGCGACATCGCGATCGCCCATCGGCGGTGCGAGACCGTCGCGGTAGAGGCTCAGGTAGAAGTCGAATGCTTCGCGGAACGCGGGCTCCGCGAACGCGCCGCGCGTGCCATCGTCGCGCAGCAGCGACGATCCGTTCTGGAGCCCGAAGATCACCGGCTGCGCCCACTCGTTCGTCGGCAGGAAGATCGCGTAGCGTTCCGGATCGAGCCGGCGGATCGCGCGCATCGCCTCGACCCAGCCCTGCCACGAGCCGGGAATGGAGTCGTAGCCGGCGCGGCGGAGCAGGTCCGTGCGGTAGAAGATGACGCGTGTATCGACGTACCAGGGCACGCCCCAGACCGTGTCGCCGACGACGTTCGTGTTCCAGATGCCGGCGAAGTACTCGCGTGCATCCAGCTCGGTGGAGCGGCCGATCCACGGGTCGAGCGGCCGCAGTGCCCGGATCGCTGCGAACTCCGGCACCCACGTGTTGCCGAGCTGCGCGACGTCCGGGACGGCGCGACCGACGAACGCGGTGAGCAGCTTCTCGTGCGCGGCCGTCCACGGGATCTGCTGGACGTGAACGCGGATGTCCGGGTTCTCCCGATGGAACCCGTCCATCAGCTCCGCAACCACCTCGCCCTCGCGACCCATGCCCCAGAAGCGGAGTGTCACGACCGCGCCATCGTCGGAGCGCGGCGCACACGCGACGAGCAGCGCGCCGATCGCGAGCGTGAGTCGCGCGCGCATCGGTCGCGAGGGCCGCGCGCGCATCGGTCGCGAGGGCCGCGCGCGCTTCGGTCGCGAGGGCCGCGCGCGCATCAGTCGCGCGGGCCGGGGTGTTCCACGGTGCGCAGGACCCGGTCGTGCCCGTGTCGCACAGCGGCGGGTCAACGGCCCTCCGGGCTGCCGAGCCAGCCGCCCGTGAAGCCGGCCCGGCGCAGCCCGTCGATGATGTACGGGCTCCGCCGCAGATACCGCCAGACCAGCTCGCTCCGGAAGTTCTCCGCCATGAGCAGGATCGGTCCCTGGTCGATACCGAGATAGTCCGTGTCGACCCAGCCGGCGCCCGGGACGAGGCGGCCGTGCCGGAGCTGCACGTCCGCGAAGCGGAACGTCGGATTGAATGCGTCGAGAAAGCCATACTCGCCCCACACGTGCGGGTACCGCTCGCGCATGGTGCGCAGCGCGCGGATCGCGAGCGCGGGCGCGAACGGGATCGAGCCGCCCGCCGCGGTCGGCACGATCGTGCCATCGTCGCGGACCTCGGTGTGCGATGCGCCGCGTGCCGCATACGTGAAGAACCGGCGCGGCGTCCCGTTCACGGCGAGCGTCGTGTCGACCGGGCCGTCGGACGCCGTGAGACCCCATACGTCCGCGTCGTAGCCGATCCAGCCCGTCGGATTGTCGATCGCGTAGTCGCGCTGGGCGAGGACCGCGCGGCGCGAGTTCTCGAACCAGTCGATGCCGTGCTGCGCGATGAACGGCTCACGGATGCCGCGGAAGTCGATGAAGATGTGCGAGTACTGATGCCCGAACAGCGGCGCGAAGCCGATGTGCGGCCGACCGTAGAACTCGCCCCACCGGCCGGTGCCGATGTACGTCTGCCAGAACGAGGCGTCGACCGGATGCGTCGGCGACCCGATCGCGAGGATCATCAAAATCATCGCCTCGTCATAGCCGTGCCAGTCGGACGGCACGTAGCCGCGCTCCGGCCGCCAGCCCATCGAGATGCGGCCCGGCGTGTTCACCATCCACTGCCAGTTCACGCGGCGGTACAGCGAATCGGCGAGCGCGCGGATCTCCGTCTCACCGGCCGTAGCACGGTCGAAGTACTCGCGGCAGAAGAGCACGCCGGCCATGAGCAGCGCCGTATCGATCGTGGACAGCTCCACGGTCTCGAACCGCAGTCCGGTCTGCATGTCCAGGAAGTGATAGAACAGGCCCTGATGCCCGGTCCGGCCGGACGACTCCGGCCCCTGCGGCGCACTCACGAGGAAGCGCAGCGTCGTGAGCACGCGGTCGGCGCCCTGCTCGCGCGTGATCCAGCCGCGCTCGATGCCGACCGCATAGGAGGGCAGACCGAAGCCGACGGCAGCGACGCTCGAGAACGACTGCGTCGGCCAGCGGTCCGGCACGAGCCCGTTCGACGGGTTCGCACGCTCCCAGAAGAACCGGAACGTCCGCTGCTGCAGCTCGTCCAGGAACGATTCATCGGCAGGAGTGATCGCCGGACCCGTGGCGGTCGACGCGCAGCCGGCGAGGAGGGCGAGGGCGAGGACGCGAGCGAGAAGCGGCATGATCGCGCGGTGAAGGTGAGCGCCCCGTGCGGACGTCGCAGCGTCCACACGGGGCGGAATGTCCGGCTCTAGAACCGGAAGTCGAGACCCAGCTGGAGGCGCCGGCCCGGATCGGCCGAGCCGAGGTCGGGGCTGCCGAATTCCGGGATCAGCGTCCCGTTCGCCGGATCCGACGAATTGTACACGCGATACAGCTGGCGGTAGCTGCGATAGTTCGCGTGATCGAACACGTTGATCGCTTCGGCGATCAGGCCGATCTCGCCCTGACCCGGCACGCGGAAGCTCTTCTGGAGCCGGAGGTCGACCTGCCGGAAGTTGTCCGAGTCCTGGCTGTACCAGTCGATCACGGCACGGCGCGGACCCCACTCGTTCAGCTCATCGATCCTGCTGAACGGCGCACCGGAGCCCAACTGCACGATCGTGCTGAGCCGGAAATCGTACGGCAGCCCGACAATGCCCGATGCGACGATCCGGTGCTTCTCGATCGGCATGTTGACGAACGGCCACGTCGACGGGTCGTCGAGGAAGTCGAACGTGAAGAAGTCCCAACCCTTGCGCTCGCCATCGGCGTACGTGTACGCGAAGCTGAAGCCCCAGCGCGAGCCCTCCGTGAACGCCTTCTCGGCCGTGAGATCGACCGCGTTGTAGCGCGTCTCGCCCTCGTCCGTGGACAGGAGCACCTTGTAGCGGGAGCCGAGCTCCTGCGTGCCCTCGCAGAAGCCGTGCACGCTGTGCGCCTTCGCGCAGTACCAGCTCGTGATGTTGCTGCCGCGAACGCCGCGATACGCCGCGCCGAGCACGACGTTCGACACCAGCTGGCGCACGCCGAAATTGAACTGGTTCGACTTCGGCGGCTTGCTGTCGTTCTTGAGCAGCCACACCTCGCTCGTGATCCCGGGATTCACGCCCGTGCCCGCGTTGTCCACGAGACCCTGGAGCCCCGCCACGCTCTCGTATGACGGATCCCACAGAATCCGGCTCGTGTTGTTCGGATCGGTCGTGAAATCGAAGAAGCGGACGATCCAGTTCAGGCGGAACCGCTCATCGATCAGGTGATTCCAGATCTCGCGGTCGTAGTAGATGCCGAATCCGCCGTGGAGGATCGTGCGCCCGGTGCCGAGCAGGTCGTAGGAGAAGCCGACGCGGGGCTGGAAGGCGCCCAGGTAGATCGGCCGGTCGTCGCGGCCGTCGGTGAAGTAGTCGTCCGGATCGCGGCCGGTCGCGACCAGGATCGGGCCGAGCGCCTGGCGAATGCTGTCGGGCGTCACCCACTCGTTGTTGAACATGTTCGTCTCGGCGTCCCAGCGCATGCCGAGATTCAGCTGGAGCCGATCCGTGACGTCCCAGTCGTCCTGGATGTACGCCCCGAACTGGATGTTGCTCTCATCCATGCCCGGATCGCCCGAGCCCCAGCGCGCGAATGCAGGAGCCGTGAGGCTCTGGTTCACATCGAAGAAGAACGTCGGGTTCCCGTCCTGTCGCTTCTCGACCTGATAGTTCAGGAAGTCGAGGTTGACGCCACCCTTGAAGACGTGATTGCCCATCCAGCTCACACCGTGACGGGTGAGATCGTTGCGCAGCGCGAGGCGATCCTGCACGAAGTCCTGCGTCGTGCTGCGTGCGCCGGTGAAGATCACGCCCATGTACTCGCGACCGATCTCGAGCGTGTCGTTGATCACGGTCGGGTTCCACGTCGAGCGCTGCCCGCTGATCTGCGCCTGGTTGTACCAGCTGCCGACTGCCCAGCCGTGCTGGAGGTTCACCACGTTGTACCCGATCTTCACGTCCTCCGCCGACTCGAACGATGTCGTGCCGCCGAACCCGCGCTTGTCGCTCTCGAACCGGCCATTCCAGCTCAGGCTCAGCGTCTGATTGTCCGCGGGCTGCCAGGACAGCTTCGCCACGCCGAGGTGGGAGCGGAACGGCTGCTCGAACGTGCCCTCGTACTGGCCGAACTGCTGGGTGAAGCCCGTCCGGCCGAGCGTCACCGTCGCTGCACGGTCCTGGATGTTGTTCTCGTACGCGCCGAAGTAGTGGAGCCGGTCACGGATGATCGGTCCACCCACGCTCAGCCCCATCTGGAACCGCTCGTACTCCGGCTTCGGCGCGCAGACGAAGTTCGGATCGGTCGCCTGATTCTGCCGGCACTGCTCGACCAGCCCGGGGTTGCGCTCCACCAGGTCCTTGTTCTGGCCGAGAATGAAACCGCTGACCTCGAGCTCGTTCGTGCCGCTCTTCGTCGTCGCGGTCACGACGGCGCTCGCGGCGCGCTGATACTCCGCCTTGAAGTTCTGCGTGATCACGCGGAACTCCTGGAGCGCGATCTGCGGGAACGGATTGCCGCGGCTCGCATCCTGGCCGTGCACTCCGCCCTCCAGGATGTCGTTCTTGAGGCTCGCACCGTCCACGAACACGTTGATCTTCGTCGCGGGCAGGCCGGCCGCCGTGATCTCCTTGCGCAGCTCGTTGCGGCTCACCGTGATGCCCGGCGCGAGGCCCGCGAAGTTCAGGAAGTTGCGATCCGGCTGCGGCAGCGAGCGCATCTCCTCTTCCGTCACGTTCGTCGCGACCTCCGGCGTGCGCGTCTCGACGAGCCGCGTGCCGATCGCGGTGATGCCCTCCAGCTGCACGGCCTGCGTCGACAGCCGCAGATCCAGCGTGAGGTACTGACCGATCAGCACGCGCACCGTGCGCGGCTCCGCGCTGTAGCCGATCATCTCGACGGACAGCTCGTACGTGCCCGGCTGCACGCCGACCAGCGCGTACGCACCATCGTCACGCGTCAGTGTGCTGCGCTCCGCACCGGTGGACGGGCTCACGATCCGCACCTGCGCGCCGCTCACCGGCTGGCCCTGATCGTTCACGACCACACCGCGAATCACGCCCGTCGTCGTCTGCGCCGACGCTACCTCCGCCTGCACGAGCGCCAGCAGCGTCAGACAGAGCAGCCAGCCGAGACCCCTCAGCTTCCGTACCCACATGGGACTGCCTCCTTGCTCAGTTTGCATGCGTCCCTACATCAGAACCCCTGTCGACTGTCGCTCGTGACAGCCCGCCGCATGAACGCCGCACCACCAGCTCCGTCGGCAGCAGCTCCTGCCGCCGCGCATGCGCCGCACCCGACTCGATCGCGCCGAACAGACGCCGCACGGCGCGACCGCCCAGCTCCGGAATCGACACCCGCACCGTCGTGAGCGGCGGACTCACATACCGCGCAATCGGGATGTCGTCGAAACCCGCCACCGCCATCTGCTCCGGCACGTGCACGCCCCGCTCACCGAGCGCGCTGAGTGCGCCGATCGCCATCGAGTCGTTCGCCGCAAAGACCGCCGTGGGCGGATCGTCCAGCTTCAACAGCGCCAGCACGCCGCGATGACCCGACAGCTCGGAGAAATCACCCGCCACTTCCAGCTCCGGTGACGGCGCCACGCCCGCAGCGACCAGCGCCTCGCGCGCTCCGCGCAGACGCTCCCGCGCATCGTGGTTCCGCTCCGGTCCCGTGATCAGTCCGATGCGCCGGTGCCCCTGCTTCAGCAGATGCGCCACGACGGCATGCGCACCGCCACGGTTGTCGATGTTGATCGTGTCGAATACGCGATCCGCCACTTCACAGTTCAGAAGAACGACCGGCAGGCCATCAGGGAGGTTGCGCGCAAGACGGTGCTCATCCAGGTCCGGCGACATCACGATCAGACCATCGACGCGCCCGCGCATCGCGCGCAGCCCCGCCTCGATCTCCGACCGCTCGTTGTGCGAGCACGACACCAGCAGATGCCAGCTCCGTTGCTGAACCACCTGATCGATGCCGCGGATGACTTCCGAGAAGAACTCGCCGTACAGATCCGGCAGCAGCACTCCGACCGTCTGCGTCCGCCGCGTCGAGAGCGTCCGGGCCGCACTGTTCGGCGAGTAGCGCAGCCGGCTCGCCACCTCCGTGATGCGCCGCCGCGTCTCCTCGCGGACCGGCCCGCTGTCGTTGAACACGCGCGAGACGGTCGCGACCGAGACGCCCGCCTCGCGGGCGACATCACGGATGGTCGTCGCCATGACCCTCCCCTCGGAGTGCGGCCGGTTGCGGCATCTGTAACCGTTTACAGGCTCGCGTACAGTACTGGCACCGGCCGCGGAGTGGAAGCGGTTACAGTGTACGGCACCCGCGCCCGCCCTGTCAATGAACCTGACACCGGCGTCCCGGCGGTCGCGGCACGAAGCGGCGGTGTGGGGCGGGTTTATGCCCGGGTGTGCCGGCCGAGGAGGGAGAAGACGAGGGCGGCGAGGGCGACGGGCGCGTAGAACGTGAAGAGTCGCCAGGCGGCGGTGGCGAGACCGATGACGCCGGCGGGGAGGAGTGTGGCATAGACGGCGGTGAAGGCGACCTCGGCGCCGCCGGTGGCGCCGGGTGTGGGGATGAAGGTCATGATGGTGAAGACGACCCACTGGAGCAGCCAGAAGAGGACGGGGTCGAAGGGCACGCCGAGGAAGAGCGCGAGAGCGGAGAGGACGGAGTAGCGGGCGGCCCAGTGGGCGGCGGTGAATGTGAGGGTGAGGGCGAAGCGGGTGCCGCCGCCCGCGGCGATGAGTGCAAAGGCGTCGCGTGCGTCGTCCGCGGCGCGGCGCAGCCGGCGCCGTGCCCGTCCCCACGTGCGGAGCGCGAAGCCGCGGACACGTTGTCCTGCGTGGCCGCGCAGCGCCCCGCGCGACAGGATCCACGCGCTGGCCGCAATGAGGCTCGCGATGCCGGCGATGGTGAGGAGGTTGTCGCCGAGGAGTCGCATGCTGGCGGCGACGACGGGCAGCTCCCAGGCGGACGTCCAGATGACGGCGATGGGGAGCGCGACGGCGAAGAAGACGGCGTCCTCGAGCTTGGGCATGAGGGCGAGCGTAGCTGCGGTACCGGGGCTCACGCCGTAGCGGACGAGCATGCCCCAGCGGAACGCCTCGCCGCCGATCGCCGTGGGTGAGACGGCGGATCCGAGGTCGACGACGAGTGTCATGCGGAGGAGCTGAGCGAGCGGTATGCGATGACCGAGGAACCGGGACCAGACGAGCAGGCGTGCGGTGCCGGTGATCCAGGGGACGAGCGTGAGCGCGAGCGCGGCGAGGAGGTAGGTACGCGGCAGTCGGTCGAGCGACGCGAGCAGAGCGCGGTCGGTCGCGAGCAGGGTGTAGGCGATGTTGCCGAGCACGCCGAGCGGCAGCACGACGAGCGCGATACGGAACGCGCGCTCGGCATTGCCGGCCCGCGGCTTCAGTGCGGCTGATAGATCGTCAGCAGCTTCTCGAACGTGCGGCTCCACGACAGCTCGCTTTCGACGCGGGCCCGGGCCCGCCGTCCCAGCGCGGGCCACAGCTCCCGCGGCGTGTCCGCAAGGCACCGCGCGATCGCAGGCGCGGACTCCGGCTCGACGAGGAAGCCATCCTCCCCGTGCCGTACGCGGTCGATCATGGCGCCGGCGCGCACCCCGACGACTGGCAGTCCGCTGGCCTGTGCCTCGACGACGGAGAGACCGAACGTCTCGTACGCCATCGCCGACACGTATACGTCCGCGGACGCGAGCAGTGCCGCCAGCTCGGCCCGGTCCTGGATGAACGGCAGGACGCGGATGCGGTCGTTCGCGGCGGCGCGCGCCTCGAGCGGCGCGCGCATCGGGCCGTCGCCTGCGATGACGAGGCGTGCGTCCAGTGCGGGTGGAAGCAGCTCGAACGCATCGCACACGAGGTCCGGCCGTTTTTCCGCATCGAGTCGGCCGGCATACACGAGCAGCAGGTCCGATCGTGCCGCTCCGACGCGTTCGCGTACCGTATCGGAGCGCCGGCCGGGCGAGAACGTGCAGGTGTCGACACCGAGCGGAACGCAGAGCGCGTCCCGCACGCCGACCTGGTGCAGGCGCTGCTGCGTGGCCGGCGAAATCGCTACCGTGAAGTCGCAACGCGAGTACAGGGCGCGGACGTACCGTTCCGCACCGGCTCTCGCGAGCGCCGCGATCCGGCGGCCGGCGCGCTTCCGCAGCGGCGCCTCGACGTAGGCGACCGGCAGATCCGTCATGTAGAAGCCGGTCACGATCGCGCCGTGGCGTTTCCGGTGCAGGAACGCGGTCCACGGCAGGTTGTACGTGCAGTGGACCTCGATGACGTCGGGCATTTCGTCGCGCAGGATCCGGAGCACCTTGTCCGATCGCAGGAGCAGGCGATAGACGCTCGATCCCGGTACGTGCGGCGAGGCGATCGTGCAGGTCGTGAGCCGGCCCTCGCGCGAGACGGTGTCGGCCGCGCCCGGCACGATCAGGACGTGCTGCATGCCGCGCTCGCGGAACCACTCGCGCTGCGCATGCAGCATGGTCCGGATGCCGCCGCCCGTCGGCGCGTAGGATTGTGTGAGCGAGCAGACCTTCACGCGAATCGTCGGACGGGCTCGGGTCGTCCGCCGGCGATCCTCTCGTACTCGCGCACGAGCACGGCATTGACCGCGTCCCAGCTTCGCTCCAGTGCGCGCTGCCGCGCGGCGTGACCCATGGCCGCGCGCAGCTCGGCGCCGAGCAGGAGTCGCTGTACGTTGTCGGCCAGGTCGATCGGGTCGTGCGCGCGCGCGACGAGTCCGCTGCGACCGGGCTCGATCACCGATTGCGGCCCGCCCCTGTCGACGACGACGGCCGGGACGCCGGAGGACATTGCCTCCTGCACCACGTTCGCGAACGTCTCGGTCGTGGATGGGAAGACGAAGATGTCGGCGGAGGCATACCAGCGTGACAGTGCGGGCCCGCACTGGTGGCCCGCGAAATGGGCGTGCGGCAGTTCCTGCTCGAGGCGCTGTCGCATGGGGCCGTCGCCCACGAGTGCGAGGCGGTACGTCCGACCGCGCCGGTGCAGCACGCGATCCATGTCCACGAGATCGGCCAGGTCCTTCTCCCTGACCAGGCGGCTGACGAACAGGACGAGCGGATGCTGCTCGTCGGCGCCGAGCCGCGCCCGCAGCTCGTCGTCACGCCACTGCGGCGAGAAGCGACACGCATCGACGCCGCGCGACCAGAGCCGGACGTCGTGAATGCCGTGACGGTTCAGCTCGTCGATGATGCTCGGGGTCGGCGCGAACGTCATCGTGGCGCGGCCGTGGAACCAGCGCAGGATGCGCCAGCCGAAACGGTCGAGACCGCGAACGCCATAGTAGGGGAAGTACGACACGAAGTGGGTGTGGAACGTCGCGACGACGGGGATGCCGCGGCCGCGTGCGTACGCCTGGGCCCAGATCGCCATCGGCGTAGGGCTCACGACGTGGACGATGTCGGGGCGCCAGGCATCGAGCTCCGCGGCGATGCGGCGGCCGCCGGGCAGGCTCACGCGGTAATCGCGATACAGCGGGAACGTGAACGACCGAACGCGCCGCACGCGCGGCTGCCACGAGATCTCCTCCGGCGGCATGAACGGCGCGTAGATGCGGAAATCGATTCCCTCCGCCTCGAGTGCGGCGAACAGGTGGCCGAGCGTATGCGAGACGCCGTCCACCAGTGGCAGCAGGCTCTCGGTGAAGAAAGCGATTCTCATCCAGCCGACCCCTCGAACGTCGCGAACATTCGCCGATCGATCTGCCGCTGCCGCGGGTCAGCCGACGGCCCGATGGCCCGACCGGAGTGGCTGGCGGGCATGCTCATAAGACAAGCGGTGCGGCTGCGCTGCAAGCGCCGGACCGGCGAAGAGGGGGCGGCCGTGTCGGATTCGCCGCGTCACTGCCCCGTCGGATACGTCTCCGGCACCTCCCCGTCCACACGCACCGGCATGTGCAGGGGCCGAAGCGCGGACGTCGTCTCGAGGTGGATGAAGACGTCGTAGCGGGCCGGAAGGATCGTGGGGACGTAGTTGCCGAACCGCTCCCGAGCCGGATGGTAGACGACGCCGATGGCCCGGTGATCCCTCGGCTCATCGGCGCCGGCGGCGCCATCCAGCTCGTGTGTGAGGATCAGCAGGTCATCGCCGATCGTATTGTGGAGCAGCGCCTCCCAGGAGCCGGACCGTGCCGGCGGGACCGGCATCCGCTCCATGGGCTCACCCCAGCCGCTGCCGGCGATCACGCTGCCCTCGTAACCGGCGAACCCCACGAGCACCACGGCGCGCGGACCGTACTGTTCGCGCGCGATCCGGCCAATGTTCGTCATGCCCGCGGCGGCCATGTCAGTGGCCCGCGCATCGCCGATGTGCGTGTTGTGCTCCCAGACTATGGCCCGCGCGTCCGGCCCGTGATGCGCGAGCAGCCGCTCCAGCGTCTCGGCCATGTGGCGATCGCGCACATTCCACGAATCCGGCCCGCCCCGGATCATCGTGCGGTAGTACAGCTCGGCGTTGCGCGCAACGAGTGCGTTCTGCTCGGCATCGAAGTACGATTCCCTGCCATCCTCGCGATACTGCGGTGCACGAGCGCGCAGCGCGCGAAGGATCGCGACCGCCTCGTCCTCGCACGATGTCGGGACCAGCGCGGTCGCCATGGCATAGCGCTGCGCATCGTCGTGATAGGGGTCGAAGCAGCCGTACGCGCGCCGGGCCGTGGTGGCCGCGTCGGGATCGATGCGCTCGAGGTATTCGAGCACGGCATGCATGCTGTCCCACAGGGAGTAGACGTCGAGGCCGTAGAACCCGGCCTGCCGGTCGGGCGCCATGGTGTCGTTGTGCCCGCGCAGCCACTTCACGAGCGACGCGACCTCCTCGTTCGCCCACAGCCACGTGGGCCAGCGCTCGAACGCGTGCAGGACTTCGTGCGCGTCGGCATCGGTTCCGGCGAAGCCGCGCACGAAGCGATTCACGCGATAGCAGTCCGGCCAGTCGCCCTCGACCGCCAGGAAGGAGAAGCCGTGGTCGGCAATGAGCCGGCGGCTGATGCGGTCGCGCCACGTGTAGTATTCGGACGTGCCGTGCGATGCCTCGCCCAGCATCACGATCCGCGCATCGCCGATGCGGTCGATGAGCGGATCGAGATCGGGGTCGGCCGTGAGGGGTCGGGCGATGCGGCGGATACGGTCGGTCAGAGGCTCGGGCATGCTGGCTCCCTTCATGCAATCGGCGGACCTGGAACCACTTTTCCGTTACGGCGCGAACCGGTATGAAACCGCCCCGAAACCGGCACGGCGCCGGGACATTCGCATGAGCCGACCGGCCGTAACGGAAAAGTGGTTCCAGG
>DASUSS010000147.1:0-5508 GCA_036374995.1 Longimicrobiales bacterium | reverse complement strand
GCCCTACGCGGACCAGCAGTGCATGCTCGACGCGAGCGACTACAAGGGCAACAACCAGTACTGGAAGACCGAGTACATCTCCGCGCTCACGCCGGAATACTGCGACGCGTTCCGCGACGCGGCACTCCGGCTGACATCACCGCTCTCGTACTCCGTCATCTTCCACATCGGCGGCGCGCTCAACGAGCGACCGGGCGATGATGGCGCCGTCGGGAACCGGGATGCGCAGTTCGTGACGGGCTTCTCCGGCGTGTGGCCACCGGAGGACCCGCGGACCGACCAGCACGTCGCATGGGTGCGGCGCTCCTGGGAGGCGATCCGGCCGTACTCGACCGGCGGCAACTACGTCAACTTCCAGCTCGCGGATGACGATGAGGGACGCACCGCCGCGGCATACGGCGCGAACTACGAGCGACTGCGACGGGTGAAGGCCGCGTACGATCCCGACAACGTGTTCCGGATGAACCGCAACATCGGACCGGGACGCTGAACCGGCCCGTGCCGGCGGGTGAGACCGGTCGGCCGGATCGCACGATGGAATGACCCATGCGGCGCCAGTGGCGGGCGACCTTCACAGCAGCGGCGCGGCATGGCAGAGAGGCCCGAGACGATCAGGGTGAACAACGGTCCGGACGAGAGCATCCGACGCGTTCTCCGGCGCGTGACCATCGGGGCGGCACTCTTCGTCGTCGGTACGGCCGTGCTGGTGCTGATCGGCTGGGCGACCGGGCTACCTGTCTTCATCTCGCTGGTGCCCGTCCGGGACGCGGCGAGGATGATGCCGATCACCGCGGCCGGCCTGCTCCTCTCCGGCTCGGCGCTATGGCTGCTGCGCACGCCGGAGACGGCGGCTTCGCGCGGCGGCCACATCGCGAAGGCCATGGCCGCCGTCACGGCGCTGGTCGGGCTCGCCGTCGTGATCGAATACGTGTTCGGTTTGACCATCGGCATCGACCGGCTGCTGTTCCCGGCCACGCTCGAGCAACTGGTCGAGCGCGTGCCCGGCCGGCCCGCACTCACGACCGCGATCGGGTTCGTCGCGATCGGCAGCGCGCTGCTGATGATGGATGCGGAGACGCGGCACGGGCTGCGGCCTGCGCAGGTGCTCGTCCTGCTCCCCGGCTTCCTCGGGATCCAGGCGCTCGCCGGATACGGTTACCGACAGGAGGTGCTGTTCGCCCCGCTACCGTATGCCGAGCTCGAGGTGGCCGCGCCGATGGCGATCCATACGGCAGCCTCGTTCGTCATTCTGGCTCTCGGCGTCCTCGTGGCCCGCCCCGACCGCGGATTCATCTCGCTCTTCACCGGCAGCGACATCGGCGGCTTCATCGGACGGCGTCTGCTGCCGGCGGCCATTGTCGTGCCGCTGCTGCTCGGCTGGATCCGGCTGGTCGGAGAGCAGATCGGCCTGTACGGCCCGGCGACCGGCGTCGCCCTGTTCGCCGTCGCGACGATGGTCGCGTTCACGCTGCTCATCGGCTGGATCGCAGCCGTCGTGCGCCGGCTGGAAGCCGCCCGCGCCCGCGCCGAGGTTGCACTGCGCACGAGCGAGGAGCGCTTCCGCTCGATCTTCGAGCAGGCGGGCATCGGCATCGTGCTCGCGGACGCGGACGGTCGCTTTCTCCTGACGAATCCCGTGATGCAGCGGTTCCTCGGGTACAGCGCAAACGAGCTGGAGGGCATGCGCTTCACGGAGATCACGCACCCGGACGACATCGATCGCGATGCCGACAACTTCCGTGAGCTGATCGACGGCACGCGCGACTTCTATCAGATCGAGAAGCGATACGTCCGCAGGGACGACTCCGTCGTGTGGGGGCGCCTGACTGCCTCGATCATGCGTGACCCCGCCGGCGCATATGCGAGCGCGGTCGGCATGGTCGAGGACATCACGGAACGGAAGGCGCTCGAGCAGGAGCGCACCCGTCTGACGGCGGTGCTCGAGGCGACCTCGGATTTCGTGGGCACGGCGACCGCCGATGGCCGCGTCCTGTCGCTGAATCGCGCCGCGCGCGGCATCGTCGGCGTACAGGACACGGAAGACGTGCGTCGCCTGTGGATCGCCGATCTGCACCCCCCGCTCATCCTCTCGCGCATTCTCGGCGAGGGCATTCCGGCCGCGATCCGCGATGGCATCTGGAGCGGCGAGACCGCGGTCCGGTCGCGGGACGGTCGCGAGATCCCGGTATCGCAGGTCATCCTCGCCCACCGCAACCCGGCGGGTGAAGTCGATTTCCTGTCGACGGTCATGCGCGACATCAGCGATCGCAAGCGGCGTGAGCAGGACGAGCGGTTCCTGCTCGAGGCGAGCGGCGTGCTCACCGAGTCACTCGACGAGAACGAGATTCTGGCGGCCATCGCGAGACTGCTCGCGTCGCGCCGCGCCGACTACTGCATCGTAGATCGTCTGAATCCGGATGGCTCGCCGGGACTCGCGATCGCGGCGCACCGTGATCCCGCCGCCCAGCCGCTGGTCGACGAGCTGAGCGCGCTTCCGCCGCGGCACGGGCAGCGTCCCGGCATCGGCGCGGTGCTCGAGACCGGCAACTCGGAGCGCGTCGTCGAGGTGACCGAAGCGTGGCTGTCGGCCGCGGGCGATGGCGCGCACATCGATCTGCTGCGGCGGCTCGGCGTGCGCTCGCAGGTCGTGGTGCCGATCAGCGCGCACCACCGCGTGCTCGGCGCGATCACGCTCGCGCGCTCGACGATGCCCGATCCGTTCAGCGCCGAGGACCTCGCGCTCGCGGAGGAGCTGGCCAGCCGCACCGCTGTCGCGGTCGAGAACTGCCGCCTCTACCTCGAGTCCCGGCAGGCCACGCACACGCGTGACGAGGTCCTGCGCATCGTCGCGCACGATCTGCGCAACCCCCTGTGGACGATCGGCCTCGCTGCGGAATCCGTGCTCGAGCAGCTGCCGGAATCCATGGCCCGCGAACGACACAAGCTCGAGCTGATCGATCGCTCCATCCAGATCTCGAACCGGCTGCTCCAGGACCTGCTCGACGTGGCGCGCATGCAGGCGGGCCGCCTCACTGTCGAGCAGGCGCCCGTCGCGACCGCTGCTCTCGCGCACGAGGCCGTGGAGCTCCACCGTCAGCTGGCGGAGGAACACTCGCTCGAGCTGGAGGCCGAGCTGCCGGAGCACCTGCCGCCCGTTGCGGCCGATCGTGACCGCATCCTCCAGGTCTTCTCGAACCTGATCGGCAATGCGATCAAGTTCACGCCCCGTGGCGGGCACATCACCGTGCGCGCCGACCACGCGAACGGTGCGGTCCGATTCTCGGTGAGCGATACGGGACCGGGGATTCCGGAGGAGGATCGCGTCCACCTGTTCGATCCGTTCTGGCAGGCGCGCCCGGGCGTCAAGGGTGCCGGACTCGGGCTCTCACTCTCGCGCGGCATCGTGGAGGCACACGGCGGCAACATCGACGTGCACAGCGAGCCGGATGTCGGCAGCACGTTCTGGTTCACGATACCGGTGGCCGAAATCGCCGCGGCCGACGCCGCCGGTGCCGACGGCGACACGCACGCGGGGACGGTCGCCACCGGTTCCGACTGACCGTCTTCCCGGCATCCGACGAAGCGTCTCGTGCGACTGGACGTCGATCATTCGCCGGAGCCGGCGTCCAGCGCAGGGTTCAGTGACGCTCGATGCGGAACATGTAGCAGCCGGCCTCCGTGTTGCGCACGTGGATGTAGTCGACATCACTGCGACCGAGCAGCTCGACGATCTCGCTCTCCGCATCGCCACCCGGCTCGATGTACCGGACATCGCGCAGCGCCCGGCCGCGGCCGTACGCGTTCAGTGTCGTCGGGATGAAGCGCAGCGCGTCCGGGTAGTGATGAGCTTCCGAATACGGCGCACAATGGGCGTGATGGATGAAGATCGGGCCGGGCAGCGGCAGCGTCTCGATCTCCCTGAACGCGTCGTATGTCAGCAGCAGCCGCTCGTCGACTCCCGTCTCGAACGGGCTGAGGCAGAGCCGGCACGGACCGTAGGCCTTCGCCACCTCCTGCACGACCGGGTGGCCGTATCCCGGCGACCTGCGCGTCGCGCGCGCTTCCTCGGCAACCGCTTCATCGATCGGCACGATCCGGAACCTCATCACGCATTCTCCTCTCTCAATGACCGCTCGTGCTCGAGCAGTCGGCGTTTTCTGTTCGCGTCCCAGCGGTACCCGCCGGTACTCCCATCCGACCTCACCACACGGTGACACGGTACGGCGAGCGCAATGCGATTCGCGGCGCAGGCCTGCGCGACCGCGCGCGCCGAGCCCGGCCGGCCGATCGACGCCGCCACCGCGCCGTACGTCCTGACCTCGCCCACCGGGATCCGCCGCAGCGCCTGCCACACCCGCCGCTGGAACGCCGTGCCGCGCGTGTCGACCGGCACCGCGAGACCCGGACTCCGCCCCTCGAGATAGCTCAGGAACGGATCCAGCCATCGACCCGCGGCCTGGTCCCGCTCCAGCCGCGCCGCACTGAATTCGTCGCGCAGCTCGCCGATCACCTCCTCCTCGGATGCGCCCAGCGACACCGCGCACACGCCGCGGGCGGTCCACGCGACGAGCAGCCAGCCGAAGCGTGTGTCGTGAACCGCATACCGGATCGACAGGCCACGTCCACCCCTGCGGTACTCGCCCGGCGTCATGCCGACGCCGTCGGACACGGATTCGTACGCGCCGCGAGTCGATCCGTAACCCGCTTCCCACACGGCGCGGCCGACGCCGGTGCCCGATTTCAGCTCGCCCTTCATTGCCTCGAGGCGGCGCGCATCCTGATACTCGCGCGGCGACATGCCGAGCAGCTCCTTGAACGACCGCTGGAGGTGGAACGGCGACAGTCCGACGGCGCGGCTCAGATCGCGGAGCGTGATCCGTTCATCGCGGTGCGCATCGATGTAATCCAGTGTCCGCCGCAGCCTGCGCTCCGTGGGCGTACCGGTCTCCGACTTCGGATGGCAGCGGTGACAGGCGCGATAACCGGCGCCCTCCGCCGCCTCGGCCGATCCGAAGAACTCCACGTTCGTTCGGCGCGGTCGCCGGGACGGACAGGACGGCCGACAGAAGATCCCCGTGGTGCGGACCGCGTAGTAGAAGACGCCATCGAAGGACCTGTCGCGCGCCACGACGCGGTCCCACGCATCGTCACGATCGATGTCCTGCACGCTCGTTTCCCGCATTGTCGCTCCTCTTACGACGGTTTCCGCGTCCACGCCGCAAATCTGCCCTCTTCGCTCGCCAGCATCCACCCGCGCGTTGCTGCCAAATTCCAGCCGGACAGGAGCCGGCCACAGTCATCATACTGGTGACGTGGTACGCGGGACGTTGTCGGCCGCTACGGCGCTCGGCTGGCTGCACTTGTCGCTCCCGCTGCCGGGTCGCATCGTAGCCGGGCACGTCGAGCAGGCACGAGGCGCCTCGTGCAGGCCCGCCACCACCGCGCGCTGGGCAGCGATCGGACAATGCGACCCAGTACGTCGGACGGCCGGGCCCCGATCTACAAGTG
>DASUSS010000146.1:0-2724 GCA_036374995.1 Longimicrobiales bacterium | reverse complement strand
GCATCCCCGCGCGCGAACGCCGCCAGCTCCGGGGGCGTGAGCCCCGGCAACGGCGCATCGAACACGTCGCCATCCGCCGGCGCCGACGTGGTCAGCCGATCGCACGCCATCGTCCACGCACCCATCAGCACGAGCGCCATGGACGTCGCCCCGCGCAAACGTTCCGGTAACCGCCCCGGCCGGCGCGATCCGGGCGCCCGGCGCCTCAACGAGGATTCGTGAAGGTTCATGGAGAGTCCGCCATTGGATTAGGTTCAGCTAAAACTTTAGTTGGGCACATCTAATGTCAAGAGGCCCGATGGGCCGCGCTGCGTCCGGCCAGCGCCCCTTGCGCCGCCGCGTGCGACACTTACCTTCCATGCAATTGAGAATCACTCTCATCTTGGGAACGCATGTACTCCTGGTTCACCGCTGTCGCTGCTGTCGGGCTCGCCGTCACGGCCGCGATCGGATCCGCCGCCCGACCCGTGATGCCCGCGTGCCGGCCCGGAACCGCCGTGGCCGAGCGGACGGCGTACGCGATGGGCACGCTGCTCCGGATCGAGGTCGCAGGCGTGGAGCGGACGTGCGGGGTGGCGGCCATCGAGGCGGCGCTGCGTGAGGTGGAGCGGCTGGAATCGGTGCTCAGCAGCTGGCGTGCGGACAGCGAGATCGGCCGTCTGAATGGTCATCCGGCCGGTGTTCCGGCTGCACTGTCGACGGAGCTGGTCGGTCTGCTCTCGGAAACGGCGTTCTGGGTGGCGGCCACGGACGGCGCTTTCGACCCTGCGATCGGGGCGTTGATCGACGCGTGGGATCTGCGCGGTGCCGGAAGAATCCCGCCGGACACGTTGCTGGCGCGTGCACGCGCCGCGAGCGGGTGGAACCGTGTGCGCATCGGTGGCGGCGAGGTTGTGCGGCTGGTGAACGGCGTGTGGCTGGACACGGGCGGCTTCGGCAAGGGGGCGGCACTCCGCGCGGCCGCCGCGGCGCTCCGTGCACACGGGATCGAGCGCGCCGTGCTGGATTTCAGCGGTCAGCTCGTCGTCCTCGGAGCGGTCGATTCCGTAGCGGTCGCGCATCCGTACGCCCGTGGCGCGCCGACGAAGTGGCTGCATGTCTCGAATGTGTCCGTGGCGACCAGTTCGGCCTCGGAGCGCTACGTCGACATTGGCGGCAAGCGGTACGGCCACGTGCTCGATCCGCGTTCGGGCATGCCGGTCGAAGCGTGGGGCAGTGTGACGGTGGTGGCGGCGGACCCGCTCGCTGCGGACGCGCTTTCGACGGCCCTGTTCGTACTCGGTCCCGATGCCGCGCTCGAGTGGGCCGCGGATCGGGACGGGATCGGCGTGCTCGTGCAGCGCGTCGGCACTGACGGCGCGATCGTTTCGGCCTGGAACAACGGAATGGCGCGCTTCATCCGGTCGGCGCCGGAACCGGCGCCGTCTTCCTCATACACTTTCCTCGACTGACGAGGTTTCGATGTCGAAATCGTTCGGCGCGTTCTCGTGCGCGCTGCTGATGCTCTCGCTCACGGCCGCTTCCGGCGCGGCGCAGGACACCACGGAACTGGCGCGTATACGGCGCCAGGTGGAGGCACTCACGCGCGAGCTGGAGTCGCTGCGGCTCGGCCAGGACGTGGCGCCACGCGCCGACAGCTCGGCGTACGGCCTGGGTCCGGCCGCGGCGAAGGTGTATCGCGTGCGACAGGGCGTCTCGATCGGTGGTTACGGCGAGGTGCTGTACGAGAACTTCGCGGTCGAGCGTGAGGATGGCGCTGCTTCCGGACGTCGCGATCAGATCGACGCGCTGCGCGCGATCGTATACGTCGGGTACAAGTTCAGCGACCAGTGGCTGTTCAACTCCGAGCTCGAGTTCGAGCACGGCTCCACCGATCAGGCCGGCTCGGTCTCGGTCGAGTTCGCGTACCTCGACTTCGTGCCGTCGCCGCATCTCGGCGTGCGTGCCGGTCTGCTGCTCGTGCCGATGGGCTTCATCAACGAGCTGCACGAGCCGCCCGTGTTCCTCGGCACGACGAGACCGCTCACGGAGACCGCGCTGATCCCGACCACATGGCGTGAGAACGGTATCGGCGTGTTCGGCGAGGCAGGCGACCTCAGCTATCGCGCATACGTGGTCAACGGGCTGGACGCGATCGGCGGCGGTTCATCCAACGCCGGCGGCTTCAGCGCTGGTGGACTGCGCGGCGGTCGGCAGAAGGGCTCGCGCGCGCTGATGGAGCGTCCCGCAGTGGTCGGTCGCATCGATTACACGCCGGGCGGAGCGCTTCGTGGCCTGCTCGTGGGTGGCTCCGCGTATTACGGTGAGTCGGGCCAGGGCGCGGCGGATGGCGGCACCGGGGAGGAGATCGATGCCGCTACGGCGATTCTGGAGGCTCACGCGCAATACCGTGCCCACGGTCTCGACGTGCGCGGCCTTTTCGCGCACGGCAAGGTCACGGACGCGGCCCAGGTCAATGCTGCGCGGTCGCTGGCGGGCAGCAGCTCGGTCGGCAGCGAGCTGCGCGGCTGGTACGTGCAGGGCGGCTACGACGTCCTGCGCCCGTTCGACTTCACTCACGAGCTGATGCCATACATCCGCTACGAGAAGCTCGACACGCAGCTCGAGGTGCCGGCCGGATTCACCGCGAACCCGGCGAACGACCGCAACGTCATCGCGATCGGCGCGCAGTGGAAGCCGTTCACGAACATCGCGCTCAAGGCGGACTACCAGATTCACAGCAAC
>DASUSS010000145.1:0-31665 GCA_036374995.1 Longimicrobiales bacterium | reverse complement strand
GCGCCCGCGAGTACGGACGCGCCGAGGGTGCGCAGGAACCGGCGCCGGCCGCTCAGCTCACAACTCCCTTCGGTTCAGCTTGTCCACGGCGTACGCGGCGGCGCGCGCGGTGAGCGCCATGTACGTGATCGACGGGTTCTGGCACCCGGCCGAAGTCATGCACGCGCCATCGGTGACGAACAGGTTCGGCACATCGTGCGTCTGGCAGTAGCCGTTGAGCACGGATGTCCGCGGATCGCGGCCCATGCGCGCCGTGCCCATCTCGTGGATGCCGAGTCCGGGCGCATTGTCCTGCACGAACGCCGAGATGTCGCGCGCGCCGGATGCCTCCAGCATCTCCGCAGCCGTCACGGCCATGTCGGCGAGCTGCTTCCGCTCGTTGTCACCCCACTCCGCGCTCACGTGCAGCACCGGAACGCCCCACGCGTCCTTCCGCTCCGGGTTGAGCCGCACGCGGTTCGTCGCGTATGGCAGACACTCGCCGAAGCCGTAGAACGTGAAGCTCCACGGGCCGGGGTCGCGGAGCGCGTGCTTGAACGCCGCGCCGACGCCCCGCGTCGATGCGCCGCGCCCCCAGCCGCCGCGGCCGGCGCCGCCCTGGAAGCCATAGCCGCGCGTGAAGTCGGCGTGCCGCGTCTTCACGTTACGGAAGCGCGGCACGTAGATCCCGTTCGGGCGGTTGCCCTGCACGATGCGATCTTCGAGACCCGGAATCGTGCCAGTGGCGCCGCCGCCCATGGTGTGGTCCATGAGGTTGTTGCCGAGCTCGCCGCTCGAGTTCGCCAGGCCGTCCGGGAAGCGGGACGTAGCCGAATTGAACAGGATGCGCGTGGACTCGAGCGCGGACGCGCACAGGAAGATCAGCCGCGCACTGTACTCGCGCTCGTGGCGCGTGATCGAGTCGATGACGCGCACACCCGTCGCACGGTCGCGCTGCTCGTCGTAGAGCACGGCCGCGACGACACTGTTCGTGCGCAGCGTCAGGCGGCCCGTCGCCTCCGCAGCGGGCAGCGTGGTGCCGAGCGAGTTGAAGTACGAGTGCGTGATGCAGCCGCGCCAGCACGGTCCGCAGTAGTGGCACGCGGCGCGGCCGCGGTGCTCCTGCGTGAGGATGGCGCAGCGTCCGATCGTGAGCAGGCGCTCGTCACCGAAGTGGCGCGCGATGCCGGCCTTGACGACTTCCTCGGCGCAGTTGAGCTGCATCGGCGGCAGGAACTTGCCGTCCGGCAGCTGCGGCAGGCCGAGCCGCTCGCCGCTCACACCGATGAAGTCTTCCACATGGTCGTACCATGGCGCGATGTCGTCGTAGCGGATCGGCCAGTCGACGCCCACGCCTTCGCGCAGGTTCGCCTCGAAGTCGAGATCGCTCAGGCGGTACGTCTGCCGGCCCCACATGAGCGACCGCCCGCCGAGGTGCCGCCCGCGGATCCAGTAGAACGGCTTGTCCTCATCGAACGTGTACGGGTTGTCGACGTCGTCGACGAAGAAGTGCGACGTCTCCTCCTCGAACGGACCGGCCACGCTCTGGATGAACTGCCGATCGCGGTCGCGCTGCCGGTTGCCGAGCCCGCGGAACTTGAACTCGTAGACCGGCTGGTGCTCGATGTAGTCCCGTGCCGGATCGATCGGACGGCCCGCCTCCAGCACGAGCACATCGAGCCCGCGCTCCGTCAGCTCCTTCGCGGCCCAGCCGCCCGAGATGCCCGACCCGACGACGATCGCGTCCCACGTGTTCTGCGCCATCAGCTCTCTCCCACGGTCCGGGGGACGAATGCCTTGCAGGGGTCGTAGCCGCCGGGGATCGGCGTCCACTTCAGCTCCTCGCGCACGCCCACATCCGATGTGTAGTAGCCGTGCACCGTGAGCCACTTCATCTGCTGGAAGAAGTGGCCGTCGGTGGGCAGGTCCGCGTCGCGCAGCGCCTGCACCTCGGCATCGAGCTCGTCGAGCAGTGCGGTCTGCCGCGCCTCGGTCAGCTCGACGAACGGCGCACCGTGCGTCACGCGGCTGCGCGCATCGATCTGCACGAGACCGTCCAGGAAGCGCGTGCGTCCGGCATCGTCGTACCAGTCGGCGAGCATCAGGTCGATGAATTCCGCGACCCGGGCCTCGCGCGCGCCCGGCGTGTCCGTCGCGGGAATGATGCGCTCCGCGATCGCCGCGACCGTGCGCAGCTGATGCTCGTCGAGCACCCGTCCGGCCGGCAGCCGCTCGATCGTGCGGTGCAGCTCGCGCCCGAGCGCCCACGCCTCGGCCGGGCTGAGACCGCGAAGTGCGGGCAGTGCGAGCGCGCCGCCCAGAATGCGAAGGAGATCCCGCCGTTGCATGATGCGTCTACCTCCGTGTTGCGGCCGGCGGCCGGATTCGGTCGAGGAAGCTGCGTAACGACGATCGGGGCCCGGATGAAGAGATCGGCTGGCGTGCCGTCTCCAGGTATACAGCGGCCGGGGCGTCATCGAAAGAGTCGCGGCGCGCGAGCCGCGCGGCCGTCGCGAGTGCGACGCCGTTCGCCCAGCCGAACCCGTCCTGGGTCGGGTACTCGCCGCCGCCGGCCGCACGGCCGAGATCGGCGACGTCGTACTTCTCCATCATACGGCCGGTCGCCGCGTACGTCCGGCGGTTCAGAGCGAGCCACCGCTCGCCGGCCGTGACGGCCAGGTCACGGCGGCCGTAGCGGCGCGCACCTTCCGCGGCGAGCCACTGCAGCGGCGGCCACCCGTTCGGCGCGTCCCACTGCTGACCGGACGCGATCAGCGTCGTGACGAAGCCGCCGGGCATGAGGAACTCGCGCTCCAGCCGCGCGGCGACCGACCGCCCCTGTTCCTCGGTGGCCAGCCCGAAGTAGAGCGGTGCAGCCGCCGCGAGCGTCGGGCGGTCCGTCACGCGCTCGCCGGTGCGCCAGCGGACGTCATAGAAGAAGCCGGACGCCGGATCCCATGCCGCGTCGAGCAGTGCACGGCGCCGTTCGGCCGCGGCATCCGCGAAGCGCCGCGCCACCTCGGCATCGCCGGGCCCGCCGCGGAACGCACGCAGCGCCGCGATCACGCGCTCGGTGTGGTACAGCAGACTGTTCAGGTCGACCGGCACGAGGTCGGTCGTCTCGAGTGTCCGCAGGTCCCCCGGGTCGCGCATCCACCGGCTCGAGAAATCCCAGCCGCTCTCGGCCGACGCGCGCACGTTGCGATGGAACGCCTGCCGCGCCGCCGGCGCGAGGGTCCGGCCCAGCTCGTAGTCCTCCCGGTACGACTCGGGACGCGGCTCGGGCCGGTCATCCCAGTAGCGGTTCAGCACCGATCCGTCCCGCAGCCGCACCACCCGCCGGTGCGCCTCGCCCGGCGCGAGCCGGTCCGCGCCAGCCATCCAGAACGCGTGCTCCGCCTCCAGCGCGTCGAGCCAGCGCAGCGCGGCCGCCGTGTCGGTCGCGGCCGCGTACAGGCCGATCATGGCGCCGAAGTACGGCGGCTGGCTCCGGCTCAGGTAGTACGTCCGGTTGCCGTTCGGGATGTGGCCGATGGTGGCCACCAGATGCGCGAAGTTGTCCAGCATGCTGCGCATCAGGTCCGTACGGCCGCTCTCGACCAGGCCGAGCATCGTGAAGTACGAGTCCCAGTAGTACACCTCGCGGAACCGGCCGCCGGGCACCACGTACGGATGCGGCAGCGGAATCAGCGACGATACCGTGCCCGCGTCATCCGCCGGACGCGTCAGCACCGGCCACAGCGCCGCGATGTGCGCCTCCATGCTGCGCGACGTATCCGTGCGGAACGCGGCGCCGGCTCCCTCCGGAATCTCGAAGTTCCGGCGTACGAACGCGCCGAGATCGAAATCCAGTGCCCCGCGCTCGGCCTGGTAGCGCGCGATGATCTGCTCCGGCGCCGACAGCGGGCGCGCATCGACGAATGTCTTCGAGTCCCTGAATACGCGCGCGATCTGCACGTCGTGGAACAGCTCGCCGAGCGCACGGGACGGATCGTAGTAGCCCGCGGCCGCGGCGGTCGGGACCGGCGCAGGCACCGGCTCGGCGGAGCGGCAGGCGGTCGCCGCGAGCGCGGCCGCCAGCACGACGCTCGGAGTCGCGCGCCACGATACGTGCCGATGTCGCACGGCCGGCCTCACTCTCAGTGCGAGAAGTACATCCATATCGCGAGCACGCACAGGATCAGCAGGAATGTCAGCACCAGGTCCGCTCGTCGCCAGCCGCGCCGCTCGCCGGCCGGGCGCAGCGGCGCGCTCGCGAACGTGAGACCCGTCGTCCGGTCCGGATGCGGCGCCGGCGTGAGCAGGCTCACGATCACGAGCACGGCCGTGCAGATCACGAACAGGATCACGGCGAAGTGCAGGAAGTTCACGTCCGCGAACGTGAACAGCAGCCCGTCGAGGCGCCCCTTGTTGATCTCCGCGATGAGCCGGCCCATGCCGAGCACGAAGCCCGTGAGCAGCGCCGCGATCGCGCCCGTCGCGTTCACCCGGTTCCACAGGATCCCGACCAGGAAGACGGACGCGATGGGCGGCGAGATGTAGGCCTGCACGCTTTGCAGGTACTGGTACAGCTGGCCGGAGATCAGCTGCATCAGCGGGATCCACGCGAGCCCGAACAGCACGAGCACGGCCGTGGTCCCCTGTCCGACGAGCACCAGCCGCCGCTCCGTCGCGAGCGGGCGGATCTTCTTGTAGACGTCCAGCGTGACGAGCGTGGACGTCGAGTTGAACACGGAGGACAGCGAGCTCATCAGTGCCGCGAGCAGACCTGCGGCGACCAGGCCGCGCAGTCCGACGGGGAGCAGTGTGCCGACGAGCGTGGGCAGTGCCTGGTCCGGCGCACCGAGCTCGATGCGGCCCTGCTGCACGAGCGCGTACGCGATGACGCCCGGAATCACGAAGATGAAGAGCGGGAGCAGCTTCAGGTATCCCGCGAACACGGTCGCCCGGCGCGCATGGTCCTGGTCGTGTGCGGCAAGCACGCGCTGCACGATGAACTGGTCCGTGCACCAGTACCAGACGCCGAGGATCGGCGCACCGAACAGGATTCCCGTCCACGGGAAGTCCGGATCCGTCGCCGGCTTCCACAGGTCGAGGAACTGCGGTCCGACCGTCTCCGTCATCGCGCTCCAGCCGCCGAGCGCGGACAGGCCGAGCACCGTCACTGCGATCGCGCCGGCGATCAGCACGAACATCTGGAACAGGTCCGTATAGAGCACGGCGCGCAGCCCGCCGAACACGGTGTAGATGCCGGTGATCACGACGACGACCAGCGCGCCCGTCCAGAAGTCGATGCCCATCAGCACCTCGAACACGATGCCGCCCGCGGCGATCGTGACCGAGATCTTCGTGAGCACGTAGCCGATGATCGAGATGATCGCGAGATACCAGCGCGCACCGCTGGAATACCGGCGCTCGAGGAACTCCGGCATCGTGAACACGCCGCTCGCCAGGTAGAACGGCACGAAGAGCCAGCCGAGCAGCAGCAGGATCAGCGATGCGAGAACCTCGAACTGGCCCACCGCCACACCGCTCGCGGCGCCCGTGCCCGCGAGGCCGACGAGATGCTCGGACCCGATGTTGGAGGCGAAGAGCGAGCCGCCGACCAGGAACCAGCCGGCATTGCGGCCGGCGAGGAAGTAGTCGGTGGAGCTGCTGCGTGTGGACTCGCGCGCGGTCGCCCAGATCGCGACACCGAACACGAACACGAAGTAGATTCCTATGACGACCCAGTCCAGCACCCCGAGCAGTCCCGGCACACGCACCTCTTCGTCAGAGTCCCTGAAGCCCGGATCTCGCTGGCCGCGACAGTGCCGGCTTCGGCGTTCGTGAAGCAGGTATTCGGCGCCGCACGCTCAGCGGAGCAGGCGCAGCAGCTGGAGAGTGGTATCGTTGCGCGCGATGGCGACGTGCCGCGTGCCGCGCGCATCCGTCAGCACGTGCATGCCGCGCACCTCACCGGCTATCGCGACACCGCTGTCCTCCATGTCGACCGGCGCGAAGCCGCCGCGGCCGTCCCCGCGCAGCAGCAGGCCGCAACTCGCATCGTAGCGGCCGCGCACGGGCGTAACGCCGTAGAAGTTGCCGGCAACGAGCAGGTCCACATGGCCGTCGCGGTCGAAGTCGTCGGCAACGACCGCGTGGATCGGCGCGACCTGCGCCTCGACCGGCAGGCTCGTCAACGCGAACGTGCCGTCCCCGTTGTTCAGCGCGATCGCACTCCCCAGCTGCTCCGCTTCCAGCACGCGTGCAGCGCGCAGCTCCGGCGCGCTGAAGATGTCCTCGATGCGGCTGTCACCGAAATCGGTATACGACACGTACCGGCTGCGCAGCCGCGGCATGAGTCGCACCAGGTCGTCCCGCCCGACGATCGGATAGCTCACGCCGTGCTTGTAGAACGTGAGGATCTGCTGGAGCCCGCCGTTCCGCGCGAAGTCGTGCACGTACAGCCGCGCAGGCTCGCGCTCCGACGCGCGGATGTAGGAGTTGTGCCCCAGGTTGCCGAGCACGAGGTCCCGGCGACCCGTCCCGCGCAGGTCCGCCGCCGCGACCGTGTTCCACCAGCCGCGCGTGCGCTCGAGACCCGCCTCGGCGGTGCGGTCGACGAACGCGCCGTCCTGCTGGCGGAACACGCTCACGGGCATCCACTCGCCGACCACGACCAGGTCGAGCGCACCATCGCCGTCGTAGTCGAGCCACTCCGCATCGGATACCATCCCCGCATGCTCGAGACCGGGCGCACGCTCCGCCGTCACATCGCGAAACCGGCCGCGACCGTCGTTCTCCAGCAGCACGCTGCGCGGGATCTCGCCGTACCGGTTCGCGACCACCCTGCCGCCCACGAACAGATCGATGTCGCCGTCATCATCGTAATCGGCGGGCGCGACCGTCGATCCGTTCTCGAACAGATCCGGCAGGCTCGCCGCCGCTCGCTCGAACCCGGCGCGACCGTCGTTCAGGTAGAGCCGGTCACGCAGGGCGTCGGCGGCGCCCTGGAACTCGTTGCCTCCGCTCACGACGTACAGATCGAGATCGCCGTCGCCGTCCGCATCGAAGAACGCGGCATCGACGTCCTCGTGCAGGCTGTCCGCGCGGAACGCCGCACCGCCCGCGACCCGGAACCCTCCGCCCGGGAGCTGGAGCAGCAGCTCGCCCGCCTGCCACTTCGCGCCGCCCACGTAGATGTCATCCAGACCATCGCCATCCGCGTCGCCGACCGCGAGCGCCGGTCCCTCCGTCGACAGCCGGTGCGGCATCAGCGGCTCGCGGTTGTAATCGAGGAACGCGTTCTCCCGGTGCCGGAAGCCGGGCCCCGCCGCCGGACCCGCATCGGCGAACACGGGCTGCGTCCTGCGCCCGGAGTACGCGTATTCGCCGGACGCCGCACTCTGTGCGATGGTCAGGAGCGTGTCCGCAGGAACGTCGCGCAGCACCTGCCAGCGCCGGTCGGGCCAGACGACCGTGAGCGAGTCGACCCGCGTCGAGCGGCCGAGGCCGAAATGCAGCCGCGGATCGACCGCCGACTGGAACCCGCGCGTCGGACTCTGCTCCAGCAGCTGCGTCATGCCGTCGTGGTGCAGCATGACCTTCGCACCTATGCCCGCCGTGTTGCCACCGGCGCCCGCCAGCCGCACCGCCACGTAGTGATGCCCGCTCACCTCCCGCGCGCGGTTCCGGTAGACCGCGGCCGGCGCATTGACGTTGTTCACCACGAGATCCAGCGCGCCGCTGTTGTTCAGGTCGACGTACGCCACGCCGTTCGAGAACCCCGGCTGCGCGAGACCCCACCGCTCGGCCATGCTGGTAAACGTCAGATCGCCGTTGTTCCGGTACGCATAGTTCGCGAGCGGGATCTGCGGCATACGGTCGAGC
Organism: Longimicrobiales bacterium; assembly: GCA_036374995.1. Taxonomy (GTDB): domain Bacteria; phylum Gemmatimonadota; class Gemmatimonadetes; order Longimicrobiales; family RSA9; genus SH-MAG3. Next base: position 23,814 of record DASUSS010000145.1, on the reverse strand, counting down.
AGCGCGAGGTTCTCCTCCGAGATCCCCCGCTCGAGCGACGCCTGGATCGCCTCGTTGCCGACGTAGTTGATGTAGTCCATGTCGTTCGGCCGGCGATAGATCCCGTTCGTGATGAACAGGTCCTTCCAGCCGTCGTTGTCCAGATCCGCGAACAGCGGCGCCCAGCTCCAGTCGGTCGCGAACACGCCCGCGAGATACCCGATCTCGCTGAAGCGGCCGCCGCCGAGATTCAGCTGGAGCGTGTTGCGCGCGTACTGCGGGTGATAGCCCGCCTTCAGCTTCAGGTCGAAGACGTTGAACGTCTCCGTGTTGTGCGACGTCTTGAGGATGTCCTCGCGCTCCGGCAGCATGTCCAGCACGATGATGTCCGGGCGGCCGTCGTTGTTGTAGTCCGCCGCGTCCGTGCCCATCGAGAAACGGCTGGTGTGACCCAGCCCGCTCCGGATCGACTCCGTGAACGTGCCGTCGCAGTTGTTCAGGTACAGGAAATCGTTCTCCTGGAAATCGTTCGCGACGAACAGGTCGATGCAGCCGTCGACGTTCACGTCGCTCGCCACCACACCGAGACCGTAGCCCTCGACGCCGCCGTATATGCCCGCCGCTTCGCTCACGTCCGTGAAACGCTCGCCATCGTTCCTGAGCAGGCGATCGCCAGCACGCGGATGCCGGGTGCGCTGCGGCCGCGCGCTCACGCCCCGCTCCGTGTGCACCGAGTGATTCAGCAGGTAGACATCGAGATCGCCATCACCGTCGTAATCGAAGAATGCGGCCTGGGTGCCGTAGCCGCTCTGCGCGAGACCGTATTGCTCCGTCCGGTCCGTGAACGTGCCATCGCCATCATTGATGTAGAGGATGTTCCGACCGTGCATCGCGAGATAGCTGACGCCCGAGACGTATATGTCCAGGTTGCCGTCGCCATCCACATCGGCCATCGTCACACCGCTCGTCCACCCGCCCGCACCCGCGACGCCCGCGCGCTCCGTCACATCCTCGAAGCGGTAGTCGCCGAGATTACGGTACAGCCGGTTCGGTCCGAGATTCGACGTGAAGTAGAGGTCCGGCAGGCCGTCGTTGTCGATGTCGCCCGCGGCCACACCGCCGCCGTTGTAATAGTACAGGTAGTTCAGGATGTTGAAGTCGGTGTGCTCCGGCAGCTCGTTCGCGAACGTGATTCCGGTCTGCTCGCCCGGGAGCAGCTCGAAGAGCGGTGGCGAGACATCGGCGCGCGCGCAGCCGGCGACGAGCGCGGCGATAAACATCAGGCGAACGGGCGCGCTGCGGCTGCCCCAGTTGATCGGGCCGATATGCTCCTGACGCTTGCGCTCCCGGGGCGGTATATTTCTGGCACCACTCCGTCCGTGCGGCGGCAGCGCAGACGAGCGGTGCCGGGCAGCGCACACATTACGTGCCGACCTCGACAAGTGAGACGGCAATGAAGACATCACCATTGCGGGTCCTGGCTGTCGGACTGCTGCTCGCGGGCTGCGCGCACGGCGGCGATCAGGTGGCGCTGGCACCTGCGGACCCGGGGCTGGCCGAGTCGGAGGGCGCCGAAGTCTCGGCGGCAGACATCGAGCAGGCGCCCTCCCAGTCGATCGAGAAGCTCCTGATGTCGCGGTTCCCGGGCGTCTGGGTGGTGCGGACGCCGGAGGGCGGCCTGTCGATCCGGATCCGGGGCGCGACGAGCATCAACGCGAGCACGGAGCCGCTGTACGTGATCGACGGCATTCCGACGAATCCGGGACCGAACGGCGCCCTGCTGGGCGTGGAGGCGCAGGACATCGAGACGATCCAGGTGCTGAAGGACGTGGCGAGCACGTCGATGTACGGCGTGCGCGGCGCGAACGGCGTCATCGTGATCCGGACGAAGAGTCCGCGGCGCTGAGCTGGTCTGGACCGGCGGCATCAGTGACGCGCGCCGCCGGCATGCTGCGCGACCGATCCCGCGGCGCGGGTCTGCACCCGACTCGCGATGAGCCGGCCGACCGCCTGGCCCTGCTCGATGCCGGCCTCGACCGCCATGCGGTAGTGGATCCCGCCGTACATCCGGCTGATCGCCGCCTCGGCCGCGGCGCTCCGGAACGACGGGTACCAGCGTGAGGGCAGCCCGAACGGCTCCTCGCTCGTGTCGTCGAACGCGAAGCCGTCGCCGTAAAGGTGCGTGAGCACCTCGGCGGCGCTGTTCGAGATCACGCTGTGCCCGCTCGTGTATTCCGGGAACGGCGGCGTCTGGAGCAGCGGCTGCCAGCCCTCATCGATCTGCTCGTTGATGACCGTCTCCGGCCGCACGAGGTTGCTGCGGTACTTCTCCTCCCAGTTCGAGATGAACCCGTCGGCCAGCGCCATTGCGGTGAGCACGTACGTCTCCGCGGTCTTCATCAGGTCCGCACCCGACTGCCGGGACGCGATCGTGGCAATGCTCATCCAGTGGCCGCCGGGCGAGATCTTCTTCGTCGCGAACATGGCGTGGCCACGCACGTGCATGACGTAGGGATTGCAGTCCCAGAACGCGGCGATCGCGCGCTGCTCCTCCGTCAGCGACCGGCCCGTCTCGTACACCTCCATGACCTCGCGCCGGAACGCGCTGCCCTCCGACATGTCGAAGGGTACGGGCGGCGGCGGCCGGAACTGGCTGGAGGAGTCGAGCACGAACGGGCGCAGCCGCCACCAGTGCGGCTCGACCGCATCCATATACGCGGGCGGCGTCGGAATCCAGCGGCCGGGCTCGGAGACCACCGTGTATTTCGGGTAGCCGCGCGTCTCGACGAAGCCGTCCTTCGATGCCCACGCGAGAATGTGCTTCGCGACGGTGTCGCCGTACGCGATGGACTGCTGGAAGACCGAGCGCGGCACGCCCATGCGCCGGAATCGCTCGTGCATGGCCGCGCGCAGCGAGTCCATGCGCTCCTGCGAGAACGTGAGCGCGCGGCCGACCGTCATGAACGCGTGCACGCTCGCGAGCGGCAGGAACAGCTGCGCGTCCGGTTCCGGCTGCGGCACCGGCTCCAGTCCGTTCAGCTGGCCGGCGAGCGTCCGGTATTCGACGTGGTCGTGCCGCAGCGCCTCGTACGCGGCGACGCCGGCGTAGGAATACGCGCGGCTCGCCTGCGGCGGGCTGAAGATGTCGTAGACGATCACGTCCGTCAGGTTCTGCAACGCATCGTGCAGCAGATCGGCATCCGCCTGCGCACGATAATCGACCGGCGCGTTGGCGCAGCCGGTCGCCAGCACTACCACCCACGGCAGCATGAGACGTCGCTTCATCGGTCCACTCCCGGTCGCAGAAATCCAGTCTCCGGCGAGGCCGCGATCGCACGCGCCGCGGCGGTTCCGCGCGGTGCGAAGATCAGCGGCCGGTCGTTGTTGCGGGTCACGACGATCAGCTCGCCGGCGGCCGTGCGCATGCGCTGGATGTCGCGCGCCTGGCCCGGCACGAAGAATCCGCTCGCGGTCGACGGCACGGCCGTGAACCCGCCCGTCCCGTCGCCGCGCAGCAGCACGCCCCAGCTCGCACTCATCCGACCGAGCTCCGGCTTAACGCCGTCGAAGTTGCCGGCCAGCAGCAGGTCGATGTTGCGGTCGCCATCGAAGTCACCGGGCAGGATGCCGTAGACCGGCGCGACCTGAGCCGCGTGCGGCAGCGGCACGAGCGTATACGAGCCATCGCCGTTGTTGCGCGCGAGCGCAGTCGCGAACGTGTGCGCCTTCTTCTGTACGGCCTCGGCGAGCACGTCCTCCGGGAACACGTCGGCGACGGTCTGCCGCGCGTAGTCCTCGAAGTTGATGTAACGCGCCTTCAGGAACGTGATCGTCTTGATCAGGTCGTCGCGCAGCACGAGCGGGTAGCTGGCACCGCCCTGGTAGTGCGAGATGATCTGTTGCACGAACCCCGTCCGCGCGAAATCCTTCACGTACATCGCGAGCGGCTCATCCGCCGAGGCATGCAGCCGCGTGTTGAGGCCCAGGTTGCCGATGATGAAATCGGTGCGCCCGTCGCCCGTGAAGTCGCCGGCGACGATGCGGTTCCACCAGCCGTGGCTGCGCTCCAGACCGGGCACCTCGATCCGCTCGAGACGACCCGCAGCCGTGCCGCGGAACACCGTGACCGGCATCCATTCGCCGACCAGCACGAGGTCCGGTCGCCGGTCGCCGTCCACATCCGTCCAGGCCGCATCCGTCACCATGCCCACCCGCTCGAGGCCGGGCGCGACCTGCTCCGTGACATCGCTGAAACGGCCGCGCCCATCGTTGCGCAGCAGCGCGCTGGCCGGATCGAGGCCATAGCGCCACGGCACGACGCGACCGCCGACGAACAGGTCGATGTCGCCGTCACGGTCGAAATCCAGCGTAATGACGCGCGACCCGCTGATGTGCTGCGCAGGCAGATGGCCCTCCGCCTTGCGGAAGCGGCCGCTGCCATCGTTCAGGTACAGCCGGTCCTGGAGCGCGGGAGCCAGGTCGGAGAATTCGTTGCCGCCGCTGACGACGTACAGGTCGACATCGCCGTCGCCGTCGGCATCGAAGAACACGGCGCCGAGGTCCTCCGACACACTGTCCTGCCGGAACGTCGCGGCGCTTCCGCTCGCGAACCCGCCACCCCGCGTCTGGATCAGGAGTTGCCCCGCCTGGTCCTTCGCGCCGCCAATGTACCCATCGGAGAGGCCATCGCCGTTCACATCGGCAACGGCGAGGAATGGCCCCTCGGTCGACATCAGCTTCGGCATCAGTCGCTCGCGGTCGAAATCGACGAACGCGTTCTCGCGGTGTGCGAAGTCGAGCCGGACCCGGCTCGTGACATCCGCCAGTAGAGGCTCCGGTGCGGGCTCCGGCGCAGCGCGTGCCACGCTCTGCCGCTGCCGCACGACGACGCGCTGGTCCACCGGCACGTTCTGCTGCACGCCGATACGGCCGTCCGGCCATTCGACCACGAGCGAGTCCACCTGCGCCGCCGCGCCGAGACCGAACGTCAGCACGTAGTCGACGCTCGACTGGAACCCGCGTGACGGCATCAGCTCCTGGAAGAAGAGTCCGCCATCCGCGTGTAGCGTGACCCTGGCGCCGACGCCGAACCGGTTCCGGCCTTCGCCCTCGAGCACGACCTGCAGGTACCGATTGTCGCCCAGCGTCCGGGCATTGTTCCGGTAGATCGACGCGGGCTGGTTGATGTTGTTAACCACCAGGTCGGCAGCGCCATCGCCATCGAGGTCGCCGTACGCGGCGCCGTTCGAGAAGCCGGACGTGTTCAGCCCCCATTCGGCGCTGCGGTTCGAGAACGTCAGGTCGCCGTTGTTGCGGAACGCGTAGTTCGGCAGCGGCGTCGAGCTCATTGCCTCGATGAGCCGGAGGAAATCCACGCGGTTCTCGCGGATCGCCTCCGCCATGGTCGCATCATTGGCGAGGAACGCGATGTAGTCCTGCGACGTGAGGTCGCGCGGCATGCCGTTGGTTACGTGGATGTCCTTGTGGCCGTCGAGGTCGAAGTCGGCGAGCAGTGCGCTCCAGCTCCAGTCCGTGCGCGCGATACCGCCGAGCTGGCCAATGTCGCTGAACGTGCCGTCACCATTGTTCCGGTGCAGCATGTTGCGCATGAACTGGTGATGATAGTCGTTCTTCAGCTTCGTCTGGTACGTGTCCCAGCCCTCGAACGCGGTGGTCAGCTTGAGTCGCTCATCGTCCTCCGGGAGCATGTCCGTGACGTAGATCTCCGACCAGCCGTCATTGTCGAGATCGGCGATGTCGAGGCCCATCGAGAAGTAACTGATGTACGGCATGCGCCGGTCGAGCGACTCGTCGAACGTGCCGTCGCCGCGGTTGATGTAGAGGTAGTCGCGCTCGAAGAAGTCGTTCGACACGTAGATGTCCGGCCAGCCATCGCGGTCGACGTCGCCGACCGCGACACCGAGGCCGAATCCGATCTCGCTGCCGTAGATGCCCGCCTCTTCGCTCACGTCGACGAAACGGCTCCCATCGTTGCGATACAGCCGGTCTCCGCCGTTCGCGTCCCGGATGTGGCGGATGTTGCGCAGGCCGAAGCTGCTGACCGGGCGGAACGAGTTGTTGACGAGGTACAGGTCGAGATCGCCGTCGCGGTCGTAATCGAAGAACGCGGCGTGCGTCGAGTAGCCCTCGTCCGCGATGCCCCAGGCGGCCGCCGCCTCGGTGAACGTCGGCACGCCATCGGGACCCGGGCCGTCGTTGATGTAGAGCTCGTTCGCGCGCCGCTCGCCCGCGACGTTGCCGGCGAAGCAGACGTAGAGGTCGAGCAGACCGTCTCCGTTCACATCCACCATCGTCGCGCCCGTCGCCCAGAAGCCGCGTCCGCCGACGCCCGCCGCGCGCGTGATGTCGCGGAATCGGAACCCGCCCTGGTTCAGGTACAGACGGTTCGAGTCCAGGTTCGAGGTGAGCAGCAGCTCCGGCAGCCCATCGCCCGTCAGGTCGCCGAGCGCGACGCCGCCGCCGTTGTAGTAGTTGCGGTACGTGAAGACGTTCAGCTCCTGCGTCTCCTCGAGCCGGTTCACGAACTCGACACCCGTCGCCGCCGCCGGCAGGGCGGTGAACAGCTGGTCGCCGGGCTCGGGCAGCTCGGCGAACCCGCGTGCCGCGGGATCGTCGAGGCCGGTGCAGCCGAGCGCGAGCGCCAGTGTCGTGTGGAGGACGAGACGTCGGGATGGTGCAGCCTTCTTCATTTACCTTTCGACTCTCGAATGGCCAGGTGAGCGGCGTTCCCTGCGAAACGCCGCCGCCATCGGGACCGCACGGCGCGGACTCGACGGCGGCGGTGTCGACTGCGCGGATCAGTAACCCGGGTTCTGCTCGAGCATCGGGTTCGCGTCCAGCTGCGTCTGCGGAATCGGCATCAGGATCCGCCACGGATCGCCGCCCGCCTTGAACGCCCACGGCAGCGTGAAGCGATCCCAGCGGATCAGGTCCTGGCGCCGCTTCGCCTCCGCCGCCAGCTCGAACAATCGCTCCTTGCGGATGCGCTCGCGTACCTCCGCCTGCGTCGTCTCGGTCGCCGGCTTGTCCGGGTCGAACACGCGCTCGCGCAGCATGTTCACGATCTGCATCGCCGCCGCCGGCTGACCCAGCTCGTTCAGTGCCTCGGCCTTGATCAGGTAGATCTCCGCGAGACGGAAGTACGCCACATCGTTGCCGTGCCACTGGCCCGTGAAGTTCGGATCCGCCGGCCACTTGTAGATGCGCACGCCCTCGTTCTCCGCTGCCTGCGTCTCGTCCTGGATCTGCGGCGTGAAGAACAGCGGTGTGCCGGCGCGGTCGAGCACCGGCTGGCCCGTGAACACGTGATAGTGCTGCCCCGCCAGGAACACCTTGTGCCTCTCGTCGTTCGAGATCAGGATGTCGGCCGTACGGTTCGTGCCCGGCACCGGCAGCGTCTGGATGCTGAGCGTGTCGAACGCGTAGTACGTCTCAGCCAGCGTCGAGAACCCGTTCCACGCGCCGCCCGCGCCGGAGTTGTAGTGCAGCGCGCGGTAGAGGAAGTGCTCGTTCCAGCCGAAGCCGGCCTGCGCGATGCTCTTCACGACCAGGATGTTCTCCGGCGAGAGGTGGTTGTCCGGCGAGAAGTTGTCGTGCCAGTCGGCCGCGAGGCTGTACGCGCCCGAGTTGATGATCCGGTCCGCGACCGTGATCGCATCGTCCCATCGCGCGGTGCCGCGCTGAAGTCCGCCCGTCGTGACGGTGCCCGTGAACACCTCCGCATTGAGGTACAGGCTCGCGAGGATCGCATCCGCCGCGCCCTGCGTCATGCGGCCGTGCTGGTCGGACGGCCACTGCAGGGGCAGTGCCCCGCGCACCGCGTTCAGCTCCGACTCGATGAAGTTGAACACTTCCTGGCGCGTGTTGCGCGGCCGCTCCGCGATCTCCGTGGTCTCGACGATCGGCACGCCGCCGAACATGTCCAGCAGCATGTAGTAGTAGAAGGCCCGCAGCGTGCGCACCTCCGCATCCACCACTGCCTTGTTCGCGATCGCGATGTCCGGCAGTACGCCGAGCAGCACGTTCGCGCGCGCAATGCCCGTGTACGCGTTGTTCCAGGTGCCGTTGATGTCCTCCGCCGCGGGACTCGACGCCGTCCAGGTCTGGCGATGCATCTCCAGCCAGCGGCCGCCATCGAACCAGTCGTTGCCGCGCGTCGGTACGATCAGCTCGTCCGTCGTGATCTCACTGAAATTGTAGTAGCCCCACAACGAGCCCTGGAGCCCGTTGTAGATGGACGCGAGCCCGCCCAGCACCTCCTGCTCCGTGCGGTAGAAGTTGTCCGGAGTGATCGCGCTGAGCGGTGTCTCACTGAGGTCGGTACAGCCCTGCGTCGCCAGCAGCAGTCCGCAGAACGCTGCCGTCGTGATGCGTGCCTTGTCCATTGAGTGCCGCCGGGTTGTGCGTTTGATCGTCATGGTTCGCCCCCTCAGAACGCGAGCCGGATGCCGGTCGTGATCGTGCGCGGCCTGGCGTAGTTCAGGTAGTCGACGCCACGCACGGCGAGGCCCTCTGCGGCCGTGTGCACCTCGGGGTCGTAGCCGGAGTAGTCGGTCAGCAGCAGCAGGTTGTCGAACGACACGTAGGCGCGCGCGTCCTGCCGCAGGTTGAGGCCCGGCAGCGGGAACCGATAGCCGAGCGTGAGGTTCTGGAGCCGGATGAACGAGCCGTCCTCGATCCAGCGCGACGAGTAGATCGCGGGCTCATCGATGCCGACACCGTCGTCCAGTGCCGACTTCAGGAAGTTGCGCCCCTGGAGCACGGCACCCTTCGTCGCGTACACGAGCGACGTGTTGTTGAACACATCCTGGCCGACCTCGCCGCGGACGAGGAAGCTCGCGTCGAAGCGGCCCCAGTTCAGCTGGCTGTTCAGGCCGACTGTGAAGTCGGGATTCGCATCACCGATCACGGTGTAGTCGGCGCCCGTCGGCTGGCGCGTCTCGCCGTTGATGCACGTCGCGCTGGCGGTCGCGCAGCGGAACAGCTGCTGCCCCGGCACCCAAGCCGCGGTCGTCTCGGTCGATACGCGCGTGAACACGGGGCCGAAGAACGTGCCGAGCGGATGCCCCGGCAGGATGCGCTGCGTCCACGTGTCGCTCTGCCCCTGGCCGCTCGCGCGCGCGCTCTGGAGCGACGTGCGCCCGCCCAGGTCGACGACCTCGTTGCGCTCCGCCGCGAACACGAGACCCGCCTGCCAGCTGAGCGACGGACCCGTGAGCACCGGTGCGTTGACCGAGATCTCTAGCCCCTGGTTCTTCACCTTGCCGATGTTCTCCAGCCGCGTCGCCACGAGCGCCGGCTGCGGCACCGGCACCTCGAGCAGCAGGTCCGACGTGTTCTTGACGTAGTACTCGATCGTGCCGTTGAACCGGTTGTCGCTGAAACCCCAGTCCACTGCGACGTTGAACTGCGAGGTCTCCTCCCACTTCAGGTCCGGGTTCGCATTGCGTGTCGGCGCAATGCCCGTGACCGGCGTCTCGCCGAACACGTAGTTGCCGCCCGGACCCAGCGTGATGAGCGACGCGTACGGCGGTACGGCCGGATTGCCCTGGAGACCGTAGCCGGCGCGCAGGCGCAGGTCGGAGAACCAGCGGCCCTGGAGGAACGACTCTTCACTGAGCCGCCAGGACGCCGAGATCGCCGGGAACAGCGCCCACTTGTTCCCCTCGCCGAACCGGGACGAGCCGTCGTAGCGCAGCACGCCGGTCAGGAAGTACTTGTCGGCGAGGCTGTAGTTCGCGCGCGAGAAGAACGACACGAGCTTGCTCTCCTCCGCCCACGAGAACGGCTTCACGAGCGTGTTGCCGCCGCCGAGGTTGTAGTAGCCGAACGCATCGGTCGAGAACCCCTGGCCCTCGGCGCCGAACTCGTTCGTCGAGTACTCGTTGTACTCGTAGCCGGCGACCAGCTCGACATCGTGCGCGTCGAACAGGCGCCGCTGCGCCGTGAGGAACGTCTGGAGCGTGAGCGACGACAGGTCGCGACTGATCTGGCGCGCGCGCCCCTCGAATTGCGCACCGACCGGACTGGAGCGGGGCAGATAGGTCCGGCGGATGCCGTTGGAGCGGTCGGCACCGAGATTCATCTGCGCCGTGAGTCCCGGAAACAGATCGAACGCGGCGGTGACGTTGCCGAGCGTGCGTGTGGTCTTGCCTTCATCCGCGACCTGCTCCGCCAGCGCGACCGGGTTGCGCTGCTCGAGCCGCTGCGGCGTGCAGCCGGTGCTCGTGCAGAACTGCTCGTAGAATACCTCCTCGCCCGTCGCCGGATCGGTGAACATGACCGGCCGGGTCGGGTCGTAGATCACCATGTTCGTGAAGACGCCACCCTCGAACCCGCCGGTGTTCTCGTAGGGCAGGTAGTCGTTGATCATGTGCGAGGAGCTGAGGTTCAGCCCGAGGCGGAGCCGGCCGCCGAACGCGTCGTGCGCGGCGTTGAGCCGGCCCTGGATGCGCTCGAAGCCGTTGCTGATGACGACGCCTTCCTGGTCCATGTAGTTGAGCGATGCGCGGTAGCGCGTGCTCTGCGAGCCGCCGGCGAAGGATACATTGTGGCTGTGCGTGATTCCCGTGTGCAGCAGCTCGTCCTCCCAGTTCGTGTCCGCGCTGCCCATGTTCGCGAGCCGGGTCGCGAGCCGCGTCTCACCGGCGCTCACCAGGTCCTGCACGAACTGCCGGTACTCGGCGCCGGTCATCAGATCGAGTGTGTTCGCGGCCGTCGAGGACGCGATGTAGCCGTCGTACTCGATCGACACGGCGCCCGGCGAGCCCTGCTTCGTCTGGATCAGCACCACGCCGTTCGCGGCGCGGCTGCCGTAGATCGCCGTGGCCGCGGCATCCTTCAGGATCGTGATCGACTCGATGTCGGAGGGGTTGAGCAGTGCGAGCGGGTTGCGCGAGAGCGGCGGGTCGCTGTCGATGCCGATGCCGCGCGGCTCCGTCGGCACGTTGTCGATCGGCATGCCATCGATCACGTAGAGCGGCTCGTTGCTCGCGCTGATCGACGTGCCGCCGCGGATGCGCACCTGTACGCCCGCGCCCGGCTCGCCGTTGTTGACCGTCATGTGCACGCCGGCGACGCGACCCTGGATCATGTCGTTCGCGCTCGAGATCACGCCCACGTTGGCCGCGTCGGCATTGACCGTGGCGACGGACCCGGTGATCGCGAGCCGCCGCTGCGTGCCGTAGCCGGTCACGATGAGCGCGTCGAGCGCGAGCGCCTCGGTCTCGAGCATGAACTCGAGGTTCGCGCTCTCGCCGGCGATGACCGTGACATCCTGCTGGAGTGCGGCGTAGCCGATCGAGGAGGCCGTGATGCGGCGGAGTCCGGCGGGGACGTTGGTGAGGATGAACCGGCCGTCGGCACCGGAGACCGTGACGTTGTCCGTCCCCTCGACGCCGACCGACACGCCCGGCAGCGGGCGCTGCGAGGATCGATCGAGGACGCGGCCCGTGACGGTGCCGGTCGGCGTCTGCGCACCGAGCGGGCCGGCGCACAGCAGAATACCGAGTGCGGCGATGAGGGAGTGACGCACCTTCACCATACGTGTGACCTCCACCGGGTGGGAGTGACCACGCTGCCGCGCGCGCTGCGCGGCAGTTCGAGCGCGGCGAACCACTGCAACCGGAGTCGTCATGAACTCCGGCAAGAGACTGCTGCTCTGCTGGCCGAGTGGCGGGGACGGCGCGAACCACGACGCCGCTACATGTATTCCCCCCGCACCGGGTGCAAGTCAAGCATTCTGTGGCGTCGGAGTTGAACCCCGCGAGCGTGCGCCGTATATATGCCGTCGGTGCCCGGCCGCGGCCGTGCATCGCCCTCCGTTTCCGCTCCCGCGAGGCCGTTTCGATGAACGTCGCTGCCGCCGTACTGCTGGCGCAGGTTGCTGCCGCACAGGTCGTTACGCCCGTGCTCGAGTTTCCGGAGCCGGGCGTGGACGACAGCGCCGCATACGAGGGCTACCGCACGCGGTTCCTGCGCGATGCGGCGGGCAACACGGTCCAGATCTACGTCAGCCGGCGTGATGGCCGGGTCGTCAACCTGTGGGCGGACGCGGCCAACGCGAGTGCCGGCTTCACTCTGCGGGATTCGGCGGGCCGGCCGGCGCCGGTGCGCTGGGCCGCGGACGGGATGCGGATCGACCGGGCGGCGGCGGAGCGAGGCGTCGAGTACGTCCTGCTCGCGGACCCGGCACCGCTGGAGATCGGCGCGTTTCTGCTCGGTTCCATGCGGCTGGAGCGCGACTTCCAGTACGGCCGGCGCCACCTGGCGCCGTTCGCGGACGCGCACATCGAGCAGCCGGAGCTGACGGCCCTGATCGCGCGGGTCGATGCGCTGCCGCCGGACGAGCAGCGCAGGCACCTCGAGCTCCTCGGCGCGGCCGGAACGGACGAACTTCGCGCGCGTCTGCGCGCGCGTGTGAGCTCGGAGCGCGCCGGCGGCCGGACCGTCGTGCGCGTCGAGCAGCGCACGTTCGATGGCCGTAACCGCCAGACGCTCGTGCTCACGTTCGACAACGCGGAGGCGCAGCTGGACACCGCCGGGCTTTCCATCTCCGTGCGGCCGCGCGGCGCCGGGCCGATCCGGATCGGCGTGCGCATCACGACGGACGCGGCCACGCTCGTGCCGCTCGACGTCGACGACATCTTCAGCGACGACTTCCTCGCGTTCCGTCGCCGCGCCGCTGCCGGTGGCAGGTCGGACGCGCCGGACGGACGCCGGCTGGAGCGTATGATCCACGGCCTGGAGCTGGTCAGCTCGGAGCAGAAGCTGATGGCCGGGCTGCCGAACTACGCCACGTACTTCGGCCGCGACATGCTGATGTCGGCACTCATGCTCGAGCCGATCTGGACGCCGTCGATGATCGAGCACGTGCTCGCGAGCGTGCTGCGGAAGCTGAACGCGGCGGGCGAGGTGAGCCACGAGGAGGCGCTCGGCGGGCAGGCAATCCGCGAGAACGCGGCCGTCTACAACGGCCTCATCGACGCGTATCGCGCGTCCGGCGCCGACAGTCTGCTGGTGCGTGCCCGCGCGGTGCTCGCCGACCTCCAGTCCGTGCGCGAGAACTACCACATGGTCGATGACGACTTCCAGCTGCCGGTCCTCGCCGCACGGTACCTGACGGACTCCTCCGTGCCGGCGTCACGCCGGCGCGCGTTCCTGCTCGCGCAGGACGAGGGCGTGGCGGGCACGCGGCTGGAGCGGCTGCTGCGGAACCTCGAGTTCGTCGCGCGCGCGGCCGCGCCCTACGCCCGAGACCCCGTGCCGGAGAAGCTGGTCGCATTCGCGCGCCGACCGGACGGGCGCTGGTCGCCGGGCAGCTGGCGCGACAGCGGCGCAGGATACGGCAATGGCCGCTTCGCGATGGACGTGAACGTGATCTGGGTGCCGCAGGCGATCGAGGCCGCCGGCGACATCCTCGCCGCGCTCGATGCGCTCGGGCTCCAGGACGACGTGGCGCTGCATCTCGATGCGGGCGGTGATGCGCTCCCGCTCGAGCCGGCCGGCCGCACTACGCTCGCTGCGGCCATCGAGACGTGGCGCGGCTCGCGGCGCTGGTTCGAGGTGCTGCTGCCCGTCGGCGAGGCGAGGCGCCGCGCCGCCACCGCGCTCGAGTCGCTGCCGCCGGCAGAGCGGAGTTTCTGGCTGGCGCGGCTCGACTCGGTCGCGGGCGACGTGCGTGTCGTCGCGTTCCTCGCGCTCGCGCTCGATTCGCTCGCCCGGCCGATCCCGGTCGTGAACACGGACCCGGCCACCCGCCTTTTCCTCGAGGACACAGACCGGCTCGCGCGGGATCCGGCCGGCACGCTGCGCGACCTGGATGCGCTCATGCTCGCGTACCCGCTCGGCCTCCACGTGCCGGAGCTGGGCCCGCTCGTCGCGAACGACGTGTATGCCGCGCCGCAGGTGCGTGCGGCCTTCGCCGCCGACCTGTACCACTCGCCGCGCGTCGTGTGGGGTCGCGAGGTGAACCTGCTCGTGCTCGGGCTGGCACGGCAGATCGCGGCCGCGCACGACACCCGCGGCCGGCTGCGCGAGCCGCGGCTCGCGCCATACGTCGCGCGGCTGCGCGCCGCGCTCGAACGCACGGTCGAGGCCGTCGATGCCTCCGGGCTCGAGCACAACGAGCTGTGGAGCTACCGGATCGAGAGCGGGCGGCTCCAGCCGATCCGCTACGGTGCCAGCACGGACATTCAGCTCTGGAACCTGACCGACCTGGCGGTGCGCTATGCCCTCGATCGCCTGCCGGCCGGATCCGCCAGCGGAGGAATGAGATGAGAGTCGAACGACACGGCGCGGCCGTCGCACTCCTGCGCGAAGCGGTCCTGCGGGGCCCGGGTGTGACGGACGCGAAGCTGCGGGCTGCTGTCGAGTCACATGCCGCGCGGCTGAGCGGGCGCTCCGAAGCCGGCGCGGATGCGATCCCACAGGACGTCGCCGCATTCGTCGAAAAGGTGGCGCTGCACGCGTGGCGGATCGCTGATGAGGACATCGCCGCGCTGCGCCGCGCCGGCTGGACCGAGGACGCGGTGTTCGAGATCGCGGCGAGTGCTGCGCTCGGAGCCGGCGTCGGCCGGCTCGAGCGGGGGCTCGCGGCACTGCGCGGGGAGGTCTGATGCGGCTGCGGAACGTGGAGGGAGGGCATCGGCTGGGCCAGAAACTGAAGCTCGCAATGATTGCGATCCTCACCCGCCGGCGCGTGGTCGATATCATCCGCACGCTCGCCTATCGGCCCGAGTTCTTCGGTACGCCCATGAGCGCGTGGACGCAGCAGGTCATGCGCGGGCCGTCGCGCTGGAGCGTCGGCGAGCGGGAGCTGTTCGCCGCATTCGCCTCCCGCCTCAATCAGTGCGTATTCTGAACGGAAGCGCACGGCGCGGTCGCGTCGAAGGCGCTGGACGACCCGGATCTGGTGGCGGCGGTGCTGGACGACTGGCGTACGGCAGACATCGCAGAGCCGCTTCGCGCCATGCTCCGTTTCCTGGAAAAGCTGACGTTGCGCCCGCTCGAGGTGACCGCGGGCGACATCGACCCGCTCCGGCGGGCCGGCCTCAGCGACGAGGCGGTCGAGGACGCGATCCACGCAACGGCGCTCTTCAACATTTACGATCGGATGGCGGACACGCTCGAGTTCCACATCCCCGAGCGCGCCTCGTTCGAGCAGGGCGCCGACATGCTGTTGAAGCGGGGGTATGCGTAGTTCGCTGCCAACCGGTGTCCCCCGGACGGGACGCGTGATCGTCTCCGCACGGTGACAACGGCCGCCGCAACGGGCCCGTCACGGCGCGGATCCCGTACCGGCGCGGGATGTGCACGGTGTGCCTGATCCGCAGGCGCTCGTGCCGTGTTCCTCCTCTCTCACCCGGAGCCGCTCCGTGCGCGCGAGATTCATCGTTCCCGCCGGACTCATGGTCCTGGCCGCTGCCTGCTCCGACAGGTCGGCCGATCCCGTCACCGATGCACCCGATGCCTCGCCCGACCTGGCGCTGACCGCGCCGGACGGCGTGCCCATCGCATCGGACGTCGAGGTGCACCGCCCCGAGAACCCGGAGCGGCCGCAGCCGGACGCGCCGACGCCGGAGCGCTCCGATCGGCCGAGACCGGAGCCCGAGCCCGCCGCCGCCGGTGACATCGCTGCGGACGTGACGGACTACGGCAGCGGGGCACACGTGCACCCGAAGGCCGATCCGGAAGGGGCGGTCTCCGCGCCCGTGGCGACCACGGAGCCCGCGCGCGGTGGCGGCAAGCCGCGTACGGGAGTGACGGAGGGTCGCGGTCCGGTGCCGGACCGCACCTGGGGCGATGATGGCATTGGCATCATGGACGACCCGGACCCGATTCCGGCCGTCATCGCGGGACGGCCCGGCGCGGTCATCATCCGCGGCGGCGCCGGCCGGATCGATGACGACTGCGCGATCCACGGGCGCGGGATTGCCGGCGGCGTGATGGCAGGGATCATCGGCGGGATCATGGGCGGCGCCGAGCGGCCGGGCGGCATGCTCGTCAACGATCGCGATCCGCGGCGCGGCGCGCTCATCAACGACCGGGCGCCGCGCACGCCGAATGGCGGGTCGCTGCCGCGCGGCGCCGGCTTCCCGAGGGGCGGCGGGATCCGCTTCCGCTGACCGGCAGGACCCGAAGCAGAGGGCGCGCCGCGGAGGATTCCGCGGCGCGCCCTCGTCGCTTCAGCAGGCCACGTCGTGCTGGTCCGCGTTCCAGCACTCCTCCACGTTCGTGCCGGACGTCCACGTGCTGCCGGTTCCTGCCGCCGGATTCCACGTGACGACGTGCCGCGGCTGGTTGTGCACGAGCCAGGTGAGCGTCGTCTCGTCGGTCCCGCGGATGTACGTCCACAGCGTGCTGTCCGTCGACGAGAACGCGAAGCTGATCTCGTCCTGTGCGTTCAGCTCCCAGGACAGCCCCGCGCTCACCTGATCCGTGCCGTTCTCCGAGTCTGCAATGTACCACAGGCCCTGCCGCCCCACGCCGTCCGTGAAGCCGGTCATCCAGAGGTAGTTCGTCAGCGGCGGCGAGTGCGTCGGTGCGCTGATGATCAGGTCCCAGCCGTGCTGCCCGCCCGTCACGCTGCTCCGCAGCTCGCCGTCATACGGCTCGCCGCCGTGCGTGAAGCTGAGCGGCCAGCGCCACACGCTGCTCGTCCGGGTCGGCGTACCTGTGGCCGCGGACGTCAGCGCGGCGAACGGCACCGCCGCGATCGGCGAGATCTCCGATTCCGCCGCCGCCACGCGTTGCAGCGCGAGCGTCCACGCGTCCGTGGTGCCGCCGGTCGCGGGTGTGCGCGCGAAGAATGCGAAGTCCGGATCGAACGCCGCGGCGACCGGCAGATCCGGCAGCCGCGACGGGTCGAGCGGCCCCTCGGTGCCGCACGCGGCGAGCACGATCACGCCCGCCGCTGCGGCGAGACGTCGATAGGGGAAAATTCTCATCAAGGACCTCCATGGGACGCGCACTGTCGCCGCGTCGTGGGAATCACCGGGCCCGCGGAGCGGGTCCTGCCCGATACCACGAGCGCGGACACCGGGAAGTGTGCCGGGGCGCTCCCGTTCCTTCACACGCTCCGAATCTCACGCCTCCGCAGTGCGCTGCCAACCCCCACACGTGGTCGGTGATGACACCGGCATCGTTGATCTGCCGCGCCACTTCGCACGGGGCATGGTGAGGGTCCGCAGTGAAGCCCGGCAGCGTGCGACGCGCTGCCGGGCTTGGCTCTCCCGCAGGGGCGTGATTACCGCGTGCGGATCACGCGGAGCAGGTCTGGAGTCCGCGCGCGAGGCATTCGGCCTCCGGCACGGGGAAGGCGGCGTTGAGCTGGTGGTTCGGCCGGTCGAGCGGGAGGTCGCTCATCCGGTTGTAGCGGCGCACGTCGATCCAGCGGTGTCCGCCCTCGAACATGAGCGAGTAGCGTCGCTGGCGCAGCAGCTCCGTCACGGTGGCCTGCGTCGGCAGCAGCAACGGCGGCAGTCCGCCCGAATTCGTACGGATGAAGTTCAGGTCGTCGAGCGCGAGGGCCGCGTTGTTGAGCCCGATGTGGGCCTCGGCCCGGAGGAGGATCAGCTCCTCGTTGCGGATGATCGGGATCGGCGCAGACAGGCCGTCGTAGATCGTGAACGCGACGCCCGTCGTGATGCTGCGCACCGTCCGCGTGGCGGGCAGCGTGCGGATCTTCCGCTGCACGCGCAGATCGGGTTCGCCGTTCGCGCGCTGCTCGGCGTCGGCGACGATCGCCGGATGGGCGAGAATGTCCGGCGAGTCGCCGGGGTCGTACAGCTCGTTCTGGTCATCGCCCGAGCCGGTGCCGAACGCGTGGTAGACGCCGAGGTCGAGCGCCGCGGGGTCGACCGTCAGGAACGAGCCCTGGAGCGCCGTCAGCACCTCCGCCCAGTTCGCGCGGTACGCCTCGACGCGCGCCTTGAGAGCCCGGTTGAAGCGGGCGAACGTGACCGGGGTGTCGAACCCGGCGAATCCGCTGCTGAGCGGGAACGGGAATGCCGAGCCGCCCTGGTCGAGATCGCCCTTCGCTTCATCGAGCAGCGATGCAACGCGGGCGAGCACCGCATCACGGCCGACCAGCGGCCCCGGCTCCGCGGTCGGCTCGCGGTCGAACTCGATCACCGCGCCGTTCATGTCGCGCGTATTGATGATCAGCAGCAGCTCGTGCGCCTGGATCGTCTTCACGAATCCTGCGGTCGCACGCTTCTGCTCATCCGAATACGCGCCCACCCGCCCGAGCGCGTTCAGGATCGTGGTACCCGTGCGAATGTTGCGGTACCGCTCCGCCCACAGGTTGCCGCCGAATGCCGGACTGCTCGGGTTCAGCGAACCCTCGAGCATTTCCGTGATGAAGCGCGGGTCGGCACCATCGAAGTTGTACGACTCGCGCCCGAGAATGCCGAGCAGCGAGACGTAGCCGTTGCGGTCATCGAACTCATCGCGACCGCCCACCAGCAGGCCTGTCGCGGCGGCCGCAACGGCGGCGGGCGTCGGATTCCGTTCCAGCTCTTCCAGGCTCGGATTGTTGTAATCGGGCACCAGCAGATCGCCGCAACCGGCGGTCGCGAGTGCGGCGGCCAGCGCCGTGACCCAGCGCAGTCGCGTCATGGGGTGTCCCCCTCCGTTCGCATGTGTGCTCATCAGAATGCCACCTCCAGCGAGAGCCAGAAGCTGCGGCTCGGCGGGAACGGCGCGACATCGATGTTCCGCGCAATCGGCTGGTTCCCGAAGTTGCTCACCTCCGGGTCGAGCCCGGTGTAGTCCGTGAATGTGAGCAGGTTGCGACCGGAGAGCGTGATCCGTCCGCTCTCGATGCGGCTACCGAGGCGCGACAGCAGTGACGCCGGCACCTGGTACGACAGCGACAGCTCGCGCAGCTTCACGTAGGATGCATCCTCGATGTACGGCCGCGTCTCCATGCCGAACCCGCGGATGCGTCGCTCGCCGAGCGTCAGCGTCTCCTGCACGACCACGGGACCGATGTTCTCCACGAACTGCGGATCACTGTCGTAGTCCGCGGTGTTCTGCCCGAAATCGAACAGCAGCTTCGTGAGGTTGATGACGTTGCCGCCGTGCTGCCAGTCCACGAGCGAGGAGAGCATGAACTGTCCATACGCGATGTCGTTCGAGAAACCCATGCGGAAGTCGGGCATGCCGTTCCCCACCTTCCGCACGACGACGCTGTCGCCCTCGAGCACGTTCGCCACGATCTGCGTCGCCGACTCGCCTTCCGCGATCTCGTACGCGCCGAGCGCCGTGCCGAATCCGCCCGTCCGGAACGCGGGCACGGGCAGCTCCAGGATCCTGCTCCGGTCGCCATAGAACGTCGTGCGCGAGATCCAGCTCGCGCGCCCCTGACGGAACGGGATCGCGTCGAGTGCGAGCTCGAGCCCGCGCACGCGCATCTTCCCGCCGTTGAAGATCTGCTGCACGAACCCGGTGGACGGCGCCATCTGCCGCTGGAGCAGCAGATTCGTGATCGTCTTGTTGAAGCCCGTCACGGTGAGCGTCGCGCGGTCGCCGAACAGGATCGCGTCGAACCCGCCCTCTACCTCCGTCTGCCGCTCCGGCTCGATGGCCGGGTCGCCGGCCACGCCGACCACGAGCAGGCCGGGCAGACCCTCGATGTTCCGTGTGCCGGACAGAGGCGTGAATTTCTGGCCGAACAGTGGACGGTTCCCGCTCTGTCCCACTGCAACGCGCAGCTTCAGCTCGTCCACTCCTTCAGTGAAGCCGGGCAGGCGATAGGAGGCGGCCGCCTTCGGGAACAGGAAGTACTTGTCGGGATCACCGTTCGCACTGCTGCGGTCCGCGCGCAACCCCGCACTGAGCAGCAGGCGGTCGTCGAGCGCCAGGAGCTCCTCCTGCACGTACAGGCCGACATCCTTCACCCGCGCGCGCTGCTGTCGCACCTCGACCGTCGTGCCCGCGTCGATGTTCGGCATGCCCGCGATCAGGCCGCGGCTCGCGACGCGCGCTATGTTTAGGTCGTCATCCTCGTACTGCACGCCGAACGAGGTCACGGCGCGGTACGACCCCGCCGCGGGTGCGAGCGTGTAAACCAGGTTGCCGCTCACGTTGTACCGCAGGTTGTCGCTGTTGCTGAGCAGCTTCGTGCCCGGCTGCCCGTCCAGCGGCTCGAACTGGAGCTCGGGCGGGAAGAAGAGATCGTTCTTCTGCGCGAAATAGTCGATGCCGCCGGTCGCAATGAGCTGGAGCGAGTGCGACCCGGAGCTGTACGCGTCGAACGTCGCATTCGACGACGCCGTCAGCCGCCATACGTCCTCGTCGTTCTTCATCAGCGCCGCCGTCTCCAGCGGATTGCTGCGCTCGAACGGGTTGCGTGCCCACGTCCCGTCCGGCTGACGCCGCAGGTCCACGAAGTTGGGCGTGAACGGGAACACCATGTAGAAGCTGGTGCCGCTGTTGTCGTTGTTCGTGAGCCCGCGGGCCGCGACGCTGTGCAGCAGGTTCGTGCCCACGCCGAGGTGCAGCCGCTCGCCGAACCGCTGGTCCAGGTTCACGCGCAGGCCCTGCTTCTCGAATCCCGTGTTCGCGATGATGCTCCGGTCATCCTTCCACGTTGCGGACACGAAGTACTGCGTCGCATCACTGCCGCCCCCGATACTCAGCACCGTCTCCGTGGACAGGTCCGTCCGGCCCGCGAGCAACTCCTCGTGATCGAACGTCTGGAGCGGTGCGCCGCTCGGACCGAAGAACGCGCGCGCACCATCACCGTATGCCGACACGGCCTCGTCGACCGTCTCGAACGTCCGGAAGCCGAGCTTGTTCGACAGCCGGTACTGGCCGAAGCGCTGCGACAGCGTGACGCGCGCCGCACCGGGCCGGCCGCGCCGCGTCGTGATGATGACGACGCCGTTCGCCGCCTTCGACCCGTAGATCGCCGCCGCCGACGGGCCCTTCAGCACCTCGATCGTCTCGATGTCGGCCGGCGTGATGTCCGCGATCCGATTCACCACTGCGTCCTGCTTGAGCGATGGGTTCGAGCCGCCCGCCGCGCGCGTTACCGCATTCGCATTCGACGGGATCTCCGCGTTGCTGATGATCACACCGTCCACCACGTACAGCGGATCCGGCTGCGCATTGATCGTCGATACGCCGCGCAGGCGGACCTGCGCGCCACCGCCCGGCGCGCCCGAGTTCGTCTCGATGTTCGCGCCCGCGATCTTGCCCTGGAGCGCCTTCTCCAGCGTCTGCGCCGGCGCCCGCTCCAGATCCGCCGCCGACACGGTCGCAACGGCATTCGCCAGGTTGCGCCGCGATACGCTCGTCGCCCGGCCCGTCACCACCAGCTCGTCCAGACCGAGCACGTCCGTCGGCATCGTGATCGTCACCGTGCGCATGTCCGCGGGCACCGACACCTCGGACCGCCGGTATCCGATGCTGTGCGCGATCAGCACGACCGCCGACGACGGCACCGTCACCCGGAAGTTGCCGTTCTGATCCGTCACCACCGTCGTGCGCGTCCCGCTCACGGTGACCGCGGCACCCGGAATCCCTGCGCCCGTCTCACCGACCACCCGGCCCGTCACCTCGCGCTGCTGCGCAAGGACAGCCGAGGGGAGCGAGACCGCGGTCGCGAGTACCAGCCCTGCCCACACTCTGATCGACACGTCGTGCCTCCTGGATGACGGGATCGTCCGTGCGCGGACGCGCGGACGGACGGTCGGGTGTACTGCCTGGAACCCAAAAAAAAACGCGGCTCCCAGGCGGGAGGCCGCGCGGCATCGCGAGAAAGGTCACGGCAGGAGATGCGGAGTCAAATGTGTGGCCGTCCCGCCCCGCGTCAAGGATCTCGGGGCCCGCGCCGGGCCGGGCGCCCGAGCGGGAGGCGGCCAACTAGTGAATCACAGCTGAAGCAAAGAGCCCGGCAACCTGTATCGGTTGCCGGGCTCTGTCTGGTCAGCTCCCGCGAGAGGACTCGAACCTCTGACCCGGTGATTAACAGTCACCTGCTCTACCAACTGAGCTACGCGGGAATGTTTGCGAGCCTCCAAAGATAATCCGCGGCACGGGGAGGGTCAACCGGCGCAACCGGTGTCAGCACGGGCGGTTCGGCGCGTTGACATTCGCGTCCCACCGGTCCGGCCGGAGCACGATCGTGCCGATGAGCTCGGCCTCCGTCGCAGCCGGCCGCCGCGGGTACGCGGGAGCGTTGCCGGCCTCCGTCAGACATTCCTCCAGCCGGCCGCCGGCGTCTTCGGCGGGGTATGCGGGAGCGAGCAGCCGTTTCAGCCGGAGCTCGGTGCCGGCGCGGGCGCCTGTGGCGAGCCGCCGGAGCAGCCGGTCGGCGACATCCACCTCATCATCGGTCGGTCCGCCGGGGCGTGACGCGAGCCAGGCGCCGACGTACGTCGCTGCGGCCCGGGCCGGTGCCCCCGTGCGGTCCCGGCTCCAGCCAGCAGACAGAGCGCGTCGCGCAGCGTGCTCCGCCTGCCGAGCATGGGCCGCATCCGGCGCGGCTGCCGCCGGTGACCGGTCGGCGGCCGCGAGTGCGGACCACGCGGCGGCGGTGTTGACCTCCGCCGGCGCACCCGGTGCCGTGAGCACGAGCAGCACCTCGCCCGTATGAGTACGGAAACAGCAGAGCGCGGCTTCGTTCGGTCCGCCCCAGTGCAACGCCGCGATCGTGGCGGCGCCGGCGCCCGACACCTCCTCGCCGCCCGACGGGCGCCGTGCGACCAGGTAGCGGACGCGGAGAGACTCCCGCGCGCGCGCCGCCTCGTCCAGCTCCCGCGAGATCCGGCGTGACCGGCGCATGTCGCGCCAGGCGGGTGCATCGCCGCCGACGCAGCGGATCTGGCGCAGCTTCCGCCGGATCCTCCGTGTCAGACCGAGCAGCGCGTCGATGCGCGGATCCGGCCTGAACGCGATGGTGCGGATGCGTGCGTGCGGCGAGCCGAGCCGGTCGATGCGACCGATGCGCTGCGCCAGGCGCACGGGATTCCAAGGCAGGTCCCAGCTGATGAGGACGCGGGCGTCCTGGAGGTCGAGTCCTTCCGCGAGGACGTCCGTCGCGATGAGCACGCGCACGCGCTCCGCATCCCGCGGGATACTCACGCCGTTCGAGCGCGGCGCGAAGCGATGGATGATCGCCCGCCGGCTGGCGCGCTCCAGTCCGAGACGCGCGTCGGATCCGTGGATCATGCCGACGCCGGCGCGCCGCGCGAGCGCGTGCCAGATCCCATGCGCGGTGTCGCGGTATTCGGTGAACAGCAGCACCGTCTCGTCCTTCAGCTCGTCGTCGAGCAGCGTGCGAAGACGGTCGAGCTTGGGGTCCGTTCCCTCGAGCAGCCTCGCCTTCATCTGCACGAGCCCGTGAAGGTCCCGCTTCGCGGCCTCGATGCTTCCCTCGCGGTCCCGTGACGGCGGCCAGGGCGGCAGGACGAGCGGATCGAGCATGAGCTGAACGGCGCCGTCGCCCGGGGGAGCGTGCCCCCTGTGCACGCACGCGTCGAACTGGAGACCGGCGCGCGCAGCCTCGATGAACCACCCGAGCAGCAGGATGTGTCTGCGGATCGATGCACCGAACGCCCACGATCCGGACTCCAGCCGCTTGAGCAGCCCCAGCCGCAGCAGCTCGCGGACGGCCGGGTCGGGCACCGAGTGCGCGGGGAACGCGAGTGCCGGGATGACCTCGCCGGCGCACTCGGCGAGTCCCGGACAGGCGTCGGGCAGGTCGTATTCGAGGACCTCGATGTCGCCGGATTGCGGAAACGTGAGCCGCGTGCGCGACCCCCACAGCGCCACCATCTCCCGCGTGTGCCGGACCATGATCGTGTC
>DASUSS010000144.1:0-16710 GCA_036374995.1 Longimicrobiales bacterium | reverse complement strand
CGTCGCGAATACTGAACCATATGGTTCAGTATAGGAGCGCCGGAGGGACGCGTCAAGGGTCGACGTCAAGCCGGCCTCCCGAGCGAACGGGCGCTTCCCGGGAAACGGAAAACTGCGCGAACGGAAAACGGATTTCACTCGCGGAGTTCAGGGAGGGAATCGAGGTTGGTGAGGCTCAACGGTGGTGAGGAGTCCAGTGCTCGAACTGCCGGCGCGGCCTCCAGAGCTCGCCGTCCTCTGCGAGCTCTGCGAGATGATTCTGTTGGCCGAACCGACGAACGGGTCGACTACGCGAACGGAATAGCGGATTCATCTCGCGGAGTTCAGGGAGGGAATCGAGGTTGGGGAGGCTCAACGGTGGTGCGGGGTCCGTCCTCGAACTACCCGCGGCGCCTCCGGAACTCGCCGTCCTCCGCGCCCTCCGCGATTGATTCCGTACCTGCCCGAATCACCGGAATGACGGCCTTCGTCCCCGGGCGCCACCGACCCTCCGAGGCTGCAGCCCGTCAGGACACTTCGATCACCCGCCCATGCTCCAGCACGACGCGCCGATCGGCGAGCGTGTCGGCCTGTGCGGGGTCGTGCGTGATCAGGATGACGGCCACACCGCTGCCGCGTACGCGGCGCACGAGGTCGGTGACGAGCGCGCGCTGGGTGGCGCCGAGTGCGGCGGTGGGCTCGTCGAGGATGAGGACGCGGGCGCCGCGGTGGACGGCGCGGGCGATCGCGACGGCCTGCTGCTGGCCGCCGGACAGTGTGGCGACGGGCTGCTCGGCATCGCGGAGCGTGATGCCGAGCGCGGTCAGCTCGTCGAGCGCGGTGCGGCGGCAGGCGTCGACATCGATGCGGCGGAGCGGACCGGCTCCGATCGTGGGCTCGGCGCCGAGGAAGAAGTTGCGCCACACGCTCATGAGCGGGACGAGCGCGAGGTCCTGATGGACGGTGGCGATGCCGCGCGCGAGCGCATCGCGCGGGGATGCGAAGTGCACCTCCGCGCCGTCGAGCAGGAGGCGTCCGGAAGTCGGCGGGTAGACGCCGGACAGGATGCGGATCAGCGTGGACTTGCCGGCGCCGTTGTCGCCGAGCAGGGCGGTGACGCGGCCGGCATGCGCCTCGAACGTGACGTCCTCGAGAGCGGTCACGCCGCCGAACCGACGGGTCACGCGATCCGCGCGGATCACCGGTGCCGCGGTCATGTCGAGCGCAGCGCGCGGCGGCGCATCCAGTCGTTGACGAGCACGGCGGCGATGAGCATGGCGCCGAGGAAGACCTGGAACCAGTCGGCATCGGCGCCGGTGATGACGATGCCCTGCTGCACCATCCCGAACGTGAGTGCGCCGAGGGCCGCACCCGTGGCGGTGCCGTAGCCGCCGGTGAGCAGGGTACCGCCTATGACGGCCGCGATGATGGCGCGGAACTCCTGGCCCTCGCCGCGGAGCACGTCGGCACCCGTGAAGCGGACGGCCTGCATGATGCCGACGAGTGCGGCCGCGAGCGCGGTGGTCACGAACAGCATGACCTTCACGCGACGTACGGGCACACCGGCGTTGCGTGCAGCATCGGCGCTGCCGCCGGCGGCATAGATCCAGTTGCCGGCGCGCGTGCGGCGGAGCAGCCAGGTGGCGAGCAGTGTGAGCGCGAGCCACCACAGCAGGTTGCTGCGGAACGGTCCGATCTCGCCGGCGAGTACGCTTCGCCAGGCATCATGGTCGGGCACCCGGTCGATCCCGCCGATCTGCGTGCGGCCGGTGAGGAGGCGGGTGAGCGCGATCGTGAGGCCGCGCAGCGCGAACAGCGAGCCGAGCGTGACGAGGAACGACGGCACGCTCGTGCGCACGACGAGCAGACCGTTCGCGAGCCCGATCGCGGCGCAGAGCAGCAGCGTCACGGGGATCGCGAGCGTCAGGGGCCACCCGGCCTCGATCGTGAGCAGCATCGTGCTCATGCCGCTCACGCCGATGATGGAGCCGATGGAGAGGTCGAACTCGCCGCCGATCATGAGCAGCGCGACGGCGACGGCGAGGATGCCGAGCGGGGCGGCGGCATCCAGGTAGGCGGCAGTGCCGTCGAGCGAGCGGAACGCTGCGCCGCCCGCGACGGCGAAGAACAGCCATACGAGCACGAGCGCGGCGACCGGCCCGAGCTCCGGCGCGGCGAGCAGTCGTCTCACCGGATGCCGCGCTCGGTCAGCTCCATGACGGCCGCGGCGTCGTCGCGCGTGACGAAGCCGGGGCCGGTGCGGACGATGTCGCCGCCGCCGGGCAGCGCGCGGGTCTCGAGGTATTTCACGAGCAGGATCACGGGCAGGTATCCCTGGAGGTACTGCTGCTGATCGATCGCGAACAGCATGTCACCGTCGCGCACGGCCTCGAGCACGCGCGGTGTCAGGTCGAACGTGCCGAACGCGACGGCACCGGCGCGTCCGGTCGCGCGCAGCGCGGCGAGCGCGGGATCGGCGCCGTTCGGCCCGAGCGCGAGCATGCCGTCGATGCCGGCATCGGCGCGCAGCGCATTCGCGACGCGCTGCTGTGCGTCCTCGGGATCGGCGAGGTCGACGCCGAGCACGGTCGCACGCGCGCCATGCTGCGCGAGTGCATCGGCGAGACCACGGCAGCGCAGGTCCTGCGCGGTGTTGCCGACCTCGTGGTTGATGCACAGCGCGTGGCGTACGCCGGCGTCGGCGAGCCGCGCGCCGCCCGCATAGCCCGCCTCGTATTCGGTCTGTCCCACGTGCGCGAGCGCGCCCAGCTCGCGGTACGCGTCCGCGCCCGAATTGATCGAGATCACGGGAATGCCGGCATCCGTCGCACCACGGATCGCGCCCGCGAGCGCCGCGGGATCGGGAATCGAGACGACGAGTCCGTGCGGGCGCGCGGCGACGGTCGCACGGATGAGGTTCGACATCTCGACCATGTCGAAGCGGGAGGGCGCCTGGTACTGCACGTCCACGCCCATGTCGCGCGCGGCATCGCGCGCACCGTTCGCGACGACGGACCAGAACGCGTCGGCGGACTGGCCGTGTGTCACGAAGACGATGCGCAGGGAATCGCGCCCGTCCGGTGCGGCAGCGGAGCCCGGAGGGCTGCCGTCGCAGCCGGCTGCTGCGGCCAGCGCGGCGAGGAGGATCGACAGGTGTCGCATGCGGCGCAGGATGGGCACCGGGACCCCTCGCCGCCAGTCCCGCGTACCGTACGGCCCGGATGGGGTGTTCACGGCCGCCGGTCCGCGGTAGTTTTCCGCAACCTCGAAACCCGTACCGCGCCGGGTTACGTAATCACAGGAGAGGCGGGATGAAGAAATACGCGATCCTCATTTACACGGACGACGAGCTGCTGGAGGCACTGCCGGAAGGTCAGTTCGACGCGTCGATGCGCGATTGTCTCGCGCACGCGGACGAGCTGCGCCAGGAGGGCCGCCTCCACGACTCGCAGATGCTGGAGGGCGCGAACGCCGCACGGTCCATCCGCGTCCGCAACGGCCGCCGTACGATCACGGACGGTCCGTTCACGGAGACGAAGGAGCTGCTCGCGGGCTTCAACATGGTCGAGGCCGAGGACATGGATGAGGCGGTGCGCATGGCGTGCGAGTTCCCGTGGGCCGAGACCGGCTGCATCGAGGTGCGCGAGGTGAGGAGCATCGACGCGGTCCGCGAGCGTGTCCACGGCCGCGAGTCGCAGCAGGAAGCGGCGTCGTCGGCGTAAGCCGCCGGATTTCCCACGAGCCAGGCAGGGGTCGATGGCCACAATGTATTGCGCGCTCTGCGGCCGCCCCGTGGAAGCGAAGCGTCAGATCGGCGCGGGCACCATCATCCTCGCCGTCCTGACCGGCGGTGTCTGGCTCGCCGCAATTCCGTTCTACCGGAAGCGCTGCTCCATCTGCAAGAGCGCCGCGGTCTCGCTCACCGCTCCGGCGGCCGCCGCCGGCAGGATCTCCGCGGTCGAGCAGCGCCTCACGCGTACGGAGAACGAGCTGGAGGCGGCCACCACCGAGCTGGAGCGGCTGAGGGAGGAGCGGGACTTCTATCGGGACCTGGTCGGCGACCGCGCGCTCCGCGAGCGGAACCGGCCGGGGGACTGAGACTCAGACGGCTGCCAGCAGCGTCGGGACCGGCGCGTGCGTGGCGCGGACCGGCAGCGACACACGCACGCGCGTGCCGCGGCCCGGACGACTGATGACGTGGATCCTGCCGCCGTGCGCCTCGACGCCCGCCTTCGCGATCGCGAGGCCGAGACCGGCACCCTGGTAGTAGCGGTCGAAGAGATGGTCCAGCTGCTCCTGCGTCATGCCGCGGCCCGTGTCGTCCACCTCGATGTTCACGCGATCCGCGTCCGGCAGGATGGCAATGCGGATCACGCCGCCTGCGGGCGTGAATCTCAGCGCATTGTCGATGAGGTTGTTCAGCACATCGGTGCGCAGTACGTCGGGGTCCGCAACGAGGAACGGCGGCACGGCATCGTGCACGTGCAGCTCGAGTCGCAGCTCGCGTGCGCGCGCGGTCGGCTCGAACGCGTGCAGCAGCTCGGTCGCGAAGTACCGTACATTGATCTCCTCCAGCCCGAGCTGTACCCGTCCGGCCTCCATGCGGCTGATCTCGAGCAGCTGATCCACGCGCCGTTGCAGCGTCTGCGCCTGCTCGGAGAGCGAGCGCAGCAGCTCGCGGTGGCGCGCGTGCGACGGACCGCGCAGCTCGTCGTGGATCAGCTCGGCGTATCCGGCGATGATGCTGATCGGTGTCTTGAGATCGTGGCTGGTCGAGCCGACGAACTCCGCACGGAGGCGGTCCAGCTCGGCGAGTCGCTGCGTCATCGTGCGGAACGAGCGCGCGAGCTCGCCGACCTCGTCGACGCGGTCGTAGGGCAGGTGGACGGGTGCCTCGAGCGAGCCATCGGCCACGCGCGCCATCGCGAGACGCAGCCGTTCGACGGGCTGCGTCAGCACGCGCGCGGCCGCGATCGCGAGCGCGGCCGCGAGGAGTGCCGCGATGAACACGGCCGCAGTCGTCGCCGTGCCGGCGACGATCGCGCTCCGCTTCGCGACGGCCGCGCGCTCGCCCGTCTTCGCGTCGATCGCCGCAGCGAGCGCGGGCACCGCGGCGCGTGCGCGATCGATCTCCGGCAGTGCCTGGTCCAGCAGATAATCCGTGGCCACCTCGAGCTCGCCCTGCGTGACGAGCTCCTCGATGCGACGGTTCACCTCCACGATCCGACTGATGCGCACGGCGGCGACGTCGACGAGCTCGCCGTGACCCGCGTCCCGGAGCGCGGAGGCCTCTCCCGCCGCGCGGTTCGTGGCCGCGCGCATGCGCGCCGCGAAGTCCGGATCCGCCGTCGCCACGTACGCCCGCTGCTGTCGGTCCACCTGCACGAGCGCGGCCTCCAGCCGTCCCACCGCGAGCGCGGACTGCGCCGCCTCGCCGCGCAGCTCCAGCACGATGTCGCGCAGCGCGAGCACGCGGCTCGCCGCAAACAGCGCCGGTCCGGCCATCAGCCCCAGGACCGCGAGCAGACTCAGCAGGAAGCGGCGGCGCAGCGACATCGCTCAGTTCGCCTGCGCGGAACGTCGCGAGCGAATGAACGGGCGTCGAGTACGCGCGAGCTGCTGCCGCAGCTCGTGGACCTCTCCCGCGAGCGTATCGCGCTCGTGCTGGAGCAGACGCAGCGTGGCGAGCGTGTGGGGATCCGGCTCCCGCGGGGCCGGCA
The DNA here is from genome assembly GCA_036374995.1 of Longimicrobiales bacterium. Classification (GTDB taxonomy): domain Bacteria; phylum Gemmatimonadota; class Gemmatimonadetes; order Longimicrobiales; family RSA9; genus SH-MAG3. Next base: position 11,011 of record DASUSS010000144.1, on the reverse strand, counting down.
CGCTCGCCAGCTGCGGCGCACGGGGAGGCGCAGCATCGACATCATCGGATTCCAGCACGCACATCTCCGGTGCAATGCGCAACAGTGCCTCGACGACACCCGGGTCGAACTGCGTGCCCGCGTTCGCCTCGATCTCCGCCAGCGCCTCGCGCATCGTCCACGCCGGCTTGTACGGCCGATCGTGCGTCAGTGCATCGAGCACGTCGGCGACCGCGACGATGCGGCCCGATAGCGGGATCATCTCGCGAGCGAGGCCGTGCGGATAGCCTGCCCCGTCCCACCGCTCGTGATGACTGAGTGCGATCTCTTCCGCGAGCTGGAGCAGCGCGAAGCGGCTGCCTGACAGGATGTCCGCGCCGATCACCGTGTGAGACTGGATGACGTCGCGCTCGTTCGGCGTGAGACGGTCCTGCTTCAGCAGGATCGAGTCGGGGATACCGATCTTCCCGATGTCGTGCAGCGGCGCGGCACGCGCGATCAGCTCCTGCGACTCGGACGGCAGCCCGAGCACCTGCGCGATGCGACCCGCGACGCGCCCGACCCGCAGCGTGTGCCGCCCCGTATGGTCGTCGCGGAACTCCGCGGCACGCGCGAGTCGGTACAGGATCTCGAGGCGCGCGTCCTCCAGCTCGTGCGTCCGCTCCGCGACACGGTGCTCCAGCGTCGTGTTGTGCTCGCGTAGCTGCTCGTGCAGGAACCGCGTCTCCAGCAGATTGCGCACGCGCAGCCGCACCTCGGCCGGACTCAGCGGCTTCGTCAGGAAGTCGCGCGCACCGGCGGACAGCGCTCGCCGGCGAGCCTCCGGGCTGTGATCGCCCGTCGCGACCAGGATCGGCAGATAGGAACCCGCAGGCAGCAGCTCCTGCACGCGCGCGATGAAGTGGAACCCGTCCAGCGGCGCCATCCACAGGTCGGCAATGACGAGGTCAGGATCCAGCTCCTCGAACCGCTCCAGCGCCTCGACGGGGTCGGACAGCGCGATCAGCTCGCCGTAGCCCTCCACCTCCAGCACGTGCCGCAGGAACTTCAGGTTGCCCGGCTGATCGTCGACGAGCAGGACGCGCGCACGCGCGAGCCAGCCCTTCAGCCTGTCGGAATCGCTCGATGGCATCGTCACCTGCAAGCATGAGAATCCGTCTGTATGTCCGGGCGCGTGTTGCAGGGAGGATACCTCATACGTTTGCAATACCGAACTCGTTGTCCATTAATGAGTTGAGGGGTCCGGCGCGTCCGGCGCGGGTCTGGCCTGGCGCCGTGTTTCGCCCGACCCCTTGCAATCCGCAAGACGCCCGCCTCGCGCTACGCGAGCCGCACCCGCCCACGGAACACGCGGGCGTTCGCGTTGACCGGCCGGTACGACCCGACCTATCGTGGAGCCATGGTGACCCGGTCGCGCTCGACGGTTCACGCGCTTCTCGTTGCCGCACCCGCGGCGCTCGGGCTGTGGATGGCGTTGCTGTACGTCCACACCTTCCTGGTCCACGGCCCTATCACGGCGGGCAGGACCGTACCGTACCTGCTCATGGGCGGAGTGTTGTTCGGCACGCCGGTGATCGCCGTGGTGCTCGTGTTCGTCGCGCTACCGGGCTGGCTGATCCTTCGCAGGACGATCGGAGTCACGCTCGGCCGTGCGCTGTTCGCGGGCGCGGTGTGCGGCGTGCTCGCCCGCGTCGCCAGTGAGCGGTTGTGGGGCGAGCCGGAAGCGAGCTTCCTGCCGCTCCCCGTCGTGCTGCTCGCCGGGATGGGAACGGCGTGGGTATGGTGGCGTACGTGGGTGGGGCCGGAGCCCGCACCGCCCGGCCGCGGCACCGTATAACGTCGTCGGTCGTAGCACCTCGCAGCCTCACGATCCAGCGCGCCGTTTCCTCACGACATCCCCGGAAGGTCTTCATGTCACGGACCCGTCTCGTTCCGACGCTGCTCGCTCTACTCGTTGCAGTCCCGCTCGCGGATGCCGCCGCCCAGGAGCCGACGGCGGCCGAGCTCGCGCGGCCGGTCCCGCTCGATCCGCTCGTCCGGGTCGGCACGCTGCCGAACGGGATGCACTACTTCATCCGCGAGAGCGAGTGGCCGGAGAACCGCGTGGAGCTGCGTCTGGCGGTGCGGGCGGGATCGGTGCTGGAGTCGGAGGACCAGCGCGGGCTCGCGCACTTCGTCGAGCACATGGCGTTCAACGGCACGGCGCAGTTCCCGAAGCAGGAGCTGATCCAGTACCTCCAGTCGATCGGCATGCGGTTCGGCCCCGACGTGAATGCGTACACGTCGTTCGACGAGACCGTCTACATGCTCCAGCTGCCGACGGACGATGACGAGTTCGTGGCGAAGGGGATCGAGATGCTGGGCGACTGGGCGCATGCGCAGGCGTTCGATTCGACGGAGATCGAGGCGGAGCGCGGTGTGGTCATCGAGGAGTGGCGGCTGCGCCGCGGTGCGGGCGCACGGATGCTGGACCGTCAGCTGCCCGTGCTGCTCAAGGACTCGCGTTACGCGGAGCGTCTGCCGATCGGCGATGTGGAGGTGCTGCGCACGTTCCCGCACGACGTGCTCACGCGCTTCTACCGCGAGTGGTACCGGCCGGATCTGATGGCGGTGATCGCCGTCGGCGATTTCGACGGGGACGAGATCGAGGCGTTGATCCGGGAGCGGTTCTCGCGCATGCCGGCGCCCGCGGGGCCCGTGCAGCGACCGTCGTACGAGGTGCCCGCGCACGAGCAGACGTACGTCGCGATCGCGACGGACCCGGAGGCGACGAGCAACTCGCTCTCGATCTATCATCTCGTGCCGCGCCGCGATCACCTCACGTTCGCGGGATATCGCGACCGCACGATCGAGGGGCTGTACTTCTCGATGCTGAATGCGCGCATGACGGAGATTGCGCAGAAGCCGGACGCGCCGTTCGTCGGCGCCGGTATCGGCCGCGGCTACTTCGTCGCGACGGCGGACGCGTACTCGCTAGGCGCGGCGGTCAGGGACAACGGCATCGAGACCGGTCTGGACGCGGTGCTGACGGAGCTGGAGCGCGCCGCGCGTCACGGCTTCACGCAGACGGAGCTGGACCGCGCGCGCGCGAACGCGACGGCGTCGATCGAGCGGATGTTCGCGCAGCGGGAGCGGCGCACGTCGGCATCGCGCGCGGACGAGCTCGTGCGTCATTTCATCAACGGCGAGGATGCTGCGGGCACGGAGGCGGAGCACGAGATGCAGATGCGCATCCTGCCGCAGGTCACGCTCGAGGAGATCAACCGGCTCGCGCGCACGCGCCCGCCCGCGGGCAACCGCGTGATCCTCGTGAGCGCGCCCGAGAAGGAGGGCGTCACGGTACCGACGGAGGAGCGGATCCTCGCGATTGCCGATGCGGTGAAGCAGAAGGAGATCGAGCCGTATCGGGATGTCGTCGTGGACCAGCCGCTGATCGCGGAGCTGCCCGCGCCCGGGCGCATCGTCGGCGAGAGCACGATCGACGAGCTGGACCTCACGGAGTGGCGGCTCGACAACGGCGTGCGCGTGGTGCTGATGCCGACGGACCACCAGAAGGATCAGATCCTGGTGCGCGGCATCAGTCCCGGCGGGTCATCGCTCGTGCCCGACTCGCTGTACGTGCAGGCGATGTTCGCGACGACGGTCGCGGGCCTTGGCGGTCTCGGCGAGCTGAGCCAGCAGGACCTGCGCCGGCTGCTGTCCGGCAGGCAGGTCCAGGCGTCCGCATCGCTGTCGACGCGCTGGGAGGGCATCAGCGGCTCATCCACGCGCAAGGACCTGGAGACCATGTTCCAGATGGTCCATCTGAAGTTCATGGCACCGCGCCGCGATACGTCGATGTTCGCGTCGTTCCTCCAGGCGAACCAGGCGATGCTCGCGAACCGCCAGGCCAGCCCCGCGGCCGCGTTCTCGGATACGATCGCCGTGACGATGTCGCAGAACCATCCGCGCGCCCAGCCGATCCGGGCCGAGACGTTCGAGCAGGTCGATCTGGACCGCGCGCTGGCGGTGTATCGCGAGCGGTTCGCCGACGCGAGCGATTTCACGTTCGTGATCGTCGGCGATTTCGAGGTGGACTCGATCCGGCCGCACGTGCTCCAGTACCTGGCGAGCCTGCCGTCGCGCGGGCGGGTGGAGTCCGGCCGGGACGTGGGGATCCGTCCACCGACCGGCGTGATCCGTAAGGTCGTGCGCGCGGGTACGGAGCCGCAGAGTCAGACGTATCTCTCGTTCACCGGCCCGTTCGAGTACAGCGAACGGGAGAGCCACCTGCTCGAGTCGCTGGGCGAGGTGCTGGAGAACCGGCTGCTGGAAGAGCTGCGCGAAGCGCTGGGCGGCACGTACGGCGTGAACGTGTCGGCCGGCGGCGGCCGCGAGGAGCCGGCGACGTACAGCGTTACGGTTCGCTTCGGCAGCGCGCCGGAGCGTGCGGACGAGCTGACACAGGCGGTGATGGCCGAGATCCGCGCGTTCCAGACCGACGGCCCGACGCTCGAGGAGGTGAACGAGGTGCGCGAGGCGCAGCGGCGGAGCAGGGAGCTGAGCCTGAAGCAGAACGGGTTCTGGCTCGGTGGCCTCGTGTCCGCGTATCAGTACGGCGACGACCCGCGCGAGATCCTGGAAGAGGCCCGGATGACCGAGGCGCTCACGCCCGACGCGATCCGCGAGACCGCGCGGAAGTACCTCGACGTGGACAACTACGTGCACATCACGCTGCTGCCGGCGGCAGCCGGCACCTAGCCCCGCGTCGGAGGCACGACCGGCGGGATCACCGGTTTCGCCGGTCCGTCACCCGTTCGACGCGGGCACGGACCGGGCCGATGTCTCACGGTGCCTCGCGCGGCGGTCGATGCCGGTGCCGGCCCGGGTCTCCGCGACGAGCCACGCGGCGATCGCCTGCATGCTGTCACCGCCGGCGCGTCGCCGGCGCATCCGGTCCGCGGCGTTGCCGCGCTCCACGATGGTGCGCACGGCAGCGACCTGATCCGCATCACCGAGCCGCTCGGCGACCGGCCGGATCGCCTCGAGCAGCTCACCGATTGCGTCGCGCACGGGAACGCCGCGTCCGGGGCGCTCGGGCGCGATCAACGTCGCGTCGAGGCCATCCCGTGCGGCGATCCATTCGTTCTCGCGCAGGATCTCGTCCTGTAGCGACGTGCCGAGTGAGGAGCCGATCGGCTCGATCAGTCCCTCGGCGCTGCCCGCCACGACCGCCCGCGCGAGCGCCGCGATCGAAACCGCCTCGTCGAGCCGCGGGCACGCATCGCACATGCGCAGCTCCAGCGTCGGATAGCGGGCGCTCGGTCGAACGCTCCAGTAGAGCGTCCGTTCGTCCGGTATCGTGCCGACCTGGAGGAGCAGGTCCACGTACGCGCGGTATTCCGCCGCGGATTCGAACCGGGGCGGCACGCCCACGAACGGGAACCCGCGCCACACGAGTGTCCGGAACGACGCGTACCCGGTATCCACGCCGAGGTGGAACGGCGAGCTGCACGAGAGCGCGAGCAGGTGGGGGCCGAAGCTGCGCACGGTGTTCATCAGCGTGACGCGATCCCGGTGGGGCGGAACCGCCACGTGGACGTGCATGCCCCAGATGCTGTGCTGCCGGAGCGCCTCGCGGAACAGGGCGATGAGCATCAGCGGGCGGCTCTCCTGCGTGATGCCCGCAACGTCCGGGCGGCTGAACGGATGAACTCCCGCCGCGAGAATCTCCAGATCCTCCGATGCCGCGGCGGCGCTCGCCTGGAAGCGGCGCTCCCCGATGCGCGCGGCGAGCTCCGCCGCGTCCCGGCACACGGGTGTGCCGATCTCCAGCATCGTGTCCTTCACCTCGCCGCCCACCGCGCCGGTCTGGTCGGCATCGCGCACGGCGCGGCCGTGACTCCGGAGCTCACCCGTTTCCGGACTCACGAGCTGATACTCCTCTTCCACGCCGACCGTGTATTGCTGCCGCAGAGCGGCGTCCCCGGATCTCTTCAAGTCGATTCCTCTATGATCGAGCGAATCCGCCAGCGCACGGCAAGGGCCGCACCACTCCGGACGGGCGGTTCACGGCCGCCCGTGACCTCACGGCGAAATCCTTGCACTTCGACGGCGGAGCCCCAGCCGGACGCCGGTGCGGCGACGACCGGCGGAATACCCGCGACGCCCGGGCGACACCAGTGAAAGGAGCCACGGTCCGCAGATGCAGGAGATCCTCCTCGACAGAATCGCACGCCAGGAGGGCACCCGCCACACCCTGTCGAACGGTGGCGTGCTCCACATCGACCGCGGTCTTCCGTTCCTGTTCATCTACCGTGAGCCGGAGCGGGCGGATCGGGGCACGGATCGGCTCATCGCAGCGGAAGCGGCCCGTCTGATCTCGCGCCGGGGCGAGGAGGCCGAGGTGGCGGAGCTCGTCGCCCCGCTCGCGCGATCGGGATCGGCGGCGTACGGCGCCTACCTGCTCCTCGAGCTCTGGTCATCGCCGGACCCGCACAGCCGTCGCTTTGTCCTGCGCGCTCCCGCGGGGCCGGCACCGGAGACGATCGGGCGGATGGTGGAGGCGCTCCAGCCGCTGCGCGAGCTGGACCCCGGGCTGGAGATCGCGCTGGAGACGGGCGACGACCGTCACCCGCCCGATCTGCCCCGACTGCTGACGATCGACGAGAGCTGGCGTCACGAGATCCTCCTCCTCGGCCTGGAGGTTCCGCCGATCTATCGGGATCCGGAGACCGGCGATGTCTACCCGCGTTTCCTCCTCCAGCTGCGGCAACGGCTCTCCCGTGCGCTGCGGCAGGCCGTGTACGAGTTCGTGCGCGTTCAGACCACGCACAAGATCGAGAACCACCTCGCACTCGGGTCGAGGACACCGGCGGACGCGGTCTGGGGCGTCGATCGCGCGCTCTGTGATCTCGAGCACTCCTTCGACCTGCTGCTCCTGACCTCGCCCGTGAACGGCGACGAAGCCTGGGAACGGTTCCGGAGCGACGACTTCGCGCGCAATCCGGACTTCCACTACCGCCTCCTCCGCTTCGATCCCGACCTGCTCAAGCGACGGCTGTTCGCGATCCGGATGGAGGCGATCGACGACCCCGCGCTCGCCGACCTGATGGAGGACAAGCGGCAGGAGCTGGATACCCAGATCACGATGCTGCGCGAGCGCGGCACGAAGGAGTTCCGCTACGACAGCCTGCGGCTGTACGGAGAAGCCGACGAAGCACTCGTGCGGACGGCCGGGCAGATCCTGGAGCAGGTGCCTCGCCCCCGGCGCTGGGACGGCCAGTGGGTCGACGCCGGCGGCTTTCGCGCTGCCGCCGTGCAGGAGCTGAGCTACTATCGGACGCGCTACGACGGGATCCGGAACACGATCGAGATCCGGCCGGACGTGACGGGGCTCCTCGTCTCCGAGGGCAATCTGATGATCGGCGAGAAGTTGACGGTCCGCGCCGATCGCGTCGCGCCGCTCGTCCATCACGAAGTGGGCACGCACGTGCTGACGTTCGTGAATGGCAGCGCCCAGCCGCTGCAACAGCTCTCGCTCGGGCTCGCGGGCTACGACGAGCTCCAGGAGGGACTCGCCGTGCTCGCCGAGTACCTCGCCGGCGGGCTCGACCGCCTGCGCATGCGACTGCTCGCCGCGCGCGTGATCGCGGCGAGGACCGTGCAGGATGGTGCGGACTTCGTCGAGACGTTCCGCGTGCTCCGCGGCGACCTCGGTTATACGCCGGCCGGCGCGTGGAGCATCGCGCTGCGCGTGCATGCGTCCGGCGGCTTCACGCGCGACATGATCTACCTGCGCGGCCTGATCGACCTGCTGGAGCTGCTCCGTAACGGGACCGATCCGGCAGCGCTCTACATCGGCAAGATCGCGAAGCGCCACCTGCCGATCATCGAGGAGCTCCGGTACAGGCAGGTCCTGCGCGAGCCGCCCCTGACCCCGCGCTACCTGACGGGCGATGACGCGCGTGACCGCCTCGACGCCGTGCGACGCGGTATCACATTGACGGAGATGATATGTCCGGACGACCGATGAGGATCGCGTTCCTGGTCAACGACGTGGACACCGAGGTGTCGCGCGCCGCGACGACGGTCATGGCGCACGCGGCGGCCGCGCTGGGACACACCGTGTTCATGGTCGGCGTCGGCGACCTCAACTACTCGTCGGAGGGACCGCTCAGCGCCGTCGCGCGGCCGGCGCCGCAGGGCGGCGGCGGTGGCCAGCAGGAGTTCCTGGATGCGGTGCAGGGACCGGATGCACCACGTGTCACGATCACGTCCGAGGACCTGGACGTCCTGTACCTGCGCTACAACCCCGTCGAGGACAATGACGCCAGGCCCTGGGAGTACGATGCCGGGATCGTGTTCGGCCAGATCGCCGTGCTCCAGGGGCTCATCGTGCTGAGCCACCCGTTCACGCTCTCGTACGCGATGAGCAAGATGTACCTGGAGCAGTTTCCCGCCGACATCCGTCCGCGCACGCTCATCACGCGCAGCTACGACGAGGTGGTCCGCTTCCACGAGCAGCAGGCGGACGGCCGCATCGTGGTGAAGCCGCTCCGCGGCTACGGCGGCAAGGACGTCTATCTGGTCGATCGTGATGCGGCGAACCTGCGGCAGATCGTGGAATCGATCTGCCGCTACAGCTTCGTCATCGTCCAGGAGTTCCTCCCCGACAGCCGCGCCGGCGACGTCCGTCTCTTCCTCTTCAACGGCCGACCACTCGTCGTCGATGGGAAATACGCCGCGATCCGGCGCGTGAACGCGACGGGCGATTTCCGGAGCAACATGACCGCGGGCGGCCGGCCGGAGCGGGCCGAGATCACGCCGCGGATGCTCGAGATCGCCGAGACCGTGCGACCGCGCCTGCTCGCCGACGGCATCTTCGATGTCGGCCTCGACATCGTCGGTGACCGGCTGGTCGAGATCAACACGATCAGCTCGGGCGGCCTGAACGCGGCCGGCATGCTGGAAGGCGTGAACTTCGGCACGGAGGTGATCCGTATGATCGAGCGCAAGGTCGCCCACCGGCGGCTCTATGGCCAGCAGCTGCGCAACCGCGCCCTCGCCGTCATGGATTGAACGGGTCGCCAGGCGGTCAGCGCCACTCGTCCCACCCCTGTTGACCCTCTACAGCAGTCGCAGCGAGCTTCTGTAGACCCCCGATAGGAGAGAGGCCGATGGCGCGCGACCAGTCCGATCTGCTCCAGGGCACGCTGGAGCTGCTGATCCTGAAGACGCTGTCGCTGGAGCCGATGCACGGGTGGGGTATCAGCCAGCGGATCCAGCAGATGTCGCGGGACGTGTTCCAGGTGAACCAGGGCAGTCTGTATCCGGCGCTCCAGCGGATGAAGTCGAAGGGCTGGGTCCGGTCGGAGTGGCGGGTGACGGAGCACAACCGGCGGGCGCGCTATTACATGCTCACGCGCGTGGGGGAGAGGCAGCTCGCGGCGGAGCGAGCGGAGTGGGAGCGGTCGTCGACGGCGGTGAATCACGTGCTCGCGTGGAGCTGGACATGAGGATCGTCTACGAGCTGCGGGAGCGGCTGCGCGCGCTGTTCTCGCGCGACGCCGATGAGCGCGGGATGGAGGAGGAGCTGCGCCATCACGTGGAGCTGGAGACGGCGGCGGGCGTACGGCGCGGGATGACGCCGGAGGCCGCACGGCGTCAGGCCTTGATCGTGTTCGGCAGCATGGACCGGTACAAGGACGAGGTGCGCGACGCACGCGGCTGGGGCCTGCTCGGCGAGCTGGTGCGGGATGCGCGGCTCGCACTGCGCCAGTTCCGGCGCAGCCCGGGCTTCACGGTCGCGGCCGTGCTCACGGTGGCGGTCGGCATCGGCGCGAACGCCGCGATGTTCGGCATCGTCGACGGCATCCTGCTGCGACCGCTCCCGTACCACGAGCCGGACGAGCTGGTCCGGATCTACTCGGCGAGCGAAGAGCACGGCCTCCCGCGTGCGCGCTTCTCCGGCGAGGACTTCGAGGACTGGCGCGCGCGCTCGCGCGCGTTCTCGCACATGGCCGCGTATTTCGCCTCCACGTTCATCATCGGCGAAAGCGGCGCGGCCCGCGAGATCGATGGCGCGCTCGTGGGCGACGGCTTCTTCGACCTGTTCGGCGTGCCGATCGCGCGCGGCCGGCCGCTCGACGACGAGGACACCCGCCTCGCCCGGCGCTCGGTCGTGATCAGCGACGCGCTCTGGCGCGGCGAGTTCGGTGCGGATCCGACGATCGTGGGCAGGAGCATGCGGCTCGGCTTCGACACGGACGAGCCGTTCACGATCGTGGGTGTCGCCGCGCCGGGCTTCCGTTTTCCCCGCCCCACAACCGAAGTCTGGATTCCCGAGACGCTGTTCACGGAGGACATGATCGGCCCGCGCATGCGCGCGAACCGCTACCTCGAGGGTATCGCGCGTCTCGCGCCCGGAGTCGAGCCCGGACGCGCGCACGCGGAGCTGAACGCGCTCGCCGCACAGATCGCGGCTGACCATCCGGACACGAACTCCGAGTGGCGTGCGGCGACCGTGGTGCCACTCCGTGAGGTCGTAGTGGGCGATGTCGATCGCGCACTCGTCATCGTGCTCGGCGTGGTCGGCTTCATCCTGCTGATCGCGTGTGCGAACCTGGCGAACCTGCTGCTCGCCCGCGGCGCCGGCCGCGAGCGCGAGATGGCCATCCGCAGCGCGCTGGGCGCGCGGCGCGGCCGGCTCGTGCGGCAGCTCATGACGGAGAGCATCATGCTCGCACTGATCGGCGGCGCCGCCGGCCTCGTCATCTCTGTGTGGGTTACGCGTGCGATCATCGGGCTGAGCGCCGAGACGCTGCCGCGCGTGGAGGCGGTCACGTTCGATGCGCGCGTCGTCGCGTTCGGCATCGTGCTCGCACTGATCACGGGTGTGCTGTTCGGCCTGGTGCCCGCCGCCCGCGTCGCCGGCACCGGTGCCGCAGACCGGCTGCGCGGCGGCCGCGGCAGTCTTGGTGCGGTCGGCGGCCGCCTGCGCAGCGCGCTCGTCATCGCCGAAACCGCCCTTGCCGTCATCCTCGTCATCGGC
>DASUSS010000143.1:0-88971 GCA_036374995.1 Longimicrobiales bacterium | reverse complement strand
AAATACGCACCGAGCGGGACGCCGGATCGGTCGCGCGTCCGACTCGTCCGTGCCGCGAGCTTCGCCGAACGCGCTTCGTCCGCCTCCTCCGAGTCGATGAAGCCCTGCTGCTCCATCAGCGTGAGAACGAGATTGCGCCGCTCGAGGCTTCGCTCCGGGCGCCGCCGCGGGTCATAGTGTGCCGGCGCCTTCGGCAGCGCAGCCAGCGTCGCCGTCTCCGCCAGCGTCAGCTTCGTCGCAGGTTTGGCGAAATACAGGCGCGCGGCCGCCTCGACGCCGTACGCGCCGCCGCCGAAATAGATGTGGTTGAGATACATCTCCAGGATCTCGCGCTTCTCGAAGCGCCGCTCGATCTTCCGCGCAACGCGCATCTCCTGGAACTTCCGCTGCATCGTGCGCTCCGTGCCCGGCAGCTTCTGCGGGAACACGTTCCGCGCGAGCTGCATCGGGATCGTGCTCGACCCCTGTGTCACACCCCGTGCGCGGATGTTCGCGAGCGCTGCGCCGAACACGCGCACCCAGTCCACGCCGTTGTGGTCCCAGAAACGGCGATCCTCCACGGCAAGGAACGCCTGCGGCACGTACTCCGGCAGACTGTCCAGCGCGACGACGACGCGCTCATAAGGGGCCAGGTCGGCGAACTTATCGCCCTCGCGGTCCAGCAGGACGGGGGCGCCGTTCGGCTGGTACGCCTGGAGCTGCCGTACGTCCGGGCACCCCGCGATGCCGCAGTTCTGGTACAGCAGCATGCCGATCGTCAGGGCGACCACTCCCGCGATCAGCGTCTCGCGAGGCCCGAGCGGCCAGCGAACGCGATCGGCGAGGCGATAGAGCCAGTCGGGCAGGCGGATCTGCTTCATGGCGCGCATACTCGTGCAAACCTGCGGCCAACGGGCCACCAGGGAGAATTCGCGGAGTCACCGCCCCGGTCCGCCACTGCCGGCGGGGGGCGTCCCTCCGAGCGGTCATAGGATGTAACCACTCAGGGCCGGGATGGGTCCGTATGCTGGGATGGACAGTGCCGGTGGGTGGACGGATATCGGCGCCGCAGGTGGGAGGAGGGACCACGCGGGATAGCACAATCGTGCCCGTGGAATGGCGGAATGGCTGCGGGATCCGCGGCTCCTGCTGCCACAGGCGCCCCGGATGGCCGGACCGCTCGGAGTCCGTTCGTCGAAACGATGCCACCGGCGCCTGGGTGGCCGACCGCTGCGAGTCCGTTCGTCGAGCGCTGGGTGACGTGGGTCCGGGCGGCCAGCCGGCGCAGGGCGCTGCCGAGCTGCGCTATCTGCCGAACACCACCACGCTCTCGTTACCGTCGCGACCGATCGCGGCGACGCCGAACACGTAATTGTCGATGATGACGTTCTCGAGAACGTGTTCCGTGACGTTGCCGACGTATATCCAGTCGGTCCATTGGGGCGCGGTAGTGAGGCGCCAGTAGATCTTGTAGCCGGCCAGACCCGGATCGTCGACTGCGGACCACGACAGCGACGTCGACGGCCGGACGGCCCCGCGGATGCGCACGGTGTCGGGCGGCGGCGGTGCCCACGCGAGCGCGCCCAGAACCGCAGCGTTCACTCCCGCGAGCTTGCGCGCGTACTGGAAGTCCACGCCCTCGACGACGTCGCCATAGGCGATGCCGTTCTCGGTCCGCAGGTCCTGGTGCTGGCGGGTATAGTTCTCGTGTGCCTCCATGATGCGCACACCCGGAAAGCCGAGATCGTTGAACGGACGATGATGCCCGCCGCGCCCGAATCGGTCCAGACGATAGATCATCATCGCGTCCAGGTTCCTGAAATATTCGCGCGTGATCCGCTCGACGTAACGGGCGAGCTGGCGCGAGACACCGTCCACTTCACCGCCCGACGTGCGGCGGGCGCGGCGCTCCCGCTCGGTTTCCGTGACCGGCGTCGGCTCGGAGAACACGCGGAACACGGTGTTCTCGATCACGCCATCGATTCCCTCGATGTTGCCGATCATGTCGTTGTTGAGCACGGCCTCGATGTTCCAGCCCTGCTCCTGCGCGACGCCGGCCATATGCCGGCCGCCCCACAGACCCTGCTCCTCGCCCGACAGACCCACGAAGACGATGGTCTTGCCATAGCGATGCTTAGTCAGGACGCGTGCGGCCTCGAGCACGCCCGCCATGCCGCTCGCATTGTCGTTCGCGCCCGGCGCATCGCTCGTATGATCCCACGTGCTCGACGCGCGCGAGTCGATGTCGCCCGCCATGATGACGTAGCGATCAGGGTGCGTCGTTCCGCGCAGGACGGCGATGACGTTGACGACGTTCACGTCGATCGTGTCCTGTGCGCCCTGGGGACGCGCCTTCACGATCGACGACTGATACGACACTTCCAGGCAGCCGCCGCACGCGGCCGAGATCCGGTCGAACTCTGCCTTGATCCAGCGCCGCGCTGCGCCGATCCCGCGCGTGTCGGAGAGCGTATCCGACAGCGTATTCCGCGTGCCGAAGCCCGCCAGGGTGCGGATGTCGTCACCGATCCGTTCGGCCGAGACATCGTTGATGATAGCGTAGATTCGCGCGTCACGTGCGGGGGGTACGGCGTTCGCCGAAGCGTTCTGCTGCGCCCGGCCCGCAGCCGGCAGGACGCAGCTCATGAGGATCGCAGCAGCGAGCGTAACGACGTCGTTACCCCGGACCATGGCGTCTCCCGTATGTCTCAGTGAACGATGCGTGGCGGTGCGAGCGGCCGCTCGATCAGCATGTGCTCGGGCTCGGACCGCAGTCCCGCCATCATTCCGGGGCTCGGCACGGTGTAGGCATCCGCAGCACCAAAATCGACCTGATAGCCGATGTCCATCAGCGAGCCGATCGTGATCGCGCTCAGAGGGTTCCCGACCGCACTGATGAATCCCGTCATCAGCTCGCTGGCGAGGACGGCCTCGCGCCAGTGACTGTCCCGCGTCCCTTCATCACCCGTATTCTCGATCGGCACGCCCACGCCGTTCACCAGCGCTCCGCCCGCCTGGTCGAAGCGCGCCGCCGCGTTCGTGCCCGTGAAATATGGATCAGTCGTTCCCTCGCCCACGAGCAGTGCGCCGTTCTGGTCGATGAACACGGAGTCCGACCAGATCGACGGGAAGCCGAGCACGTGGCCGAGCTCGTGGAGGATCACGTCGTTCAGCGTGCCCGTGTTCTCCATGCGCTGAAGGTCGTCCTCGTCGAACAGCATGATGCCGAAGACGGGCAGGCGACTGGTGCTGCGGATGAAGCACGGTCCGGCCGAACCGAGGACCTGCCCCTGTCCGTCGATCGAGTCCGCCTCCACATAGATCACCAGGTCATCGATCACTTCATTCAGCGCAGGCGTGCTCACCAGCACGTTGCCATCCTGGTCCCGGCACGGATCCGCCGGCACGTTGAACTGTACCGGCGGCAGATCACCCGTGATCACCTGCTCCCACCGCTGACGGGCGGCCGTGAACGCGTCCTGCCACACCGCCGACATGGTCCCCACGAACCGGATGTCGATGCAGAACGTCGAGCACCCCCACACCGTGAACGCGAGCGGTGCCAGCGAGCCGTGGCGCGCAAGCAGCGTGTTCGCGACCAGACCCGGGCCGAGCGTCCACGTCGGCAGCGTCGCCACGCCGTTGCTGTTCGTCGTCACGCTCGACGTACTGACGCTGCCGCCTCCGCCCGTCACCTCGAACGTGACCGTCGCACCCGCCACCGCCTGTCCGGACGCGTTGGTGAGCCGGACCGACGGGGACAGGGTGGAGCCGGCCGTCTTCGCCCCCGGCAGAATGCCGTTCTGCGTCATGTTCGTCGCGCGCGGGCCGTCGCCGGTCGGCGAGTCACCGCAGGCCGCCGCGAGCATGCACCCGGCGAGCAGCATACAAGAGGATCGAAATCGCATTTTTGTTGTTTCCGGTGATTCGGGTCGCGCCCGCGCCACAGGGTCGCAGGCCCGGGCCCTGAAAGGTAGCCGCGCCGGATTCGGGGGTCCACAACCGTACGCCGCGGCTGGTGCCTCAGATGGTAACCGGTTCTCCCCCAACCGGTTCCCGCCCATACGGACCGTCGCGCAGGAACAGGCAGCCCGTCTGCGGACCACCCTTCACTCTACGGTTATTCCCATCCAGCCATGGTTCTGCCCGCCTGCCGCCATATACTGGGTGACGACTGGTGCGCTCAGGCCCCCTTTCCCCGCCGCTGCGGCCCGAAATCTGTGGAAAACGACTTTCCGGATCGGTCTTAACCGGATTTTGGAGCCAGGTCCGCAAATTCAGCCGACGAACAGTCGCGCGATGAAGAACAGCAGCGCGGCCCCTCCGGCTGCAACCGGCACGGTCGCCAGCCAGGAGTTCACGATATTGCGGATGATCCGGAGGTTGAGTGCACCGATGCCCCGGGCGAAGCCGACACCGATGACGGCGCCGACGAGCGTGTGCGTCGTCGAGACGGGCAGCCCCATGCTGCTGGCGAGCAGGACGGTGGTCGCGGCACCGAACTCGGCGCTGAAGCCGCGGGTGGGCGTGATCTCGGTGATCTGCTTGCCGATCGTCGCGATGACGCGGTAGCCGAGCGTGGCCAGGCCGAGCACGATGCCGCCGCCGCCGAGCACGAGCACCCAGAGCGGCACGGTCACCTCGGCCGGGACCGCCTCGAAGCCGGCGCGATAAAGCGACACGACTGCGGCGACGGGACCGACGGCGTTGGCGACGTCGTTGGCGCCGTGGGCGAACGCGACGAAGCAGGCGGTACCGATCTGGAGCAGCGCGAACACGCGCTCGACGAAATCGAACGATTTCATCCCGGGCGCCGGTGCGAGGCTGCGGGTGAACGCGGCGGTGAGCACGCCGGCGAGGAGCCCGGCGCTGAGCGCCACGCCGAGCGCCAGCACGATGGGCGGCACATCCATCCGGTTCTTCAGCACCTTGTAGATGAAGGAGAGCACCATGACGGCGGCGACGCCGCCGACGATGTAGGGCGCGGTGCGGACGGTCGCGCGGACGGGGTCGGTGCTGCCGAGGATGTAACGCCGGATGGCCCAGAAGCTGATGAACGCGAGCAGGCCGCCGAGGAGCGGCGAAACGACCCAGCTCGCCACGATCTGTCCCATGGTTCCCCAGTCGATGCCGGAGAGGCCGAAGCTGACGAGGCCGATGCCGACCACGGCGCCGACGATCGAGTGGGTGGTGGAGACGGGGAGACCGATGTGGGTCGCGACATGGAGCCAGCCGGCGGCGGCGATGAGGGCGCACAGCATGCCCAGCGCGAGCATGGTGGGTCCCTGCTCACCCCACCGGCCCGACGTATCGAACAGTGCCGTGTCGACGATGCCCTTGCTGATCGTCTCCGTCACGCTGGATCCGATCAGGACGGCGCCGCCGAACTCGAGCACGCCGGCGAGGATGATGGCGCCGAGGAGAGTGAGTGCGCCCGAGCCCACCGAGGTGCCCATGGCGTTGGCCACATCGTTGGCGCCGATGCCCCACGCCATGTACAGCCCGCCGATCAGGACGACGGCGAGTATGACGAGACCAAGCGTCATCGCTTGGCGAGCATCACGCGGAGCAGGTCGGCCGTATTCTCCGCGTGATCCGCCACGGAGCCCAGCGCCCGGAAGATGTTCATCCAGAGCACGACGGAGACGGGGCCGATCTCGGCCTCCTGATCGAACATGACGCGCGTCGCCTCCGCCTGCCGCTTGTCGGCCTCCCATTCGAGGTTGGAGATCTTCTTGATCTGCTCCATCATCCGGTCGACCTCGGGACCGGCGAAGGAGGCGCCCTCCAGCGTCGGCAGTTCGGCCGCGACCCGGAACCACGCGCTGGCCGCCTCGTTGACGGCGTCGACGAGGGCCATGACGGACTGGCGCATGGTGTCGGGAGCGCGCGTGTCGCGCATGGTGACGAGCACGCCGAGATCCTCGGCGCGGTCGGCGAGGCTGTCCTGCTCCTTGAGGAACGTCAGGACGTCACCGCGGTCGACGGGCATCAGCAGCGACTTCGGCAGGTGATCGCGAATATCGTTCTTGATGATGTCCGCCTTGTGCTCGAGCTTCGAGATCCGTTCGTACAGCTCGACCGTCCGGTCACGGTCACCTGCCAGGAACGACTCCACGAGCGGACGGGTGAGCTCCACGGTGGCACGGACCTGCTCCGCGTGCTGCGCGAGCGGCCCGAACGGGGACTTGCCGAAAAGCGCGATGATGGGTCGCACGACCGCCTCCATTTCTTTCTCCGACCGGCGCCTGCGGCGGGTATAATAGGGATTCGCGCGCGGTGCGACAGTCTTGCACGATCACGTTCGCCTGCTTCTTGCACGCGCCTCGCTCCGGCCGGCGACCCCGGCCCGGCGCCGCCTCGTGCGACGGCCGGATTACATACTCGTTCGCACTGCCATGAAAGCCATCTACCCTCTGCTGCTGACGCTCGCGCTCCTCGCGCCGGCCCAGCTCCGGGCGCAGGAGCCGCAGTCGCGCGTCCTCGCCACGTCGCTCGGCCTGCTCGCCGGTGCTGCCGGTGGCGGCTACCTGACCGTTTCCGTCGTCGTCCTCGAGGCGCGTTTCGGACGCTACGTCGAGGACCTCGACGACATCCTCGGCTGGCGCTCGGCACCGTTCCTCGTGGGCGCGGCTCTCGGCGCGGGGCTCGGCTTCTACAGCCCCGAGCGGCTCCAGGGCGCGGTCGTCTGGGGCGCGGCCGGACTGGGCGCGGGCGCCCTCCTCGGCGGCGTGGTCGGCACCTCGATCTGGAACCCGCCCGAGGGCCGCTGGGCGGGCGCCGCGATCGGTGCCGGCATCGGACTCGTCATCGGGAATACGATCGGCGTGATGAACCCGATGAACCTGTTCACGGAGGGCGAGGACGCAACTGCGGCCACGGCCGGCGTGCCGATCACGATCCGCATCCCGCTATGATCGGGCGTCAGACCGCGAGGGTGTTCCTCGCCACGCTTCTCGCGGGAAGCGCTGCGTGTGCGCGCCCGCTCCCGGACCTGCCCCGCTCCATGGTGCCGGAGCCGGCGGCCGGTGAGGTGGAGAACGTAATCTTCCTGGTCGGCGATGCGGGGGAGGCCACCGAGCAGACGAGCCCGCTCCTGCGCCGGCTGCGCGGCGACGTCGAGCAGTGGTCCGGCGCGCTCGCACGCGACAGCGCCGTCGTCGTGCTGTTCCTCGGAGACATCGTCTACCCGGAGGGCCTGCGCACGACGGTGGAACACTACCCCCGTGATTCCGCGATCGTGCAGAGTCAGGTGAACGTGCTCGCGGGACCGAACGCGCGCGCGCACAACACGCTCGGCGTCTTCCTGGCCGGCAATCACGACTGGGGCAATGCACGCGACACCGAGGGCGGCGAGCAGCGGCTCAGGAATCTCGAGGAATTCCTCGAGCGGCGGCGGGCGGCAGGGTTCAATGTCTCGCTCCGTCCGGAGGCAGGCGAGCCGGGCCCGTCCATCATGGATGTCGGCAGCCAGACTCGCCTGCTCCTCTACGACACTGCGTGGTGGCTGCTGGCTCAGGACACCGTGCCGAAGCGCCGCATGTTCGCCGAGACCCGCGAGATCACGCGCACGACCGAGGGCCGTTTCCTCATCGTCGCCGCCCATCACCCGTTCCGCACGGCCGGTGCGCACGGTGGATTCGTTCCGTTCTGGAAGACGCTGGGGCTTCGCATGCTGCTGGCGCGCTCGGGCACCATCCAGCAGGACCTGAACAGCATCGTGTATCGCGAGCTCACGCGTGAGCTGCTCAACGCGTTTCGTTCGCGACCACCTCTCCTGTTCATCGGCGGCCACGACCACTCGCTCCAGGTGATCGCGAGCGACTCGTTCCCGGAGCCGCGCTTCATCGCCGTGTCGGGTAGCGGCAGCAAGGTGAGCAGTCTGGGGCACATCGAGGGGATGCGGTACCGGGCAGGCGCGCCCGGCTACATGCGCGTCGTGATCCAGCGCAGCGGCCGCGTGGACCTGTTCGTCATCAACGCACCGAACGAGGACTACCTCGCGTGCACGGGCACGGACCGCACCCTGGAACAGTGCATGACCGAACGGACGCGCGAGTTCACCACACGGTTCGGCATGCGAATGAAATGACTGGGAGCAGCAGACCCATGCAGCGAACCCGGACCTTCCTCACGGCAGTGGCCGTCACGGCCCTGCTGGCGTCGTGCGCGACACCCACCCGTGTCGACGTGAGGCGCGAGCCCCGCGGCGTGCCCGGCTTCGATACCCGCGACTATCCGGGCGACGCCGTGATGCGCGGCTGGTTCGGCGAGTCGCCCTACCGCTGGGTCGGCTACTACCTGCCCGCACCCTGCTATACGGGAACGACCTGGACCGGCAGGCGGGACTCACTGCGCGCGATGGGGTGGGGCTTTGCCGTGCTTTACGTGGGCGAGCAGGACTGGAGCGCGATGGGCGCTCGCACGGATACGGTGGTGGAGTCGCCGCGGTGCAGCAGTGCGCATCTGACGGCGGAGCAGGCGCGGGCGCACGCGGATGAAGCGGCGGCTGCGGCCGCTGCGGATGGCTTTCCGACCGGCACGATCGTCTTCCTCGATGTGGAGCGCGTGGATCGCGTGTCGCCGGAGCTGGAGGAGTATGTCCGCGGCTGGACGGCGCGCCTGCTGGAGGACGGCCGCTTCGCGCCGGGTCTCTATGCCCACGACGTCAATGTGGAAGCACTCTACCCGCTGGTGGCGGAAGAGTACGTGCGGCACCAGCGCACCGGCCGGCCGGCGCTGTGGGTCGCCCGGACCGCCGGCTTCGACCCACTGGCCGCGCCGCGCGAGTCCGGATATGCCGCCGCCTCCATCTGGCAGGGAATCCTGAACACGCCGGAAGAGTGGAACGGCGCGGTGCTCAACATCGATGTCAACGTCGCCGATTCACCCGACCCTTCCCGCGGTCGGTGAGCGACGGCCGGAGCGCCACTTGTGCCGACCCGACACGGCGAACGTGCCGCCACGCTACGCATCCAGTCCGGGGTAACGACCGCCGGTATAGGTCGCGGACGGCCTGCTACCGATCGGTAGCCCGCTTGAACGCAGGACCCGTTTCGTTTAGCATTCGGCGTTCCTTCAGCGGATGACTGGATTGGTCCTGCGGTCACATCCGTGAAGCGCGCACCCGAGCTCATCTACGCGCTTCGCGGCTACACGCGAAAACAGGCACTGAGCGACGTCACGGCGGGCGTCATCGTCGGCATCGTCGCGCTGCCGCTCGCCATCGCGTTCGCCATAGCGTCCGGACTCCCGCCCGAGTTCGGACTCTACACCGCCATCGTTGCCGGATTCCTGATCTCTGCGCTGGGCGGCTCGCGCGTGCAGATCGGCGGCCCGACCGGCGCGTTCGTCGTGATCGTCTACGGCATCGTCCAGCAGTACGGCGTTCCCGGCCTCACGCTCGCGACCGTGATGGCTGGATTCATCCTGATCGCGATGGGAGCCGTCCGGCTCGGCGCGGCCATCAAGTTCATCCCGTTCCCGGTCACGACCGGCTTCACGAGCGGTATCGCCGTCGTGATCGCCTCCAGTCAGGTGCGTGACCTGCTCGGTCTCACGATGAACGACGTGCCGGCCGAGTTCCTCGAGAAGTGGTCCGCGTACGCCGAGCACATCGGCACGATCAATCCCGACGCCCTGATCGTGGCCGCGCTCGCGCTCGCGCTGGTCGTCGGCTGGCCGCGGATCAGCCGCACGATTCCGTCACCGTTCGTAGCCGTTCTCGTCGCGATGGCAGCCGTACCGCTGCTCGGCCTCGATGTCGAGACGATCGGCAGCCGGTTCGGGGCTCTGACCATCGGCATTCCGCGGCCGACCGTCCCCGACGTATCGTTCGATCTCGTCCGCCAGCTGGTCGGTCCCGCGTTCACGATCGCGCTGCTCGGCGGCGTCGAGTCGCTCCTGTCGGCGGTCGTCGCCGACGGCATGACCGGCATGCGGCACCGCTCGAATGTCGAGCTCGTCGGCCAGGGCGTGGCCAACGTCGTCGCGCCGCTCTTCGGCGGCATGCCCGCCACCGGCGCCATCGCGCGCACGGCGACGAACGTGCGCAGCGGGGGACGCACCCCGGTCGCCGGCATCGTCCACGCGCTCACGATCCTGCTCGTCGGCATCTTCTTCGGCCGCTGGGTCGCGTACATCCCGCTCGCCGCGCTCGCATCGATCCTCATCGTCGTCGCCTACCACATGAGCGAGTGGCGCACGTTCGTTGCCGAGTTCAGCGGTCCGCGCA
Source organism: Longimicrobiales bacterium (assembly GCA_036374995.1). Taxonomy (GTDB): domain Bacteria; phylum Gemmatimonadota; class Gemmatimonadetes; order Longimicrobiales; family RSA9; genus SH-MAG3. The sequence goes on along the minus strand of DASUSS010000143.1, from coordinate 78,758 downwards.
GCGACATCGCCGTACTCCTCACCACGTTCGTGCTCACCGTGCTGATCGATCTCACGGTCGCCATCGAGGCCGGCGTCGTGCTCGCCGCGTTCCTCTTCATGAAGCGGATGTCCGAGGTCACGAACATCAGTGCCGTGCGCCGCGAGTTCGAGGAGGACACGAACGGCGGCGTCCACCCGCTCCCCGAATTGCCCGCCGGCGTCGCACTGTACGAGATCAACGGGCCGTTCTTCTTCGGCGCGGCCGAGAAGTTCAAGGAGACCATCAACTCGATCTCGGCGCCGCCCCGCGCACTGATCCTGATCATGCGCAACGTCCCCGCCATCGACTCCACCGGCATCAATGCGCTGCGCGGCCTGATCCGCCGCGCCCGCTCCGAGGGCACGCGTGTCGCCGTGACCGGCGTGCACGCGCAGCCGATGGTCGTCATGGAACGCACCGGCCTGCTCGATGAGATCGGCGAGGACAACCTGTTCGGCACGCCGGCGGAGGCGATCGAGGCGGTCCGATCCGTGAGCCTGGAAGCTCCCGCGGGGAGGTGAGCTTCCGCTGGTTCTCTGCGGTGGATCGCCGTCCGCAACGCCGGGGATGAAGGAGCCCCACCGGATCTCCAGTATCCGGTGGGGCTCCTCGCGCGCCCCGGCCGTTTGTCACGCCACTGCAAAATGGGCACTCCCCCGCCGTGACGCAGGCGGGCGCCGGGAACGGTCAGCGATGCGATCGCTTCTCCGCCACGATCCGCCTGTGCACCTCGGCGTTCTCGGTCCACGGCTTCCGCTCGAAGTAGCTGTCGGTCAGCTCCTTCACCTTGCCGGAGAGCAGCAGCAGGGCGATCAGGTTCGGGAAGATGACCACGCCGAGGAAGACGTCGCCGAGCGCCCAGATCGAGGCCAGCGGGAGCACGGCGCCGATGAAGTGCATGATCACGAACACGACGCGGTACGGCAGCACGGCCGCGCTGCCGAAGAGGTAGTTCGCGCAGCGGTCGCCGTAGTAGCTCCAGGAGATGGCGGTGGAGATCGCGAACAGCAGCACGCCGAGAATCACGATCATGTGCCCGAAACCGGCACCGGCGCGGCCGATGCCGCGCTCGAACGCCACCATCGTGAGCGGCGCGCCGTTGCGCACGGCGTTGCCATAGAGCGTCGGGTACTGCTGGCCATCAGCCGAGACGGCGCGGCCCTGTGCCGGGTAGATCGTGCCCGTGAACGGCACCGTCTGCGCGGCATCCGTGAAGAACTGATCGACCCGCACGTCGTGCCAGGCGAAGCGCGGGCCATCCGGCTGCGACACGACCGGCAGGCCGTCGCGGACCTCGAACTCCGCGGGCGCGCCGATGCCGCGCGCGATCGAGCCGTCCGGCTGATCGGCATTCCACGAGATGTCGCCGCTGCTGAGCACGAGTGGTGTGGGGTGCTTGTCATCCCACGCGCCCGTCATGATGATCACGAGTCCGGTCATCGTGCAGATCACGAGCGTGTCGATGAACGGCTCCAGCAGCGCGACCACCCCCTCGGACACCGGCTCGTCCGTCTTCGCGGCGGCGTGCGCGATCGGCGCCGATCCCTGGCCGGCCTCGTTCGAGAACAGGCCGCGCCGCACGCCCCACATGAGCGTGACGAGCAGCGCCCCGATACCGGTGCCCGCTACACCCGCCGTCGGATTGAACGCCTCGCGGAAGATCAGTCCCAACGTCGGGATGACATCGCCGAGGTGCAGGAAGATGATGATGAGCGCACCGCCGACGTAGATCGCGGCCATGAGCGGGGCGAGAATACCGGTCACGCGACCGATGCGCGTGATGCCGCCGATGATGACGAGGCCGACGACGGTGGCACTGGCGAGGCCGGTGATCCACGTCGGGATGCCCCACTGGACGTTCATCGTGTCGGCGAGCGTGTTCGCCTGGATCGCATTGCCGGTCATGAACGCGGTGACGCCCAGCAGGAACGCGAACAGGACGGCGAGCGGCCGCCACGATGGGCCGAGACCGCGCTCGATGTAGTACATCGGACCGCCGGAGACCGTACCCTCCCACTTCGCGGGATCGCGGTCGACCGCCTCGATGACGCGGTAGTGCTGCGCCAGCGTGACCTCCGAGAACTTCGTGGCCATGCCGAGGAACGCGGTCACCCACATCCAGAACAGCGCACCCGGGCCGCCCCAGTGGATCGCGATCGCGACACCGGCGATGTTGCCGATGCCGACCGTCGCGCTCAGCGCCGTGGACAGCGCCTGGAAGTGCGAGACGTCGCCGGGCTCGTTCGGATCATCGTATTTCCCGGACGTGACGCCGAAGCCGTGGCCGAGCCGCCTCAGCTGGATGAAGCCGAGCCGCACGGTCAGGAAGAAGCCGGTCCCGAGCAGCATGAGGACGGCGAGCGGGATCTCCTCGCTGCCGATCGTCGGCCCCCACCAGACGATGCCCTCGAGGAATCCGATCAGTCGTTCGAGAACTTCCATTCTTACACCTCGTGAGAGTTCTGGGGGCGCGCCGCGCGACGCGCTGAACGGTGCCGTGGGCCGGGCGGATCGGGCGCGGGTGCACCTCCGCCGGGTCTGAAGATGGATGCCCGGCACGGGCAGTTCGTGACAGTCCGGAAAGGCGGCAACATGTCGCGCCGGCCCCCTCCGTGCAAGACTCTTGTCACAGCCAGTCGCCCGCGACGGTGGACCGGCTGTACATTCCGACGGCCGCGCTGCCTCGTCGCCGCGGCCCCGGTCCCGTTCATGGAGGATGAATGCTGCGTCGTACTCTGACCTCGGCTCTGCTCTCGCTCGCAGTCGCTGGCTGCAGCGCCACCACGACTCCACCGGCTGCGCCCGCTCCGGGCGGCGGCATCGATGATGCCGTCGCGTCCATCAACCCGACGGATGTCGAGCAGCGCATCGCGTTCCTCGCGAGCGACGAGCTGCGCGGCAGGGACACGCCCAGCCCGGGCCTCGAGGCCGCGGCGAATTACGCGGCCGAGGAGTTCCGCCGTCTCGGGCTCCGGCCCGCGGGCGACGACGAGACCTACATCCAGCGGTTCCCGTTCGATGCGTCGACGCTGGACCGTGCGGGCGTGCTCGTCGAGACGCGCGAGCGGGCCGGGACGCACCGTCTCGAGTTCGCGTCCGACTACTTCGTGATTCCCGCACGCGTCGATTCCGTCGCGGGCACGCCGCTCTTCCTCGGCCCGGCGCGCGGCGGCGTGCTGCTGCCACCGGAGGCCGCCGGGCGGCCCGTCGCATTCTTCGTCGCGGATACCGGGAGCGCCGCGTGGCAGATGGCCGCGGGTGCTGCACTGCAGTCATCGCTCGCCGCCCGCGCCGCTGCCGTCGTCCTGGTCATGGCACCCGCGTTCCCCGACTCGATGATCTCCGTCCTCGCGAATCAGCTGACCGGTCAGATCCTGCCCGTGCCCATGCCGGTGATCGGGCTGCGCTACGCCGCCGCTGCACGCATGTTCGGCGCTGCCGGCCTCGATCTCGATCAGATCCGCGACGCCACCGCGCCCACTTCGCTCGAGGGGTTGACGCTCGCGCTGCGCACGCCCATCGAGGGATCGAGCGCCGAGGCGCCCAACGTCGTCGCGATCCTCCCCGGCAGCGACTCCGCGCTCAGCCGCGAGTATGTCGTCTTCAGCGCGCATATCGATCACGTCGGTGTCGGTGAGCCCGATGCCACGGGTGATTCGATCTACAACGGCGCCGATGACGACGCGTCGGGTACGACGGCCGTGCTCGAGATCGCCGAAGCATTCGCCTCGCTCGCGCAGCGGCCCGCGCGCTCCATGATCTTCCTCCTCGTGAGCGCGGAGGAGGACGGTCTGCTCGGCTCGCAGCATTTCGTCGAGGAGCCCACCGTTCCGCTCGCGCAGATCGTCGCGAACATCAACATCGACATGGTCGGCCGCAACGCGCCCGATACGGTCGTCGCGATCGGGCAGGACTACTCCTCGCTCGGCCCCGCCGTGCAGCGCGTGAGCGGCGCCAATCCGGCGCTCGGCCTCGTCGTCGCGCCCGACCTGTGGCCCGAGGAGCAGCTCTTCTTCCGCTCCGATCATTTCAGCTTCGCGATGAAGGAGATTCCCGCCATCTTCTTCACGACCGGCCTTCACGAGGACTATCACCGTCCATCGGACGAGCCGGAGACGATCGACAGCGACAAGCTCGCACGTGTCGCGCGCCTGCTGTTCCGCTTCGGTCACGAGCTGGCGAGCCGCCCGGAGCGGCCGCAGTGGACGGAGGAGGGTCGGGCGGCGATCCGGAACGTGATGAGGCAGTAGTCACCGCTGGCTGGCAACGATCTTGCCCCGGCCCGAGGCATGGCGAACGCGACGAACGACTGCCAGACCCGGCTCGAGCCGGCACGGCACGATGCGCTGCACGAAGAGCTCGATGCGTGGCGCGAGAACGTGGGTGCGCCCATCGCCATCGACGCCGGTCCCGTCGCGCCGGCGCGTCTCGCCGGTATCGATGTGCTGTCCTGGAACGTGGCGATCGGACAGGGCCGGCTCGAGGCCGTGCTCGACCGCCTGCGCTCCGGTGCCGACGGGATCGGCGCGGATCCCGCACGTCCGCTCATCGTGCTCGCGCAGGAGGCCTATCGTGAGGGCGACACGGTCCCGGGTGCGCCCGCATCGCTGCACCACGGCGGCCGGCTGCGGGAGCGGACGCGGACCAGTGTCGTCGAGCTGGCGGAGAAGAACGGATTGAGCCTGCGCTATTCACCGTCGATGCGGAACGGGTTGCACGCGAGCGACCGCGGCAATGCGATCCTGGCGACCGTCCGCCTCGCCGATGCGCATGCGTTCCTGCTGCCGTACGTGCGCCAGCGGCGTGTCACCGTCACCTCGCGCCTGGCAGGCCACCCCGAGCTCACGTTCGTGAGTGCACACCTCGATACGCACGGCGTGTCACGCGATCAGCCGCGCGGGAGTCGGAGCATCGGCGCGGGCAGGGCGGCGCAGGCGGAAGCGCTCGCGCGAGCGCTGCCGGAGGAGCAGTCGGTCATCGTCGGCGCCGACCTGAACTCCGTGTTCGGCATCACGGACCCCGCAGTCCGCGCGCTCGTGGCCGCCGGGTTCCATCCCGCGCGCCGCGCGGGTCAGTGGCGCCACACGTTCCACCGCCGGCTCCGGCTGCTTCTCGACCACGTGCTGTACCGTTCTCCCGACGATCGCATCCGCAGCGTGACGGTCACGCGACTCGACGAGGTGGAGGGTGACCGATCCCCTGCCGTGTTCGGTTCCGATCATCACCCGCTGCTCGCGCGCATCGAGTTGAACGGCTCCTGATCCCGGATGCGCGGCCTGCTCGGTCACCCGTGGTGGCTCCTGGCGCTCGCCGCCCTCGGCCTGCTCGCCATTGGCACCGCCATCATCTCGCTCTTCTTCGCGCTCGGCCGACGGCCCCGCCGGATGTGGACGGACGAGATCGAGCCGGTCGACTCGTACGACTTCGTCCGCTCCATCGCCGCGCTGCTCAACGTGCCCGTGCGCCGCGGCGGCACCGCACGACTGCTGAACAACGGCGACGAGTTCTTTCCCGCGATTCTGGACGCAATCCGCGGTGCGCAGCGGACCGTGCACTTCATGGTCTACATATGGGAGCCCGGCCGGATGAGCGGCGAGTTCGTCGCCGCGCTGCTCGACCGCGTCCGCGCCGGCGTCCAGGTACGAGTGCTGCTCGATGGGCTCGGCGGGATCCGCGCACCCGCCGAAGACATCGAGCGCCTGCGCAAGGCCGGCGCGCGCGTCGACGTGTTCCGTCCGCCCACGTTCGGCATGCTGCTGCGCTTCCACCGCCGCAACCACCGTCGCGCGATCGTGATCGACGGACGCGTCGCGTTCACCGGCGGCGCTGCGGTCGGAGACAAGTGGATGGGGAACGCACGCAACAGCGATGAGTGGCGCGACACGATGGTGCGCGTCGACGGCTGCCTCGCCCACAACCTCCAGTCCGCGTTCGTCGAGCTGTGGGCGTTCTGCACCGGCGAAGTGCTGACCGGCGACGACGTGTTTCCCGATGCCGTGACCGACGAGCCCGGCAGCGGCGTGATCTCGTGCGGCATCATCTCCTCCCCATCCAGCGAAGAGCATCCGCTCCGCCTCTTCTTCTTCCTGTCCTTCCTGGCCGCGCGCGAGCGGCTGTGGATCACCACGCCCTACTTCGTCCCCGACAAGCACACCCGCCGCGTCGTCGCGCGGCGCGCGCGCGCCGGCGTCGACGTCCGCATCCTCATGCCGGACCACCATACCGATGCCGCACCGATCCGCCAGGCCGCCCACAGCTATTACGCCGAGCTGCTCAACGCCGGCGTCCGCATCTACGAGTATCAGCAGACGATGATGCACACCAAGGGCGTCGTCGTGGACGGGAAATGGTCGGTCGTGGGGTCGGCGAACATGGACGTGCGGTCCAAGGAGCTGAACGAGGAGAACGTGCTCGGCATCCTCGACGCCGACTTCGCCGGTCAGATGGAGCGCACGTTCCTGCTGGATCTCGAGCAGTCGACGGAGATCGACCGCGTGAAGTGGCGCCGCCGCGGCATGGGTGCCCGTCTGCTCGAGCGCGTCTGCGTCCTCTTCGCCGAGCAGTACTAGCCACCGCGCCGCGAGCGGAGCGGGACCGTCGTTCGGGCGTCGGCCCGTCCCGACTGCGATCCCGCTCCCTCGCGAACGCGTTACTGCGAGTCCGCCGCCTGCGCGTCGGGCCTCAGCCAGTGCACGAACCACTGGCGCAGGCGCGATAGCCGGTCGACCAGCAGCCACGGCTCGCCCGTCCGCGACAGGTCGTGCGTCGACCGCGGGTAGCGGATGAACTCGACGGGCACGTCCTGCTTCTTCAGCGCCGTGAACCACTGCTCTGCGTCCGCGATCGGCGTGCGATGGTCCTCCTCGGACTGGACGATGAGCGTCGGCGTGCGCACGCGGTCGACATACCGGATCGGAGAGAGCTCGTCGTAGATCTTCCAGTTCTCCCACGGCTTGCCGTAGAACTCGAACTCCGTGAGGCCCTGCGCATCCGACGCACCGTACCAGGATGGCCAGTTGCTGATCATGCGGTCGGTCTGCGCGGCCTTGAACCGGTTCGTCTTCGTCGTGATCCATGCGGTCATGAAGCCGCCGTACGAGCCGCCCGTCACGCCCATGCGCGTCGAGTCGACGTCCGGCCGCTGCGCCGCGATGTCGACCGCCTTCATGAGGTCCTCGTAATCCTCCAGACCCCAGCGGCCGCGCGTCGAGTAGGTGAAGTCCGCGCCGTAGCCGGACGAGCCGCGCGGGTTCGTGTAGAGCACCCACATGCCGGCGCCCGTGATGTTGTGGAACTCGTCGAACCAGCCCTCGCCGTACGCCGAGTGCGGGCCGCCGTGGATGTACAGCACGAGCGGATACTTCCGGCCCCGCTCGTAGCCGTGCGGACGCTGGAGCCAGGCCTCGATCTCGAGCCCGCCGACGGACGTGTAGGTGAACCGCTCCGCCTCCGGCCACGCGATCTCCCGGTTCAGCGCCTCGTTGAACGCGGTCAGCGCCCGCTCGTTGCGGCCGTTCGTGTCGGCGATGAAGAGCTCCGTCGGACGGTCCACCGAGGTCGCGACGTACGCGACCCTGGAGTAATCCTCATCGTACGAGAAACCGTTCAGGCGCCGTCGGCCGCCGATGAGCTCCGTCATCCGGCCGTTGCGCGGCGAGACGCGGAACAGCGCGGTGCGGCCGCCGACGGCCGCGTTCATCAGGATGTCGCCGCCCGGAGTCCATTCGTACCCGCCCGGCTCGTGCTGCCAGTCGCCCAGGATGTTGCGCGGCTCGCCACCCTCGCGTGCCACCACGAACAGCCGGCTCGACTGCGTGCGGTGCGGGCTCGAGATGAAGGAGATCTGTCGGCTGTCCGGCGACCATGCGATGCTGCGCTCGTCGCCCGGTGCGCTCGTGAGGCGGCGCGGCTCGCCGCCGCCGACGGGGATCAGAAAGATGTCGCTGTCGTTGCGGATCTCCTGATCCCGCTCCGTGCTGAACGGCAGCAGGGAGATCGAGTCGCGCTCCGCCTGCACGACGGAGTCGCTGCGGAGTCGCGAGTCCGCAACGAACGCGATCCACCGGCCATCCGGTGATACCGTTACGCTGCGGTGCGAGTAGGCGGTACGCGTGAGCTGCGTGCCGATCGTATCGCCCTCGCGCTGAATCCAGATCTGCTCCGGCTCGTACGTCCGGGGCTCGCGCCGGTTGGGCACGAACCCCGGGCCATTCCGCTTGTAGCCGAGGTCGACGATGTGCCGGCCATCGAACCGCGCCGGATCCAGCGGCTTCGTCACCGCGCCGTGTGGCGGCCGCGCGGTGGCAGGCATCCGCGCGAACGGGTCACGCTCGCCCTCCTCCTCATCGTCCTCATCGTCCTCGTCATCATCCCCGTTGCGCGTGAACACGACGAACGCATTGCTGCGCGGCCGCGACCCCGCCTGATAGTCCATCTGGAATGCCTCACCGCCCGGCGCATCCATTCGCAGTGCCCAGGTCGAGCCGCGGCCGCCCGGCCGATTCGACGTGAAGAAGAGATGCTTGCCGTCGTGCGACCACCGCGGGTTCGACGATGAGTGACCCGGCGCCGTGTAGCGCACCGGCTCGCCGCCCGACGAGGGCACCACCCACACCTCGCTGTGCCGCCGGTTGTCCGACTCCTTCACCGTGGTCACCGTGAAGGCGACGAGCCGGCCATCCGGCGACATCGCCGGCGAGCCGACCGTCGTCAGCCGGTACCAGTCCTCCGGCGTGAACGCCCGCCCCGCCCGCTCCTGCGCCGCCAGCGGCGCAATCGCAACGCAGAGCAGCAGAAATGCTGCGCGTACTGAACGCATGGATCCGCTCCATCGAGGGTGTCGTGAGGACTGAAAGGAATACAACTGGGCGGCCCGACAGTCAAAAACGATCGGCGCGATCACGCGCCGGCCCGGGCGCCCGCACCGAGTGCCGTGAGCAGCTTCCCGTGGATCCCGCCGAAGCCACCATTCGACATGATCATCACGATGTCACCCGCCTGTGCCGTCGACACGACGTGCTCGACGATGTCGTCCACATCCGGGATGTACGCCGCCCTGCGCCCTGCTTCGCGCCACTTCCGCACCAGCTGCTCCGGCCGCAGCGCCGTGTGTTCGTCGTAGCGCTCCGGATGGAACAGCCGCGCCAGGATGATCTCGTCGGCCAGGCCGAGCGCATGCTCGTAGCCCTCCTCGAACTCACGCCGCTGCGCCGTGAAGCTGCGCGGCTCGAAGATCGCCACCAGGCGGCGGCCGGGATACTTCTGTGACGCGGCCGTCAGCGTCTCGCGCACGGCCGTGGGATGATGAGCGAAGTCGTCGATGACCGTGATGTCGTTGACGACGCCGCGCACCTCCATCCGGCGCCGCACGCTCCGGTACGTGCGCAGTGCCTCCTGCACACGCGCCGGATCCGCACCGACGGCGTCCGCGGCTGCAATCGCGGCGAGGCAGTTGCGGATGCTGAACGCACCCGCGAGCGGCGTCTCCACCACGCCCCACTCGCGACCGTCGTGCTCCACCGTGAACCGCGTCAGCTCGCCGAACGTCACCTCGCGCGCCGTCCACCGCGCACCCTCACCCCCCGCCTCACCGTACCCGAACGATGCCACCGGCGCGAGGGACTTCTGCGCGAGCTCGCGCACGGCCGGCGAGTCCCAGCCCGCCACCAGACGACCGCTCGACGGAATGAGATTGATGAAACGGGAGAACGCGAACAGGTACGCCGTCTCGTCACGGTAGATGTCCGCGTGATCGAACTCGATGTTGTTGACGATCGCGATGTGCGGCAGGTAGTGCCACATCTTCGGGCCCTTGTCGAAGTACGCCGTGTCGTACTCGTCCGCCTCGATCACGAAATACTCCGACTCCGTCAGACGGAACGACGTCCCGAAGTTTTCCGCCACGCCGCCTATGAGGAAGGACGGATTCAGCCCCGCCACGTCGAGTACCCACGCCAGCAGGGAGGTCGTCGACGTCTTCCCGTGCGTCCCCGCTACTGCCAGCGATGTGCGGCCGCGAATGAACTCCTCCTTGATCGTCGCCGCGGCCGAGGTATACGGCAGTCGCTCGTTCAGCAGATGCTCCAGCTCCGGATTCCCGCGCGAGATCGCATTCCCGACCACCACCATGTCCGGCGCCGGCTCGAGGTTCTCCGGACGATAGCCCTCCGCATAGCCGATCCCCAGCGACTCCAGCATCGTCGACATCGGCGGATACACGTTCTCGTCCGATCCCGTCACCCGGTGCCCCGCCGCGTGCAGCAGCCCGGCCAGCGAGGCCATGGCCGTACCGCCGATACCCATGAGATGATAGTGCATGAACCGCGGATCCCCTCCCGAAGGCAGCGCCACAGACGCATGAACGGATGCGATAACGTAAACCCCCCGCACGCCCTCGTGTAGATCGACGCCGTCCGCGCTGCGCGTACCCGTGAACGGTGGCGTGCGTCCGACCCTGCCCGTGCCCGGGCCCACCTGGCACCTGCACTGAGCGACGTAGCTGGACAGCCCCCGCCCACGCCATTACCTTACCCTGTCTGGGGGTACGCCACGCGACCCTGCCTGCAGCTCGGAATGCGGAGATATATGATCGAGATTCAGATCGGCGAAGGGGACCGGATCGAGTGGGCCTTGAAGCAGTTCCGACGCAAAATGCTGCGCTCGGGTCTGTTCAAGGACATGAAGAAGAAGCGCTTCTACGAGAAGCCCAGCGAGGCCCGCAAGCGCAAGGCGGCGGACGCTCGCCGGCGCAACGCACGCGCCCGCCGTCGGCGCTGATCCTCCCGACCTGAGACATCTGCAGGGCACCCGTGCCGGCGAGTCCGTTTGGACTCGCCGGTGTTTGCGTTACAATTAGGCGCCACCGACGAGCAGTCTGGTCACAGTGGTTCTTGTCGCCGGATTATCACACAATGACAAAGCGAAGCTCATCCACCGCCGGATCGGCGCCCGTCCGGACGCCCCGCACCATGCTGGGAGCGGTGCTGGTCGGGGTGAGTGTGGCCCTGATCGGGCTGCTCCTGGATGCGGTGCTTCCGTTCGGTGCCGTGGTGGCCTGGGCCCTCGCCGGCGCCGCGATCGGCTACATCGCGGAGGCGGTGCGTCGCGCGCGGCTCGATGCGGCGGAAGACCGGGCGGCGGTGGAGGGACTCGCGGCGGAGCTGGACAGCGAGCTGGAGCGGTCCGCTGCGCTGGGTCGTGAGCTGCACCGCGTGAAGCGGGAGCTGACCGCGCGGCTCGAGGTGCCGACGCGGGCTGCGGAGCGGGCGGAGCGGCTCCAGCGCTTCACGGCGCTGATGCTGGAGCGGGTGGGCGCGGGCAGCGCCGCCCAGCTGATCGCCGAGGAGGGTGCGCGGGTCCTGGAGGCGGTGGCCGCGGCCGTGATCGTGGCGCGCGACCGGGACGAGCCGGACCTCATCGCGGCCTACGGCCTGTCGGACGACGTGCTGGATCCGGGCTCGGACATGTATCGCGGTCCCACGCCAATCGGCGATGCGATCCGCACGGGTGAGGCGGTGTGGCTCGAAGATGAAGAGGCGCTGCAGCGGCGTTATCCGCACCTCGCGACGGTGGAGAAGCGCGGAGCATCGTGGGCCGCCCTCCCGCTCCAGCTGGATGGCCGCCGGATCGGCGCGCTCGCGCTCAGCTTCGACGACCCCGGTCCGTTCCCGCCCGAGGATCGCTCGTTCATGCTGCTCGTGGCGCAGCAGTGCGCGCAGGCGCTGGAGCGCGCCCGGCTCCACGAGATGGAGCTGCGTGCCCGCATTCGCGCGGAGTTCGCGGAGCGGCGGCTGGCGCTGCTGGCGGAGGCGAGTGCGCGTCTGGCCGCATCCCTCGATTACCTGGCGTCGCTGGCGAACCTCGCGCAGATCGCGGTGCCCGAGATCGCCGACTGGTGCGTGATCCATCTGGTCGATGACAGCGGCGTGCCGCGACTGATCGCCGCGGCGCACAGCGATCCGGCGCAGGCTGCGCACCGGCGCGCACTGGAGGAACGATACCCGGCATCGCTCGACGACGACGCCGCCTACGCGCAGGTGCTGCGCACGGGCGATGTGCTGCACGTGGAGTCCGTCACCGAGGAATTTCTGCGCACGTCGGCGCGCGACGAGCGGCACCTCGCGGAGCTGCGCGCGTTCGGAATCAGGTCACAGCTGAGCGTGCCGCTGCGCGTGGAGGACACCGTGCGGGGTGTCGTCACGTTCGGCAATGCGGAGTCCGGGCGCAGCTTCGGCGAGAGCGACATCACGCTCGCTCTCGAGCTCGGTCGCCGCGCGGGCAACGCGGTGGAGAACGCGCGCCTCTACCAGGCGGCGCACCACGCGAGCGAAGCGAAGTCCGACTTCCTGGCGGTAATGTCGCACGAGCTGCGCACGCCGCTGAACGCGATCATCGGCTATGCGGACCTGCTCCTGATGGGCGTGCCGGACGGCGTGCCGGATCGGGCACGTCGCCAGATCGAGCGGATCCGCAGTGCATCGACGAGTCTGCTGCACCTGGTGGAGGAGGTGCTGAGCTTCTCGCGCATAGAGGCAGGGAAGGAAGAGATCCGGATCTCGCCGGTCGATATCGGGACGCTGCTGCGGGAATGCATGGCGATGATCGAGCCGCTCGCCGCCGAGAAGGGACTCGATGTCGCCGTCCATGCGCCGGACACGCCGCTCAAGGTCATCTCCGATGAGCGCAAGATCCGCCAGATCCTGACGAACCTGCTGTCGAATGCGGTGAAGTTCACCGAGACGGGGGCGGTCGAGGTGGCCGCGTTCACGCAGGCGGATGAGGTCGTGATCGAAGTCCGCGATACGGGGATCGGCATATCGGCGGAGCATCAGGACCGGATCTTCGATCCGTTCTGGCAGGTCGAGCATTCCTCGACGCGGCGCTTCGGCGGCACGGGTCTCGGTCTGGGCGTGTCGCGCAAGCTCGCGAAGCTGCTCGAGGGGCGCCTCGAGGTGCACAGCGAGCTGGGGCAGGGCAGCGTCTTCCAGCTCGTCCTGCCGCTGTACACGCCGGGCATGTCGAGGATGGCGTGAACGCGGATTCGACGCTCGATGTGCCGGCCGTGCTGCGCTCGCAGCGCGACGGGCGCGGCCGCTTCGTGCACCCGTGGCCGATCCGGGACGGCGCGAGCCGCGGCCTGCGCGATCTCCTCCGCTGGCGGAGGGAACGCATGCGGAACGGCGTAGAGGCGGACCCGCCCGCCGACGCGTTCACGATCGCCACGCCGGATGTGGCACGCCCGCGCGCCGCACCCGACGAGTTGCGCATCACTTGGATCGGTCACGCGACGTTCCTGATCCAGCTCGCGGGCATCAATCTGCTGACGGACCCCGTGTGGAGCCTGCGCGCATCGCCCGTCTTCTGGGCGGGACCGCGTCGGCTGGTGCCACCGCCGCTGCCGTTCGATGCGCTGCCGGACATCGACGCCGTGGTTCTCTCCCACGACCACTACGACCACCTCGACAGCGCCACCGTGCGTCACCTGCACCGACGCTTCGGCAGCGGCCTCCACTGGATCACGCCGCTCGGATACCGTGCGTGGCTGGGCCGCCGCGGCGTCCGCAACGTGACGGAGCTGGACTGGTGGGCGCACGCGCGCGTCGATACCGCCGCCGGACCGCTGCACGTCCGCGCGGCCCCCGCACAGCACTGGTCCAGGCGGACGCCGTTCAACGAGCGTACGCGATTGTGGGCGTCGTTCGTGCTGGGCGCCGGCCACCGGCGCGTCTTCTTCTGCGGGGACAGCGGCTGGTTCGATGGATTCGACAGCATTGCCCGTCTCGGCCCGTTCGATGCCGCACTGCTGCCGATCGGAGCGTACGAGCCGCGCTGGTTCATGAAGCCCGCTCACATGAATCCGGAGGAGGCGGTTCGCGCGTTCACGGCGCTGGGCGCGACAGGATTGTTCGTCGGCATGCACTGGGGTACGTTCAGGCTCACCGACGAGCCGGCGTTCGAGCCGCCCGAGCGAGCCGCCGCCGCCTGGCGGGCGCGCGGGCTACCGGCCGACCAGCTCTGGCTGCCGCGGCACGGCGAGACCCGCACGATCAGATCCCGCTGAACCTCATCACGCGACGACGCGATGCTTGCAACCGAAGCGCTGGCCGACCTCGAGCTTCTGATCCGTTCGCGGTATGGCCTGATCCACCTCGATACCGTCGAGGAAGAGCGCGCGCAGCTCCTGCTCCGCCACCTCGCCGACCGGCTCGGCATCCCGCTCTTCATCTGGTCGCGCACGCGCGGGCTCTGCCGCGACGGCCACGCACAGGGGATCTACGAGACGCAGGACGCCGCGCAGGCGCTCGCCCACATCGCCAGCTCGCAGCTCGCCGCACTCTACGCGTTTCCGGCGTTCGATGGGATGGCCAACAACGAGCTGATCGTGCATCGGCTCAAGGAGGTCGCCGATGCCATGGGCAGCCGCAGCGGTGCGCTGATCCTGACCGGATCCACGCTGGATCTGCACGAGAGCCTGCGCCGCCGCATCGCCGTGATGCGGCTGCCCGAGCCGGGGCCCGCCGAGTTCCGCCAGCTGGTCGAGCACATTGCCCGCGATGTCGGTCGCGCCGGCGCGGTCGCCGTTCAGCTCACCGGGCAGGATGAGAGCCGGCTGCTGAACGCGCTCCGGGGCCTGACGCTGCTCGAGGCCGAGAAGGTGCTGACGAAGGCGATGATCGAGGACAACCGGCTCACGGCCGACGATATCGTGCACGTCATCGAGGCGAAGAAGCAGATCGTCGAGCGCGAGGGCGTACTCGAGTACTATCCTGCCGAGGAGTCGCTCGCGCAGGTCGCCGACCTGGCCGGACTCAAGGACTGGCTGCGCAAGCGGAAGAACATCCTGAGCGACCCCGCCCGAGCGGCAGAGTTCGGGCTCTCGTTCCCCCGCGGCGTGCTGCTCATCGGCGTGCCCGGCTGCGGCAAGAGCCTGTGTGCGCGCGCGATCGCGAGCGAATGGGGTCTGCCGCTGCTCCGCATGGACACCGGCAGTCTCTACAACAAGTTCATCGGCGAGACGGAGGGCAACTTCCGCCGCGCCATGCACACGGCCGAGCGGCTCGCGCCGTGCGTGCTCTTCATCGATGAGCTCGAGAAGGCGTTCGCGTCCGGCGGCTCCGAGGATGGCGGCGTGTCGCTGCGTGTGCTCGGCACGTTCCTCTCCTGGATGCAGGACCGCAAGCAGGATGTCTTCGTCGTCGCGACCGCCAACGATGTCTCGCGCCTCCCGCCCGAGTTCCTCCGCAAGGGCCGCTTCGACGAGACGTTCTTCGTCGATCTGCCCGATGCCGAGGCGCGCACCGAGATCCTGCGCATCCACCTCTCCCGCCGCAGCCAGGATCCCGCCACGTTCCGTCTCGACCTCGTCACCACCGCAACGCACGGATTCAGCGGCGCCGAGATCGAGCAGGTCATCGTCTCCGCACTCTACACCGCGTTCAGCGACGGCACGGCGCTCACCACCGAGCACCTGCTGCGCGAGGCTTCGGCGACGAAACCGCTCGCCGTGACGATGGCCGAGAAGATCACTGCACTGCGGGAGTGGGCGCGCGAGCGCACGGTGCCCGCGAACTGACCGCTCGCGCACGTATTGCGCGCCGGATCTCCCGGCTCGCCCGAATGATCTGTCACGTGCACTTGTGCGGGTGCGTGTACGTGTGCGAAATCCGTCCGCGCGAAACGAGCAGCACGAGCGTTTGCGTGCGGGCACGGCACACGCACAGGCACGGCACAGGCACAGGCACAGGGCCACACACGCACACGCACAGGCACACGCACACGGGAACAGAACGAGGCCGGGCCCGCAGAATCGCGGGCCCGGCCTCTCACGAGACAGCTACTGCGCCGCGGCGCTACCAGCCCGGCGACAGGTTGAACCCCCAGTGCCAGCCCTTGTCCGGCCGCTGGAACGGGTACGCGTAATAGGCCTCGAGCACGAGATAACCCAGGATGTTCGCGCGCGCGCTGACGCCCGTGCTGAACACCGGCACGCGCTCGTCGGTGCGGCGTGCGAACTCGAGCGACGGGTCGTCGTCCGAGGACCAGGCGAGACCCGCATCGAAGAACGGCGAGATCTCGAGCGGCAGCAGCGGGAAGTTGATGAGGCCGAGCTCGGAGACGCCGAGGACCGGGATGCGCAGCTCGACGTTGGCGACCGCGATCCGGCTGCCCCACAGGCGCTCCCAGACGGGACACGTCGTCTCCGCCGACGGATTGACCGTGCGGCACTCGCGTCCGGGATCCAGTGACTCGCGTGCGTAGCCGCGGATGAGCGGCTCGTAGCCGAGGAAGATCGGACCGATCAGCAGCCGGCCCTCGGAGTCGAAGCCGCCGTCCGCGTCCCTGCCGTAGCGGCCGTAGTGCAGTCCGCGGAATGCGAACGTGAGCGGCCGCAGCAGGTAATAGCGACGGTAGTCGGCGAGCAGCGTGTTGTACTGGAGCGACCCGAGCGTCGGCGACACCTCGAGTCGCCACCGCTGTCCGGCGACCGGCGAGGTCAGTCCGAAGAACGAGTTGTCGCCGACCAGTGCCGCGCTCGCGGAGAACATGTGCAGCGCGTCCGGCGCCTCCTCGTCGCGCTGGATCGGCGGGCGCGTCT
This sequence comes from Longimicrobiales bacterium, assembly GCA_036374995.1. Lineage (GTDB taxonomy): Bacteria > Gemmatimonadota > Gemmatimonadetes > Longimicrobiales > RSA9 > SH-MAG3. The sequence goes on along the minus strand of DASUSS010000143.1, from coordinate 62,143 downwards.
GGAACGACCCGGACGGATCGAAGAAGTACTCGATGACCTCCCGATCGAAGCCGTAGCGCGTGTAGCCGCCGTTCATCTCGAAGCGGCGCGTCTGCGAGAACGGGTACTGCGTCATCAGCAGTGCCTGGTCGACGTAGATCCGCTCCAGGAACTGGCTGTAGATGAGCTCGCCCGTGTTCGGGTCCTGGCTCAGGCCGGCAAAGCCCGTCAGCACCGGGATGTGGCCGGCGATCGCGCCCCAGTTCCAGCGGTCCTCCGCATCGACGTACTGCGCCTGCGCACCGATGTCCTTGAAGCCGCCGTTCGCCTGAACCACCGCCTGCAGCTGCTTGTTGCCCAGCATGTCGCCGAACAGGAAGCCGACGCCGCCGGCGATGCCGGCACCGCCGAACGTGCTCACGCCCACGCCGACCGTCGGCGGCGCGATGTACTCCAGCGAGAGCCGCGAGCTGTAGTCGCGCGTCGCGAACTCCCGCTGCTGCGGCAGCCCCGTCGACGGGTCGGCAAGGTAGGAGCTCACCAGACCGCTGCCCAACGCCTCGACCGGAGGCAGGATCGCGGCTCGCGCGATCTGCGGCGCCGCCCGATCGACCGGAGTGCCGCGCGCACGCGCGGCGTCGAGCGCGTAGATGTTGTTGCCGGAGTTCTCGAACACGGCGAACATCACGCGACCGTTGCTCGCCGCGACGGACATCGCGGGCGACAGCGCGGTGATGCCGCTGATCCCGGTCGCGAGGTTCGTGACCTGATGGATCTGGCTGCTGGCCAGCTCGACGCGGTACAGGTCCGTGAACCCCTGCGGGTCCGCGAGGAAGTACAGGTCGCGACCGTCCGGCGAGAACTGCGGGTTGATGTGCTTGCCTGCGGGGAACAGATCGAGCAGCCGCGTCCGGTTCGTCGCGGTCTCCAGCAACGCGATGCGCATGTCGCCGTATACCAGCCGGTCCAGGTCCGTTCCCGCATCCGTCACGTACGCCAGCGTGCTGCCGTCCGGAGACCACGCGGGGTGCAGGTTCGCATAGCGGTCATCGGTCAGCTGACGCACCACACCATCGGCCAGGTCGAGCACGTACAGATCGCTGATCCCGCCCGCCATCCCGCTGAAGGCGATGCGCGTGCCATCGGGCGACCATGCCACCGTCGACACGGCACCGACTCCCTGCACGGAGTAGCGCGCCGACACCTCGCGCGTGTTGATGTCCATCACCGAGATCTGATTGTCGCCATCATCGAAGACGATGAACGCGAATTGCTGCCCGTCGGGCGACCACGAACCGGCCGACTGCACGAAGCTGAGTGCGTCGAAGTGCTCGTCACGGTTCGGGCTCGTCAACCGCTTCACGATCTCACCCGTCTGTGCATCCGCGACGTACAGGTCGATCGTGAAAATGTCGCGACGGCCGTAGAACGCGACGAAGCGGCCGTCGGGGCTCACCGCCGGCGCGAGGTGCATGGCGCCCGGCTCGTCCTCGTACAGGATCCGGTCACCGGCGTCCTGCGGCCGCTGCCGGCCCGCGATCACGGGCAGGTACGTCGCCCGGATCGAGGTGATCCAGTCCTGCGACAGCTGCTCGCTGTTGACGCCGAGCACGCGCTCGAGTGCGGCCTCGAACCCGGCACGCGTCGCGTACCGGAACACCTCGGTCACTGCCGCGTCGCCGTACCGGCCCGCGACATACGCCCACAGCGCCTGGCCGTAGCGATACGGGAAGAACCGCGTGTCCGTCGTCAGCTGCCGGATCGTCGGCAGCTCGCCGCGCAGCGCGGCATCGCGCATCCACATCGCCGTGTGTGCATCCTGGCGACCGAGCGACAGGTACTCCGCCATGCCCTCGATCAGCCACAGCGGGAGCCGGGTCAGACCCTGGAGTCCGCCGCCTGCGGCCGACGCCGACAGATCGTACTGGAACACGTGCACCAGCTCGTGGCCCAGCACGTGATCGTTCTCGTGGTACGTGCCCGTGTACGGCATCACCACGCGGTTCCGCAGCGCGTCCGTGAAACCGCCCGTGCTCTCCGTCAGCTGGCCCCACGTCGTGTTCGTCTGCTGGAAGTCCGGATGGTCCGCATAGAAGATCAGCGGCTTCTTCGTGAACTCGTGCTGGAACGCGCGCGACAGGCGCGCATACCACCGCTCCGACATGCGAGCCGCGTCCTGCGTGACCGTCAGCTCCTCGGGATAGAAGTGCACGTCGAAGTGCTCGGTCTCCATGATGCGCCAGTCGTACGTCTCGTACTGGACTTTCTGTCGGCCGAAGTACTGAGCCGCTGCCGGTGAGCTGTCGATCAGGAGGACGGAGACGATCAGAAGGTAGGAGAGGACGGCACCTCTTCCCGGTCGCGACGACATCGGACCCCCTTGGGGCGTGGGATAGACGCTTTTGTCCCGTTACAGCCGGGCGCACGAATTCGCAAGGCTTATACCATGGGCGGCTCGCGGAAGGTTCCCGCGGAGTCCTCCGTCGTGCGGTGCGCATCGGCCGCACCGACGCTCGCCGTGGCAGCTTCGGCGGACTCGTCTTCCGGCCCGTGCAGCGGCAGCGTGACGGTAAACGCGCTGCCCGCACCGAGCTCGCTCTCGACCTCGATCGTGCCCCGGAGCAGCTTAACCAGACGGTGGACGACGCTGAGCCCGAGCCCGGTCCCTTCGGCCGAGCGGCGGCGCGAGGGATCGGCCTGCCAGAACGGCTCGAAGATCCGCGGCAGGTCGCCGGGCGCGATCCCGACACCCGTGTCGCTGATGCGGAACGTGATTACCTCGCCCTCGACTCGAACGGTCAGCCGGACTTCACCCTCTTCCGTGTACTTGATCGCATTGCCGATCAGATTGAGCAGAACCTGCCGCAGCCGCGCCGGATCGGTGTTCATGACGGCCTGCGGATCGGCGACGTCGACGGCGAACGCGAGTCCGCGGTCGACCGCGAGCAGCTCGACCACATCGTTCACATCGTTCACGACATCGCTCACGTTCACCGCCGCCAGGTGCAGCTCCTCGCGACCGGCGTCGAGCCGGACGAGCGTGGTCAGTTCGTCGATGAGGTGCAGCAGGTGCGCAGCCGACTTGCCGATCCGCTCGACGTGTCGCAGGCTCGCATCGCTCAGGGTGTCCGGGATCCCCATGCTGAGCAGATCGGCATGGCCCATGATCGAGTTGAGCGGTGTGCGCAGATCGTGCGAGATCGCCGCGAACAGATCGGACTTGCCCTGATTCGCGTCCTGTGCCGCGCGATACAGTCGCGCGTTGTCCACGGCGAGCGCCGCGCGCAGCGCGAGGTCCTCGGCCAGCTCGAGGTCGCCACCGGTGAGCGGCCGGTCCGGGTCGGCCGAGACCAGCGCGATCGCGCCCAGACTGCGGCCGCGCGCCGTGAGCGGCACCATCATGAAGGAGTCGATGCCGAGCGAGCGGATCAGCTCGCGGTGCTGCGGATCCTCGGATATCGATGCGAGCCGCGCCTCATCGACATCCTCGACGAGGATCGGCCGGCGCGTGCGCAGCACTTCGAGCACGGGGTGATGTCCGCCGGCCGTGATCGGCAGGTCGCGCAGAGTACGCGCCAGGCTCGCCCGCGCGGGGTCGCGGTGCGCCACCTCGAGGCGCCGGACGCGATCGCCCTCCTCGGAGATGTAGACGACCGCCCAGTCGGCGATCTCGGACACGCACAGGCGCGCCAGCTCCGACAGTGTCGTCGCATAATCGAGCGATGCCGTCAGCACCGTGCTCGATTCCGCGAGGAAGCGGAACCGGCGCGCCGCCGCCTCCGCCACCGTCCGTGCGGCCTGCTCCCGGATCAGCCGCCGGGCATCCTGCTCCGCGCGCTTGCGGTCGGTGATGTCGCGGAGCGAGGCGATGCACGACGCACCGCCCTCCCACTCCGACTCCACCACCCGCATCTCGATCACGCGCGGCTCGCCGTTCCCCGGAAGATCGAGCTCCGTCGTCTCGCCCGCCGTCACCGGATAGCCGAACGGACTCCCGACCAGTTCCGCCTGGCGCCGGCCGAACAGCTTCGCGGCGGCCGCGTTCGCGAGCAGGATCGTTCCCTCCCGATCCATGACCACGATCGCGTCCGCGTTCCGCTCGATGACGTCGCGGAACCGCGACTCGGTGCGCGCCAGCTCCTGCTCGCTGCGCGCACACTCCACGGCCAGGCGCAGGATCTCCGCCTGCGATGCCGGCGTCGTGGTCGGCGGCACCACCGTGCACCACTCCGGAATGCCGGAATCGGCATGCTCGGTCAGGAAGAGCGGAGCCGCACCGGGCGAGCGGACGAGCAGCTGCTGAATCGCCTCGTGCGCATCACCGGCGAGCGCCGGCTCGAGCACGATCGCATCGAAGGACTGCGCCGCGAGACCGGCGGCGGCAGCCACGCTCGGCGTCCGGATCACCTCGATCCGCGCCCCATCCCGCAGCCGCTGTGGAAACGGCGTCCCGGCCGGTGCGATCAGCAGTACCCGCAGGTTCCGTGTGACGACCATGCTCCGTTCGAGTCCGTTGATGCCTGCTCCTCCCATCCCTCGGAGTGCAAGCCGCATTCCGGACCCGCGGCGCTACACGCCCTCCCGTCCCGCGCCCCGGCTCTCCGCCTCGAACATGGTCCACACCCGCTCGACATCGGCCGGCGAGATGTGCACGGGCGTACCCGCCAGGATCCCGGTCACGTGCCGGAACGGACGCCCCACGTGCATCCCGCCCTCATCGATGAGGAACTCGCGGATGTCACGGTCGTGCTGCGAGCCGCGCATCTTCAGGACCGTGATCCCCCGCTTCATCTCGCCGAAGTTCTCGACGTACCGGAGCAGAATGATGGAATCCGTGAGCGTCGAGATGTGGCTCTCCGTGATCGACGTCCCGCCCATCAGCGTCGGTGTCGTCGACGTGAACAGACCCGCGATCTCCTGATGCTTGATGAACGAGGTGAGCCCGATCACGAACTCGCGGAACCCCTTGGCCGAACCCGCCCGCTCCAGCGCCGAGAGGCTGTCGAGCGCCACCCGGTTCGGCCGGAACTCCTCGACCAGCCGCTTGATCGCGAGCAGCCGGTCCTCCAGCCCCGTCACCTCCGGATAGTCGCACACGACCTTCAGCAGACCGTCCCGCTCCATCGCCTCGAAGTCCGTACCCCACCCCGTCGCGTTCCGGAACAGCTGCTCGCGGCTCTCCTCGAACGCCAGCAGCAGACACCGCTCGCCCTTCGCCGCGCCGCCCGCCATGAACTCCGTCACCATCAGCGTCTTGCCCGTCCCCGTCGCACCCGACACCAGCACGATCGAATCCCGGAAGAATCCGCCGCCGCACATGATGTCCAGCTGCTCGTTGCCCGACGTGATCCGCACCTGCGACGACCGCTGGCGCAGTTCCATCGCCGACAGCGGCAGCACGATCATGCCCCCTTCCGCCACGATCGTGAACGGGTACTCCCCCTTCTGATGCGTCGTCCCCCGGAACTTCAGGATCTCCACCGTACGCCGCCGCTTCTCCGCCTCCAGCACGTTGCGCAGCACCATCACGTTGTCCGCGATGAACTCCTCCACCCCGAACCGCGCGATCGGTCCGTAGTCGTCCGTCCGCTCCGCCGTCATCACCGCCGTCACTCCCATCTTCTTGAGCGCCGAGGCGATCCGGAACAGCTCCCGCCGCACGATCGACTGATCCGAGAACTGCGAGAACACCGCGCCCAGCGAGTCCACTGCCACCCGCTTCGCCCCCACCTTCCGCACCGCATTCTCGATCCGCGCCAGCAGTGCGCCCAGGTCGAAGCTCCCGCTCTCCACCACCTCCAGCTCCGGGTCCGGCGACGCATCCACGAACCCCAGCCGCCCCGTCTCCTCCCACTCCTCCAGCGCCCAACCGAAGCTGCGCATGTTCTGCCGGATGTCCTCCGCCGACTCCTCGAACGTCACGAACACGCCGCTCTCCCCCGCGTCCATGATCCCCGCCGCCAGAAACTGAACCGCGAACACCGTCTTGCCGCTCCCCGCCGTCCCCGACACCAGCGTCGTGCGGTTCCGCGGCAGACCCCCCTCCGCGACCGCATCGAACGTCGGAATCCCCGTCGCCAGCTTCTGTACCTGCCGATTGCTCATGGCTCGCCCCGCGCCTTCCCCGCTGAACCACTGTCCGGCCACACATCCAGCCCGAGCAGCACCTTCTCCTTGTCCGACAGATCCCCGATCACCCGCCGCAGCGGCGGCGGCAGTCGTTTGATCAGCGTCGGCGTCGCCAGAATCTTCTCGTCCTCCGCCAGCTGCGGATGCTCCAGCACATCGATGATCTGCAGCTCGTAGCGCCCCTGCAGCTCCTCCTCGCAGATCCGCTGCAGATTCGCAATCGCCAGCTCCGCCCGCGGCGTCTTCCCCGTCACGTACAGCTTCAGCAGGTACTTCGACAGAATCGGCTCCTTCGGTTGGGTCGGTGGGGCGTGGAGAAGTGCAATACTACGGCCGTGATCGGGCGGCCGGCGAGGGGTCCGCGCTTTGCAAAACGGGCATATTGCATTTCGCCACCCACCCGCGTTAGCTTTCCGGCGAATGCTTCGCCCGCACCCGCTGGACGCGGGGACCCTCACAAGGAACGACTGTTTACGCGATGGGGCGTATCGAGCGGTGGCTGCGCTGGCTGTATACGGGCCGACTCATCGTCGCAGCCGCCATCTTCGTCGCGGCCCTGACGCAGTGGGTCAGTCCGGAGGGCAGTCCGATCGAGACGCTGGTTGCGACGGTGGCGCTGCTGGCGGCGCTGGGCGTGACGGCGGCGGGGCTGTGGTGGGTGGAGCTGCTGGGGCGGACGCCGGGTCCGAACTTCCTGTACGGCCAGGTGCTGTTCGACGTGCTGCTGGTGACGGCGGCGGTGCACGTGACGGGCGGTCCGTTCAGTCCATTCCCGCCGCTGTACATCCTGGTGATCACGGCGGGGGCGCTGCTGTTGCCGCTGCCGGGTGGTCTGCTGATCGGAGCGCTGGCGAGCCTGCTGTTCTTCGCCGATGTCGTGTTCCTGCATCCGCTGGAGCCGGCGATGCAGGATTTTCTGCGGATCGCGCTCTTCGGTGCGATGGCGGTGGCGACGGCCGCGGTGGGGGATCGGCTGCGGCGGACGGGGACGGCGCTGGGCGCGGTCGAGCTGGAGCTGCATCAGCTGCGGCTGGAGACGGGTGACATTCTGGACGCGATCGACACGGCGCTGGTGACGGTGGATGGGGAAGGGCGCCTGCAGTACATGAACACGGCGGCGGTGAAGCTGCTGGGGATCGGCGCGGACGACGTGGAGGTGCGCCCGGTGCTGGAGGAGCTGGAGCGGAGCGCGCCGGGTCTGGGGCGGTTGGTGCGGCGGACGGCGACGACGCGCACGGCGGTGGGGCGCTTCGAGATCCGCAGGAGCTCGGGGGAGGGTGCGCGCTATCTGAGTGTCCGGACGACGCTGCTGGATCGGGGCGAGGTGCCGTCGGTGACGGCGGTGATCCAGGATGTGACGGAGACGAAGCAGATCGACGAGCTGATCCGGCGCGCGGAACGTCTGGAGGCGGTGGCGGCGCTGGGTGCGTCGCTGGCGCACGAGATCAAGAACCCGCTCGCGTCGATCCGCAGCGCTGCGGAGCAGCTGGGCGGGACGAAGCTGAAGGCGGAGGATCGGGAGAAGCTGCACCGTCTGATCGTGGCGGAGTCGGAGCGGGTGAGCCGGCTGCTGACGGAGTTCATGGATTTCAGTCGACTGGATGCTCAGCGCTGGGCGGCGGTCGACCTGGGCGCGATCGCGCGCGACGCGATCGATCTTGTGACGCGCCACCCGGACCGGGGCGCGGGCACGCGCATCGAGTACGAGCAGCCGCGGGTCCCGGTCGTGGTGGACGGCGATCACGATCTGTTGCACCGCGCGCTGTTCAACCTGGTGCTGAACGCGGTGCAGCACGCGGGTGCGAGCGGTGTCGTGCAGGTCGAGGTGGGTCACCCGGACGGCGACATGCCGCACACGGTGGAGCTGCCGGAGCCGGTGCGCGTGCGCGTGCGGGACAACGGTCCCGGCGTACGCGAGGAGGATCTCCCGCGTCTGTTCGACCCGTTCTTCACGCGCCGCTCGGGCGGCACGGGTCTCGGGCTGGCGCTCGTGCATCGCGCGGTGGAGGCGCATCGGGGGACGATACTGGTCGACAGCGCCGCAGGCGGCGGCGCGTGCTTCACGATCTACTTGCCGGCACATGCCGGCCGGGAGCTGGGCGATGGCGACAGAGCGAGCTGAGCCGCGCAACGGTGCGCGCGTACTGATCATCGACGACGAGCGCGGGATCCTGGACACCGTGCAGATCCTGCTGCGGGGCGAGGGTTTCGACGTCGAAGCGATGCAGAACCCGCGCGAAGCGCTGTCGCGGCTGGACGACATCGAGCCGGACATCGTGCTCACGGACATCCGCATGCCGGGCCTGAACGGTCTGGAGGTGCTCGCCCAGATGCGCGAGTACGATCCGGAGATCCCGGTCATCCTGATGACGGCGCAGGCGTCGCTGCAGAGTGCAGTCCAGGCGGTGAACGAAGGTGCCTTCTACTATCTGCAGAAGCCGTTCAGCAATGCGGAGCTGGTCGCGTTGTGCCGTCGTGCGGCGGAGACGCGGCTGCTGTCGCGGGAGAACAAGGCGCTGAAGCGGGAGATCCGGCGCCGCGATGACTCGACGGCCGCGCGCCCGGTCGGGCGCAATCGCGCGTTCACGGATGTGGTGAAGCTGGCCGAGATGGTCGCGCCGACGGACTCGACCGTGCTGATCACGGGCGAGAGCGGTACGGGTAAGGAGATCATCGCGCGCTACATCCACCGTCTGTCGGAGCGCGAGGGCGGTCCCTTCATCTCCGTCAACTGCGGCGCGCTGCCGGAGAACCTGCTGGAGTCGGAGCTGTTCGGTCACGTGAAGGGCAGCTTCACGGGTGCCGTGAAGGACAAGGACGGCCTGCTCGTGGCCGCGCGCGGCGGCACGTTCTTCCTGGACGAGGTGGCCGAGATGTCGCCCGCGCTCCAGGTCAAGCTGCTGCGCGCACTCCAGGAGCGCGAGATCGTGCCGGTCGGTGCCACGCAGCCGGTCGAGATCGATGTCCGGATCATTGCCGCGACGAACCGCGACCTCGACCAGGAGATCCGGCGCGGCACGTTCCGCAGCGACCTGTACTACCGCCTGAACGTCATCGCGCTGCACCTGCCGCCGCTGCGCGACCGTGCCGATGACATTGCGCTGCTGGCCGAGTACTTCCTGCGCCGCATGGGTGAGCAGACGGGTCACGAGCTGCGACTCGGCGATGAAACGCTCGCTGCTCTCCAGCGCTACGACTGGCCCGGCAACGTGCGCGAGCTGGAGAACGCGCTCGAGCGCGCCGCGATCCTAACGAAATCCGCCGAGATCCCGCTCGATGCACTGCCGGCCCGCATCGTCGAGCCCGCACCCGCGCCGCTCATCTCCGAGCGGCCGGCGGCCAACCCGACGCTCGAGCTGGTGGAGCGCGCGTACATCCTGTGGGTGCTCCAGGCGGAGGGCGGCAACAAGGCGCGCGCCGCGGAAGTGCTGGGTATCGACCCGTCGACGCTGTACCGGAAACTCAACCGTTACGAAACGAGCGAAGCATGAACGAGGATGTCATGACGGATGTCCGGGTCTCGATCGTCATGCCTGTGTACAACGAGGTACGGACGGTCGAGTATGCGATCCGCCGACTGCGCACGGTGCCGCTCCGGATGGAGCTGATCTGCGTGGATGATGGCTCGACCGATGGCACGCGCGACGTGCTCGCGCGCCTGCGCGACGAAGGTCTCATCGACGAGCTGATCCTCCAGGAGCACAATCAGGGCAAGGGCGCAGCCGTGCGCCGCGGCATCCAGGCGGCCACCGGCGATGTCACGGTGATCCAGGACGCCGACCTCGAGTACGACCCGTTCGATCTGCCCGCACTGCTCGGGCCCATCCTGGAGAACCGCGCGGACGTCGTGTTCGGCAGCCGGTTCCTCGGTGGCCCGCATCGCGTCCTGTATTTCTGGCACAGCATCGGAAACGGTCTGCTCACGCTGATCTCGAACATGTTCACGGACCTGAACCTCACGGACATGGAGACGTGCTACAAGATGGCGCGGACCGGTCTGATCAAGAGCCTGCCGCTCAGGACGGACCGGTTCGGGATCGAGCCGGAGCTGACTGCCCGTTTCGCCCAGGCCCGCGCACGCATCTACGAGGTGCCGATCAGCTACAACGGCCGCACGTATGCCGAAGGCAAGAAGATCAACTGGAAGGACGGTGTCGCCGCGTTCTGGCACATCTTCCGGTCGAACATGATCGATCCGCGCGCGCCGCTGTACGATCGGGCGATCGAGGCGGGCCACCGGGCGGCGGCGGAGCGTGATCCGCGGCTGTCGGCGAACGCGCGGCAGGTCTCGGTCGATGCGGCCGGAGAGCGGCGTTAGTGCGCGTGCTCGTCACCGGTGCTGGCGGACTGCTGGGAAGCGAGGTGGTCAGAACGCTGGCGCGGCGCGGCCACGAGGCGTTGCCCTGTGCGCGTGCCGACCTCGACATCACCGACCGCCACGCTGCTCGGCGCACCGTGGCGGGCACGGCGCCCGACGCGATCCTGCACTGCGCCGCATACACGGCCGTGGACCAGGCGGAGCGACAGCCGGATCTCGCGTTCCGTGTCAACGCGGAGGGGACGGCCCACGTCGCACGCGCGGCGGCGGCCACGGGTTCACGCTTCGTGTACGTGAGCACGGACTACGTGTTCGACGGCGAGTCCGAGGTGCCGTACACGACGGACGCCAGGCCGAATCCGCTCAGTGTCTACGCCCGCTCCAAGGTCGAGGGCGAGGCCGCCGCGCGGCTCGCCGGCGACTGGATGGTCGCGCGCGTGAGCTGGGTGTACGGTCGGGGCGGACGGACGTTCGGCTCGCAGGCGCTCGAGCGCGCGCGCGCCGGCGAGACGGTCCGTGCGTTCATCGACATGGAGTCCGCGCCGACCTGGGTGCATGACGCGGCCGACACGCTCGTGCAACTGCTGGAGCGCAACGCGCCGGTCGGGATCTACCACGCGAACAATGCCGGCGGCACGAGCTGGTACGATTTCGTGCGCGAGGCGCTGGCGCGAGCCGGTGTGACGGGAGCCGTGGAGCCGACGCGCGTGGCCGATCTGGATCTGCCGGCGCGCCGTCCCCGCTACTCGGTCATGGATGTGAGCGGGACGGAGGCGGCGATCGGATCGGTTCGCGACTGGAAGGATGCCGTCAGCGATGCCATCGAGCACGGCCTCTGACGTGGCGCCGCCGCTCGCGGGCGGCACCGGGGTCGCGGCCGCGCGCGCGGGTCACCGCATCATCGGTGCGGCCCTGCTTGCGCTGACGCTTCCGCCGTGGTACGTGCTGCTGCGCACGCCGCGCACGGGACACGCGGGCAACAACGTCGTGCCGCAGTACGAGCTGTACGCGGATTTCATGTGGAGCGGCATCCTGCTGATGCTGCCGATCGCGCTGATCGGCGGTCTGCTCGGCGCCCGTCTGTCGCCGCGGTCGCGCGCAGCGAGCCGCCTGCCTTCGCCACCGGCCATCCTGCTGCCGGTACTTCTCGCCGTACTCGCCACGGCCCTCACGCTCGGCTTCTCGCTGCAGGTGCTCGAGGGCAGGCCGAACCTGATCGACAGCCTGGCGCAGGCGCTCCACGCGCGCTTCTGGGCCGAAGGCCGACTGGCCGGACCCGCGTCCGATGGTGGCGGCTTTCGTTTCGTTCAGAACGCGCTCTTCACGGAGCGCGGCTGGGTCTCTCAGTATCCGCCCGGCCACGTGGCGCTCCTCGCGCTGGGTTTCCGCGCGGGTGCGGCCGTGCTCGTCGGTCCCGTGCTCGCGGGCATCACCGTGTTCTTCAGCGCACTGCTCGCGCGTCGCCTGTTCCCGCGTGATCCGGCCACGGCCATGCTCGGGCCGGCGCTCCTCGCCGTGAGTCCCTTCTTCATCGCGCTGGCCGGTGCGTGGATGAACCACGTGACCGCCGCGGCCGCCATTGTCGCCGGCACGTATTTCCTGGTGCGCGCATGGCAGGAGCGTCCCGCGTGGGCCCTCGCTGCGGGCGCGCTGTTCGGCTGGTCGTTCGCGACGCGTCCGCTCGCGACGCTCGCCATGGCGGCTGCCGCGGCGCTCACGGCACCGGCGCTGAGCGAGCGTCCCGTAAAGTTCCGTGCGTTTGCCGCGCTCAATGCACGCGCTGTCGCGGGTGCGCTGCCGTTCGTGATCGCGCTGCTCGCCTACAATGCCTGGTTCTTCGGCCATCCGCTGCGCATGGGATACGATGCGGCGCTCGGACCGGCCATGGGTCTGGGCTTTCACCAGGATCCATGGGGCAACTACTACGGACTGCGCGAAGCCTTCGCGTACACGTCCGGTGACCTGCTCACGCTCGGGGTCAATCTCTTCGAGTCGCCGCTGCCGTCCGTCCCTCTGATCGGCCTCTTCCTGCTGTGCGCTCGGCACGTCTCGCCGGCGGTGCGGCTGCTGCTCGCGTATGCGATCGGCGCGGTCCTGGCCAACGCGCTGTACTGGCATCACGGCCTGTTCATGGGCCCCCGCATGCTGCACGAGGCCGCTCCCGCCTGGGTGCTGCTGTTCGCCGTCGCCGCGGTCGCGATCGTTCGTTCCGTTCCGCCCCTGCGCGGACGTCTCGCCGCGCATTTCAGCACGCGAGGTGCCGCCGTGGCGGCCGTGTTCGGATCCCTTGCGATCGGACTGACTGCGCTCGCGCCGCAGCGGCTGGCGAGCTACGGCGGGGACTGGTTCGAGATCATGCGCACGCCCGCACCGCGGCTGGAGTCTCCCGCGCTCGTGTTCGTCCACGATGCCTGGACCGGCCGCGTCGCCATGACGCTCGCGGCGGCGGGCTATCGGCTCGACCAGGTGGAGACGCTCGTTCGCCAGAACTCCACGTGCGCGCTGCACCACTTCGCCGTGCAGACGGGAGGTCACGAGCGCCCTGCCGTGCTCCCGGCCGCGCTCGATACCGTGCCGCGACCCGATCGGCTGCCCCTGCTCGTGGAGATCGCACCCGGCGACCGCATCCGTGCATGGCCGGACGAGCAGCTGACGCCGGAATGCAGCCGCCAGGCGCGCAGCGACCGGTTCGGCATTCTCGATCTGGCGCCGCTCGCATGGCAGGGCGACCTGCCGCTGTCCACGCCACGGGGCGCGCTGTTCGTCCGTGACCTCGGCCCGGAGCGCAACGCCGAGCTCATCGCCGCGCATCCGGATCGCACGCCGTGGCTCTACGCGATGACCGCCGGCGGCGCGCCGCGACTGCTGCCCTATGCCGAGGGCATGTCGCTGCTGTGGGGGACCGCACGATGAGCGTCCGCTCGCTCATCGTCGTGCCGTGCTTCAACGAAGCCGAGCGCCTGGATGTCGCCGGCTTCCGCGAGTACCTCGCCACGACACCGGACGTGGGGTTCGTCCTCGTCGATGACGGCAGCACCGATGACACGAGTGCGGTGCTGCGGCGCGTCGCCGATGGCCACGATCGCGTCGTGGTGCTGAGGCTCGAGCGCAACGCCGGAAAGGCCGAAGCGGTGCGGCGCGGAATCCTCGAGGCGCTCGGGCACCGACCGCGGCTGGTGGGATACTGGGATGCGGATCTCGCGACACCGCTCCGCGCGATCGCTCAGCTCGAGTCCGAGTTCGCCGTCGATGATGCCGCGGAGCTGGCAATGGGCGCGCGCGTGCAGCTGCTCGGCCGGCACATCGAGCGTCGGGCTGCACGACACTACTTCGGCCGCGTCTTCGCGACGTGTGCCTCGCTCGCCCTGCACCTGCCCGTATACGACACGCAGTGCGGCGCGAAGCTGATCCGCGTCACGCCGCGGACGCGCGCCGTGTTCGATCGCCCGTTCTCGAGCCGCTGGATCTTCGATGTGGAGCTGATCGCACGCCTGATCGCACTGCGGGCTGCCGCGGGTGAATCGGACCACGGCGTCCGCGAAGTGCCGCTTCACGCGTGGACCGACATCGCCGGGTCCAAGGTCCGGCTGCGTGACGGCCTGCGTGCCTTCATCGACCTCGCCCGGATCCGCCGGGCGTATCCACCACAGCTCGCTGCCTGGCATTGAACAATCGAACGACGTTCCTCGCACTGTCCGCGATCGTGACGGCCTTCACCGTGTCGGCCGCCGCTGCTACGCGGCATACATCCACGACGTTCGACGAGATCCTGCTCCCGTCCGCCGGTGCGCGCGGCTACGTGACGGGCGAGTTCGACATGGTGATCGATCACCCGCCGCTGCTCCAGTACGTCTACGGCCTGCCCGTCTTCCTGTCGCGGCCGAGCTATCCCGCCGAATCGCTCGCCGACTGGAACCACGACCTCCGCTACGGCTACGCGCGCGCGTTCTTCTGGCAGGTGGGCAACGACCCGGAGCGGATCGCGTTCATTGCCCGCTTCATGGGCGTCCTCATGGGCGCGGCGCTGATCGTGGTCACGTTCCTCCTTACGCGATCCGCGGCCGGTCCCGCGGCCGGCCTGATCGCCGCGCTCCTGGTGGCGAGTTTGCCCGACGTTCTCGCGCACTCCGGAATCTCCTACAACGACGTGCCGCTCGCGCTCGTCCTGCTCGTCACGGCCTGGGCGATCGACCGGACGGTGCGCCGCCCGACGATCGCTCGAGCCGCCGTCGCCGGACTCGCGACCGGGATCGCATTCGGCGTGAAGTTCAGCGCGATCGTGCTCGGCCCGATGACGCTCCTGCTGCTCCTCTGCGAGGCCGTCACGCGCTGGCCGGACCGGGGGTGGCTGCGCCGCACGCTGCTGCTGATCCCCGTCTTCACGGTCGCCGCATACCTGGCGCTGGTCGCGGTCTACCTCGGAGACTTCACGCTCCGCGAGTTCTGGGTGGGACTCGACATCAACATCCGCCACGCGAACACGGGTCACGGTGCGCCCGCCGTGCTGCTCGGACGGTACAGCCTGGAAGGCTGGTGGTACTTCTTCCCGGTCGCATTCTTCCTCAAGACGTCCGTCGCGCTCCACGCCCTGCTGCTCGTCGCGCTCGCCGGCGCACTCGCCGCCGTGCGGCACGGCCGGCAGTCCGCACCCCACGCCGCCGCCGCTCCGTCCACGCGCGCCCTGCTGGAGCGCGCGCTGGCATCGCCGCTGCGCGTGCCCGCCGTCGGCGGAGCCGTGTTCCTCGCGTTCGTGATCGCCGCCGATCTCAACATCGGCTTCCGCCACGCACTGCCGATCCTGCCGTTCGCGTGCATCCTGATCGCCGCCGGTGTGCGCCGCGCGTGGTCGCTGCGCCTGCCGCTGCTCCGCGCGGTCGTCGTCGCTGCACTCGCGTGGCACGTCATTGCACCCTTGCGGTTCTATCCGTTCTACATCTCGTTCCTGAGCGAGTACACGGGGCCCGTCGAGTACAGCTACGAGACGCTCGTCGACTCGAGTCTCGACTGGGGTCAGGGCCTGCTGGAGCTGCGCAACTTCATGCGGCAGGAGAACGTGCCGCGCATCATGCTCAGCTACTTCGGCTCGGCCCTGCCGGAAGGCTACGGGATCGACTACGTCGCCATGCCGAGCTTCTTCCCGCTCCCCGCCTACGGCGTCGCCGAGGGAGACACGCTGCCGCGCTGGGTCGCGATCTCCGCCACGAACCTCGCCGGCAACTATCTCCGCGGCGACCCGTTCGCCCGCTTCCGCGACATCCGCCCGACGGCCGTCGTGGGGCGCAGCATCTTCCTGTTCCATCTGGAGGGCGATTGAGCGCCGTGAAGCGTCCGCTCCGGGTCACACGCCTGAACGGTGCGATCGCCGTCGGCCTGCTCGCCGTGCTGGTGTACCTGCCGGCATTGCGCAACGGCTTCGCCTACGACGACGTGCCGATCATCGCGAACAATACGCGCGTCACGGAGTTCGACGTCGGCGCCATTCTCGGCGGTGGCTACTGGGAGGACACGAACACTGCGCTCTACCGTCCTCTCGCGACGCTGTCCTACGCCGTCGACTGGCGGCTGAGCGGGGGATCGCCCGTCTGGTTCCATCTCGTGAACGCATTCTGGCACGCGGCGGCGACGGCCCTGCTGTTCCTGCTGCTGCTCGCTGCCGGTGCGATCCCCGCCGGAGCGCTGATCGGCGCTGCCGTTTTCGCGGTTCACCCGCTGCACGTGGAAGCCGTCGCGAATGTCGTCGGGCGTGCCGAACTGCTGGCCGCCGCATTCACGCTCGCCGCCGCACTGCTCTGGTGCCGCCCGGCGCGGTGGCTCCGGTCGGCCGCGGGGATTGCGGGGCTCGTCGCGCTGTTCGTGCTGGCGCTCGCATCGAAGGAGGGTGCGGTCGTGCTGCCCGGCGTGCTCGCGCTGACGGATATCGGGCGCGGCCGGCTTCGCGCGCATCGCATCGGCGACTGGCTGCGCGTGCGGCTGCGCCCGCTCGTCGCCGTCGCGGCGGTGCTCGTGCTGTTCTTCGCACTCCGCGCCGTCCTGCTTTCGGTCGTCGTGCCCGCCGCGCTCGATCCCTCGCTCGAGGTGCTGTCCTCGAGATCGCACCGCTTCTACACGGCGCTGCAGGCGTGGCCGCATTATCTGCGGTTGATGTTCTACCCGCGGATCCTGCTGAACGAGTACAGCCCGCGCATCACGCTGCCGATGACGTCCATCACTCCCGCCGTGCTCGCCGGCGCGCTCATCCTCGGCGGCTGCCTCGCCGGCGGTCTCTTCTTCTGGGCCCGCGGTCGGGCACTCGCTGCGCTGTCGCTGCTCTGGTTCCCGGTCACGGTCTTTCCCGTGTCGAACCTGGTCGTGCCGATCGGTGTGCTCGTGGCCGAGCGCACGCTCTACCTGCCGTCGGCCGCACTCGCGATCGGCATCGCCGCGCTCGCCCCTCTGCTCGCGCGGGCACCGCTGCCCCGGTTGCGCCCGGCCGTCCCGGCACTGACCGCCGTGGCCCTCGCGCTCCTGATCGCGCGCTCCGTCACGCGCATCGCGGACTGGCGGTCGACGAATACGATCTTTTCGGCACTCGTCCGCGATCGGCCCGACAACTTCCGTGGAGTGTGGCACTTCGCGCGACTCGCAACGGCACAGCGTCAGCCGGCGGTCGCATTGACGCGCTACGGCGAGGCGATCGAGCTGTGGCCGTACCGGCGCGGCCTGATCGTGGAGGCCGCGCTGAACGCCGTGCAGCACGGCGCTCCGGACTACGCGTTCCGCCTGACGGAGTACGGCATCGGGCAGTGGCCGACGGATCTCGCGCTGCGCCGCGTGCACGCAGGCCTGCTGCTCGACCGCGCGGACACTGCCGGCGCCTACCGGCACGTCCGCGCCGGCCTCGATCATCATCCGCGCGACTCGGTGCTGAATCTGATGCTGCAGGTCACCCGGCCCGCAATCAAACTTCTGTCGGAGGACTCGATCCGATGATCCACCGCATCCCACGCGCCCACCCGGCCGTGCTCGCTGCGGTCGTGGCGATCGCTGCCGTCGCGGTCTACGCGAACGCCTTCGCGAACGGGTTCGCGCTCGATGACGTCTTCATCATTCTGAACAACCCGCGGGTCCGGGATCTGACGAATCTCCGCGACATCTGGCTGACGCCCTACTGGCCGTGGTCGGGCCGGGAGCTCGGACTCTACCGTCCCGCGATCATCTTCCTCTACGCCGTGCAGTGGGCCATCGGCGGAGGCGCACCGTGGGTGTTCCACGCGGCGAACATCGTGTTGAACGCCGTCGCGACCATACTCGTCTTCGTGCTGCTGCGCCGCCTCGCCGGCGACGTGCCCGCGTTCGTCGGTGCGCTGGTCTTCGCCGTACACCCGGTCCACACCGAGGTCGTCGCGAACATGGTCGGGCAGGCCGAGATCGTCGCGGCTCTCGCCGTTCTCGGCGCATGCCTCATTCACACCGGCCGACCCGATGGCGTCGGCATCTCGTGGCCGCGCCGGCTGCTGCTCGTTCCGCTCTTCCTGCTCGCGCTCTCGACCAAGGAGAGCACCGTCGTGCTGCCCGGGCTCCTCGTCGCACTCGACTTCGTCCAGCGGCGCGTGAAGCTCTCCCCCGACGGCCTGGCCCGCTACGCGGACGCCATGCTCATGACGCTGTTCCTGCTCGCTGCCACTCTCGCGGCATACCTGCTCGTGCGATTCCACGTCATGAGCGGGTCCGTGATGGGCGTGGATGCTGCCCCGGCCATGCCGTACCTCCGCGAGGAGTATCGCATACTCAATGCACTGCGCGCGTTCCCCGAGTTCATCCGGTTGCTGTTCTTTCCCCAGGAGCTGGCCGCCGACTACCTGCCTGCCGTCATCATGCCCGTCGACGACGTGCGCCCCATGGTCATTCTCGGTGCACTCCTCCTCGCCGGATTCACGCTCCTCGCGCTCGCCACGCCGTGGCTGCCCGCAGTCGGATTTCCCGCTGCCTGGTTCATGCTGACGATCATCACCGTTTCCAATCTGTTCTTCCCGATCGGTGTGCTCGTGGCCGAACGAACGCTCTACCTCCCGTCCGTCGCACTCTCCGCCGCCATCGCGTTCGCGTGGCGCGCGGCCGCGCCCGCCGCATCGCCCGCCATGCGACGGCTGGCGCCCGCCATGCTCGCGGTGGCCGTGGCGCTCATGGCCGTCCGGACGTGGGTGCGCAACCCGGACTGGTACGATACGCCCGCCGTCTATCGCGCCCTCGTGCGCGACCACCCGCACGCGTACCGCGCTCAGTGGGTTCAGGCGATGAGCCTGCGGCTGCAGGGCGAGATCGAGCTCGCCGACGAGCATTTCAAGATGGCGTACCGCATCTATCCGCGGGACTCGCAGTTCCTCGCGGACTACGCCAACTTCCTGCTCGCGATCGGCCGACCGCACGACGCCGTCACGATGCTCGAGCAGTCCTACAGCCTTCACCCCAACGTCCAGAACACGGTCATCACGCTCGCCCACGCGTACCTCGCCACCGGCCGCAACGAGGACGCTCTGCGCATGGTGCGCGAGGCGGAACGACTCGGCGTCGGTCGGGCTTCCACCATGGCGCTCCGCGCTTACGCATACCACGCGCTCGGCCGCACCGAGCTCGCCCTCGCCGCCGCCCGCGTCGCCGTGAAGGGCTCCCGTATGACCTGGCGCATGTGGAGCTACATGGCCCGCAACCTCGCCATCGGCGGATTCCCCGAAGAGGCCTTGCCCGTCCTCCGGACGGCCCGCTCGCTCGCGCCGGATTCCGCCGCACGCGCCGTCGTCGCCGCGGTCGAGCGCGCCGTTCATGACGGCTGCTATCGCGCGGCCGGTCCGGCTCCGGGCGCGTGCGACCCGCTGGGCCCCACGTTCCAGCTGGAGGGTGCCGCGCAAAATGCCAGCGCCTTGCAGAATGCAACGGCGCGGCCTCCGGAGACCCCGCCGGCGGAGGCGGGTGGCACGCTGTAAAACGTTGGGGCACAACACGTTTGGATATCGGCCGGACGCTGGAACACCTCTTGCCCCTCGGCGCTGCGACCCTGCCAGGTCGGTCCGTTGTCTACCGTACACTTTCCAAGGAGCGCCGCATGCAGAAGAGACGTGCAGGCTTCACGCTGATCGAGCTTCTGATCGTGATCGTGATCATCGGCATTCTGGCCGCGATCGCGATTCCGAAGTTCGGCAAGACGCGTGAAAAGGCCTACTTCAAGGCCATGATGTCCGATCTCCGCAACCTGAACAACCAGCAGGAGATCTATTACTCCAGCCCGTCGAGCAGCTACAACTACGCCGGAAGCGTGGGTCTGCTGCCCGAGTTCACCATGTCGCAGGGCGTGAGCGTTCAGGTCACGACTGCGAGCAACCTGGGCTGGGCGGCGACCGCGACGCACGCGGCGCTGAACTCGACCACCCAGCAGTGCGGTATCTTCATCGGCACTGTTGGTACTCCGCCTCTGTCGCTGCCGACGTCCGGTGTGGTCGGCTGCACGGGCGAGTAACCCGGCTGTACACCTGAGGGGCGGCGGCTGGTCGCCGCCGCCCTCTCACTTCAACTATCCTGGCGATTATGCGAGTTCTTCCGAGGCGGGAAGGCTTCACGCTCATTGAGCTGATGATCGTGATTGTCATCATCGGTATTCTCGCAATGATCGCCGTGTCGCTCTTCTGGAACGTCAAGGATCGCGGGCTCGGGGCTTCGATGCAGTCGGACCTCAAGACCGCGGCCACGCAGCAGGAGCTGTATTTCTCGGCTCACAGCACGTACGCGTCGTCGGCTGCCGCGCTCACGGATTTCCACCCGAGCCCGGGCGTGGTGCTGACGATCAACTACGGTCAGGCGGATGGCTGGGCCGGGATAACGACTCACGTATCACTGCCGCCGGGAGTGCAGTGCGGGCTCGCAGTGAATGGCGCACTGCTCTCGGACGCGCCGCCGGCAACGACGCACGGCGTGGTCGCGTGCACGGGTCTGTGAGGATACTGCCTCCACATCACCGTTGCAGTAGGCAGCACTCCCCCATAATCTTTCCGGCGAATGGCTGATCTTCCCACGTTGCGGCGGGAGCTGATCGGAGCGTTCGCTGTTGTCTTTGCGGGCGCGTTGTTCGTTGCCATTGTCGGTGTCGTGCTGCTCGTGCCGCGGCTGACGCCGAGCTACGCCGCACTGTACGTCGCGCTGCTGCTCATACTCGATGTCGCGCTGTTCTCCTGGTTCGGTGCGTACCTGCTGCGGCGCCGCGTGCTGGACCCGCTCGCCGGGCTGGTCGGCGGTGTGGAGGCGATCTCGGGCGGGGAGCTGGCGACGCGCATCGAGGCGGGCGCGACGCAGGAGCTGGCGCGCGTCTCCGCGGCAGTCAATCAGATGGCGGAGCGGCTGATCGCGGATCAGCAGAAGCTGGCGGAGAACATCCGCTCGCTGAACGAAACGAATCGGCTGCTCACGGAAGCGCGCGACGCGATGATCCACGCCGAGAAGATGGCGTCGGTCGGCCGGCTCGGAGCGGGCATTGCCCACGAGGTCGGCAATCCACTGGGCGCGATTCTCGGCTATCTCTCGCTGCTGGGCAGGCACGAGACGGGGCCGCGGCTGGAGCTGATCCAGGCGGCGGAGCGCGAGGCGCAGCGGATCGATCGCATCGTGCGCGGTCTGCTCGACTTCGCCAGGCCGCGCGAGGCCGTGGCGCAGCCGACCGATGTGAACCAGGTTCTGCGCGACACCGTCGAGCTGGTGCGCACACAGGGGCATTTCACGCAGCTCCAGCTCACCTGTGCGCTGACGGACAGTGCGCTGATCGTGCGCGGCGATCCGTACCAGCTGCAGCAGGTCCTCGTGAACCTGCTGATGAACGCGGCCCATGCGCTGGAGGACACGCCGGATCCGTTCATCGAGGTGACGACGCTGCGCCGGCCCGCGCAGGCGGCGCCGCCCTACACGCCGGCACGCCGGCGCGGCGACCCGCCCGGCGTCGATTACTCGCACCGTCGGCGCCTCGCGTCCACGCCGCGCTGGCCCGCCGGTGACCCCGAGTCGGGAACGGGTGAGATCATCGAGCTGACGGTGCGCGACAACGGGCCCGGTCTGCCGCCGGAGCTGATCGACCAGATATTCGAGCCGTTCGTCACGACCAAGGAGCCGGGGAAGGGAACCGGCCTCGGTCTCGCCGTCTGTGCGCGTCTCGTCGAGGGCATGGGTGGTGTCATTCACGCAGACAACGCCGCCGAAGGCGGTGCCGTATTCCGTGTGCTGCTGCCGGCCGCTGCGGCCGAGGTGATGGCAACATGACCGTTCTGATCATCGACGACGAACCCGGTCTGCGTCAGACCGTCTCGCTCATCCTCTCGGAGGAGGGCTACGAGGTGCAGGCCGCGAGCGATGGTGAGGAGGGCCTCGCCCGTGCGCTCGAGCTCCAGCCGGACATCATCCTGTGCGACCTGCGCATGCCGCGCCTCGGCGGCCTCGAGTTCCTCGAGAAGTACCGCGGCGGCGGCGGCGCAGGCATGGTCATCATGATGACTGCCTACGGCGGCACCGAGCTCGCCATCCAGGCGATGAAGAGCGGCGCGTACGATTATCTGCCGAAGCCGTTCAGCCCCGATCAGCTCATCCTCGTGCTGAAGAAGGCCGAGGAACGCGAGGCGCTGCGCCAGGAAGTATCGCGCCTGCGCGAAGAGGTCAGCATCCAGCGACGCTACCGCGAGATCATCGCGAAGTCGCCGGCGATGACGAAAGCGCTCGAGATCGCGGCGAAGGTCGCGCGCCACCCCTCGCCGGTGCTCATCACCGGTGAGAGCGGAACCGGCAAGGAGCTCGTCGCCCGGCTCATCCACGGCGAGAGCCATCGCGCGGACTCACCGTTCGTGCCCGTCAACTGCGGCGCGATTCCCGAGAACCTGCTCGAGTCGGAGCTGTTCGGTTACGTGCGCGGCGCCTTCACCGGCGCCGATCGCGACAAGCCCGGTCTCTTCGAGGTCGCGTCCGGCGGCACGCTGTTCCTCGACGAGATCGGCGAGATGCCCGCGACACTCCAGGTCAAGCTGCTGCGCGTGCTCCAGGAGTCGGAGATCCGCCGGCTCGGCGACACGCGCTCGCGACAGATCGACGTACGACTCGTCACCGCCACGAACAAGGACCTCGACGAGGAGATCAAGGCCGGCAACTTCCGGCGCGACCTCTACTACCGCATCGCCGTCGTGCCGATCCACCTCGTCCCGCTGCGTCAGCGCCGCGACGAGATCGTGCTGCTCGTCCGTCACTTCATCGACAACTACAACCGCAAGCTCCGCCTCGACAAGAAGGGCGTCGACGCCGACGCGATGCGCCTCCTCCTCGCCTACGCCTGGCCCGGCAACGTGCGCGAGCTCGAGAACACCATCGAGCGCGCCATGGTGCTCTCCGACGTTCCCATGATCACACCCGCCGATCTCCCCGAGCAGGTCACCAACCCGCTCCCCAGCGAGGACGGCCCCGAGCTCAACCACGACGAGCTCTCCGTCAAGAAGCACGGCGCCGCCCTCGAGCGCCGCCTCATCCGTCAGGCCCTCGAACGCACCGGCGGCAACAAGACGCGCGCCGCCGAGCTCCTCGAGCTCTCCTCGCGCGCGCTCCTGTACAAGATCCGCGAGTACGGACTCGAGTGACACAAAGCGCCGCGGAGCTCCAGCTCCGCGGCTCCGCAGATCCCAGGTCGAAAGAGCGTCTGACAGAACCGCGCTCGCGGCGAAGCGGAGCATGGCTGCTCCGCTCGGATGGGCCGCGAGAGATCGTCGAGCCGGCTCTCCGTCGGCGAAACCGCGCCCGCGCGGCCGACCGCGGATCCCGGACCGAGCGTGTCTGACCCGTGTCTCGACGCGCCGCTCCCGCGTGCGAAGGTCAGGGGCTCCGGCGGGCGATGTAGAGCACGCGCCGCCGGCTCCGACTATGGCATGCAAGCGCCGGTCAACGGCTCCATCGCAACCGCCGATCACGCCCACCGAAAGGGGAACAATCATGAAGTATCTGCTGATGATGCACGTGCCGCATGGAACGGGGGACTACGAGATCTTCCGCTGGTCCCCGGAGGACTTCCAGGCGCACATGGAGCACCTGGATCGCCTCAACCGCGAGATCAAGGAAGCAGGTGAGTGGGTGGACGTCCATGCATTGACCCCGCCGGGCCAGGCGAAGCTGGTGCGGGCGGGCAAGAACGGCGAGCCGGTGACGGACGGGCCGTTCCCGGAGGCGAAGGAGTTCCTGCCCGGGTACTGGATCGTCGACGTCAACACGCCGCAGCGCGCCTACGAGATCGCGGCGAAGGCCTCGGCCGCCCCCGGCCCCGGCGGTGTTCCGCTGAACATGCCGATCGAGGTGCGGCAGGTGATGGGCGCCACTCCCCCCGCCGAGGTGTGAGCCCCGCGACACCACCCGACCATCGAGCACCCGCCGCGCGGCACGCGTCGCACGAGCGCCGCGCCCACGCGAGCCGCGAGTCGGCACCCGCAGTTTCACCCGCAGTCATCACCCGCAGTCATCACCCGCAGTCATCACCCGCAGTCATCACCCGCAGTTCATCACCCGCAGTTGCCTCACCGAAACCAGCCCCATCCCGCCATGGAACCGCCCCGCCCACCCCCCCATCTTCCGCTCATGAACCCCGACGGCCACTCCCTGATCGAGCTCCTTCTCGCCCTCTCGATCGCTGGCATCCTTGCCGGCCTCGCCGCGCCTCCGCTCGGCCATGCGCGCGACGTCCTGGCGGTGCGGGCCGCACGCGCGGAGATCGTCTCGCTCGCTGCGGTCGCGCGCTCGACCGCAATCCTGACCGGCGGCGCGACGCTCGTCATCGATGTGAGTGCGGGCTCTGCCTGGGTGGAAGCGCCGGCGGGCGTGCGCATTGGCGATGTCCAGCACCCGGGCTCGCGTCACGGCGTCTCGCTGACCGCGCAGTCACCGCGACTATCGCTCCGGTACGATGGCCTCGGGATCGGCCGCATGACGAACGCCGTGCTGCGCGTGCGCAGCGGACGCGTGACGGGGACGCTGACGGTGTCCGCGTATGGACGGGTGCGTCAGTCATGATCGGGCGCGCGGGCTTCAGCCTCGTCGAGCTGATCGTTGCGCTGACGATCCTCGCGGTCACGCTCCTCGGCCTCGCCGGCGCGGCCGCAGTCGCGCACCGCTCTTTCCTCGCCGCGGCCGCAGTGGAGCGCGGCACGGATGCGGCTGCGCTCGTCCTCGACTCCCTGCTGCGCGAGCCGGCGCCCGTATCCGGAACGCGATCGGACCCGCGTGCCGTGCTCCGCTGGACGATCCGCGACGATTCGGTCGGCACGCACATCGATCTCCTTCTCGATGTGCCGGATGGTCCGCGGACCCGCACCCTCGCGTTCAGCGCGTTGCACCATGTGCGCTGATGCCCGCATCTCACCGATCGCCGTGCGGGCTGGTGTAACGCTCGTCGAGATGCTGGCGGCTCTGACGCTCACCGCCCTCGTCCTCTCGATCATCGTCGGCGCCGGTGTGGCGCTGATGCGCCTTGCGCGCGTCACTGCCGAGCGCGCGGTGGCGACGGACACGGAACGTACGGCGGTCGCGGTGCTGTCCGGCGAAGTGCGCCGGATGACGGATGCGGACGTGACGGCCGCAGCGCCGGACTCCGTCGCGATTCGTGCGTTCCGTGGCACTGCGCTTCCGTGCGGCACCACTGCCGCCGGAATCCTGGTTCGCTACGGGGGCGACCGCTTGCCCGATCCGTCCAAGGACTCCGTCCTCGTGCTCACGCCGCCCGCCAGCACGCCGGTCATCCTGCTGGACTCGCAGCCGGCCGCCGGTCGGTGCGCCGCCCGGCCCGGTGAGCTCGTGCTCGAGTGGCGCCTCGCGGGCAGTGCCGCGCCCGGCTCCGTCCTGCTGCTGTTCGAGTCCGGCTCCTATCATCTGAGCGCGGGCGCGTTACGCTATCGCATCGGCGCCGGTGGCCGGCAGCCGCTCACCCCGCAGGCGCTGTCGCACCCCGGTTCCCGTTTCACCGGCGTCACCCACCGCGCGATCCGGTTCGACCTCAGCGCCGGCGGCTTCGCCGCCTCGCACGCGGCCGGCTTCACCCCCGTGCCGCACCAGCCGTGATGCCGCGTCGACTGCACGCTGTGTTGAACGGCCGCAGGGCCGGCATCGCGCTCGTCATGGCCCTGCTCCTGCTCGTCGTGATCGACTGCATCGTGCTCGGATCCCTGCACCTGTCGCTGCAGGAACATCGCATCGGTTCGAACCGCGCCATCGCGCTCGGTTTGCGCCTGGAAGCCGAGAGCGCCGCGCGCCGCGCTCTCGGCCAATGGTCCGCGCTCCTCGACTCGATGACCCCGGCACTCTCGCGGCGGATCGTCGTCGCCGGCGCGGCCGCGCCGCACACCCACGTCGAGATCGAGCGCCTCTCCGACCACCTCTTCATGATCGACGCCG
The DNA here is from genome assembly GCA_036374995.1 of Longimicrobiales bacterium. Taxonomy (GTDB): domain Bacteria; phylum Gemmatimonadota; class Gemmatimonadetes; order Longimicrobiales; family RSA9; genus SH-MAG3. Next base: position 36,294 of record DASUSS010000143.1, on the reverse strand, counting down.
TCGCGCGCGAGCCGGCGCCCCGGGTCGGCCGTGCGGCCGCCCGACTGCTCGTTCACCCGCCCCCGCTGCCGCCCGGCCTCGACCCCGCGGCCTCCCCACTCTCCGCTGCCGGCCCCGTGCTCGTCGCCCCCACCGCCGTCGTTTCCGCAACGGCCAACCCGGCCTGCCCCGCCGGAGTCGCGGTCCATTCGATCCGCGCCCGGCAGCTCCACGACATCACGATCGCCGCCGGCGCGCTGCTCGATGCTCCCGCCGGCCTCCTCACGAGCCACGACCTGACGGCAAGCTTCGATCGCATCGCCGCGCTCGCCCGACCCGCCTTCGTCACGCACGCCGACACGATCATCACGAGCAGCACAACGGGTCTCATCATCGCCCGCGGCAACCTGGTCCTCACCGGTGGTGCCGTGTTCACCGGACTCCTGATCGTCCGCGGATCGGTTACCCTCGACCCGGGCACCGCCGTACACGGGGCCGTGCACGCCGTCGGCGGCGCCACCCTCCACGGCACCGTTCAACGGGACCCGTGCGCCGTCGGCGCCGCCGTCGCCGCGGCCGCTCTGGACCGGCCGCGCCCGGCGGGTCCGCGGGCCTGGGTGGCGGTGTTCTGATGGTGCGGCGAGCGGTCGTCGGCAGGTCTTCCGGGAGTCGACACTCGCTATCGGGCAGGCGCTAGTTTTTTCTTTCCTTTCACGCCCGAATTTTTGTAAGTTGTTGTCATTACAGGTATTTCTCGGGGGCACGGAAATCGCCCGTTGCGGCGCCGTCCCGTTCGAAGGATGTGAAAACTGGACAAAATGTGGATAAGCAGTCGCGACGGCTTCACGATCACCGAGCTCCTCATCGTGCTGATCCTGATGGGCATTGTGGGTGGGTTCGCCGTGATGCGGATTGGCGGGACGCTGGCGGAGACGCGGGCGCAGCGGGCGGCGTCGGTGATCGCGGCGGATCTGAAGCTGGCACATAGCCTTGCGGGCCGTCAGCGGATGCCGGTGCGGCTCTCGATCGACACGGTGAACCGCGTGATCCGGATCCGGGACTACACGACCCCGGGAACGGTGTACGCCGAGCGTCATTTCGGGGGGGCGGGCGAGTATCCGGTGGACCGGCTGACCGTATCGGACACGTCGCTGCTGGTCTACCCGAACGGACTGGCAGCCGACGATCTCAGCGTCTGGGTGCGGGCGGCCAGCCAGAGGCGCCTGATCCGGATGACGCGTGCAGGACTGGTGAGGGTGAGCGAGCCATGAAGTCGAATCGCGAGGGATTCACGATGGTGGAAGTCGTCATAGCACTGGTGATCATGGCGATCATTGTCACCATGCTGGCCGGCCTCACGTACGCGACGGCACGGCAGTCGATCGTCGCGGACAATGCGATGGCGCGGCAGGCCGTGGCGCTTCAGACGATCAACCGGTTCGCGACGCTGCCGTACGCGAACATTGCGGCCGCCGCAACGCCGCCGTGCGACACGGTGGGTGTGACGAATCGCCGCTTCGAGCGCTGTGTGAGCCTGACTCCCGGCACGAACGCGACGATCATTCAGGTGGTCACGACGCCGCTCCAGCACAACGTGCCGTCGTCCACCATGCAGATCGTCCGCAGCGCACCTCCGTCGAGTAATCCGCTATGCATGGGATGCTGAAGAACCGTGCGGGCTTCACGCTCGCTGAAGTCATGATCGCGCTGACGCTGACCGCCCTGGTCGGCGCGGCCGTCACCGGGATGTTCGTCTCGCAGTCCCGCTTCTTCGACCATCAGGAGAAGGTCGGAGCGGCCCGCGCCGTCTCGCGCGGCGCGATGAACATCATGATGTCGGAGATGCGCATGATCGAGCAGGACAGCGGCATCGTATCGGCGACGAACCGGCGCATCACGCTGCGCGTGCCCTATGCGTTCGGCGTCGTGTGCGATGCCTCGGTCCTCAATGGCCTCACGCTCTCCATGCTGCCCACCGACCAGGCCGTGCTGGCCGATTCCGGTTACTCCGGGTTCGCGTATCGCAGCGCTTCCGGGGACTACACGTACGTTTCCGGCCTGACCTTCCCCGTCGCGGGCGGCGTCGGCACCTGCAGCGCCTCCGGCCTGATCCCGGGCGGCAACGGCATCGTGCCGGACACGACCGGCGGCACGGGCGCATTCGCCGGCAATGCGATCCAGATCCCGCTCACGATCGGATCGCTGCCGCCCGGAACACCGGTCTTCCTGTATCAGCTGATCACGTACGAGTTCAAGCCATCGGTGAACGTACCGGGCAATCGCGTGGCGCTCTGGCGCCGGATCCACCGGACGAACCAGGACGATGAGCTGGTCGCGCCGTTCGACACCACGGCGAAGTTCCGCTTCTACGTCAACGATGCGCCGAGCGCGCAGACCGCAGTGCCGTCACCGCTGAGCGATGTGACGGGCATCGAGATCGTGCTCGACGCGATCAGTGAGCGGCCGGAGAGCAACGGCTCGCATCAGACGGTGCCGCTCACGACGTCCGTTTTCTTCAAGAACCGCTAGGAGGAGCACGTGATGACGCTCCAGACGAACCGCTCCGGCTTTGCGCTGCCCATGGCGATCCTCGTCATCGGCTTCCTGACGGCGGGTGTCCTCGCGGGTTTCGCGCGTTCCGGCGCCGAGGTCCAGATCGTGGACGACCAGGCGGCGGAGACGGCCGCATTCGGGATGGCCGAGGCCGGTCTCGCGACCTACATGGGACTCGGCCAGATCGTGCCGGCAGATACGACGATCGTGTTCCCGGGCGGTCGGGCACGCGTCATGGCGACGCTCATGAAGCCGGCCGCAGCGCCGACGGACACGGCGATCTACCTGGTCCGTTCCGTGGGCCGGCTGAACGGTCCGTCGAACCGGCCGCAGGCGACGCGCACGGTCGCCCAGCTCGCCTACCGCGTGGTCGGCACGATGCAGGTCCTGTCCTCGTGGACGAGCCTGAGCGGGCTGCACAAGAACGGCGCGTCCGGCAACATCACGGGCTTCGATGCCTGCACGGGCAACGCCGTTGCCGGCGTCGCCACGCCCGACAGCATGCTGACCGGTCTGGACAACTCGATTTCCGGCTCGCCCCAGCACCTGCCGATGGGTACGCAGGCGAACATGGCGGCCCAGATCAAGATCGACTGGCCGAACATCGCGAAGCCGGTCGCTCCGGCGATCACGCCGGATGTCGTCGTGTGCATGCCGGCGACGGCGTTCTACGACCCGGCCTACACGAACTGCGGCAGCTGGCCGTCCTCGTCCAACTTCACGAACTCGAACTACTGGCCGGTCATCCTCGTCAACGGCAGCACGCCGCTGCCGAGCAACGGCCGCGGCGTCCTCATCGTCACGGGCGACCTGACGTTCGGCGGTGGTGACCAGTGGGAGGGCATCATCCTCGTGGGCGGGATGATCACGGACAACGGCAGCGGCAACATCGAGGGCGCCGTCGTCTCCGGATTGAACGTCCTGAAGAATCAGACGGTCGGCGTGTCGTCGAAGGCGAACGGCACGAAGGACTACACGTACAACTCCTGCTCGGTCGCCTCGGCGGCGAACGGCATGGCGAAGCTGATCTCGATCACGAACACCTGGGCCGACAACCTCTCGACCTGGTAACGAGTCTCGATAGATGATGAAGGGCGCCGGTGCCGACAAGAACCTTGACTCACACGTGTGTGTGGGATACGATGTTGCACCATCCTGTGCATGCATCGTCTCCCTCAAAATTTCAGACTGAGTCCGTGTAATGGGACTGTTTGGCCGGAACAAGCTGTCGGCAGGGCTCGACATCGGTAGCGGCATTGTGAAGCTCGTCGTGATCGATCATTCGAAGCCGGAGCCCGAGATCGTCCAGGTGGCCACGAGCCCGCTCGTCCCGGACGCGATCGTCGAGGGCGAGATCATGGACCCGGTGCTCGTGGCCGAGACCGTCCGCTCGCTGATCGCGAGCGCCGGCCTGAAGAAGAAGGAAGTCGTCGCGGCCGTGGGCGGCCACGACGTGATCGTGAAGAAGATCCCGATGGACCGGATGAGCCAGAACGACGCGCGGGAAGTCATCCGGTGGGAGGCCGAGCAGCACGTGCCGTTCGACATGGAGAACGTGCAGCTCGATTTCCAGATCCTCGATCCCGAGGAGGACACGCCGCAGATGGCGGTCCTGCTCGTGGCGGCGAAACGGGAGCTGATCGAGAACCGGATGAATCTGCTGACGGACGCGGGACTCAATCCGGGCGTGATCGACGTCGAGGCGTTCGCACTGCACAACGCGTTCGAGCGCAATTACCCGGGCTTGCGGGACGGCATGGTCGCTCTGGTGAACATCGGACACGAGACGACGAACGTGAACCTGATCGCGGATGGCGCGCCCGTGCTGGTGCGGGATGTCCCGTTCGGTACGCGCCGGCTGCGCGAGTCGCTCCAGCGCGAGCGGGGCATGACGGCCGACCGGGCCGAGGACGTGCTCAACGGCCGCGAGGATCCCGCGGCGCTGCGCTCGCTCCTGGAGGAGCGCGTGGATGAGCTGGCGGTCGGGATCGAGCGTGCGGTCGCCTTCATTGTCGCACAGTCCGGTGGCGAAGGCGTGCGCCGCGTGTACCTGTCCGGCGGCGGCGCCGGCGTGCCGGGAATCGTGGATGTGGTCGGCAGCCGGATGGGTGTGCCGACCGAGATCGCAAACCCGCTGCAGCGTGTAGCGGTGCGACCCGAAGTCATGCAGTCCGTTCCGATGGAGCAGCTGGCACCGATGCTGATGCTGCCTGTCGGGCTCGCCCTGCGCCAGGCTTAGGAGGCGGCGTGATCGAGATCAACCTGTTACCGGGCTCGACGAAGCGCTCGAGCAAGCGCCCGAAAGTAGCGGGCCGTACGAAGAAGTCCGCCTCGGGCGGCGGTGGTCCGAAGCTGCCGGAGTTCGACCGCACCAAGCTGATGATGGTCGTCGGCTGGGTGATCGGCCTGGCGGTCGTCGGCTGGCTCCATGTCAGCATGAACAACCGCCTGAGTGCGTTGCGCACCGAGCACGAGGCCGCGGTCCGTGACTCCACCCGCTACGCCACCCTGCGCGCCCAGGGCGACTCGCTCCTCGCGCAGGAACAGCTCATCAGCCAGAAGATGCAGGTCATTCAGGAGATCGACGCCGGCCGCTACACCTGGGCGCACATCCTGGATGAGGTGAGCCGCGCGCTCCCGCCGTACGTCTGGGTCGTGAACATGACCGAGGCGTTCTCGGAGGCCGGCGTGCCGCGGCTGCGGCTGGAGGGCCGCGCGGGCAACTACTTCGCGCTCGGCCGCTACATCGAGGACCTCGAGGCGTCGCCGTTCCTCCGCCAGGTGCGCCTCATCTCGTCCGCCCAGACGAGTGTTGACGAGCGGGTCGTGCTGGGCTTCGTACTCGAGGCGTCCTACGAGGAGCCCACGCCCGACGTGATCGAGACCGTGCCGCTCTTCGGGGCGGCCCAGGAGGAGAACTGACATGGCGCTCCTGCCGCAGGATCCGCAGAAGCAGAAGCTGGTCCTCCTCGGACTGCTCCCGCTCCTCATCGCCGTCGGCTACTACTACTTCTACCACTCGAAGCGAACGGTGGAAGCCACGACGTTGCAGGACAACATCGAACGGCTGGAGATCAGCAATGCCGGGATGCGCCAGATCGTGTCCCGCTACGGCGCCGATCTACAGCAGCGACTCGCCGTATATCAGGCCCACATCAGCCAGCTCGAGGACCTGATCCCGCGGCGCGAGGATGTGCCCGTGCTGATCAGCCAGATCACGGCCCGGGCGCAGGAGCTCGGCGTCGAGCTCGCGGCGTTCAACCCGTCGGCCGAACAGGCCGGCGAGTTCTACTCGCACCAGTCCTACGAGCTCCAGGTGCTCGGCGACTATCACAGCATTGGCGAGTACCTCACGGCGATCGGGTCGCTGCCGCGCATCGTGCGCGCGTCGGAGGTCAAGCTCAACACGGACCGGCCCGCCGCCGAGCCCGGCGAGCCGCCGGTCCTGCGCGCGATATTCCGCATAGAGACCTACATCGTTCCGGACGCCGTTCCCACCGTGGAGGTTGCCAATGCGAACAGCTGATCGCGCCTGGATCGCCGGCCTGATCGTGCTGGCCGCGGCGGCGCCCGCGCGCGCACAGGATCCGCCGGCGGCGCAGCCGCAGGCACCGGCAGCACAGGGACAGACACAGGCAGCACCGGCGCCCGACGCGCCGGCACCCGAGGCGGCTCAGGCCGCCGACCCGAAGCTCATCTTCGAGCGCGAAGTCTTCACGTATCCCGGCCGCGCGCGCCGCGACCCGTTCATGCCGCTCACGGGCGCCAATGCGGGCGTGCTGTTCTCGGATCTGAAGCTCAAAATGATCCTGTACGACGACGATCCGCGAGAGAGCATCGCGGCTGTGTCCGACGCCGCGAACAAGCAGTACCGGCTGCGCCGGGGTGACACTGTAGGGAATGCAACCGTCGTCGACATCGGTCGCACGCGCGTCGTGTTCTCGGTCAGTGATTTCGGAATCCGCAGGCAGGAAGTTCTCGAACTGAAGCCACTACGGGAAGGAGCGTAAATCCGATGACCGCGTTCATCGCGCTCTTGCTGACCTTGTTCGCCGCCGAGCCCCGCGTCACCGGGCTCAGCGTCGCACCGGTCGCTGATCGCACTGAGGTCGTCATTCTGGTCGATGGCACCGTCACGCCGCAGCATTTCATGATGCCGGACGGGCGCCTCGTCGTGGACCTCAGGGGCGTGCCGCAGGCGCCGCGGATCGATCTGCGCAACTTCAACCGCGGCGGTGTCCGCGAGCTCCGGGTCGCGCCGTTCCAGTCGAACGTTGCGCGTGTCGTGCTCGCACTCGGCACTCCAGTCGACTACGAGTTCACACGCGAGGACGGTCGCATCCGCGTGTCGTTCCCGAATCCGGATGGCTCCTTCGAGCCCTGGCACCGCGCCATGGATGGCGCGGCGGCAGCACCGGCGGCCGCGGCACCTCCGCCGCAGCAGACGGAGCCGATGCGCTCGCAGGACCCGGTGGCGCAGCGCACACGCGACCAGGTGATCCGCTCGATCACGTTCACGAACGAGCCGGTGCCGAACGTGCTCGCGCTGTTCAGCGACTACGCCGGTCAGAACATCGTCGCCGCCCCCGGCGTTCAGGGGAAGACGATCACCGCGACGCTCACCGACGTGACGTGGCGCGAGGCGCTCGAGGCGATCCTCGAGGCGAACGGCATGTTCATGCGCACGCTGTCGAGCGGCGTCATCCTCGTGCAGGACATCGCCGCGGCGGACCAGGCGCAGGCGACCGAGCCGCTGGTCACGCGCACGTTCGCGATCCAGTTCATCAGCGCCGACTCGATCAGCCGCGCCGTCGGCTCCGGCCTGCTCTCGCCGGCCGGACAGGTGACCGTGAACCGCGGCTCGAACACGCTGATCATCACGGACACGCGCTCCTCGATCGAGCGCATTGCCCAGGTGCTGCCCGAGCTGGACGTGAAGACGCCACAGGTCGACATCACGGCGGTCATCGCGTTCATCGACCGCACAGCGCTCGAGGCGTACGGCGTCGTATACGACCTGAAGGACTCGCGCGGCAACCAGCTCAACCGCGTGACGCCCGGCATGATCGGTGGCGCGCAGGTCGATGATGACGTGATCTCGCTCGGCGGCAACTCGATAGCGGCGCTCGGCAACGCGAACTACCGCGTCGCCTCGCCCTCGCTCGAAGTGCTCACCTCGCTCGTGCTCGGGCGGCACACGCTCGTCACGTTCATCGAGGCACTCCAGACCGTCAGCCTGAGCGACGTGCAGGCGAAGCCCGTCGTGCGCACGCTCGACCACCGCACCGCCTCGATCCAGGTCGGTGAGCAGACGCCGATCCGTGTCGTCGATGCCGGCGCCGCCGGCGCCGGTGGACCGCGGGCGGCCGTCGAGTACAAGAATACCGGTATCATCCTGCAGGTGACGCCGCACATCACGGGTAACCAGGTGCTGCTCGACCTGAGTGCCGAGCGCTCCGGTGTCTCCGCCGCGCCGTCCGACATCGGCGTCATCTTCCAGACGCAGAATGCCCAGACGCAGGTCCTGGTCAACGATGGCGAGACGGTGGTGATCGGCGGTCTGACGATCACGGAGAAGACGCGCTCGCGCGCGGGCATTCCGGTCCTGATGAATCTGCCCGTGATCGGCGCGCTGTTCCGGCAGGAGACCGAGCAGGAGAACAAGCGCGACCTGCTGATCATGGTCACGCCGCACATCGTGAGGGATTGATGTTGCGTATCGTTGCCGCGCTGTGCGCCGTGGTGCTGGTGTGCGGCGCGTGCGAGGGCTCGAATCTCTTCGTCGGTGAGGTGTCGGAGGAGCCGCCGCGGATCACGCAGATCCTGGCGCCCTCCTCCGTCACCGTGCCGGCCCAGTTCAATGTCGATATCACCGGCACGGCGCGGTCGGGCGTGTCCACGATCGAGGTGATCTTCAGCGGCGCGTTCGTCAATGCGGACACCGTGAATTTCCCCGGCACGGCGGAAACCGAAACGGCGCGCGCGACGCTCGACCTCCAGCAGACCGCGGATTCGCTGCTGATCATTCGCGCCGTGGTCGAGGATGTGACCGGCCGGGTGAGCGCCCCGGCTTTCGATACCGTCCGGGTGCAGTAGCCGCACGTCCGGGGCGGGCGGCGCTTTACAGAGCTCCCGCGCCAACCTATATAGAGGATACACACGAGAGCCCGGTCCTGCCGGGCTCTTTTCTTGAAACTCGCGGATCATGCACTTCCGTTTCCACACGGCGGGCGAATCGCACGGGCGCGGACTGGTGGCCCTCGTGGAGGGCGCGCCGGCCGGTCTGTCGCTCATCGCGGAGCGCGACATCGACCCGGACCTGCGCCGGCGGCAGGGCGGCTACGGCCGGGGCGCCCGCATGAAGATCGAGAAGGACGTCGCGGAGCTCGTCTCGGGCGTGCGCTTCGGCGAGACGCTCGGCTCACCGATCGCGCTGCTCGTCTGGAACCGGGACTGGGACAACTGGCGTGTCCCGATGGCTTACGAGCCACCCGCCGAAGGCGCCACCGACCGCGAGTTGCGCCGCGTCCACCTGCCGCGCCCCGGACATGCCGATCTGGTCGGCGTACTGAAGTACGACCGTGCCGATGCGCGCGACGTGCTCGAGCGCGCGTCCGCCCGCGAGACGACCGCACGCGTGGCCGCGGGCGCGATCGCGAAACGGCTGCTCGCCGAGCTCGACATCAGCATCGGCAGCCATATCGTGATGCTCGGCGGTGTGGAAGCGCGCCGCATGGACGCGCTGCCGGACGACATCAACGCGGTCGCCGACGCCTCGCCGCTCCGCACGCTCGACCCCGAGGCGGAGGCGCGCATGATCGAGGAGATCGATGCCGCGAAGCGCGCCGGCGATACGCTCGGCGGTACGTTCGAGGTGGTCGCGCGCGGACTGCCCGTCGGTCTGGGAAGCCATGTATCCTGGGACCGCAAGCTGGACGGTCGCGTTGCGCAGGCGATGATGTCGATTCAGGCGATGAAGGGTGTAGAGATCGGTCTCGGCTTCGAGGCCGCACGGCGCCGCGGCTCTGCCGTCCACGATGAGATCGAGGCCGACGCAACCGCGCCCAGGACCGGTGGGTACCGCCGCACCCGCAACAACGCCGGTGGCCTCGAGGGCGGCATCACGACGGGAGCGCCGCTCGTGGTGCGCGTGGCCATGAAGCCGCTGTCGAGCCTGATGCAGCCGCTGAAGAGCGTGGACATCCGCACGGGCGATGTCGGCGATGCCATTCGCGAGCGCAGCGACGTCGTCGCGCTCGCGGCAGCAGGTGTCGTGGGCGAGGCCATGCTGGCCATCGTGCTCGCGGACGCGATCCTCGAGAAGTTCGGCGCGGACACGATGACCGAGCTGCATCGCAACGTGGCCGGGTATCTGGGCCAGCTCGCGTCGCGCCGCGCCGCGCTCGGCCGAGCCGAACAGCACGGGACCGCCGAGTAGTGCGGCATGACGCGGATCGAGCGCTGCGTGCTCATCGGACTGCCGGGTGCGGGCAAGACCACGGTCGGCGCGCGGCTCGCCGCCTTGCTCGGCTGGAGCTTCATCGACATCGATGCAGAGATCGAGCGCACCACCGGCCGATCCGTCACGGAGCTGTTCCGTTCAGACGGTGAATCGGCGTTTCGTGCCATGGAGCTTCGGTTGACAGCGGAGTTATCCTCTCAGGCGCATACCGTGCTCGCTCCGGGCGGCGGCTGGGCGGCGCAGCCCGGTGCGCTCGAGACACTGCCTGCCGGCACGGCGACTGTGTGGCTGCGGGTCTCGCCGGAGGAAGCGATCCGGCGGCTCGGGGGTAGCCCACTGGACCGGCCGCTCCTCGCTCGCGCCGATCCGCTGGATCGACTGCGCGAGCTGGGCCGCGAACGCAACGACTCGTACGGGCGCGCCGACCTCATCGTGGACGTCGATGGGCGATCGGCCACGGAAGTCTCTCGAATCATCAGCGAATGGCTAAAACGAAGCACCTCGTGATCGTCGAGTCGCCGGCAAAGGCGAAGACGATCGGCAAGTACCTCGGCAGCGATTACCGCGTGCGAGCCTCGGTCGGTCACATCCGTGACCTGCCGGAGCGCGAGCTCGGCGTCGATGTCGAGCACGGCTTCGAGCCGAAGTACGTCACCATCCGCGGCAAGGGCAAGGTCATCCAGGAACTGCGTCGCGATGCCGACGCCGTCGACGACGTGATCCTCGCCACCGACCCCGATCGCGAAGGCGAGGCAATCGCATACCACGTCGCGGAGCAGCTCGGCTACGAGCGGGGCGATGGCACCCGCTTCCGTCGCGTGCTGTTCCACGAGATCACGAAGGACGCCGTGCGCCGCGCCCTCGAGCAGCCGCTGCCGCTCGACATGCGCAAGGTCGAGGCGCAGCAGGCCCGGCGTATCCTCGATCGCCTCGTCGGTTACCAGGTGAGCCCGTTGTTGTGGAAGCCGATCCGGCCCGGACTGTCGGCCGGACGCGTCCAGACCGTTGCACTGCGCCTCATCACCGAGCGTGAGGCCGAGATCCGCGCCTTCACGCCCGAGGAGTACTGGTCGATCACCGCGCTGCTCGAGAAGGACGCCAGGCAGTTCGAGGCGCGGCTCCATCACATCGACGGCAAGGCGTTCAGGCTCGGTGACGAGGCGAGTGCCACGCAGGTGCTGGCCGACGTCGCAGGCCTCCCGTTCGTCATCACGGAGCTTAAGCGGCGCCAGCGGCTCAAGAACCCGCCTGCGCCGTTCACCACCTCGACACTCCAGCAGGAGGCCGCGAAGCGACTCGGCTTCACCGCTCAGCGCACGATGCGCACGGCGCAGCAACTGTATGAGGGAGTCGATCTCGGCTCCGAGGGCTCCGTCGGACTCATCACGTACATGCGTACGGACTCGACGCGTGTCGCCGCGAGTGCCGCAGATACGGCGCGCGACCTCGTCCAGGATTCGTTCGGTGGCGACTACCTCGTGGACCGGCCCCGCCTCTGGGGCGGCAAGCAGCAGAAGGGCGCGCAGGAGGCGCACGAAGCGATCCGGCCGACCGACGCGTGGCGCCGCCCCGACCAGGTCCGACAGTACCTCGACCGTGACCAGAACCGCCTCTACGAGCTGATCTGGCTGCGCTTCGTTGCCGGGCAGATGGCGTCGGCGGTCTATGATACGACGACCGCCGACTTCGAGCTGACCGCTGCGAGTGGACGGAAGTATACGTTCCGCGCGACCGGCTCGATCCTCGTGTTCGATGGCTTCACGCGACTCTACACCGAGGCTCGGGAGGACGGCGATCACAAGACGCTCGATGACCTCGCGCCGCTGCCGGACCTCGCCGAGAAGGATCGCTGCCGCCTGGAGTCGATCACGCCCGCCCAGCATTTCACGCAGCCGCCGCCCCGCTTTACCGAGGCGAGTCTCGTCAAGGAGCTGGAACGGCTGGGAATCGGCAGGCCGTCGACCTATGCGCAGATCATCTCGACGTTGACGGATCGCGAGTACGTGCAGCTGGAGCAGAAGCGGTTCCAGCCGACACCGCTCGGCGAGACGGTGGCTGCCGTGCTCGTGAAGATCTTCCCGGACGTATTCAGTGTCGACTTCACGAGCGTGATGGAAGCGGAGCTCGACCGGGTCGAGGAGGGCGAGCTCGACTGGCGGCGTGTGCTCCAGGACTTCTACGGCCCGTTCGAGCGGCGTCTGTCGGAGGGTGCCGATCGCAGCGAGGAGATCATCCGTGACGCGGTCGCCGCGGACGCGGGGCCGTGCCCCGAGTGCGGTCGCGACCTCGCCGTCCGCTGGAACCGCTACGGTCGGTTCCTCGGCTGCACGGGCTATCCCGAGTGCCGGTTTACGCGGTCGCTGGACGACGAGCAGAAGAAGGAGCCGGTGCCGACCGGCGAGAAGTGCGAGAAGTGCGGCGGCGAGATGGTCGAGCGCGAGGGTCGCTTCGGTCCGTTCATCGCGTGCAGCAACTACCCGAAGTGCCGGCACACGAAGCCGCGCACGATCCCGGGGCTCAAGTGCCCACAGTGCGGCATCGGCGATGTCGGCGAGAAGCGGACGCGACGCGGCAAGCCGTTCTGGGGCTGCACCCGTTATCCGGAGTGCGACTGGTCCACCTGGGATGAGCCGATCGCCCGTCCGTGCCCGAACTGCGAAGCGCCCTACCTGGTGCGCAAGAGCACGAAAGCGCGCGGCGACTTCCTGCGGTGCCAGACGTGCGCGCACGAGTACACCGTCGCAGCCGATGACACGCTCGAGCCCGCAGGCGTCGGCGTGCCCACTCCGGCGGAGCGCCGCGCGCGCAAACAGTCGGGAGAGGCCTCCGGCAACGGCGCGCGTCACGGGCGCGGCTCGACACGCACGCGCGCGCCGAAGAAGACGACAAAGGCAGCCCCACGGAAGTCAGCGATGAAGGGCCCGGAGACCGCGACCCGATCGACTGCGAAGAAGCCGACCGCGAACGAGTCTACGGCGAAGAAGTCGACTGCGAAGAAGCCGACGGCGAAGAAATCCACAGCAAAGAAGTCGGCAGCGAAGCGACGGAAGGAGTAGCGATGGCGGACGTGCTCGTCGTCGGCGGTGGTCTGGCCGGCTGCGAGGCGGCCTGGCAGCTCGCGGAGCGCGGCCATGCGGTCACACTGCGGGAGATGCGGCCCGTCCGTTCCACGCCTGCGCACCAGACGGACAGTCTCGCCGAGCTCGTGTGCACGAACTCCTTCAAGAGCGAGGACCTCGCCAACGCGCACGGTCTGCTCAAGGCCGAGATGCGCGACCTGGGCTCGATTCTGCTCCAGGCGGCCGACAGCGCCCGCGTGCCCGCCGGCCAGGCGCTCGCCGTCGATCGCGACCTCTTCGCCCGCGCGATGACGGACCGCATCGGGCAGCACCACAACATCACGGTCGAGCGCGCCGAGACGGTGGCGCTGCCGCCAGGACCCGCGATCATCGCGACCGGTCCGCTCACATCGGATGCACTGACCCGGGCGATCGCGGCCCTGCTCGGCGATGAGGGGCTCGCATTCTACGATTCCATCGCGCCGATCGTGAGCCGCGAGTCGATCGACACGAGCATCGCGTTCTACGCATCGCGCTGGGGCAAGGGTGGCGAAGAGGACTACCTCAACTGCCCGATGACCCGCGAGCAGTACGACGCCTTCATCGCTGCCCTGCGGACAGCCGACGTGTATCCGGGTCACGACTGGGAGGACATCCCGTATTTCGAGGGGTGCCTGCCGATCGAGGTCATGGCGGAGCGGGGTCCGGACACGCTCCGCTTCGGGCCAATGAAGCCCGTCGGCCTGCGCGATCCGCACACCGGCCGGCGCCCCTGGGCGGTCGTTCAGCTCCGCCGTGAGGATCGGACGGGGCAGATGTGGAACCTGGTCGGCTTCCAGACGCGGCTGCGAACCGGCGAGCAGCGTCGCGTCTTCCGCATGATCCCCGGTCTCGAGCGCGCGGAGTTCCTGCGCACGGGGTCCATCCATCGCAACACGTATCTGAACTTCCCGGCGAAGCTGAACCCGTACGGTGCGACGCACGTGCGCCCGGACATCATCTTTGCGGGGCAGCTCACGGGCGTGGAGGGCTACACCGAGTCTGCCGCGTCCGGCATCCTCGCGGGCATCAACATGGACCGCATCCTGACCGGTCTCGAACCGGTCCTGCCGCCGGCCACGACGATGCTCGGCGCTCTCATGCATTACCTGCACACTGCCGAGCCGGGTCGGTTCCAGCCGATGAACTCCAACCTCGGACTGCTCGCCCCGCTCGCAGAGCACGTGCGCGACAAGGCGGCGCGTCGCGAGCGCATGGTGCAGCGCGCACGCGAAGTGTTCACCGGCTGGATCGAGGCCGAGATCGCGCACGCGGGAAGCCGATCGTGAGCGGCAGGACGTCCGCCGCGGCCCATCTGCTCGATTACCTGCGCGCGATCGAGCACGGCCGCCAGCTCAGCTCCAATACCGTCGCCGCCTACCGCCGCGATCTCAACGAGCTCGCCGCGTTCCTCGATCGCTACTACAGCGACGACGGCTGGACCTGGACCGGCGTCGACCGGCTCGCGCTCCGTGCCTGGCTCGGCGAGCTCTCACGCCGCGGCCTCGCCCGCCGCAGCATCACCCGAAAGATGTCCGCGGCCCGCGCCTTCTTCCGATTCCTCCACCGCGAGGACATCGTCGAGGCGAATCCGGCGCGCGCCGTCCGCTCGCCGAAGGTCGAGAAGACCCTGCCCGCATGGCTCACCCGCCTCGAAGTCGAGCGGCTGTTCGACATCGCCGCGCACGGCTCCGCCGACAACACGTTCCGCGGCACCCGCGATCACGCCATCGTCGAGCTGTTCTACGCATCCGGAATCCGTCTCTCGGAGCTCGCCGGCCTCGACCTTGCCGCGGTCGATCTCGTCAGCGAGCAGGTCCGCGTCATGGGCAAGGGACGCAAGGAGCGGATCGTCCCCATCGGCGCGCCCGCGGTCGCCGCCCTCCGGCGCTACGAGCTGCGACGCCGCGAGCTCCTCAACCGCCATCCGGTTGGCGACCGCAAGGCCCTCTTCCTCGCCGAATCCGCCCGCCGCCTGTCCACACGCCAGATCCAGAACATCGTCCGCAGATTCCTCGACCGCGTCGCCGACGACGCCGGTCTCTCCACTCATTCCCTCCGCCACTCCTTCGCCACGCACCTCCTCGACGCCGGCGCCGACCTCCTCGCCGTCAAGGAGCTGCTCGGCCACGCGTCTCTCTCCACGACCCGGATCTACACCCACATCGCCAAGGAGCGGCTCAAGAAGGTGTACGACCAGGCGCACCCAAGGGCGTGAGGCGGGCCGGGGAACGGATCTCTTTCGCCGCCGAGGCGCGGAGGGCGCTGAGTGGTTGGGGACGCGTTCTGCGCTGTCGTGACTGGCAGCGTCTGACCGTACCTCCGTCTTGTTCCTGTGGTCTTGTTTCATAGTGTCGTCGCGCCGGGACCGCTGATCCACGGGCTTGTTCCTGTCGTAATGGGGTACTCCTGCGAACCTCAGCGCTCCCCGCGTCTCCGCGGTGAAAAAATCCCTCCCCTGCCTGCCTCGCGCCTCCGCGCCTGCTCCTGTAGATTTGGCAGGCTCAACCCCGGAGGAACTGTGCACTCAGACGGGAAGATGCGCGCGACGACGATCGTCGCGGTGCGGCATGACGGCCGGGTCGCGCTCGGTGGGGATGGACAGGTCACGCTGGGCGACACCGTGATGAAGGCGTCCGCGCTGAAGGTGAGGAAGCTCCGCGACGGCAGCGTGCTGGCGGGGTTTGCGGGGTCGGTGGCGGATGCGTTCACGCTGTTCGAGAAGTTCGAGGAGAAGCTGGAGCGGTTTCCGGGCAATCTGCCGAAGGCGGTGGTCGAGCTGGCGAAGGACTGGCGCACGGATCGTTTCCTGCGCCGGCTGGAGGCGTTGCTGGCGGTGGCGGATCGGGACTCGCTGTTCGTGATCAGCGGGGATGGTAACGTGATCGAGCCGGATGACCAGATTGCGGCGATCGGGAGCGGCGGCGGCTTTGCGCTGGCGGCGGCGCGTGCGCTGAAGGAGAACACCGAACTGAGTGCGCCGGAGATCGTGAAGCGGGCACTGCGGATCGCCGGCGACATCTGCATCTACACGAATCAGCACATCACTGTACTGGAGCTGGAGTGATCGCTCCGGGAAGGTCGGAGATGGAAGCGAACAGAGTCGACGTGAGCCCGCCCGGCACGGCAGTGGAGAGTCAGCCGTCCGAGGACTGGCTGGACGAGCTCACGCCCCGCCAGATCGTCACGGAGCTGGACAAGTACATCGTGGGGCAGACGGACGCCAAGCGCGCGGTCGCGATCGCGCTTCGCAATCGCTGGCGCCGCCAGCGCGTCGAAGAGGATCTCCGCGAGGAGATCATGCCGAACAACATCATCCTGATCGGACCGACGGGCGTCGGCAAGACGGAGATCGCGCGGCGTCTCGCGCGGCTGGCGGGCGCGCCGTTCGTGAAGGTGGAGGCGTCGAAGTTCACGGAGGTCGGCTACGTCGGACGCGATGTCGAGTCTATGGTCCGTGACCTCGTCGATGTCGCGGTCAACATGGTGCGCGAGGAGCGCGAGGCGGATGTCGAGGAAGCCGCGCAGCAGCAGGTGGAGGAGCGACTGCTCGATCTGCTGCTCCCGCCGCCGCCGGTCGGTGCGCCGCAGCCGCAGCCGACGGGGGAGCGGCCGCGCGCGTTCGTGGTCGGATCGGACGGCTGGACGCGGGAGGAGCCGCAGGAATCGGAGGATGACGAGGCGCGCGTGCGCGAGCGGCGCGAGCGGACGCGCGAGAAGCTGCGCACACTGCTGCGCGACAACAAGCTGGAGGAGCGCAAGGTCGATGTCGAGGTGACCCAGTCCACCCCGCTCGAGAACATGATGCTGCCGATGGGTGGCGAGGGGATGGACAACATCGGCGAGATGCTGCAGGACATGATGCCGAAGCGGAAGAAGCGGCGGACGGTCACGGTCGGGGAGGCGCGCCGCATCCTGCTCCAGGACGAGCTGGACCGGCTCATCGATATGGATGAGGTCGTCAACGAGGCACTGGAACGGACCGAGGACATGGGCATCATCTTCCTCGACGAGATCGACAAGGTTGCGGGCGAGCGCGGCGGCGCGGGGCCGGACGTCAGCCGGGAGGGTGTCCAGCGGGACCTGCTGCCGATCGTCGAGGGCAGCACGGTGCAGACGAAGTACGGCATGATCCGTACGGACCACATCCTGTTCGTCGCAGCGGGTGCGTTCCACGTCTCCAAGCCGAGCGACCTGATCCCCGAGCTCCAGGGACGCTTCCCGATCCGCGTCGAGCTGAAGCCGCTGACGGAGCAGGATTTCGTGCGCATCCTGACGGAGCCGCGCAACGCGCTCACGCGGCAGTACCAGGCGCTGATCGCGGCGGAGAACGTGGAGCTCCGCTTCACGGACGATGGCGTCCGCGAGGTCGCGCGGATCGCCGCCGAGGTGAATCGCCGCATGGAGAACATCGGCGCTCGCCGGCTGCACACCGTGCTCACGAAGCTGCTGGACGAGATCCTGTTCGATCTGCCGGAGAAGTCGCAGCCGGTCATCACGATCGATGCCGACACCGTGCGCGACAAGCTGCGCAGCGTCGTCGAAGACGAGGACCTTCGCAAGTACATCCTTTAACCGACAGGGAGAGGGCACAGGGAGAGGGAGAGTTACAGGGCGGGGGAGTGGGGTCGGGACGGGTGACCGCCTGCTACACGTAGCGCTCCTTCTCCCACTCTCGCACGGCATTCCCGCTCCGCGCACCCGTTACGAATCCGTGAAACGCGATTTTCTGGCCATACCCGATTTCGAGACCGACGAGCTGTACGACATCCTGCGGCTCGCGCACCGGCTGAAGAAGGGCGAGTACAGGGAGAAACCGCTCGCGGGCAGGACGCTCGCAATGATCTTCGAGAAGAGCTCGACGCGCACGCGCGTGTCGTTCGAGGTCGGCACCTACCAGCTCGGCGGTCACGCGCTGTTCCTGTCCTCCCGTGACATCCAGCTC
The DNA here is from genome assembly GCA_036374995.1 of Longimicrobiales bacterium. GTDB lineage: Bacteria > Gemmatimonadota > Gemmatimonadetes > Longimicrobiales > RSA9 > SH-MAG3. The sequence continues at coordinate 18,257 of DASUSS010000143.1, read as the reverse complement.
GGACGCGGCGAGCCGATCCGCGACATGGCGCGCGTGTTGTCGCGCTACGTCGACGGCATCATGATCCGTACGTTCGCGCATGCTGCGCTCGAGGAGCTGGCCAGCTCCGCGAGCGTGCCGGTCATCAACGGGCTCACCGACCTGCTGCACCCCTGCCAGGTGATGGCCGACGTGATGACGATCCAGGAGAACTTCGGCGAGGATCTGAAGGGTCGGAAAGTCGCATGGATCGGTGATGGCAACAACATGGCGAACTCCTGGTTGAACGCGGCGTTCCGTTTCGGCTTCGAGCTGCGGCTCGCCTGCCCGGAGGGTTATCGCCCCGATCCGCAGATACTCGAGCGCGCTCGCGGTACGGCGGACATCGTGCTCACGGCGGACCCTGCGGAGGCGATCGAGGGCGCCGAGGTCGTGAACACGGATGTATGGACATCGATGGGACAGGAGGCGGAGACGCAGGCGCGGCTCACGGCGTTCGCCGGTTACCACGTCGATGCCCGACTGATGTCGCGCGCTGCGGGGCACGCCATCTTCCTGCACTGCCTGCCCGCCCATCGCGGTGAGGAAGTGTCGGATGACGTGATCGAAGGGCCGCAGTCGCGCGTATTCGATGAGGCCGGCAACCGGCTGCACGCGCAGAAGGCGATCATGGTGCGACTGATGGGCGGCAACTGATGGGGGACTTCATGGCTACAGTACTGAAGCGGACGCCGCTGTACGAGGAGCACACCCGGCTCGGCGGCAAGATGGTGTCGTTCGCGGGCTTCGAGATGCCGGTACAGTATCCGGCCGGGATCATCGCCGAGCACATGGCCGTCCGGAAGCAGGCCGGCATCTTCGACGTCTCACACATGGGCGAGCTCGAGATCCGCGGCGGCGACGCACTCGGATTCATCCAGTACGTCACGACGAACGATGCCAGCCGGCTCGCCGTCGGCCAGGCGCAGTATTCGGCGTTCTGCGGTGCCGATGGCGCAGTCCTCGACGACTGCATCGTGTACCGCTTCGACGACCATTACATGATCGTCGTCAACGCGTCGAACGTCGACAAGGACCGGGACTGGATCTCGGGGCACGCAGATCGCTTCGGCACGCAGGTGATCGACCGGTCGGACGACACCGGCCTGATCGCACTCCAGGGCCCGAGAGCGCAGGACATTCTCGCACGGCTGACGGAAGCGCACCTCGACAGCATCCAGTACTACCATTTCCGTGAGGACACCGTCGCTGCCGTGCCGGCCGTGATCAGCCGCACCGGCTACACCGGTGAGGACGGCTTCGAGCTGTACCTGCCGGCCGACCGGACGGCGCGGGTGTGGCAGCGGCTGCTCGAGGTCGGTCGTCAGGACGGGATCATGCCTGCGGGCCTGGGTGCGCGCGACTCGCTGCGCCTCGAGATGGGCTATGCGCTGTACGGCAACGATGTCGATGAGCGGCGCACGCCGCTCGAGGCCGGTCTCGGCTGGATCACGAAGTTCGACAAGGGCGACTTCATCGGCCGCGAGGCATTGCTGCGCATCAGGGAGGCGGGCGTTCGCGAGCGGCTCGTGGGGTTCATCTGCCGGGAGCGTGGCTTTCCGCGTCACGGCTACCCCGTTCACATCGACGGTGAGCCGGCCGGCGAGGTGACGAGTGGCATCGTGAGCCCGGTGCTCCAGCAGGGAATCGGCATGGCCTACGTCCCCGCGGACCTGGCGAAGCCCGGCACACGAATCGACATCATGGTGCGCGACCGGGCCGTTCCCGCCGAGATCGTGCGCCCGCCGTTCTACAAGGACGGCTCCGTAAGAAAGTGATGGCGCGCAGCCAACCCACACCGGCGCGTCCGGTGAGCCGGCCGCTCCGCATCGCCGTGCTCACGGTGTCGGACGGCGTCAGTGCCGGCACGCGCGACGATGCCGGCGGGAGTGCGATCGCGGACTGGGTGCGCGCGCGCGGTGCCGTGCTGGCTGCGCGCGAGACCGTTGCGGATGCGGGTGATCGAATCGTCGCGGCGCTGCTCGCGCTCGCGGTCGAGGGTACGGACGTCCTGATCACGACCGGTGGCACCGGTCTCACGGCGCGCGACGTTACCCCCGAGGCGACTCGCGCCGTCATCGAGAGGGAAGTGCCCGGCATCGCCGAGCGGATCCGGGCGGCGGGCACGTCGAGCACACCGTATGCCGCGCTCTCGCGGGGGATTGCCGGCACGCGTGGCGCCACGCTCATCGTGAACCTGCCGGGCAGCACCGGCGGCGTACGCGACGGTCTGCGCGTGCTCGATGAACTGGTCGACCACGCCGTGCAGCTGCTGCGCGGCGTCGATACCGATACCCACGATCCACCCCATGGCTGATACCGTCCTCATCACGACGCAGGACCTGGAGCCCGCCGTCCGGCTGCGCGACGCGTTCCGTGACGCCGGCTACGGCGTGGAGCTGATCACGCCGGGCGAGCGCGTCGCCGACGTGTCGGATCCGGTGCTGCTGGTGTTGACCGGTGCTCTGGAGGATCGCCAGGCACGCCGACTCGCCCGCGAGGCCGCCGAGCACGAGAACCTGCCCGTGATCGGCCTCTTCGATTCGGCGGCCGTGATGACGCCCGACGCGAAGCGGCGCATCGGCGTTCACGAGGGGCTGGTCAAGCCGGCAGATGCCGCCGAGGTGGTCCTCGTCGGACGCCGCCTGATCGATCGCGGCCGGCTGCGCCGCGTGACCGGCATCGTCGGCGAGACGGACGCCATGGTCGAGACTCTCGAGCGCGTCGTGCAGATCGCGCCCGTCAGCTCCACCGTCCTGCTCACCGGCGAGAGTGGTACCGGCAAGGAGCGCGTGGCTCGCGGGATCCACGGTCTCTCGCCGCGCCGGCACAGGCCGTTCATCGCAACGAACGTCGCCGCATTGCCCGAGACGCTCCTCGAGTCCGAGCTGTTCGGCCACGAGAAGGGCGCGTTCACCGGTGCCGTCGGCCAGCGGAAGGGCTTCTTCGAGCTGGCCCACCGCGGCACGCTGTTCCTGGATGAGATCGGCGAGATGCCGCTCGCGACGCAGACGAAGCTGCTGCGTGCGCTCGAGGAGCAGCGCTTCCGGCGGCTCGGCGGCGAAACCGAGATCGAAGTCGATGTGCGCGTCATCGCGGCCACGAATCAGCCGCTCCGCCAGCTCGTCGAAGTCGGCCGCTTCCGCCGCGACCTGTATTTCCGGCTCAACGTGCTGCACATCGAGCTGCCGCCGCTGCGTGAGCGACGCGCGGACATTCCGCTGCTCGTCGAGGCGTTCGTCCGTGAAGCGAGCCGCGAGCACGACCGGCCCCGCATCACGGTGTCGCCGGATGCGATGAATACGCTCATGGCCTACGACTGGCCCGGCAACGTGCGCGAGCTGCGCAATCTCGTCGAGTCCATGGTGGTCCTGTCGCCCGGCCGCATCATCCGACCGGACGACATACCGCCCGAGATCCGCGACGCCCGCGGCCGCTCTCGCCTGCTGCCCGTTCCGATCACCCGACCCGGCACGGGCGACGGGGGCGGCACGCCGCCCGAGCTGGAGTTCATCTTCCGCACGCTCGTCCAGCTGCGCATCGATGTCGAGGACCTGCGCCAGCAGTTCACCGAGTACCGGAAATCGCATCCGGAGGTGCAGGGCGCCTACGGCCCGCTGCCGCTGCCGCCGACCCAGCTCGCGCCGGGTCCCGTCCACATCCTGGACGTGGAGCCGGAGCCGTCGGCCGAGGACCTCGCGGCCGAGCACGAGGTCGTCGTTTTCCGCCCGGGCATGACGCTCGCCGACCTGGAGAAGAACGCGATCATCGCCGCGCTCCGGGAGGTCGCCGGCAATCGGCGCAAGGCGGCCGAGATGCTCGGCATGGGCGAGCGGACGCTGTACCGCAAGATCAAGGAGTACGGGCTGTAGGCGGGAACTCAGTCGCCGGTCAGCAGATGCTCGAGCGATTCGATCAGCAGATCGCGGCCCTCTCCCGTCGTTGACGAGAACTCCAGCAGCTGGTCCACTCCGATGTCGAGCTGCTCCGCCGCCGCGCGCACGCGCTTCGCCCGCTCCGCCGGCCTCAGCTTGTCGACCTTCGTGAGCACCACGAGCGTTGGCATCTCGATCGCCGCGAGGAACTCGATCATGCGGATATCGTCCGGCGTGGGGTCGTGCCGGGCATCGATCAGCTGGACGACGCCGAGCAGTGCGTCCGACCGCTCGAGATAACCCTCGATCAGCGGCCGCCATGCGTCGCGCACCTGGCGCGGTGCGCGCGCGAAGCCGTACCCGGGCAGGTCGACGAGGAAGAACTCGTCGTCGGCCCCGTCCAGCTCCGCACGAATGCGATAGAAGTTGATCTCCTGCGTCTTGCCCGGCTGCGCGGAGACCCGCGCGATCTGCTTCCGGTGCCGCTCGAGGAGGCGGTTGATGAGACTCGACTTGCCTACGTTCGACCGCCCGGCGAACGCGACCTGGGGCAGCGTGCCGGGCGGATCCTGGCCGGGCCGGCCAATGGCACCGGCGAAATCGACGGACTTCAGCTTCACTGCGCTGGCTACGCCTCCTTCTTCTTCGTCTCCGGATGCAGCACCAGGAGCGGCGGAATCGTATCCATCACGGACTCGCGCGTGATCACGACCTCACGCACATCTTCGCGTGACGGGATGTCATACATGACATCGCGCATCACATCCTCAAGCACCGCGCGCAGGCCGCGCGCCCCCGTGCCGCGGTCGAGCGCCCTGCGCGCGATCGCCGCAAGCGCCTCCGGATCGAAGTTCAGCCGGATGCCCTCCAGCTCGAACATCTTGTCGTACTGCTTGACCAGCGCATTCTTCGGCTCCTGCAGGATCCGGATCAGCGCATCCTCATCGAGCGAGTCGAGGGTCGTGAGCACCGGCAGGCGTCCCACGAGCTCGGGGATCAGGCCGAAGCGCAGCATGTCTTCCGGCTCGACTCCGCGCAGGGCGTTCGTCTCGCCCGCTTCCATCGCCGCATCGTTGAACCCGATGCGCCGCTTGCCGCGACGCTGCTCCACGATCTTCTCCAGACCGTCGAATGCTCCGCCGCAGATGAACAGGATATTGCGCGTGTTGATCTGGATGTACTCCTGCTGCGGGTGCTTGCGCCCGCCCTGCGGCGGCACGCTCGCGACCGTACCTTCCAGGATCTTCAGCAGCGCCTGCTGCACGCCCTCGCCCGAGACGTCCCGCGTGATCGACGGGTTCTCCGACTTGCGCGCGATCTTGTCGATCTCGTCGATGTAGACGATGCCGCGCTCGCACTCCGCAATGTTGAAGTCGGCTGCCTGGAGCAGGCGGACCAGGATGTTCTCGACGTCCTCGCCGACGTAGCCCGCTTCGGTCAGCGTGGTTGCATCGGCGATCGTGAACGGGACCTGGAGCACGCGTGCGAGCGTCTGCGCGAGCAGCGTCTTGCCCACACCCGTCGGACCGATCAGCAGGATGTTCGACTTGTCGATCTCGACGTCATCCAGCACGCCGTGGTGGTTGACGCGCTTGTAGTGATTGTAGACGGCGACTGCCAGCGACCGCTTCGCCTGCTCCTGGCCGATCACGTACTGGTCGAGAATGTCCTTGATCTCACGCGGCGTCGGTACTCGCGGTACGGCTTCTGCCGCTTCGCGCTCCTCCTCCTCGGCAAGGATCTCGTTGCAGAGCGAAACGCACTCATTGCAGATGTAGACCGACGGGCCGGAGATGAACTTCTTCACCGACTCCTTCGATTTGCCACAGAAGCTGCACCGCAGGTGCTTTTCGCTCGGCATCGACGCCTACCTCTCGTGCTTGTTCTCCTTGACCGCGTCCGCCACCACCTCGCCACGGTGGGTCACGACGTGATCAATGATACCATACTCCTTCGACTCCTCCGGACTCATGAACCGGTCGCGGTCGACATCGTCGGCGATCCGCTGGACCGATTGTCCGGTGTGCTTCGCCATGATCTCGTTGAGCCGCTGGCGCGCGTAGATGATCTCCTTCGCCTGGATCTCGATGTCCGCCGCCGTGCCCTGGCTGCCGCCGGACGGCTGATGGATCATGATCCGCGAGTTCGGCAGCGCGCTCCGCTTGCCCTTCGCGCCCGTCGCGAGCAGCAGCGAGCCCATGGAGGCTGCGAGTCCCATGCACATCGTCGCGACCGGCGCACGCATGTACTGGATCGTGTCATAGATCGCGAGACCCGCGTAGACCGACCCGCCGGGCGAGTTGATGTACAGGTAGATGTCCTTCTCGGGGTCCTCGGCCTCGAGGAACAGCAGCTGCGCGATGATGATGTTCGCGACGTTGTCGTCGATGGGAGTGCCGAGGAACACGATCCGGTCCATCAGCAGACGACTGAAGATATCGTAGCTCCGCTCGCCGCGGCTCGTTCGCTCGATTACGTACGGTGGGTACAGTGGCATTGCCTCGGTCGTTCGCCTTTCTGGTCGTACTTCGTTGCTGGCCGCCCGCGCCACCGCAGCGGCGGCGCGGACCGGACTCACTGGATGTCCGAGAGTGATTTCAGGTACTCGAACACCTTCTCTTCGGTGATCTCCTGCTCCAGCTCCTCGAGCCGCCCGGCCTTGCGCAGCTGGCCGATCACCTCGCCGCGCGGGCGGCCGGTCTGCTCCGCGATCTCGTCGATCCTGGCGTCCAGTTCCGACGGTGTCGCGCGCAGCGCTTCCATCTCCGCAATGCGCTCGACGGCGAGCGACCGCTTCAGGGCCTGCTCCGCCGCCGGCCACATTTCCGCGCGCATCGCCTCGATGCGCTCCGTATCCGCGCCCTCGCGGGCGGGCAGCACGCGCTCGAGGTAACCGCGCACCATCGACTGCGGGACTTCGAACGGATTCGCCTGAATGATGTGCTCTACCAGCTGCCTGCGTACGCCCCGTTCCGCCTCGCGCTCCGCCTCGCGGACCATGTCGTCGCGGATGCGGTCGCGCAGTGCGGCGAGGCTGTCGAACTCGCCGAGCCCGCGGGCGAACTCGTCATCCAGCTCCGGGTAGTCGGGCGTCTTCACCTCGATCATGTGGATGCGCATGTGGTGCGGTTTCGTCGGGCTCGCCGGATCTTCCGCATTCTCCGGCAGGTCGATCTCGAACTCCGCCGACTCGCCCGGCTTCAGCGTCAGGATCGCGTCCTCCACCGGCTTCACCGCCTGACCCTCACCGATCACGATCTGGTACTGTCGCGGCTTCGCCGCCTCGAGGGCGGTCGCATCGTCGAGAGGCGTGATCTCCACGGTGGTCATGTCACCGGCTGTTGGAGTGCCCTCCTCCTTCGCGCGCCACACCGCATTCTCCTCGCGCAGGCGCTGTACCACCTGATCGATCTGCTCGTCCGTGACCGGCGTCTGCTCGCGGACCACCGTGAAGCCGCCCACGCGCTCGAGCTCGATTTCCGGCCGGACTTCGAGCTCGACGGCGAACGTGAGGTCCGTGCCCGGCTCGTAGCTCACGTTCTCGACGGAACCCTGCGAGATCGGCTGGAGGTGCTCGCTCTCGAGCGCTTGGCGGTAGGCATCGCCGATCACCTTCTCGACCGCCTCCTGCTCGATCGCCGGACCGAATCGCCGCTCCATCACCGCAGCCGGGACGTGACCCTTGCGGAAGCCCGGCAGCTTGACGCGCTTCGACAGCCGTTCCACGGCGTGTTTCTTCTCTCGCGCTACGCGATCGGCGGGAACCGTGATCGTGAGCCGCCGCGACCACGCCGCTGGCCTCTCCACACTGACTGTCAACTCGGGTGCTTCCGTCGCCATGCCGTTTCCAGGGGAGTTCAGGAGTGCGAAAGGGGGGACTCGAACCCCCACGGGCACGCCCACGAGATCCTAAGTCTCGCGCGTCTACCAGTTCCGCCACTTTCGCGGAAGGACTGGAAAAATCTAACAGTCGGGGAGGGGGGGATCAACTGAAGTCGAGGCGACAAACGGCGGGCCGGACGGTGTGGTGGCGCGGCGCAAACCCGGCGGGGCCGGTGCGCGGGCCGCCCTCAGGGGACCCGCACGTTCGCGATGTAGGTGCGGCCGTCCGGGTACTCCATCAGCAGCGACACGATCCTTCCACCGCGCGCCTGCCGGAGCAGCGACCGCGCCTCGGTAACGGACTCGATGGGTTCGCCATCGATCGTGACGATGCGATGGTCCTGTCCGATGTCCTTGCGGGCCGCGGGGCTGGCGGGCAGGACGCGGGCGACGAGCGCGCCGCCCGCGCGAGCGTAGCCGAGCTGGCGCGCGAGCTCGGCCGAGAGCTCCTCCAGCTCGAGCCCCAGTCCCACCGTCGTCCGCGGCGGCGGGCGCGGGATCGCGCGGGCCGTCGTCTCGCCTTCCATCAGTCGCACGTCGATCCGGAGTGCCGCACCGAAGCGGATCACCGAGAGCGGCACGACCTGCCCCGGCTGCTGCTGCGCCACCAGCCGCTGCAGCTGTCCGACCCGTTCGACCGGCGTTCCTGCGACCGCAGTGATCACATCGTGACGGTGGAGCCCCGCCTGCTCGGCAGGCGAACCGGGCGCGAAGTCCTCGACGACGACGCCGGAGATGGCCGGCAGACCATAGACCTCCGCATCCTCCGGTGTGACATCGGCGATGGAGATGCCGAGCAGCGCGCGGCGCACGTAGCCGTACTCGATCAGATCGCGCATGACGCGTCGCGCGAGATTGGATGGGATCGCGAAACCGTAGCCCTGGCTGTAGCCGGTCGTGCTCGCGATCGCGGTGTTGATGCCGATCACCGTGCCCCGCAGATCCACGAGCGGTCCACCCGAATTGCCGGGATTGATGACGGCGTCCGTCTGGATGAAGTCCTCGATCGCGTACTGCGCCGCGAGCGGATCCTGCGCCTGCAGCTCCGCACCCAGGATGTTGAGCGGACGACCCTTCGCGCTGATGATGCCGCTCGTCACCGTGAAGTCGAGCGGACTCTCATCCGCGAAGCCGGGATTGCCGATCGCGAGCACCCACTCCCCGACGCGGGCATTGTCGGAGTCGCCCAGCGCCACCGCCGGCAGAGCCGCCGCGTCGACGCGGATGACCGCAATGTCCGTGGACGGATCGATGCCGACGATCGACGCCTCCAGCATCCGCTTGTCCCGCAGTGTGACGATGATGCGGTCCGCGTTCGCAACGACGTGGCTGTTGGTCAGGATGTAACCATCGGGGGAGACGATGAATCCGGATCCGCCGAGTGTCTGCGGCACGGCTTCCTCGTCGGGCGCGGGCCGCGGATCGAACAGGTCGCGCAGACCCCCCGGCAGCGACGGAGTCTCCACCGCTACGCTTCGTTCCACCTCGATCCGCACCACCGCGGACGTGACGGCATCCGCAATCGCGATGAAGGCGTCCGACAGCGACGTGGCGTTGCGGACGGCTTCACGCGTGGCCGGCGGTGTCGACGGCGGCAGCGCGACGACCGCCGGCGCCGGCTCCGGCCGCAGTGCGACGCCTGCAACGGCACCGCCCATCGCCACCAGGCCGATCAGGGCGAGAGCAAACAGCCGGTTCCGCTGGAGCGTCGCGTTCATCGTCATCTTCGGGAGTAAGATCGCACCCTTAAAGTAGATGGGCGACGCGGGCAAATCCAGTCCGCGGGACGGGACCGTTGACGAAGGACGCGGTTCGGGGCAGGATTGGGACAGAACCCACTGAGTCGGCACCGGCGCTCGTCCACGCGGACAGTGTCGGAGCAATTCTCGCGAAGTGCGGCCCGATTCCTCAGGACTCCTCCAGGGCGGTCCCATCCATGAAACTGCGGTCCCCCGTCCGGTTCCTGATCGCCGCGATGTTCCCGATGGCGGCGCTCGCACCGGGCGGGTCGGCGACTGCGCAGCAGGCCACGATCCGGGGTGTCGTCCAGGAACGGGGTGACGGAACTCCGGTTGCCGAGGCTTCGGTGCGCGTGCGCGGCGGCCCGCAGGCGGTGGCGGACGCGGCCGGCCGGTTCGTGCTGCAGCGGCTCGGCCCGGGCACGTACACTCTCGAGATCGATGCGCTCGGCTATGTGTCCAGACGCATCGAGATCGTCATCCGCGGAGATACCACGCTCGTCATCCGCCTGGATGCGGATCCGGTGCCGATCGATCAGATCGAAGCACGCGCCGTCACGATCCGCGGAACGCTGCACGATGCCGCCACCGGCGACCGACTTCTGTCGGGTGAGGTCAGGATCGAGCCGGGAGGAGAGACCGTTTCCGCGAACAGGGGCGGCTTCCGGGTAAGGGGTGTGCAGGCGGGCCGCGTGCGCGTGGTCGTTCACGCGCTCGAGTACCTGCCGGCGGTGATCGAGTTCGATGCGGAGCGCGATACCACCCTGCGCTTCGACATGCATGTCGACTCGGTGGGCCTCCGGCTGCTCCTCCGGCAGGTGGACCGTCTGGCACAGCGTGCCGACGCCGAGCCCTACAGCGTGCGCGCGCTGAACCGCGACGACATCCGCCGCACCGGCGCGCCGACCGTTGGCGACCTGGTTTCGCGCGAGCTTCCGAGCTGGGGCGCGGCTCCGCCCATGATCCTCAGCCGGCAGCGCCGCGCCCGGGAGAGCCGGTCCGCGAGCCAACCGCCCGCTCCGAGGGAGCCGGCGTGCGTGACGTACGACGACATGCCCGTCGAGCAGGCGGTACTGTCGGGCATTCCGTCCGAGCTCATCGAGCGGGTGGAGATCTACGGTTATGGCGGCCGCATGATCCGCGTATACAGCAAGCGCTACGTCGCCAACCTGATGCGCCGGGAGCGGCTGCCGAGGATCATCTTTCTGACGACCGGACTGAGCGTCGTCTGCATGTGATGAACCGAACGGGGCGCACCGATTCACCCGGTACGCCCCGTCCCCCTGTCGCGGAACCCTCCAGCTCCTCTGATCCTCCCGCTCCCGTTCCCGCGCAGGTCTACTTGTTCTCGTCGACGATCTCGTAGTCGGCCTCGACCACGTCCTCGTCCGCACGCGCGCCGGTCGCGGCCGTCTCGACCTCCGGCTCTGCGGCCGTCGCATCCGCACCGGCCGCCTCGCCCGCAGCGGCCTGCGCCTGATAGAACTGCTGGCCGGCCGCGCTGAACGCGCCCATGAGCTGCTCCTTCGCGCCGTTCAGCTCGGAGAGCTCGTCCTGCTTGAGCGCCGCCTTCGCCCGCTCGAGCGCCGCATCCACGCTGCTCTTCGCGTCCGCGCTGATCTTGTCGCCCCAATCCTTCGTGTCCTTCTCGACCTGGTAGATCAGCGAGTCGAGCTGGTTGCGCGCCTCGATCTTCTCCTTGCGCTCGCGGTCCTCGCCCGCATGCGCCTCGGCGTCCTTCACCATCTTGTCGATCTCGGACTCCGAGAGTCCGCTCGACGCCTCGATCCGGATCTTCTGCTCCTTGCCCGTCGCACGGTCCTTCGCGCTGACGTGCAGGATGCCGTTCGCGTCGATGTCGAACGTGACCTCGACCTGCGGCATGCCGCGCGGCGCCGGCGGAATCCCGGTGAGCTGGAACCGGCCGATCGTCTTGTTGTCGATCGCCATCGGTCGCTCGCCCTGCAGAACGTGGATCTCGACCGTCGTCTGGTTGTCCTCCGCCGTCGAGAAGACCTCGCTCTTCTTCGTCGGGATCGTCGTGTTGCGCTGGATCAGCGGCGTCATGACGCCGCCCAGCGTCTCGATGCCGAGCGACAGCGGCGTCACGTCGAGCAGCAGCACGTCCTTCACATCGCCCGCGAGCACGCCGCCCTGGATCGCCGCGCCGACCGCAACCACCTCGTCCGGGTTCACACCCTTGTGCGGCTCCTTGCCGAAGAAGTCCTTCACCACCTGCTGGATCTTCGGCATCCGCGTCGAGCCGCCCACCAGGATGACCTCATCGATGTCGCTCGTCTTCAGACCCGCATCCGCGAGCGCCTTCTCCATCGGCGGGATCGTCCGCTTCACCAGATCATCCACCAGCTGCTCGAGCTTGGCCCGCGACAGCGTGATGTTCAGGTGCTTCGGACCCTCCTGCGTCGCCGTGATGAACGGCAGATTGATGTCCGTCGACATCGTGGTCGACAGCTCCATCTTCGCCTTTTCCGCCGCCTCCTTCAGGCGCTGCAGCGCCATCGCGTCCTTCGACAGGTCGATGCCCTGGTCCCGCTTGAACTCCTCGACCAGCCAGTCGATGATCTTCTGGTCGAAGTCGTCGCCGCCCAGGTGCGTGTCGCCGTTCGTCGCCTTCACCTCGAACACGCCATCACCCAGCTCGAGGATCGAGATGTCGTACGTGCCGCCGCCCAGATCGTACACCGCGATCTTCTCGTCCTTCTTCTTGTCCAGGCCGTACGCCAGCGCCGCCGCGGTCGGCTCGTTGATGATCCGCAGCACCTCCAGTCCAGCAATCTTGCCCGCGTCCTTCGTCGCCTGCCGCTGCGCATCGTTGAAGTACGCCGGCGTCGTGATCACCGCCTGCTTCACTTCCGTCCCCAGATAGTCCTCCGCCGTCTGCTTCATCTTCTGGAGGATCATCGCCGACAGCTCCGGCGGCGTGAACGTCTTGTTCGCGTTCGGCACGTGCACCTCGACCCGGCCCTGAGCATCCGTCCGGATCTCGTAGGGCACCCGCGTCTTCTCCGACTCCACCTCGCCGCCACGCCGGCCCATGAACCGCTTGATCGAGAAGATCGTGTTCTTCGGGTTCGTGATCGCCTGGCGACGCGCCACCTGCCCGACCAGTCGCTCGCCATCCTTCGTGAATGCCACGACCGATGGCGTAGTCCGACCGCCCTCCGCGTTCGGAATGACGACCGGGTCGCCTCCCTCCATTACCGCGACGACCGAGTTCGTCGTGCCGAGGTCGATACCAATGACCTTCGCCATGCTCTCTCCTTTTCCTGTTCTCCCTGCCGCCGGATCTGCCGGCTGAGCGTGGTTCGACGCGACTTTCGGGTGCAACGCACATGCCCCCGTCCCGTGCCTTATCGGCGGGACGGTTATGACAGACTGGCAGGTCCGGAGGGGGCAGGAGCAACGGACAGGGGCACGTGAACGGGCATGGGTCGGACGCACGCACACGTTCACGGGCAGGGGAAGGGGCGGGGCGGCGCGGCGCGTCTCGAGTCGTCAGCGTCACGATGGCCCGGAGGTTGGTATGACAGGCCGCAGGCGCGATAGGTCGGGCAGGTCGTGACCGTTCCCGTGCACCTGAACGTGTGCGTGCGTCCGACCCCTGCCCGTGCACGTTCCCATGCCCATGAAAACCTGGCACCGCCGTTGAACTTGCCCGCCCCACGCGCACGGGATAACGTTGCGGCCGGCGCACATCGACCCTGAAGCCCTTGTTCCCGCTAAGAGACGACAATCCGACGCTCCTGACCCCCTACGTCACGATCCTGCTGATCCTGGCGAATGTCGGCGTGTGGGTGTACGTGCAGGGCATGGGCTTCAGCACGGGCGTGCTGGCCGAGTCCGTATGCCGACTGGGCGCGATCCCGGTGGAGATCACCGGGCGGACCGGCGGCTATTCCGGTGTCGCGCTGGGTGAGGGGTTACCGCGGTGCGCGTTCGGCGGTCTGACATACGGGGCCGTGGTGACGAGCATGTTCCTGCACGGTGGCTGGCTGCACCTGATCACGAACATGTGGTTCCTGTGGCTGTTCGGGAACAACGTCGAGGACAGCACCGGCCACTTCCGCTTTCTGGTGTTCTATCTGCTCGCGGGTGTGATCGCCGCGGGCACGCACATCTTCATGATGCCGGATTCGCCGGTGCCGGTGGTCGGTGCGTCGGGTGCGATCAGCGGTGTCATGGGGGCGTACCTGCTGCTGTATCCGCGGATCCGCGTGGAGACTCTCTTTATCTTCGTGATCTTCTTTCGCATCATTCCGGTGCCTGCGTGGTTCGTTCTGATCCTGTGGTTCGGACTCCAGGTGCTGTCGGGATACGCGGATCCGGTGGGCGCATCGGGTGTGGCCGTGTGGGCCCACATCGGCGGATTCGTTGCGGGCGCCGTGCTGATCTTCCTGTTCCGCAACCGCTCGCTGGTCGACGCGCGGCGTCGCGTCGCCCGCTTCGGCGCGGGCTGACACTCCGACCTTCTGACGCAGAACGGGCGAATACGGGATGAAGCTGTCCATCCGTTCGGGCCTCGTTGCGCTCTGGCTGTGCGCGATCGTGCTCCTCGTATCCGGCATTCACGCATCGCGCACCGCCGCGGTGCCGCTGGAGCAGCAGCCTGCTGCCGACACCGTGTCACTGGCACCGGCGCAGCGGCAGGCGGCGGACACCGCCGCGGTCACGCCCTCCGGTCCGCCGGCGAGCGGCGTCGGCGGCGCCGAGACGGCGGCGGCGCCGCAGCAGGGCCGGTCCGTGCGCACCGTTGCCGAGGTCGATACGCCGTTCCATCTCCGTCTCGTCTCGCTGCTCGGCATGGCGGCGCTGCTCTTCATCGGGTGGCTGCTGAGCGTCAACCGCGCCCTGATCCCCTGGCGTGTCGTGCTCTGGGGACTGGGGCTCCAGATCGCATTCGCACTGCTCATCCTCAAGACACCGGCGGGAGAGGCGTTCTTCACGTGGATCAATGATGTGATCGTAGCACTGCTCGGGTTCACCGAGGCGGGCGCACGTTTCCTGTTCGGCAATCTGGTCGTGAACAACGTGCCGGTGGGTACCGGTGAGGCGGGCAGCGGGGCATTCACACCCACAGTCGGGCTCGTCGCGAACACGGGCGCCTTCTTCGCGTTCAATGTCCTGCCGACGATCGTCTTCTTCTCGTCGCTCATGACGGTGTTCTATTATCTCGGCATCATGCAGGCGGTGGTGAAGGGAATGGCCTGGGTGATGATGCGTACGATGAAGACGTCGGGCGCCGAGACACTGTCCGCTGCGGGCAACATCTTCCTCGGCCAGACGGAAGCGCCGCTGCTGATCAAGCCGTACGTCGCCGGCATGACGATGTCGGAGCTGATGGCGGTGATGACCGGCGGCTTCGCGACCGTGGCGGGCGGTGTGATGGCCGCATTCGTGGGCATGCTGGTCGCGTTCTTCCCGGACATCGCCGGCCATCTGATGGCGGCGTCCGTGATGTCGGCCCCGGCCGCGCTCGTGTTCGCGAAGATCATATGGCCCGAGACGGGGGAGCCGGCGACGCGCGGTACTCTCCGCGTCGAGGTCGAGAAGATCGATGCGAACGCGATCGACGCTGCGGCGCGCGGTGCCGGTGAGGGTCTGCACCTGGCCATGAACGTCGGCGCCATGCTGCTCGCGTTCATTGCACTCATCGCGCTGCTCAACGCTCTGCTCGGCTGGCTCGGCGATGTCACGCAGCTGACCGGATTCTTCCGGAACGTCGGCATGCTCGCACCGGTGCAGCCGCTCAGCCTGGACGCGATTCTCGGGTGGCTGCTCGCGCCGCTCGCGTGGCTGATGGGCGTGCCGTGGGCGGATGCGCCGGAGATCGGCACGCTGATCGGCATCAAGACCGCCGTCAACGAGTTCGTCGCGTTCCTCCAGCTCAGCGGCATGCTGGCGGGCGATACCGCACTCTCCCCGCGCTCGATCATCATCGCGACGTATGCCCTGTGCGGCTTTGCCAACTTCAGCTCGATCGCGATCCAGATCGGCGGGATCGGCGGCATCGCGCCATCCCGCCGGAGCGATCTCGCACGCATCGGCCTGCGCGCGATGATCGCCGGCTCGCTGGCCGCGTTCATGACCGCGACGATCGCGGGGATCCTCGTCTGATGCAGGACACGCTCGCTGCCGCGCTCGACTACGTCCGCGCACGCACGCCACGGCCGCCCGCTGTCGGCCTCGTCCTCGGGTCCGGGCTCGGTGCGCTCGCAGACGAGATCGGTGATCCCGTGCGCATCACGTTCGCCGACATCCCGGGCTTCCCGGCCGCCGGCGTCGTCGGCCACGCCGGCCGGCTGGTGATCGGTGAGCTCGAGGGCGTGATGTGCGCACTGCTCCAGGGGCGCTTCCATCTCTACGAGGGCCATGATCCGGCGACGGTCGCGCTGCCCGCGCGCGTCCTGACCGGTCTCGGTGTCCACACGCTGATCGTCACGAATGCAGCAGGCGGGATCAACCGCGAGTTCGCCGCCGGCGACCTGATGCTGATCGAGGACCACATGAACCTCACTGGCCGCAACCCGCTCGTCGGCCCGGTCGTCGCCGGCGAGACCCGCTTCCCGGACATGTCCCGGGCCTACGACCAGCGCCTGAAGCAGCTCGCCACGAACGTCGCGCACGAGCAGTCGCTCCGCCTCGTGCGCGGGGTGTACGCCGCGGTGCTCGGGCCCAGCTACGAGACGCCGGCAGAGATCCGGATGCTGGAGCGACTCGGTGCCGATGCGATCGGCATGAGCACCGTGCCCGAGGTGATCGTCGCGCGTGCCCGCGGGGTGCCCGTGCTCGGCATCTCGCTCATCTCCAACGCGGCCGCCGGGATCGGCGAGCACCCGCTGTCGCACGAGGAAGTGATGGCGGCGGGCGTCGCGGCGCAGGGCCGGTTCAGCGCACTGATCCGCGGCGTGCTGCGGGGTATGGCGGCGAAGACGCTTGATTACACGTGACCCGCGATCGAAATTGTGTCTGATCTCTCCCCGACATCCTGCCACCGGAGTGGGTGCCATGCGTGAGTCGCGAATCGGTGTGCGCCCGTGGGGGCTCCTGCTGGTCGCTGCCGCAGCCTGTGCGGGCGGCGACGACACGAGCGAGGCCGCGGATGACGCGCAGTACGGCGGGACCGTCGTCATCGTGAACAACTCCGATCTGCGCGATCTCAATCCGCTGATTGCAGCAGAGAAGTACTCGCAGGAAGTGACCCGCTACATGCTGTTCCTGCCGCTGATCCGGCACGCCGAGGATCTCTCGTTCGAGCCCGTGCTGGCCGAGCGGTGGGAGCTGACCGGCGATAGCGGTGTCGTGTTCCATCTGCGCCGGGACGTGCGCTGGCACGACGGCGTTCCGACCACTGCTCGGGACGTCGTGTTCACGTTCGAGCGGGTGAAGGATCCCGAGTCGCTGTTCCCGAATTCCGACTACTTCGAGCTGTGGACGGGTGTCGAAGCGCAGGACTCCTTCACGGTGCGGTTCACATTCGAGCCGCACATGGAGCCGCTCGCCGGCTGGGCCTTCACGCCGATTGCGCCGGCGCACCTGCTCGACACGATTCCATGGGCGCGTATGCAGCAGGCGTCGTTCAATCGTGCACCGGTCGGCAACGGACCGTTCCGCTTCGTCGAGTACCGCCAGAACGACCGCTGGGTATTCGCGGCGAACCCGGACTTCGCCGAGTCGCTCGGAGGCAGGCCGTACCTGGACCGCGTCGTGTGGCGCCCGATACCGGATGGCAATACGCAGATCACGGAGCTGCGGACCGGGACGGCGGACATTGCGCTCACGCCGATGGCGGAGCAGTTCGCGACTCTGCGCAGCACCCCGGGATTCCGCGGCATCAACCAGCAGGGGCGGCAGTATGCGAGTGCGATCTGGAACAGCCGCGTGCCCCCGCTGGATGACGCGCGCGTCCGCCTTGCGCTCGGCCTGGCGATCGACCGGCCCAAGATCATCCAGACGTTGCGGGCGGGATTCGGCACGCCGGCCGTGGGCCCGGTCGGACCGACGCACTGGGCGTACGATGAGTCCGTCGCGCCGCTGCCGTACTCGCCCGACAGCGCGCGCGCGCTGCTGCGCGCGGCCGGGATCGAGGACCGGAACAATGATGGCGTGGCCGAGCTGCCGGGCGGTGAGCCGTTCGAGATCGAGCTGAAGATTCCGGCTGGCAACGCCATCAACCGCGACATGGCCGAGCTGATCCGGAGCGATCTCTCGCAGATCGGCGTGCGCATCGTCACTCGACCCACGGAATGGGGTACGATGCAGCAGGACTTCCTGAGTCCGGAGCGGAACTTCGAGGCGATACTGCTCGGCTGGCAGAGCGACTTCCGCCTGAACCTGCGCGACATCTTCCACAGCCAGACGCTCGGCGCGGGGTACCAGTTTTCGTCCTACTCCAACCCCCGCGTGGACTCACTCATCGACCGCACCCGCACGGCGCGCACGCTCGATGATGCGCGACCGCTCTACGCCGAGATCCAGCGCATTCTGCGGGACGAACAGCCCTGGTCGTTCCTGTACTACTATCCGGACCTGATCCTGGTCCGCGACCGGCTGCAGGGAGTGGAGATCGACGATCGCGGCGCCCTGCTCGCCATTCAGAGGTGGTGGGTCACGGACGCCGCAACGGGGGGAGCGCCGGCACAAAGTGATTCAGCGGCCCGTTCCCCGCTCCCAGATTCGGCGCCTGCGCAATAGCGCGGTGGACGAAGTCGAGTGCGTGCTCGAC
>DASUSS010000142.1:0-16144 GCA_036374995.1 Longimicrobiales bacterium | reverse complement strand
CGGGCGGCGTTCTTATTCGGGGGGCGACCCTCACTGGAGATGATGCATGGCGAAACAGGAATCCATCGAGATGGAAGGCGTAGTGACCGAGGTGCTGCCGGACCAGAATTTCAGGGTCCGGCTGGAGAACGGGCACATCGTGCTCGCCTACGCGAAGGG
This sequence comes from Longimicrobiales bacterium, assembly GCA_036374995.1. Taxonomy (GTDB): domain Bacteria; phylum Gemmatimonadota; class Gemmatimonadetes; order Longimicrobiales; family RSA9; genus SH-MAG3. The sequence continues at coordinate 15,985 of DASUSS010000142.1, read as the reverse complement.
CAAGATGGCGAAGTTCCGGATCCGGGTACTCGCCGGAGACCGGGTCACGGTCGAGCTGTCCCCGTACGATCTGTCGCGGGGCCGCATTACCTACCGCCACAAGGGCGAAGCGTCGCGACCGGGCGCATAGAACACCAGGGAAAGATCATAGTGAGTTCGAGTCAGGGACGTACGGCGCCGGGCGGAGCCCCGCGCGCTGCAGATTTTCGTGCGCTGGGGATCGACGCGGCGCTGATCCGGGCGGTCGATGAGCTGGGCTTCACGCGGCCCACGCCGGTGCAGGCGGCGGCGATACCGGAGGCGCTGGGCGGGCGCGATGTGCTGGGCTGCGCCATGACGGGGAGCGGCAAGACGGCCGCGTTCCTGTTGCCGATCCTGCATCGGCTCAAGGATCGGCCGGCGCGTCGTACGCGCGCGCTCATCCTGAGCCCGACGCGCGAGCTGGCGGCGCAGACGCACGAGCAGTTCGTGCAGCTGGCGAAGCACACGCGCATCCGCGGGGCCGCGATCTTCGGCGGCGTCGGCATGAAGCCGCAGGAGGATGCGTTCCGCCGCGGTGTCGAGGTGATCGCCGCGACGCCGGGCAGGCTGCTGGATCACATGCAGCACGATTACGCGAGCCTCGCCGACATCGAGATCCTCGTGCTGGACGAGGCGGACCGCATGCTCGACATGGGGTTCCTGCCGGACATCCGCCGCGTGCTGCGCGCGCTGCCAAAGGCGGGGCGGCAGACCATGCTGTTCTCCGCGACAATGCCGGCGCCGATCCTCGAGCTGTCCCGCGATCTGCTCGTCGAGCCCGCGCGCATCAGTGTCGAGCGCAGGCAGGCGCCCGCGACCGGCATCACCCAGGCGCTCTATCCCGTGCCGTCGAACCTGAAGGTGCACCTGCTCGTCGAGCTGCTGCGCCGTGACGAGATCGGCAATGCGATCATCTTCTGCCGCACGAAGCACCGCGCCAACCGCCTCGCCGAGAAGCTCGAGAAGCAGGGATTCGCGACGGCGCGCATCCACGGCAACCGCAGCCAGAACCAGCGGACCGAAGCGCTCGCCGGCTTCAAGACCGGCAGATTCCGCGTCCTCGTTGCGACCGACATCGTGGCACGCGGGATCGACGTCGAGGCACTCGAGCACGTCGTGAACTTCGATGTGCCGAGCGTGCCCGAGGACTACATCCACCGGGTCGGCCGCACGGCGCGGGCGGACGCGACGGGCGATGCGTATACGCTCGTGTCGCCCGAGGAGGAGCGTGACATGCGCGAGATCGAGCGCACGGTCGGCCGCCGCATCGAGCGGCGCCGGGTCGCAGGCTTCGATTACTCCGTTCGGGTCAGCGAGAAGCTCGAGGTGCCGCTCAAGGACCGGATCGCCGAGATCCGCGCGAGGAAGGCGGAGGAACGCACGCGGGCGCGAGCCAATGCGGAGAAGCGGGCGGCACGAGATGCAGCGGTCGCTGCGAAGCCCGAGGCTTCAGTGCCGCAGCGCCGTCGCGGTGGCCGGCGCCGCCGGCGCGGGCAGGGACCGCAGTCTTCGGCAGCCTGATCACGCCTCGGGCAATCCGACAATGCGCATGAGCGCGAGGGCGTTCGTCGACGTGGCGAGCCCCTCGCGCAGACGGTAGTCGAAGCGCAGCGTCGACCCGCCATCGACCTCCACTACATCCTCCGTGAAATGAACGAGGCGCGCCGCGGCCGCGAGCGCGGGCGCCTCCGCCAGCGCCAGATCGTGCGTCGTCGCGGCGCCGATCGCGCCACTGTCGACCAGATGGCGAATCACCCGCGTCGCTGCGATCCGCCGCTCCGCCGTGTTCGTGCCGTGCAGGATCTCGTCGAGCAGGAACAGCTGCGCGGCCGTGCCGGCGCCACGCACGCGCTGCGCGGCATCCACGATCTGCTTCAGCCGCTCCAGCTCCGCCATGAAGTACGACACACCACGGGCCAGCGAGTCCTGCACCCGGATGCTCGTGTGCACCTCGAGCGGCGGCAGCCGCAGCCGCGCCGCACACACCGGCGCACCCGCCTGCGCCAGTACCGCATTCACGCCCAGAGCCCGCAGCAACGTGCTCTTGCCCGACATGTTCGAGCCGGTGACGAGCAGGAACGTGCCCGGCGGTCCGACCACGACGTCGTTGTGCACGCGCACATCGTCGGCGAGGAGTGGGTGCCCCAGGGCCTCGGCCTCGAGTACCGGCTCCGTCATTGGCGTCACGTCCGGGAACGTCCATGACGGATGATCGTGCGCGAGCGTGGCCAGGGCGGACAGTGCCTCCGCCTCACCGAGAGCCTCCAGCCAGCCGCGAACGGCACCTCCGTATGCCGCCTGCCACCGCTCGAGCGCGACCATCACGTGCACGTCCCAGAGTGTGACGAGGAATACCGGGACGTGCACGCTCGAGAGCCGGAAATCGGCCAGGTGCATGAGACGCTGGAGCGCCCGGAGCTGACGGTCCGCCGGCACGCTCTCGTGTGCGAGACGTGCGGCGAGCGACACCAGCAGCGGGCTCGTGAACGACCGGCGCGCCAGCGCCCGGATCATGTCGGGATAGTACGTGAACAGCGGCTCACGACCGAACGCCTCGTCGAACGTCCGGCGTGCCCGCGCACCGACCGTGACATACACGACGAACGATGCCATCACGGGCACGAGCCAGAGAGCGCTCGAGACGATGTCGAGCGCATGCGCCGCGATCAGCAGCCACGTCGACACAGGCAGTACCCACGCCAGCACACGCAGCCCGCCGTGCACCGGCGCCGGGCGGGACTCCGCCCACGTCAGGAACCGCTCGATGTGGCGCAACCGGATCGTGCGTGCCGCGCGGCCGTGCAGCGCGAGCGCATCCCGCAGATCGTGCAGCAGCGCGACCTCGCGCACCGCATCCTGCCGCGCACGCAACGCCTCCGGCTCCGCCCGCGCGAGCAGCCACTCGTCCAGCACGGCACAACCGAACGGTGTCGCCACCGGCCCGAGAATCTGCGCGACCGATGCCCGGCCATACAGGTCGAGATCGGCAGCATACGGATGATTCTCCAGCGGCCGCGTCGGCACCCGCAGCGGCAGCCGCTCCCACCGCCGCGCCAGCCGATCCAGCCCCTCCGCGCTCAGCGCCGCCAGCGCATCGAACCAGCGCTCGCGGCTCCGCGAGCGGCGATGCAGCACGATCAGAACGACGAACACCGCCAGCGCCAGAAACGTCGCGACGGCGAGAGCTCCCGTCGTGCGACGCTCCAGCAGCAGACCGAGCGCGACCAGCGCAGCGAACGCGGCCACCCGCCCGTGCGACAGCAGACGCGATGCGCGCGCATGACGGTCCCGCGCCCCGGCGAACCGCGTCTCTCGCTCACGATAGGCAGCCGCCGCCGACCGCTCGACTTCGTTCATGCGGCCAACCTATCCCGCACGTCGCACCGCCGCGACCGAACCTTTGCAACGTCACCACACCGTCTTAGCTTCATGCCCGGATCGCAGCGGAACTACGGAGGACGGATGCTCGAGAAGCGGTTCTATGGCGAGCGCGTGCGGCGCTATACCGACAAGATGGCCCGCGTGCTCTATGACGCATACCTCAAGATGGATCAGGACCGGGAGGCCAGGAACATGGCGCACCCAACTCCCGAAGAGGTCGATATCCTCTCCTGGCCCCAGACCTGGCCCGATGCCCGCTGCGGCTTCGACAAACCCCTCAAGGACGTCTTCGCCAGCGAGCAGACCGACGTCGTCTTGGACAACCGCGTCGACACCGTCTACGTCTACCACGCCGGCCACTTCGTCAGCCGCGTCGAGAAGCCCGGCGACACGTTCTGGAACGCCGTCCGCGAGCGCAGACTTCCCGGCGCCGTAGAGACCGAGGAGTGGCGCAGGCTGGGAGCGTCCTAGCGGACCCGGTCCCGCTCCCCAGCACCCGAATCCCTTCGCAAGCTGGCACCAGCCCTTGACAAACCGGTCCGTCGGCTCAATCATACAAACGTATGAATAACACACGAACGACCGATCCCGACACGGCCGCCGACCTCATCGATGCGGCGCGCGCGATCTTCGCGCGACACGGCTATCACGGCGCGTCCGTGCGGGCGATCACGGCGGCCGCGGGCGCCAATCTCGGTGCGATCACGTACCACTTCGGGTCGAAGCGGGAGCTGTACGACCGGGTGGTGGGCAGTGTGGTGGCTCCGCTGGCGGAGCGGGTGGAGCGGGCGTGCGCGGAGGGGGGCAGCGTGCTGGCGCGGGCGGGTCGTGTCGTGGAGGCGTACTTCGACTACCTGGGCGCGAACCCGGATCTGCCGCCGCTGATGATGCAGGAGCTGATGCTGGGGGGCGCACCTCCGGCGGCGGTCCTGGGGCCGATGCGGCGGGCGCTGGCGGCGCTGACGGCGCTGATCCGCGAGGGCCAGGCGAGCGGCGAGGTGCGGGCGGGTCCGACGCAGGTGATGAGCATCTTCATCCTGTCGGTACCGGTCCATCTGTCGATGGTGCGCGGGCTCCTCGGGTCGGCGGGGGTCGATCTGTCGGATCCGGTGCTGCGCGACCAGGTGGTTGCGGCGGCGCGGTCGTTCGTGGAGTCGGGGCTGCGGGGCGACGGAGTCGGTCCGGGAGGCGAGGTACGATGAGGGCGAAGCGGGTAGTGCCGGTCGCGATCCTGATCGTGGCGATCGCGGTTGTGGCGTGGTGGCTGATCGGAGGCCGTGACGGGTCCGCGGCGGATCTGACGGCGTCGGGCACGGTGGAGGCGACGGACGCGGACCTGGGCTTTCAGGTCGGGGGCCGGATCGCCTCGATTGCCGTGGACGAAGGTGCGACGGTGGCGGCGGGCGCTGAGCTGGCGCGGCTGGAGCTGGCGGAGCTGGAGGCTCGGCGCGCGTCGGCCGCGGCGCAGGTCGCCGGAGCGCGGGCGCTGCTCGAGGAACTCGAGCGGGGTGCGCGTCCGGAGGAGCTGAACCAGGCGCGAGCGGCCGCGGACGCGACGCGCGAGCAGATGGACGACGCGGAGCGCGTGCTGTCGCGGATGCGGGCGCTGTACGAGGGGGGCGCGGTGAGTCGGCAGTCGCTGGATCAGGCAGCGACGGCCTACGAGGTGGCGCGGTCGCGGCACGAGCAGGCGCGCGAGCAGGCGGAGCTGGTGCAGCGCGGTCCGCGTGCGGAGCGCCTGGCGGCGCAGCGCGCGGTGGTCGCGCAGGCGGAGGCGATGCTGGCGCAGGCGGAGGCGACGAACGCACACGCCGTGATCCGCGCGCCGTTCGCCGGCGTGGTGACGGTCCGCCACCGCGAGGATGGCGAGGCGGTGGGTGTGGGCGTGCCGGTGCTCACGGTCATGGACCCTGCGGACCGGTGGGTCCGGATCTACGTGCGCGAGGATGCGATCGGCCGGGTGGCGCTCGGTCAGCCGGCGGAGATCACGACGGACAGCGATCCGTCGACGTCGTACCGCGGCCGGGTCACGTACATCGCGAACACCGCCGAGTTCACACCGCGCAACGTGCAGACGCGCGAGGAACGGGTGAAGCTCGTGTACGCGGTGAAGGTGCAGATCGAGGGTGATCCCGCGATGGTCCTGAAGCCGGGCGTTCCTGCGGACGTGCGGCTGCTGCCGGGATCGTGACGTGCCGATCCTGTCCGTGCGCGCCCTGTCGCGCCGCTTCGGCGACACTGCCGCCGTCGAGTCGCTCTCGTTCGATGTAGCGCCCGGCCAGCTGTTCGGTATCGTGGGGCCGGATGGTGCGGGCAAGACGACCCTGCTGCGCATGCTCGCAGGCGTGCTGCCGCCGACGTCGGGTGACGCGCTCGTGCGCGATGTGAGCGTCGCGCGCGAGCCCGAGCGCGTGAAGCCGTTCGTCGCGTACATGTCGCAGCGCTTCGGACTGTACCAGGACCTGACGGTCCGCGAGAACATCCTGTTCTACGCCGACCTGTACCGGGTCCCGCGGCGCGAGCTTCCCGCGCGCATGTCCCGCCTGTATCAGTTCTCGCGCCTCGAGGAGTTCGAGCACCGGCTTGCGGGCCAGCTGTCGGGCGGGATGAAGCAGAAGCTCTCGCTCTCCTGCGCCCTCGTCCACCAGCCCGATGTGCTGCTGCTCGATGAGCCGACGTTCGGCGTCGATCCGATCTCCCGGCGCGACCTCTGGCTGATCCTGCACCAGATGGTCGTCGAAGGGACGACGGTCATCGTCACCACGTCATACCTGGATGAGGCGGAGCGCTGCGATCGGGTCGCGCTGCTGCACGAGGGGCGACTGCTTGCACTCGATGCACCGGCGGCGATCCAGCGGCGGCTCGAGGGCCGCCTGCTCGCGGTCCACGGCCCGGAGCCGCGCGCGCTGCGCGATGCGCTGCGGGGGCTGCCGGAAGTGGCGCGTGCCACACTGTTCGGCGATACGGTTCACGTCGTGACCGCCGGTACGGTCAGTCCGGCCGCGCTGGCCGGGTCGCTGCGCGCACGCGGCATCGGCGGCGCCTCGGTCGTACCGGTGCCGTCGTCGCTCGAGGACGCGTTCATCGACCTCGTGGGTGAGCAGGCATGAACGCGATCGAGGTGCGCGACGTCACGCGCCGGTTCGGCGACTTCACCGCCGTCGACAGCGCCACGTTCGAGGTGCGGCGCGGCGAGATCTTCGGCTTCCTGGGGCCGAACGGCGCGGGCAAGACCACGACGATCCGGATGCTGAGCGGGCTCCTGCGACCGACGTCCGGCTCGGTGCTGGTCGCAGGCCACGACGTGGCTCGTGATGCGGCGGTCGTGCGCGCGCGGATCGGCTACATGTCGCAGAGCTTCTCGCTGTACGCCGATCTCACGGTCGACGAGAACATCGAGCTGTTCGGCGGCCTGTACGGTGTGGAGCCCGCACGGCTGCGGGAGCGACGCGACTGGGTGCTGTCGATGGCCGGACTGCACGGCCGCGAGCGCAGCGCTGCGGGCGAGCTCCCGCTCGGATTCAAGCAGCGTCTCGCGCTGGGCTGCGCCGTGCTGCACGAGCCGCCGATCCTGTTCCTGGACGAGCCGACCTCCGGCGTCGACCCGATCGCGCGCCGCGGCTTCTGGGATCTCATCCACGCGCTCGCCGGCGGCGGCACGACCGTGCTCGTCAGCACGCACTACATGGAAGAGGCGGAGTACTGCCACCGCCTGATCCTGATGAACCGCGGCCGCATCATTGCCGAAGGGACGCCGTCGGCGCTGCGCGCGGCGATGACGGAGCCGATCCTCCGGATCACGACCGACGATGCGCCGCTGGCCGTCGAAGCGCTCGCCGGCACGCCGGGCGTGCTCGATGCGGCGATGTTCGGTCGTGCCCTGCACGTCGTCACCGAGCCGTCCGCGGATGCGGGCGCACTCGCGGCCGTGCTCACGCGCAGCGGACGCGAGGTGTACGATGTGAGCCCGGTCGAGCCGACACTGGAGGACGTGTTCGTCTCGCTGGTGCGCCGCGAGGGCGGCGCTGTGGTGGGGTGATGCTGTCGGTCCGGCGCATGGCCGCGGTCGCGCGGAAGGAGTGGGTCCAGCTCAGGCGGGATCCACGCAGCATGGTGCTGGCCTTCGCACTGCCGCCATTCCTGCTGCTGTTCTTCGGCTATGCGATCAGCTGGGACATCCGCGATCTGCGACTCGCGGTGGTCGACCAGGACAACACCACCCAGAGTCGCGGCCTGGTCGAGGCGTTCGAGACGAGCGGCTACTTCTCCGTCGCCGAGCGCCCCGCAGCCACTGCCGACGTGGACGAGCTGCTGGTCCAGGCCCGGGTCATCGGCGCGCTGATCATCCCGCCGGGTTTCGCGACCGATCTGCTCGCCGGCCGCGACGCGCCCGTGCAGCTGCTGCTGGACGGTGGCGACGCGAACACCGCCACCATCGCACTCAATTATGCCAGCGCGATCGCGGTCGACTACTCGCGCGAAACGGTGCTGCACGGCCGCAGGGTCGCGGCGCCGCTCGTGCCCGAGGCGCGCGTCTGGTACAACCCGACGCTCGAGAGCAGCAACATGATCGTGCCGGGTCTGATCGCGGTGATCATGTCGATCATCGCGGCCATGCTGACTGCGCTCACGATCGCGCGCGAATGGGAGCGCGGCACCATGGAGCAGCTCGCCGCCACGCCCGTGCACCGCCTCGAGATCGTATTCGGCAAGCTGCTGCCCTATCTGGCGATCGGCCTCTTCGACGTGGCCGTCACCGCGGCGGCCGGTGTCGTCGTGTTCGCCGTGCCGCTGCGCGGCAGCATCGTGCTGCTCGGCGCGATGACACTGCTCTTCCTGCTCGGCGCGCTCGGTCTCGGCATGTTCATCTCCGCCGTGCTCCGGTCACAGGTGCTCGCCACGCAGGTCGCCATGGTCGCGACCTATCTGCCCGCACTGCTCCTGTCCGGGTTCCTGTTCGACATCGCCAGCATGCCGGTCGTGCTGCGTGCAATCACGTACGTCATTCCGGCGAAGTACTACATTGCCGTGACGCGCGGCGTGTTCCTGAAGGGTGTGGGTCTCGAGGCGCTCTGGGTGCAGGGCCTCTCCATGGTGCTGTTCGCGGCACTGGGCATCGGCCTCGCCACCGCCGCGTTCCACAAGCGGATCGCCGACTGATGCCGCTCGTGTCACTGCGCCGCGTGCGCACGCTCGTGCGCAAGGAGATGCGCCAGATCCTGCGCGATCCCAAGACGAAGCGCGTCATCTTCGCCTCGCCCATCCTCCAGCTGCTGCTGTTCGGGTATGCGGTCACCACGGATGTGCGGGATGTCGCGACGTTCGTCGTCGATCATGATCGCACCGCGGAGTCGCGCGCGCTCCAGGATGCGCTCACCGCGGGCGACTGGTTCCGCATTGCCGGCACGTCCGACCGCCCTGCCGACCTCGCCGCCGCGCTCGACCGCGGCACCGCCGCCATCGGACTGGAGATCCCGCGCGGCTTCGCGCGCGACCTCGCCGCGGGCCGCGGCGCGGCCGTCCAGGTGCTGGTCGACGGTACCAGCTCGAACACCGCCACCGTCGCCCAGGGTTACGCCACCCGCATCATCCAGGAGTTCGGCATCGCGTACGCGGAGTCGCAGGGCGCCATTGTGGAGGGCGGCGTCGACTTGCGCGCGCGCGCGTGGTTCAATCCGGACCTCGAGAGTCGACCCTACAACGTACCGGCGATCATCGGCATCCTGCTCATGCTGATGGCGCTGCTGCTCACCGCCCTGGCAGTCGTGCGCGAGCGGGAGCTCGGTACGCTGGACCAGCTGCTCGTGAGCCCGCTCACTGCCGGCGAGCTGATGCTCGGCAAGACGATCCCCGTCGCCATCATCGCGCTGATCGACCTCGCGCTCATCTGCATCGTGGCGATCCTCTGGTTCGGCATTCCCCTGCGCGGCAGCATCATCGCACTCGTCGTCGCGTCCTTCGTCTACATCCTCGCCAGCCTCGGCTTCGGCCTGTTCATCTCGACCGTGTCGAAAACGCAGCAGGAGGCGTTCATGAGCATGTTCCTGCTGTTCCTGCCGGCCGTGGTGCTGTCGGGGTTCATGTATCCGGTCGACACGATGCCCGACGTGTTCCAGACGCTCACACTGCTGAACCCGGTCCGCCACTTCCTCGTGATCGTGCGCGGGATCTTCCTGAAGGGTTACGGCTTCGGCGACATCTGGGTACAGCTCGGCATCATCACCGTCATGGCCGGCGGGGTGTTGGCGGGGGCGGCGGCGCGGTTCAGGAAGTCGGTGGGGTAAGGGGCGATGGGAGGGGGAACGGAACGGATTCATTCACCGCGGAGGCGCTGAGAGCGCGGAGAACAGCGGAGGCTCGGACGTTCTCGGCGTCCTCAGCGCCTCCGCGGTGAAAAATCTGTTGAATGACGCTCATCCCGCGACGATCCTCTTCACGGGCGTCCCTGAAGGAATCCTCGCACTCCCTCCCTCCAGCCGATTGATCAGTGCCAGCTCGTTCAGGTCGATGCGCGACGGGTACCGGCGGTTGAACTCGCTGAGCGTCATTGCCTGTGTGGTGCGTACGATGTCGATGCGGTTCGGCTGTACGTTGAGCGCCTGCGGGTCGGTGAGCCGGTCGAACGAGCCGATCGCGGAGCGGAAGACGCCGTCGTAGCGCTGGAGCAGCTGCGCGGGCGTGTAGGCGAGGATCTGATACGTCCGGCTCTCGTGCGTGATGAAGGCGGCGACGCCGGCGACGGTGCCGTCCTGCGTCTGCGCCTGGAAGTAGCCGGTGACGGCGGGCAGGCCGTTGATCGTCGTGCGCGAGACCTGACTCGATGCGATCCCCTGCGTGCCGAAGAACTGGTTCGCCGCCTGGCTCTCGGAGCCGGCCGCGAGCGTGAGCTGCATGATCGCATCCTGCTGCTGGCTCACTCCGGTCACGGACTGGGCCAGGTTCTGCGTGCGCCAGCCCTGCGGGAATGCGAGCCGGAAGCGGAGGTCGGGATGCAGGAACAGTGAGCCGCTGAAGTAGCCCGCGCGCGGATTGTCTCCATATACCAGTCCGTCGATGCGGTCCACGAATGCGTCCACGTTCCGGTTCGTCGTGCTCAGGTCGCGCCCGACGGTTGCGAGCATCTGCTGGATGCGCTGGATGCGCTCTTCCGGATATGGGTGGCTGGCGAGCCAGGTCGGCAGCGGGCTCCGCCCGGTCGCCTCGCTGGCGCGCTGGAGCTGGCCGAACACGTTGACCATCTGCCGCACGTCGTAGTTCTGGTCGAGCGCGTAGCGGAACCCGAGGTCGTCGGCCTGGCGCTCGGCATCGCGGCCGTAGCTGAGGAACAGCAGTTGGAGGCCCGCGCCGGCGAGTTGTCCGAGCTGCGCGATCTGCGGCACGAGTATGGACCCGATGCCGAGGCCGAGCTGTGCGATCTGGGCGCGGCTGATCATCGTCACGGAGTGGCGCGCGGTGACGTGGCCGATCTCGTGGCCGAGCACGCCGGCGAGCTCCGCCTCGGAGTTCATCAGGCCGAGCAGCCCGCGCGTCACGAAGATGAAGCCGCCCGGCAGCGCGAACGCGTTCGGCGTCGGATCATCGACGACGCGGAACGTCCACGGCAGATTGGGCCGCTCCGACTGCCGGGCCATGGCCGTGCCGATGCGGTGCACGTAGTTCTGCAATGCCTGATCGTCGACGAGTCCGATCGCTTGCTCTGCTTCCTGCGCCGCCTGCCGACCCATCTCGATCTCCTGTGACTCGGAGATGAGCGAGAGCTGGCGATCACCGGTGACGGGGTTGGTCGCGCATGCGCCGCACAGCGCGATGCCGGCGAGGAGCGGCGTCGAGATTCGCATCGATGGACGTTGCACTGGAGGACTCCTGTCTGTGGTCGGACACCCGTGGCGCGAGGCGACGGCACACTCGGCCTGGAGCGAACGGGGCAAGATGCGGGCCCCGCGTCACGGACCGGGAGCCGCCGCGGTGCGATCCGCTGCTGCGCCTCACCCCGCCGGATTCGGCACGTCATCACCCGCGCCGCACCTCTCGTCCCCCGGGCGAATCTTCGCACGTCCGCGCGGCGTCTAATAGCTCGAATGTCACACCGGCGGTTCCGGGGTGGGGGAGCGTCGGTAAACCCGAGGAGGATCGCATGAGGAGCAGGCGGATCGGTCTCGTTGCGGCGGCGGCGGCGGTGCTGGCAGGTGCGGTGCCGGGCGCAGCGGTGCAGGATGGCGATATAGCGGCGCTCGTGCCGGCGAGTCCGCCGACGGATCCGGGCAAGGCGGCACAGCTGCGGCGCGACGCGCAGGAGCTGTTCTCCCAGCCGACGCAGTGGAAGAAGGCGGTACGGATGCTCGAGGAGTCGGCGGCGCTGCGTCCGGGCAGTGATGCCGAGGCCTACGACTGCCTCATGTACGCCGGCCGCATCCGGGCCGCGCTCGGCGACATGCGGGCTGCACGTACGGACTTCGAGAAGGCGGCGGCGCAGGCGCTCGCGCGCGGTGACGTCGTCGAGGCTGCTCACGCCTACATCGATGCGGCCCACACGGCGGTCGCGCTGAAGGACGCGCGCGGCGCGCGGCAGCTCGTCGACAGCGCGACACTGCTCGTCGAGTCGCCGCTGCTCCCGGAAGTGGAGCGCACGCGGCTGAAGGCCCGCCTGAACGCCTGACCCCGCGGCGAGGCGCGACGGTGCACCGAGCCGTCGCGCCTCGCCGGCGCCCGCAGCTCCGCGCCGCTGGCTTCCTGATCGCAACCCGCTACCTTTCGTCGGCCACTCGTGTGCATCGCCGACGGAGCGGGAATTGAGCAGGGAGCGCGCGCGCCGCAGCATCCGGATCGCACAGGCGGGTCTGCTCGTCAACGCAGTGCTGGTCGTGGTGAAGATCGTGACCGGCATCGTCGGCCACTCCTACGCACTCGTTGCCGACGGCGTCGAATCCTCGCTCGACATATTCTCCAGTCTCATTGTCTGGCGCGGCATCCATGTCGCGGCGCGATCGGCGGACGAGTCGTACCATTACGGCTACGGCAAGGCCGAGTCGGTCGCGGCGGCCGCGGTGTCGATGATGCTGCTCGCGGCGGCGATCGGCATTGCGATCGAGGCGGTACGCGAGATCCTCACGCCGCATCACGTGCCGGCGCCGTTCACGCTCGTCGTGCTCGTCCTCGTGATTGCGATCAAGGAGTCGCTGTTCCGCTTCGTGCTGCGTGAGGGCCTCGCACTCGAGAGCGGGATCGTGCAGGCGGATGCCTGGCATCATCGCTCGGACGCGGTCACCTCCGGCGCCGCGTTCCTCGGGATCAGCATCGCCCTGATCGGCGGCCAGGAGTATGCCGCGGCCGACGATGTCGCCGCGCTGTTCGCGTCCGGGATCATCGCGTTCAACGGCCTGCGCCTGATCCGTCCGGCGCTCGCCGACCTGATGGATCGCGCGCCCGACACCGCGCTGCTGGACCGCGTCGCGGAGGAGGCCGCGCGCGAGCAGGGTGTCCGGCACATCGAGAAGGTGATCGCCCGGCGTGCGGGTGTCGGGCACTTCGTCACGGTGCACGTCCAGGCCGACCCGGACCTGACCCTGCACGATGCGCACGAGCTCGGCGGGCGCGTGCGCAGCCGCATCGTGCAGACCGTCCCTGCCGTCATCGATGCCGTGATCCACATGGAGCCGTACATGGAGGACACGCACGGCACCACCGTGCGCGGGCGACTGACGGGGCACCGACCCCGCACGCGCGAAACCGGACCCACTGACCCGGCGTAGGAAGGTCATGAAGCCAGCCACCCGACGACGGGCCCGCCTGCTCATCGGCATTGCCGTGTTCTACACAGCCCTCTGGCTGCTCTGGCTCACGCCCGTCGTGTTCCCGCTCAAGATCTTCGTCGTGCTGCTCCACGAGATCAGCCACGCCATGGCGGCACTCGCCACGGGCGGTGCAGTCGAGCGCATCGTGCTGAACATGAACCAGGGCGGCGCGACGTATATCCTGGGCGGCAACGCGTTCCTCATCCTGTCCGCGGGGTATCTCGGCAGCCTGCTCTGGGGCCTGCTCCTGGTCGAGCTCGCGAGTGCTCGCACGAAACGCGCGCGCTGGGCCGTAGGTATCCTCGGCGCGTTCATCCTGCTCGTCGCAGCCCTCTTCGTGCGCAACCTCTTCGGCTTCGTGTTCACCGGCCTCTTCGGTGCCGGGCTGATCCTCGCCGCGCGCAGCCTCTCCGCACGCGGTGTCGCGACCGTGCTGCTCGTGCTCGGACTCACGAGCGCGCTCTACGCACTGCTCGACATCCGCAGCGACATCCTGTCGCGGCCGGACGTGCAGTCCGATGCCGCCATGCTCGCCGAGGTGACCGGCATCCCTACCCTGTTCTGGGGGTTCCTCTGGATCGGCGCGGGCGCGCTCGTGTGCTGGATCGCAGGGAAGAGGTGGTGGAGACGGGCGTAGAGCCGCAGGGTCACACCGCACACTGCACCCGGGGTTCGCCTTCTCGGCGCGTCTCGGACGTCCAGGCAGCTACACCAGCATCTAAGACGTCGGTTCGGTTCCTACCCAGCACCGCAGCACCTCCGCCACGCTCCAGGCCTGTGCGATGCAGCCGCGTGGCGTATACGGCTCCTCGGCATCGAAGATCTCGGCGATCGTCCCGACACCGAACTCGTCCAGGTGATCGACCAGGCCGGCGAGCATCTTCCGCGCTCCCTCACGATCCTCGGGGTGGCAGCGGAGCCATGCATCGATGAACGGGCCGATCAGCCAGCCCCAGACGGTGCCCTGGTGATAGGCGGCGTCGCGGGCGCGGAGATCGCCATAGTACTTCGGCTGGTAGTCGGGGTGTCCGGGCGCGAGCGAGCGCAGTCCTACGGGTGTGAGCAGTCGGGTGCGTACGACCTCGATCACCGCGTTCCAGCGCGCGCGCGCGAGGACCGGGTGATCGAGCGACACGGCGAAGATCTGGTTCGGCCGGCAGGCGCTGTCAGCGCCGTTCTCGCCATCGACGACGTCGTACAGGTACTGCCCTTCGTCGTACCAGAAGCGTGCATTGAACGAGTCGTATGCGCGTGCTGCGTGGCGGTCCATCGATTCCGCGGTGTCCGTGTCTCCGGCATCGCGGCACCACCGCTCGAGCAGACGCAGCGCATTGTACCAGAGCGCATTCAGCTCGACTGCCTTCCCGCGCCGCGGCGTGACGACCCAGTCCTCGACCTTCGCATCCATCCACGTCAGCTGGTAGCCGTCCGCACCCTGCCGCATCAGGCCATCATCCGGATCGATGCGGATGCCGAAGTGCGTGCCGTCCAGGTGATGGTTCACGATGTCGACGAACGCGGGGAGCAGATCCGTGATGAGGCTGCGGTCGCCGGTGTAGCGCACGTAGCGGTCGGCGGCATGGAAGAACCAGAGCGTCGCGTCCGCCGTGTGGTAGAGGCCCTCCGTGGCGTGGTCCGGGAACATGTTCGGGATGAGCCCGTCACGCACGTACGCGGCGAACGTGCGCAGGATGTCGCTCGCCTCGCGGTATCGGCCGGTGCAGAGCGTGAGACCCTCGAGCGAGATCATCGTGTCACGGCCCCAGTCCGTGAACCAGTGGTAGCCGGCGATCACGGTCCGCAGCTCGCGGCCGGCCGCCTGCGCGCGCGCCTGCTCGGCAACGCGGCCGGCGGGCGTGGTGATGAACTGGTCCGCCGCGAGCACGAGCTCCGCGGCCACGCCGTCCCGGGCGGGCGCGGGTGCGAGCGAGATGAGAAGGCGCTTGCGGTCGAGCTCGATCTGGAGTGCGAGGTCCGGCGGCATGCCGAGGATCGTGCTCCATGGCTCCGTCGAGGCGACGAGTGCCACGGGCGCCGCGTGCGTGAGCTCGGCGCGGAGGTAACCGGGACTCCACAGGTGACCGACGGCGGCATAGCCGCGGTCCCGCTCGATGCGGTACGCAATGGCCGTGTGATGCTGCGGCATCACCACGAGGGCGGGATTCTCGCCGCCGCGCTGCACGAAGCGGAGCGGCGGCAGCTCCGCGTTCTCGCTGTGGATCTCGTAGCGGTCGCCGATCACGGCCAGGCGGCACGTGCGATCGAGCGGCAGGTCGACCGGATCCTCGTAGCCGCGGACGTGCACGGAGGGTCGGAGCCGCAGCCGCACGCGGCCGCTGCCCTCGAGGAGCCGGTACATCACCATGACCGTGTTCTGCGCGTGTGGCATCAGGATCCGCTTCTCCATGACGAATCCGTCCACGCGGTAGCGCCACACGGGCAGTCCTGAATCGAGATGGAAATCGGCAAAGAACGTCGCGCCGGGGAGCTCGATGCCGGTGCTGCTCTCGATGCTGCCGAGCGAGACTGCCGTGCCGCCGGGCAGGCGCAGCTCCTCCGCGAGGTGGTTCAGCATCACGGTGCGGCCGAGCGGAGCGGGGAGTGCGGCCACCAGCAGGCCGTGATAGCGCCGTGTCACCGCACCGGCGACCGTGCCGGACGCATAGCCGCCGAGTCCGTTCGTGACCAGCCATTCGCGCGTCAGCAGCGGCTCCTGCCGCGCCGGTTCCCAGACGGGCGTGCGCAGCAGCTCAGTCATCGTCTTCCTCGAACGATCCGCGCACGCCGGCGAG
>DASUSS010000141.1:0-2811 GCA_036374995.1 Longimicrobiales bacterium | reverse complement strand
GCGTAGAGCCGGTCCACCGTCTCGAGGACGGCGTCGGCATCGTAACGACCCGGCACGAACCGCTCGAGTGCGCGCGACACGATCGCACGGAGCGCCTCATCCGGCGCCTCGACGACCAGGTGCGTGAGCGAGTCGGGTGGCGCCGGCGCGGTGCGGCGCGCGCGCGCGGGACGGACGATGAACCGGGCCAGGTCGCGGACCGCCGCGGCGTGCCCGGCCTCCATGAGCGGACCCGGATCATCCGGAAAGGACGCGCCCGAGAAGTTCGAGTCGATGTCCAGCTGCACGAGGGCGTCGGGCGGAATCGTGTCGCGGTGCAGATTGATCTGCATCAGGTTCAGCGCGCGCTGCACGACCGCGAGTGGCGCTCGGGATTCGACACGCTCCGATGGCCGCGTCACATCGACCGCGACGATACGCGCGGCACCGAGACTCCGCGCCTCGAGCGTCGGCAGATTGTCGACGACCCCGCCGTCCACGAGCACACGGCCCTGCCAGTCGACGGGAGCGAAGAACCCCGGGTACGCCATGCTGGCGCGCACGGCCCGCGCGATATCGCCGCCACCGAGAGGCACGGCCTCACCGGTGGTCAGGTCCGTCGAGAGTGCACGGAACCGGCGTGGCAGACGATCGAAGTCGCCGCGCGCGCGCGCGCCCGCGTCGAACAGCAGATGCACGAGTGCGCGGTTGATGTGCCATTCCCCGAAGAGCCCGCGTGAGATGCGCCGTTGCGTCACGTTCAGATCGAAGCTCAGCATCGGCACGTACACGGCCTGGCCCGGGCCGGAGATCACTGGCACTGCGCCGAACAGGCCGCTCCACTCGACCGCCTCGACGCGGCGACGGATCTCGTCCGGCGAGAAGCCGGCGGCGTACAGCGCGCCGATGACGGCGCCCATGCTGTTGCCGACCACAATGTCCGGGTCGTAGCCCAGCTCCTCGAGCCGCAGCAGGACACCCACGTGAGCGAGCCCGCGGGATCCGCCGCCGCTCAGGACCAGCGCCTCCTGCGCACGGAGCGGAGTCGCCGCCAGCAGCGTGAGACACGCCGCGATCACCTGCCGTGACTGCACTGTCTGCTCCCTGTGTGAACGGACCGCTGTCGCCGGTGCAAGCCGCATTCCCGGCCCGCGCGCCGCGAGTGGCCGGCGCCCGGCGATGCGCTATCTTGGTGCAGTCACTGCATCCGCCTGCGCACAAGGTCATGAGACAGGACTCCCACAGCTGCCCGATGGCCCACCGAACGCACCGTCTCCTCGCGTGGGGCTTCCTCGTGAGCCTCGGGTCCGGCTGCGCCGCGCCGGTCGCCCAGTGGAAGGGCAACCTGCACACGCACTCCGTGTGGAGCGACGGCACCGACTACCCGGAGATGGTCACACAGTGGTACGTCGACCACGGATACGACTTCCTCGCGCTCACCGAGCACGACTTGCTCCAGGCGGGAGACCGCTGGGTCGACATCAATGCGCCGGACGCCGGCTGGCCCCCGCGCAACCGCTCGGCCCGGCAGGCACTGCCCGGCTACCGCGAGCGGTTCGGTACGGACTGGGTGCAGGAGCACCAGGACGGCGATCGCCACCTGGTCCGGCTGAGGCCGCTCGAGGAATACCGCCACCTGTTCGAGCAGCCGGGCCGCTTTCTGCTGCTCACGGGCGAGGAGATCACGGACCGCGCGGGTGCGCACGTGAATGCGTTCAACCTGAATGCGGCGATTCCGCCGCAGGGCGGCGAGACGGGCGGCGACCGCATCGCACGGAATCTGGCCGCCGTCGAGGACCAGCGCGCACGGACCGGCCGGGAGGTTGCCGCGATCGTCAATCACCCGAATTACACGTGGGCGCTCACCGCCGAGGAGCTCGCGGTGATACCCGGCTTCCGCATCTTCGAGGTGTTCAACGGCCACGGCCTCGTGAACAATCGTGGCGACGCAGCGCACGCGAGCACCGAGCAGATCTGGGACGTGGTGCTGTCCCTGAGGCACGAAGCAGGACTGCCGCCCGTATTCGCCGCCGCCGCCGATGATGCGCACGACTACCGCGAGTACGGCGACACGATCTCGCGTCCCGGCCGCGGCTGGATCATGGTGCGCGCGCCACGCCTCACACCCGACGACATCGGCCGTGCACTGCGCACCGGCGACTTCTACGCGAGCACCGGCGTGACCATCAGGTCCGAGCATCGCGAGCACGACCGCATCCGCATCGACATCGAGGCCGAGCCCGGTGCGACGTACCGCACGTACTTCATCGGCACGCGCCGCGGCACGCCGCTCACATCCGAGCCCGCACTCGGCGCCGACGGCGAACCGATCCGCACGACCCGCAAATACGATCCGCGCGTGGGCGAGGTGCTCGCGGAACTGGAAGGGACGACCGCGGAGTACGTCTTCCACGGCGACGAGCGGTACGTGCGGGTCAAGGTCGTGTCGTCACGTGCGCACGTCGATCCGACGACCGGGAGGACGATGGGACGGCAGAGTGCGTGGATGCAGCCTGTGTTTTTTTAGACTGCGGGGGATGAACTGCGGGGGATGAACTGCGGGGGATGAACTGCGGGGGATGAACTGCGGGGATCAACCCCGGGTGATCAACCACCCGGGTGATCAACCACCCGGGTGATCAACCCCCCGGTGATCAACCCGGGTCCTCACCCGACGTTCATTACCGCAGTTCAATTACCCGCCGTTTATCTACCGCAGTTAATCACCCGCTTTTAATCCCCCGCAGTTCAAGAATTTCACTGCGTCTGCACGATCTCATCCGTTATCCGATACCCTCCGTCCAGCCACTCGATGATCTCCCGCGCGCCGTC
>DASUSS010000140.1:0-45352 GCA_036374995.1 Longimicrobiales bacterium | reverse complement strand
GAGGAGACTCGCCTCACGGAGGACGGTGTCGAGCACTACAGCTGGGCGCGCACTCAGCGCGGCGACACGGATCAGGAGCGCGCGAAGAAGGCGGGCGAGCGCAAGCCCGGCGGCATCGTGTGGTCGAAGGACTCGCGGCGGTTCGCGGTCGTGCGCAGCGATCAGCGCAAAGTCGGCGATCTGTGGGTGATCCACTCGACCGGCAACGATCGGCCCGAGCTCGAGACGTACCGCTACGACATGCCGGGCGAGGAGAACGTCACGCAGAGCGAGCTGTGGATCTACGACCTCGCCGCGCGCAGTGCGACGAGGGTGACGTGGCCGGATGCGTGGCAGGATGAGTCGCTCGACATCGCGACGGCGCGGCAGGTCCGTTATCCGGACAGTGAGGATCCGTTCCGTCCGCTCTGGCTCGCCGACGGCTCGGACCGCCTGCACTTCGTCCGCATCAGCCGCGACCGGCATCGCGTGGACATGATGGTCGCGGACGCGAGCACGGGCACCGCACGGACGCTGTTCGAGGAGCGGCTCAACACGTACATCGAGACACGCAATCCGGAAATGCTGCCGAACGGCGACATCCTCTGGTGGTCGGAGCGCGACGGCTGGGCCCACCTCTACCGCTACGGCCCCGACGGTCAGCTGCGCAATCGACTGACACAGGGCACGTTCTCCGTACGCGGCATCGAAGCAATGGACGCGCGGAACGGCGTCGTCTGGTTCCAGGCGACCGGCCGCGAGCCGGGCGAGGACCCGTACTACAACCATCTGTATCGCGTGAGCATCGATGGATCGAATCTCCGGCTGCTGAATCCCGGCGACTTCGACCACCGCGCGAGCGTGAGCCCATCGACCCGCTTCATCGTCGACAACTACTCGCGCGTGAACACGGTGCCGGCCGCAGTGCTGAAGCGCGCGACCGGTGCCGACGTGATGCCGCTCGAGGAGGCGGACTTCTCACGGCTGCTCGCTGCCGGCTGGCAGATGCCGCAGCCGTTCACGGTGAAGGCGGCGGATGGCATCACGGACCTCTACGGCGTCATGTACCTGCCGTTCGACTTCGATCCGCGGAAGAAGTATCCGATCATCGAGTACGTCTATCCCGGCCCGCAGACGGAATCGGTCGCGAAGTCGTTCTCGACCAGCCGCTTCGAGACCGCGCTCGCACAGTTCGGCTTCGTCGTGATCACGGTCGGCAACCGCGGCGGCAACCCGTCACGCTCGAAGTGGTACCACAACTACGGCTACGGCAACCTCCGCGACTACGGCCTCGCCGACAAGAAGGCCGCCGTGGAGCAGCTCGCCGACCAGCTGCCGTTCATCGACATCGACCGCGTCGGCATCTACGGCCATTCCGGCGGCGGCTTCATGTCCACCGCCGCGATGCTCGTCTATCCCGACTTCTTCGATGTCGCGGTATCGAGCTCCGGCAATCACACGAACGACGTCTACAACCGGTGGTGGTCCGAGACCCACCACGGCGTGAAGGAGGTGGTCGACGATTCGGGGAAGGTCACGTTCGAGTACGACATCGACGGCAACCCCGAGCTCGCGGCGAACCTCGAGGGACACCTGCTGCTGACCACGGGCGACATCGACAACAACGTGCACCACGCGAACACGCTGCGCATGGCGCAGGCGCTGATCCGCGCGAACAAGCGCTTCGACTACTTCGTCTTCCCCGGCCAGCGCCACGGCTACGGCAACATGAGCGACTACTGGTTCTGGCTGCGCGCGGAGTACTTCGTGAAACACCTGCTCGGCGATGACACGCACTGGTCCGCGGACGTGGTCGAGTTGCAGCGGGAGTCGGCGCGCACGCGATAAGACGAGATTGACGACTCGCCGTCACAGTTGTACAACGTACACATGAAACGCGTGACGGCTTCGGAGGCGCGGCGGCTCTGGTTCAGGCTCCTCGACGAGGTGCTCGACGGCGAGGTGGTCGTGATCACGCGCCGCGGTCGGCGCATCGTGATCCGGCGCGAGGATCCGGGGCGCGCGGTGCGCGAGAAGCACCCGGACTACAGCGGGATCCTCCACATCAGTGAGCCGGACGTCGCCGACACGTGGCGCTGGGAGTGGCGCGGCCCGGAGCAGGACCTCACGCTGCGGAAGGATACGGACGAGTGAAGTGCATCCTGGACACGCACTTCCTGCTCTGGATCACGATCGACGCACCGCGGCTGAGCGAGTTCCCATGGCTCGAGCGCTATGCGGCGTGGGGTGTCTCGCCGGTGTCGTTTCTGGAGGTACAGTATCTGGCGGAGGTCGGCCGACTCGAGGTCGACATCGACGCGTTCATGAGTACGGTCATGAACGATGCCCGCTTCATCGTCGATGAGGTGCCGCTCCTGACGCTGATTCAACGCGCGCTCCCCCTCGCCTGGACGTGCGACCCGTTCGATCGGCTCCTCGCGGCGCACAGCATCGCGCGACGGACACCGCTGTGCACGGTCGATCAGGATGTCCGTCGCCATCATCCGTTCCTGCCGGACGAGCTCGTGATGGATCGGGACTGACTAGCATGCGGGCAGCGCGTTCGACGGCGACGGCGTCACGTCAGCGCAGACCCACGTCCGATGCGAGCACGGCCTTCATGTCGAGGATCGGCGTCCCGTCCACCGCCTCCAGCCGGGCCACGCGCACGCGCCGGCCCTCCACCGCCGTCACCTCCACGCGATGCAGACCGATCGGGTTCGGACGATGCGGAGACCGCGTCAGGAACACGCCCTCCCGCGGCCGCGTGCGGTCGCCGCGCGGATGGACGCTCAGCACGTCGCGCTCGGCGCGGTCGAGCCAGGTGAGCAGCATCACCTCGTCTCCGGGCTTCAGCGAGCCCAGCCCTTCGACCACGTCCGCATCGAACACCAGCCACGCCACCGGCGCCCCTTCATCGGCCTGCATCGGCGCCTCGTCCACACCCCGGAGTGCGGATTCCACCACGCCGATCGCGCGGCACTCGAATGTCCTCATGTTGCTCGCATCTGGTCAGCGTTCGTTGGCGCAGAACATTTTCCGGCGTATTCATATCCCCGCACCGGTCACAACGGCCAGCCCGCATCCGTCTCCATCAGGACGGAACGACGAACCGGGAGGTGACGATGAGCGAAAGGGACGTGCTGGCGCAGCACTTCGAGGAGCACCGGACGCACCTGCGCGCCGTGGCCGGACGGCTGCTCGGCTCGACGGCAGAGGCCGACGATGCCGTGCAGGAGGCGTGGCTCCGGCTCAGCCGCACCGACGCGGACACGGTGCAGAACCTCCGCGGCTGGCTCACGACCGTGGTCGCGCGGGTGTGCCTCGACATGCTGCGCTCGCGACGCTCCCGCCGCGAGGAGCCGCTGGAATTGCCGCCGGCGCCCGCGCACGTTGCCAGCACCGGCGACGATCCCGAGCGCGAGATCGCGCTGGCCGAGGCGCTCGGGCCGGCCCTCCTGATCGTGCTCGATACGCTGAGCCCGGCGGAGCGCGTCGCGTTCGTGCTCCACGACGTCTTCGATCTGCCGTTCGACGACATCGCGTCGATCCTCGACCGCTCGCTCGATGCCACCCGCCAGCTCGCGAGCCGCGCCCGACGCCGCGTCCGCGGAGCCGCCCGCGTCGCCGACGACTTCGCGCGACGCCAGCAGCTCGTCGCGGCGTTCCTCGCCGCATCCCGCGCGGGCGATCTCTCCGCACTGCTCGCCGTGCTCGACCCCGACGTCGTCCTCAGTGCGGACCCGAAGGTCGTCGAGGTCGGCGTCATGGCCGAGGCCCGCGGCGCACCCGCCGTCGCCGGCATGTTCGCCGGACGCGCACGCGACGCACGGCCCGCACTCCTCGATGGTGCGCCCGGCCTCGTCTGGGCACCCGGCGGCAGGACGCGCGGCGCGATGGTGTTCACGATCCGCGACGATCGCATCACCGGCATCGACCTCGTCGCGGAGCCCGACCGCCTCGCCGGACTCGACATCGCGCCGCTCCCGACCCCGAACACGGCGGACTCGTGACGCCATTGTCGATATACGGTCCCGCCATTCGTCGTTATACGAGACGGGGTGAACGACGTCGTCGCGTGGTGGCAGGACCGCAGCCGCCGCCAGAACGACCGCAGATCATGGATCTGCACCGGCAACGGGGATCCTGCTGGCATGCTCGCGAGTATGGCAGCGTCGATAGCATGGGGGAGGGGAGGCGATGTTGGGCGGCTCTGGAGTTCTGACCATCCTGTACATTTTTGGCGCGACGGGGACGTTCGTGGCGGGAGGCGGCCATGTCGGCTGATGCCCTGGTCCTGCGCCTCGACCGGCCGACGGCGGTCTTGACGAAATTGTTTCAGCGCTCGTATAATACAGCCATGAACAATCGGCACACCGAACGGAGCACCGCCGCGCGCGACCCGATCGCGGGAACCGGCTGGACGCTCTTCAACTTCCTGGATGTGGCGGATCAGCTCTATGAGCGGGTCGGCCGCGCGCTGGGGGAGGTGGGCCTGTCGTACCCGAAGTACGAGGTGCTGTCGCACCTGCGCGAGGCCGGCAAGCCGGTCAGTCTGGGCGTGCTCGCCCAGGACCAGCAGTGCGCCCGGTCGAACATCACGCAGATCATCGATCGGCTCGAGGCGGAGGGGCTCGTGCGCCGGATGCCCGACCCCGATGACCGCCGCAGCGTCCTCGCCGAGCTCACGGAGGCCGGCGACGCGCTGGCCCGGGAGGGTGCAGCCCAGCTGGACCGGCTGCGCGAGCAGTTTGCCGGCGCCCTCGGCACGGACAACTGCGCGCAGCTGAACCAGCTGCTGTCGAAGATCCGGTGAGTGAAATTTTTTTGACCAGATGTTTCAGGTATGTACTATCTGTCCCTTAACTATTCGTGAATGAATGACTTCCGCCGTTTTTCAGGCGGTCGCGGAGCGTGGCCGATCCACGCATGTGACGCCGCCCGCGGTGGGCGGCCGTGAGGAGGAGGGGTTGATGATAAAGTCGGCATTTCTCGGAGCGCTGGTCCTGGCCGCGGCGCTGGCCCAGCCCGCCGTGGCGCAGGACCGCGCAGTCAGCATCGAGGTGCGGGGCGGTGGGTTCAACGGCCTGGCAGACCTGAACGAGGCCGGCACGGCCGACTTCGGTCGCACCGGCTACAACGTCGGCGGCAGCGTCGGCGTCGACCTGAGCCGGTACTTCGGTCTGTCCGGCAACTTCACGTTTGCACGTAATGAGCTGGAGCAGAACGGCGACGAGACCGGCTCCGAGCTCGCGCGCTTCTTCTACGACGCATCCGTCCGGGTGCGTTATCCCGTGGCAGCCGGCCTCGCTCCGTACGCACTGCTCGGTGCGGGCGCGGTGACGCTGCATCCGGTCGGAACCGAGGACGCGGACAGGACGAAGCCGGCGGGCACAGTGGGGCTCGGCGTGGATTACACGATTCCGGGCACGCGTCTGGGCGTGCTCGTCGAGGGTCGCGGCTGGCTGTACGAGCTGTCGGATCTCGGCGGGTTCGCGTCGGCGTACGACCGCACGCAGTTCGATGTGACGTGGAGCGCGGGCATCTCGTACCGGCTCCCGTTCGGCACCGCGGCGACGCGGGTGGCGAGGTAGTGGGGGTGGGAGCGTGAGTGTGGGCCGCACGGTCGGCTCACACTCGCGCTCACCGGATGTCGAACATCAACTCGGACGAGTGAAAATGATCTCACTGAAGAATAGAACGGGCTCGATCGCATCGGCGGCGCTGATCGGCGTGGTCGTTCTGATCGGAGGCAGTCTGGCGGGCTGGAAGGCGGCGAAGCTGCGGGGCGCGGAGGCGGACGCAGCGAATCGGGCGGAGCCGATGGAGATCGTGGGTGAGGCGGTGGCCGTCGAGCGTCCGCATCGCGCGACGACGACGGCGATCGGCACGGTGGTGGCCCTGCGCTCGATCGCGCTGCGCAACGAGGTGCCGGGCGTCGTCCGCTCGGTCCACCTGTCGCCGGGGCGCATCGTCGATGCGGGCACGGTGCTCGTCGCGTTCGACGTGTCGGTCGAGCAGGCCGAGCTCGCGGCGCAGCAGGCACAGGCGGCGCTCGCGCAGACGACGCTCGATCGTCTCGAGCGGCTGCGTGAGCACGAGGCGACATCGCAGGAGGAGGTCGACCAGGCGCGTGCGGAGCGCGACGTCGCGCTCGCGCAGATCGCACGCACGAAGGCGATCATCGCGCGCAAGACGATCCGCGCGCCGTTCCGCGCGCGCGTCGGTCTCGCGGACGTGCATCCCGGCCAGTACCTGAACGTGGGCACGGAGCTCACGACGCTCCAGGGTGTGGCGGACGGCTCGTTCGTCGACTTCGCCCTGGCACAGCAGGTGGCGGCGGGTCTGCGTCCGGGCCAGACCGTGGAAGTGCAGGCGGACAATGGCTCGGTCATCGAGGCACGCATCGAGGCGGTCGATGCCCGCGTCGACGAGACCACGCGGACGCGGGACGTCCGGGCACGGCTGACCGGCGATGTGATGCCGGCGCCGGGCGCATCGGTGCGCGTCATCGTACCGGTGGGGCCGGAGGCCGGGGCGGTCATGGTGCCGGCCAGCGCGCTGCGGCGCGGCCCGCAGGGCGATCACGTCTTCGTGCTCGCGACGGACTCCGCCGGCAGCACGCGCGCGCGGCTCCGGCCGGTGCAGGCGGGTCCGCTCGTGGGCAATGACATCGTGATCCTCGACGGCCTCGAGGCGGGCGAGCACGTCGCTGCGTCCGGCTCGTTCAAGCTGCGTCCGGATGCGCTCGTGATGATCGCGCCCCCGGACACCACGCCGACCGCGGGAGCCGTCCAGTGAGCCGGCCGGCGGAAGGGCTCCCGGAAGGGGGCGGAAGACGCGCGATCACGGATGTCTTCATCCGGCATCCGGTGCTCGCGATCGTCGTCAACCTGGTGATCGTGCTGGTCGGCTGGCGGGCCATGACGAGCCTGCCGGTGCAGCAGTACCCGCAGATCGAGAGCTCGTCCGTCGTGATCACGACGGTCTACTACGGTGCGAGCGCGGAGACCGTACGCGGCTTCCTGACGACGCCGATCGAGCGCGCGGTCTCGTCGATCGGCGGCGTCGACTACGTCGAGTCGACGAGTCGCGCGGGCGTGAGCACGGTGACGGTGCGGCTGAAGCTGGACCACAGCAGCACGGCCGCGCTCGCGGAGGTCACCGCGCGGCTCCAGCAGGTACGCTCGGAACTGCCGGCCGAGGCGGAGCCGCCGGTCGTCGATGTGCAGCGCACGGACCGGCCGTACGCATCGTTCTACCTGAGCTTCACGTCGACCGCGCGCGATGTCCCCGCGGTCACGGACTGGCTGTCGCGCACGCTCCAGCCGCAGCTGGCGACGCTCCAGGGCGTGCAGCGCGTCTCCATCGAGGGCGGCCGCCCGATCGCGATGCGAGTCTGGATCGACCCCGAACGGCTCGCCGCGCTGAACCTCGCACCGGGTGATGTGCACGCGGCGCTCCGCCGCAACAACTACCTGGCGGCGGTCGGCCAGACGAAGGGCGACCTCGTGCAGGTCAACCTGCTCGCGAACACCGACCTGCGCTCCGTCGGGGAGTTCGAGAACCTGATCGTGGCGGATCGCGGCGGCGCGGTCGTACGGCTGAGCGATGTCGCGCGCGTCGAGCTGGGTGCCGAGGAGGCGACCGCAGTCGCGAAGTACAACGACCGCGAGGCCGTCTATCTCGGCGTGTACCCGCTCGTCGGTGTGAACGAGATCGAAGTCGCCCACCGGCTGCGCGACGAGATGCATCGGATCCGGCAGACACTGCCGCCCGACATCGACATGCAGCTCGCGTACGACGCGACCGTATTCATGGAGGAGGCGCTCAAGGAGATCTCGAAGACGCTCGGCGAGACACTCCTCATCGTCGGCTTCATCGTCTTCCTGTTCATGGGCTCGGTGCGCACGGCACTCGTGCCGCTCGCCGCCATGCCGATCTCGCTGATCGGCGCGGTCGTCGTCATGTACGCGCTCGGCTTCAGCCTGAACCTGCTCACGATCCTCGCGATCGTGCTGTCGGTCGGACTCGTGGTCGATGACGCGATCGTCGTGGTCGAGAACATCGAGCGGCACGTCCGCCTCGGGAAGACGCGTATAGAGGCGGCGCTCGTCGGTGCCCGCGAGCTGGTCGGCCCGATCGTCGCCATGACGATCACACTCGCCACCGTCTACACGCCGATCGCGTTCCAGGGCGGCCTTACCGGCTCGCTGTTCCTCGAGTTCGCGATCACGCTCGCGGCCGCAGTCGTGGTCTCCGGCTTCGTCGCGATCACGCTCTCGCCCGTCATGAGCTCCCGCTTCGTGCACCCGCACGGGAAGGAAGGTCGGCTCACGCGGTTCGTGAACGGCGTGTTCGACTCGATCCGCGACCGCTACGCGACACTGCTCGACGGCGCACTGCGTATGCGCGGGGCCGTCGTGGTCGCGGCACTGCTCGTGATGCTCGCGGCATGGCCGCTCTACATGTTCTCGCAGCGCGAGCTCGCGCCGGTCGAGGACCAGAGCCACATCTCGATGTTCATGGAGGCGGCGCCGGATGCATCCCTCGCCGCCGCGCACCGCTCCTCGCTCGATGTGGTCGAGCGCATCACGGCGTTCCCCGAGGCGCGCTTCATGTGGTCGATCACGATGCCGTGGGGCGCGTTCGGCGGGATGGTGATGGAGGACTGGCACGAGCGGACGCGCTCCTCGCAGGAGATGTACGGCGAGGTGTTCGGCGCCGTGGCGCAGGTCCCGGGGCTGCGCGTCTTCCCGCGTCTCGATCCGCCGCTGCCGACACCCGGCAACTACGACGTCGAGCTGGTGCTCCAGAGCGACGCGCCGCCGGAGCAGATGCTGGAGACGGTCGGCGCCGTCGTCGGGGCCGGCTGGCAGAGCGGGAAGTTCCTGTACGTGGATACGGACCTGAAGATCGATCTGCCGGAGACGCGCGTGGTGATCGATCGCGACCGGGTCGCGGACCTCGGCCTCGACCTCGCGACCGTCGGCCAGGAGCTGGGCACGCTGCTCGGCGGCGGGTACGTGAACCGGTTCAACTACTTCGACCGCAGCTACAAGGTCATCCCGCAGATCGGCGATGAGAACCGTGAGACGGTCGGGCCGCTGCTCGACCTGAAGATCAAGACGCCGTCCGGCGAGCTGGTGCCGGTGTCGGCGTTCACGCGACTCGAGTCGTCGACCGCACCGCGCGTGCTGAACCGGTTCCAGCAGAAGAACGCAGTGCGCGTGTTCGCGGGCGTGAATCCCGGCGTGACGAAAGAGGAGGGGCTGCGCGTGCTGGAGGAGGCGGCGCTCGCGGCGGCGGGACCCGCCGTGGCGCTCGATCATGCGGGCGAGTCGCGACAGATCCGCCGCGAGGGCGCGGCACTGACGACGACACTGCTGTTCGCCGTGATCCTGATCTATCTCGTGCTGGCGGCGCAGTTCCAGAGTTTCCGCGATCCGCTGATCGTGCTGCTCGGGTCGGTGCCGCTCGCGATCTCGGGCGCACTCGTCTTCAGCTTTCTCGGGTTCACGACGATCAACATCTACTCCCAGGTCGGGCTGATCACGCTCGTCGGACTGATCGCGAAGAACGGGATCCTGATCGTGCAGTTCGCGAACACACTCCAGCAGCGCGGCCTCGCGAAGCTGGAGGCGCTGCGCGAGGCATCGCTGACGCGGTTCCGTCCCGTGCTGATGACGTCCGTCGCTACGGTGTTCGGCCACCTGCCGCTCGTGTTCGTCTCCGGGCCCGGATCCGAGGCGCGCAACAGCATCGGCACCGTGCTCGTCGCCGGCATGATCATCGGCTCCGTATTCACGTTGTTCGTCGTGCCCGTCTTCTACTCGCTCATCGCTGCCGAGCACCAGCCGAGCGCAGTGCGCGACGCCGAGCGGCAGCCGATTCCGACCGGACTGGAGGAGCTCGCTCATGCATAGATTCCACCTGAAATCGATGGGAATCGCCGTCGGCCTCGTGCTGGCGGCGGTTCCGCCCGCCGCCGCGCAGCAGGCCGTGCCCGGCACACCGTTCTGGGAAGTGCTGAACGACAGCACGCTCGACCGGCTGCTCACGCAGGCCGTGCGCGGCAACCTCGATCTGCGTGCCGCCGATGCGCGGCTGGATGGCGCGGGCGCCGCGCGCACGCACGCCGCACTCGGGCTCGCACCGGTCGTGACCGCGAGTGCGGGCTACACGCGGCAGCGCATGGCGAACGCGGCATTCCCGGGAGCCGGCCCGGGTGCACTGCCGGATCGCGACCTCTGGAGCTCCGCGCTGCACGCGTCGTGGGAGGTCGATGTCGCGGGCCGTCTGCGCGGGCGGCTGCGCGCGGAGAACGCGTTCCTGAGCTCGGCAGGCGAGGACCTGCGGAGCACGCGCGTCGCGGTGGCCGCGGCCGTCGCCGGTACCTACTTCGACCTGCGCGGCGCGCAGAGCCGGCTCGCCGTCGCGCAGCGCAACGCGGAGAACCAGCGCCGCACGCTGGAGCTCACGGTGACGCGGCTCGAGGCCGGACGCGGCAACGCGTTCGACACCGAGCGCGCACGCGCGCAGCTCGCGACGACGCTCGCCGCGATTCCGTCGCTCGAGGCGCAGGTCACTGCGCTCGAGCAGGAGCTCGCGGTCCTGCTCGGCCGGCCGCCGCAGGAGATCGCGGCGGAGCTGGTGCCGGGTGACGGGATTCCGGCGCTGCCCGATTCGCTGCCCGCGCTCGCCGCGGATCAGGTCATCGCCGCGCGTCCGGATGTCGCTGCCGCAGAGGACAGGGTGGCCGCGAGCCGCGCGCTCGCCAGCTCGGCGCGGTCCGACTACCTGCCGCGCCTGAGCATCGCCGCGAGTGCCGGGTACGTCGCGAACGAGGTCGATGCGTTCGGCCGGACCGGCACGTTCAACTACACGGTCGGTCCCGTGCTGTCGTGGCCGCTGCTCGACATCGGGCGCGTGAAGGCGCGCGTCGATGCCGCACAGGCGCAGGAGCTGGAGGCGCGGGCGCAGCACGAGCAGCTCGTGCTCCGCGCACAGGCCGAGCTGGAGTCCGCGACCGTCGGCTACCGCACGGCGCGCACGCGGCTCGAGCACCTGCGCGAGGCGGCGCAGGCGAGCGAGCGCGCGGCCGAGCTGGCGCGGCTGCGCTACGAGGGCGGCATCGCCGACTTCCTCCAGGTCCTCGACGCCGAGCGCACACTGCTCGCGGCACAGGACCAGCTCGCTCAGGCGGAGGCCCAGGCCGCCGCTGCATACGTCGCGCTGTACAGGGCGCGCGGCGGCGTCTGGTCCAGCCGCTGACGAGAGCCGCAATGTTCATCACCGTCACGGGCAGCACCGGCACGATCGGTTCGGCGCTGGTCGGGCTGCTCGCGGACGCGCACGTACCGGTGCGTGCCGTAGCGCGCGATGTGACCGCGCTGCGGCCGCTCCCGGGCGTCGTCCCCGTTCAGGCGGACCTGACGGATGAGACGCTGCTCGAGCCCGTGCTCGCCGGCACCACGCGGCTGTTCCTGCTGACCGGCAACGCTGCCGGATTCGCTAACCTCCAGATCGGCGTCATACGTGCAGCGCGCGATCTCGGCGTGCAGCACGTCGTCAAGCTCTCCGCACTCGGCGCGTCCGGCCACTCGAGGTCGTGGATCGGGAGCGGGCACTACGACGTCGAGCGCGAGCTGATCGCGTCCGGCATACCCTGGACGATCCTGCGGCCGCACTCGTTCATGCAGAACTGGCTCGACGATGTCGCGGAGTCGGTGCGCGCCGAGGGCGTGATCCGCGCGCCGATCGGCGATGGCCGGGTCCCGTTCATCGACACGCGCGACATCGCCGAGGTCGCGGCGCGCGTGCTGCTCGACCCGGCAACGCACGCCGGAGCGAAGTACGTGCTCACCAGCGGCGCCGCAGTCGGTTACGCGGATGTGGCGGAAGCCTTGTCGGAGCTGCTCGGCAGGCCCGTGCGCTACGAGCCGATCTCGCCCGACGAGGCGCGGGAACGAATGTCCGCGCGCGGACTATCCGACGGCGCGATCGATGCCCTGCTCGCGATCGCCGCGTATCAGCGTGCCGGCGGTCCCACATCGAAGGTGTCGGACGATGTCGAACGAATCCTCGGCAGACCGCCCCGCACGATCCGGGACTTCGCACGCGATCACGCACGGCACTTCGGCGGGTGAGTGCACCCGCGCCGGGTGCGGCTGGCACTTCGCTCCCGCCCGCCTGCACCGCGGATCCCCCGCGAACCGATTGTCGATTCTGCATCGCCTCGCTCGACACATCTCCGTGGCAGCTGGCACCTTTCGGCACGGGCGACCCGGGAGAAGTCCATGAACCTCGACATCTATCTCAACTACAGCGGCAACTGCGAGCAGGCATTCCGCTTCTACGAGAAGCACCTCGGCGGCAGGATCACGTCCATGCAGACCCATGCCGAGCAGCCGAACCGCGTCGGCATGCCGGCCGGCTGGGAGAACGCGATCCTGCACGCCCGCATGGAGATCGCCGGCACCGTACTCATGGGCGCCGACATTCCCGCGGCCGAGCCCATGCGGAGCGCGTACCTCACCCTCAGACTGGACAGCGACGCCGAGGCGGATCGCATCTACGACCTGCTCGCGGACGGCGGGCAGATCTTCATGAAGATGGAGGAGACCTTCTTCGCATCCCGCTTCGCCATGCTCCGCGACCGCTTCGGCACCTCCTGGATGCTCCTGCACGAGCGGCCGCCGGAATGATGTCCCAGCCGGGGCCTCGCCGGCCTGTCGGTACCACCCGCCCGATTCCGCGCGAAGGTGCTCGGTATCGGCTGCGAGGGTCTGATCGTGCAGATCGGCCGGGTGCGGCTGCGGGCCTCGCAGTAGATCCGCCCGCACCGCACGCCGAGCCGTCAACCGCTCAGGCCGGCGCGTCGCTCCAGTTCCGCCGGAGTCGGTGTCTCGAGTGCGAACGAGCCGGGCTCGATCGCTCCCGCGCGCTCGTACGTCGCGATCACTACGCCCGTGGTCGATACCGCGGAGTCCGTGAGCCGCAGGCCGCGTGGCAGCGTTCCTCCGGCGAACAGCCGCTTGCCGCTGCCCACGACGAGCGGGAACGTCCACAGCCGCATGGCATCGATGAGCTCGTGTCGGAGCAGCGTCTGGATCAGGTCCGAGCTTCCGTGCACCTGGATCTCCGGGCCGCTCTGCTCCTTCAGCGTCGCGACCTCACGCGGCACGTTCCTGATGAGCGTCGAGTTCTGCCAGTCGGCACGGTCGAGCGTTCGCGAAGCGACGTACTTCCGCGCGGAGTTCAGCTGCGTCGCGGCCGGATCTTCCGTCGAGTGCGGCCAGTGCGCCGCGAAGATCTCGTACGTCCTGCGGCCGAGCAGCAGGTCGAACGGCTCTGCCATGGCCGCATCCATGATCTCGCCCATCTTCTCATCCCAGTAGTTCACGGACCAGCCGCCATATTCGAATCCGCCGCTCGGGTCCTCCTCGGGTGCGCCGGGTGCCTGCATCACGCCGTCGAGCGTGAGGAACGTGTTGATCACCAGCTTGCGCATTGGACTGCCTCCTGATATGAAGTCATTCATGTCGTCTCCGTCACCCCATGGTCGTCCCGGGGTCGCCGGTTTCGACAGGGCCGCGGCTTCCACCCTTACCCGCTCCGGCGTCCACCCGTACATTGTGATGTCACACTCCCGGGTTATCCTGTCAGAGCACCGCACGGCCGGCGGTGCGTCCCGCGGGAGGATGCATGCCTGACGCGCACGCGACGAAGCTCCAGCGCTGGCTCGACATCATCGCCTATCTCATCCCGCGCAACCTGCCCGTCGCCGCTGACGAGCTGCTGCGCAACGTGCCGGCATACGCGGAACGCTGGGCATCGGGCGGTGCGCGGCAACGCGACGCGGTGCGGCGCAGCTTCGAGCGCGACAAGGACGAGCTGCGTGCAACGGGGATCCCGATCCGCACCGTGAAGTACCGGAGCATGGACGACCCGTCCGTCCAGGAGGGCTACCGCCTCGACCGTCGTGACTTCTACCTGCCCTACCTGAAGCTGGTGAGCGAGGCGAGCGGCATTCCCGATTACCCGGAGCGCACGCGGCCGGCCACGGTCGAGATCACGCGCGACGATGCGCCGCTCGCGCTCGATGCGCTCCGCAGCATCGCCGATGTGCCGGGGTTTCCGTTCCTGCGGGAGGCACGATCGGCGTTCCGCAAGCTCGCCTTCGACCTCGACCCAATGGCGTTCTCGGCGCGGACGCCCGTGCTCTTCGTCGATCGCCCCGGCGCCGCCGAGCTCGCCGACCGGCTGCGCACGCTGTCCGACGCGCTGCTCGCCCGCAAGCGCGTGACGTTCCGCTATCACGGTATCTATCGCGGTGAGGCGACGGAGCGCGACGTCGCCACGTTCGGTCTGCTGTATCAGCAGGGTCACTGGTACCTGATCGGTCACGACGCGGTACGCGATGATATCCGCCTGTTCCGCGTCGGACGGATGGATGACGTGGTCGTCAACAAGAGCAGCCCGAACAGCTCCGATTACACGATCCCCGACAACTTCCAGCTCGACGCGTACGTCGGCCGCAAGGCGTGGGAGCTGGGTGAGACGGAGGAGGGGCCGGTCATTGCGCGCGTGCGGTTCCGCTTTCCACTCAGTCTTTGGGCCGAGCGCAACGGCCACGGCCGCCTCGAGGTGCGCGAGCCGGACGGTGCCACGATCCGCGCATTCGACGTGCACCAGGTGAGCCCGTTCGTGCGCTGGCTGCTCGGTCTCCAGGGCGAGGCGGAGCTGTTGGGCCCTGGCGCTCTCATCGATGAGCTGCGCGCGCTCGCGCGTGCCGTCGCCCAGGCACACGGTGAGGCTGCGGAATGAGTCCGGGCGTGAGGAAGCCCGGGCCGCCGCCGCGCTCGACCGCCCGGGACCAGCTCGAGCGGCTGCTCTACATCCTGCCGGCCGCTGCGCGCAGCAACGGCGCGCACGTGAAAGAGCTGGCGGATGCGCTCGGCGTCGAGCCGGCCGTCGTGCTGCGCGATGTGCAGGAGGTGACCGCGCGAGCGTACAATCTGCCTGCTGGCGCGGTGGAGGAGTTCACTGTGTACACCGACGGCCGCCGTGTCTTCGTGCACGCGCCCCACGACTTCGACAGGCCGGTCCGCCTCAGCCGACGCGAAACGCTCGCACTGAGCCTCGGGCTTCGCACCATCGCCGCCGATGCGAACCCGGAGCGACGCCCGCAGATCCTCGCGCTCGCGGCGAGCCTCGAGCGCGACCTCGCGGCACAGGACGTGAGCACGGTGCACGAGCTGCGCGCCGTCGAAGCCCGCGACGCTGGCGTCATTGAGGACGTCGAGTACGATGCGGACGACTTCCTCGTTGGCTTCGAGGATGACGGCTTCCGCGGCGTCGTCGCCGACGCGATCGAGCTGGGTCGCACCTGCACGATCGCCTATCTGAAGCCCGGCGACACCGCACCGGAGAAGCGCCGCATCGCACCGTATCGGTTGATCCACGCGTACGGCAACTGGTACGCCGCCGCACATGATTTCGCACGCGATGACATCCGCGTGTTCCGCCTCGATCGCGTCCTCGATGCCGAGCTGGAGGAGGAGGCCGCGCCACCGGCCCCGGCCTCGCTCGACGAGCTGCTCACGCGCACCGCACCCTACATCGCGACGGACGACATCGAGGTGACCGTGCGCTACTCGCGCAGGGTCGCGCGCTGGATCGTCGAGCACACACCCGACAGCGTGCTCGACGACGATGGCAGCGTCATCGTCCGCCACCGTGTCGCGGATCCTGGCTGGATCGTGCGCCACGTGCTCCAGTACGGCGGCGAGGCGGTGGTGGAGGAGCCGCGAGCCGCGCGGAAGTGGGTAGCGGGAGCCGTGGCGCGGTACGTCTGACCCGCCGTGCGATCCGGTTCGATCCAGTCCAGCCTGATTCACCGCCGGACGATCATGGCGCCTCGTCCTTCCTCTTCCTCCGGATCAGCTCATCCTTCTTCCGGCGCCCGGTGCTCGTGTTGTACGCGCGATCGAGCTCGCGACCGCGCAGCCAGCCGCCGCTCAGATTCGTCGACCCGCCCGTCTCGATGCGCTCGATCTCCCGGGGCAGCAGCGCCTGCTCCGCGCCCTTGGCAGGCGCAGCTACCGTCACCACCTGATCGTCGTACGCGACGACGCTCACGACATCCTCCGGCGACAGCCGCCGCACGAGCAGCGCCGCCGCGGCGCACGCCGCGCGCAGCTTGTCGCCGTGCATGGAGCCCGGCCGGTCCAGCACGAGCGACAGGTTGAGCGGCAGGCGCTCACCCCGCTGCGGCGCGGCTGCCTCGAGCTTCAGCAGCAGGCGGACGATGCGGCGCCGCGTACGGGTTCGTGGTCCAGCAGGATCGTGGTCTTCATGGCGCGCTCCATGGATATGGTAATGACCCGGTATCGAGGAGGGGTGTGACAGCTCATCCTCCAGGGATGCGCACCCACCCATGCCGCGTTCCGGAGCGCCGCGCCGTCAGGGCGTCATCCCCTCGGGAAACACGTCCTCGAGCTGTCGCTTCCATTCGCGCTCGAGTGCGATCGCCCGACCCTGCTGCTCGCCCCACGCCGACAGGAACAGCACGACCTCCGGCTGATCGGCACCTGGACCCGGCGGCTCGATCGAGACCCGGAACATGGCATCGTCCGGGTCGCTCGCGATCGCCGCATACTGGCTCGCCGCCCGATCATCGAACGGCTCACCCGCGGAGAGCCACGGCGCGAGCGCTCCGCCGCGCAGGCGCGACCAGATCTCGTCGCGGGAGAGCGGCACGCGACGCCGCAGGTAGATCACCGTCCGCTCCTCGCCATCGTGACGCTCCAGATAATGCTTCAGCGAGCGCAGCTCGTAAGCCCAGCCACGCTCCGTACCCTCCACCCAGCCATCCCACGACGCGTCGAGCGGGAAGCCGGACGTCACCGCACGCACGACCGTCTTACCGCCCCGCGCCTCGATCAGATAGTCCGTGATCTGCGTGTGCTGACCCGCCTCGCCGAACGACCATTCGGTTCGCAGGTGATGCGGCGGATCCCAGATGAGGACCTTCATCTCGCCGGCAAATTCGTTGCGCCACGACATGTAGATGCTGCCCCCTTCGCCCGGCTCCACTCGCGCATCGAGCGGGAACCACTGCTCCAGCTCGTGCGCATCCGTGAGCGCGCGCCACACCCGCTCCGGTGTCGCATCCACCGTGATCTCGCCCTCCGCCGAACGCGTTCCGGGCGTCCGCGCGACTTCCGGACGACGCTGCACATCGAGATGCTCACTCATGACCGGTTCTCCTCGCCCTGAGGTGAAGGTCCCGGGTACGCACCCGCGATCACCCGGAACCAGCGACCGTCGCCATCCTCCTCGTGATACCGCGCGACCACGTCCGCGACGGCGCGCGTCAGGTCGCCGACGAACGCATCGAGCTGACCCGGACTCGCGATCCGCACGGACGCGTTCACCGACGCACTGGCGAGTCGCGAGCGCTTCTCCTTCGCACGATCCATCAATGCGGCCAGCTCGCGGATCGCACGCGCGGCGAGCGCCACCAGGTACGTCGCCGAGAACCGGTCGCCCACCTCGTCCGGATCGCGGATCGCCACCGCGCCCACCGCGCCGGGATCGACCACGAACCGCGTCGCCACCAGCTGCATCACCCGCTCCGTCCGATTGCCACGCCGCCGCTCCTCCGCCAGTTCCACGAGTCCCGCGTCCTCCAGCACTCGCAGATGGTAGTTCAGCCGCTGCCGCTTCTCGCCCAGCCGCCGCGCGAGGCCCGCCGCCGAGTCGGGCGCCTCCGCCAGCGCCTCTGCCAGCCGCCGCCGGTCGGGGTCGAGCAGCGCAAGCGCACTCTCGGCGTCGCGCAGGATTCGCAGGGATGGGGTCGTCGTCGTCGGCATGGCCCCCAGCGTAGCTCCGACAAAAATATTTGTCAAGGCGATCGAGACGGAGGGGCCGGCAAGGGCCAGGCGGGCAGGAAGATCGCATGAACTGCCAGATGAGTCCCGGACCGCGGGGCCCCGGGGCCGTCCACGCGGCCCCGGACGATGCTGGCGGCCCGGAGCCCTCCACGACCGGATCCGTTCCAGTCGCGGAGGGCTTGCGGCGAGCGGACGAGTGCTTACGGCGGCGGGAATCCGGTCTGCGGCGCGGGCGCATCCTCGGGACGCGACTGCCGCATGCGCGGGGCCTGCCCGAACGTCGCCTGGATCGACAGGTGGATCGCGCGGGCGCTGAACGAGCGGTCGGTGTACTGGATCACGTTGTCATCGCCGACATTGACGCGGAACTTGTTCGTGTCGAACGGATCGGAGACACGCAGTGTGGCGACGAGTCCGTCGGCGCGCAGCTTCTGCTGGATGGCGAGGTTCACCATCGAGACACCGGAGAAGCGGCCGCGCTCGAACTCCATGGGTGCGCGGTAGAAGTACATCGCCTGGAGCGTCGTGATCGGCGACATCGTGTAGGACGCGTTCACGCGGCCCATCCACGACACCGCGTCGGATGAGATGCTCGACGCGCTCCCGCCGTCCGTCACCATCCGGAACACGTTGAGGCTCGCCATCCCACTGAGTGCGGGGCTCAGCCGGAACTGACCGTTGAGGTCCGCGCCCCAGGAATCGCTGCTCGCGAGGTTACGGAAGCTGACGGACGTGACCTCGCGATTCATCACGGTATCCGCAGTGTTGATGTCGACGCGGATGATGTCGGTCGTGTGGCGGTAGAACGGCGACAGCTGGATCGATCCGATCTTCCCCGAGCGTCGCAGTCCGAGCTCGATCGCGTCGGTGTACTCCGGACCGAGGTGCGGGTTACCCAGGAATACGTTCTGCGCGTCCATGAACACGGGGAAGGGGTTCAGCTCCTGCGTGCCGGGCCGGCGCACGCGGCGCGAGTAGCTCAGCTTCGCCTCGCCGGTTTCGCCCAGCTTCATGCTGATCAGCCCGCTCGGGAAGAGGCTCCGGTACGTGAACGGGTACGACTGGCCATCGCTCAATGCGAAGTCCCGCTGCGCGTGCTCGGCGCGCAGGCCGGCCTGGAGCTGGAACCGTCCGGCGGTGCGACTCAGCACGGCGTAGACCGCGTGCACCTGCTCGTCGAGCTGGAGATCGTTGCTTGCCGGGCTCGGCTGCCACGTGCCGCTGCCGTTCGCGTCGTTGAGCACGAGGAAATCGCGATCGAGCCAGCGCGCGTTGCCCTTGTAGCCCGTCTCGAGCTTCGTCGCGCCGCCGAGCATGCGGGTATAATCGATCTGCGCCGTGAGCTGCTTCGTGAGCGCATCCGTCTCGTTGGACTCGCCGTCGAGCGGGCCCGACCCGAGCGGGATGCGCCAGAGCAGAGCGCGGTCCGTATCGTCCTGCCGGTTCATCCGCACTTCCGCTGACAACTCGTGCTGCTGCGGCTTGAACGTGCTGCGGAAGCCGAGCGTCGCGTCGACCATGCCGTTCTTCATGCTCTGGTCGCGTGTGCGGTCGTAGCGATCCATCAGCGTGTGCGTGTCGTCCAGCTCGCTGTACTCGGCGAGCGAGTTGTCGGACATGCGGCGGAAGTTGAGCATGGTCGATGTGAACAGCGCGTCGCGCGCGTTCAGCCGGTACTCGATGTTCGCGCCGATGTTGTGGCCGCTGTTCTCGTTCGTGCCGTCGATATCCTGCTCCGTGTACCACACGGGTGCGCGGCCCGCGCCGAGCCGGATGCGGTCGTTCACGCCGGCGATGTTCCGCTCATCATTGCTGTAGCCGTAGTTCGTGAACAGCGTCAGGGCGCCCGCCTGATAACCGAAGTTGCCGGAGGCGGCATAGCGGCCGGTCGTGGAGCCGGCGAGCGTGACGCCGCCGCTACGGCCGAGATCGACCGTCTGCTTCAGAACGATGTTCAGGATACCGGCCATTCCCTCGGGGTCCTGGCGCGCGGACGGATTCGGGATGACCTCGACGCGCTCGATCGTGCTCGCGGGCAGCTGCTTCAGGTACGCGGTCAGCTGTTCGCCGCGGATCGGCGTCGGCCTGCCATTGATCTGCACGACCAGGTTCTCGTTGCCGCGCAGGCTCAGCTTGCCGTCCGCATCCACCTGAACGGACGGCACGTGCTCCAGCACGTCGGTCGCGGTGGCGGCGGCGGGCGCGACATCACGCGCACGGTAGATGTTCCGGTCCGGCGCGATGACGACCTGGCTCTCCGCCGCGGCTTCGACGGCCTCCAGTGCAATCGCGGCGCGCGCGAGCGCGATGCTGCCGAGATTGATACGCGGCGCTTCGGCCGTGATCGCGAGTGCGGACGCCGTGTGCATGGCGAAGCCGATCATCGTCACCTTCAACCGGTAGCTGCCCGGGCGCAGGCCGTCGATGCGAAACGCGCCATCCCCGTTCGCGATCGCGCCGGCAACGAGCGAGCTGTCCGATTCGCTCCACAGCTCGATCGAGGCGGAACCGATCGGCGTGCGACTCTCCACGTCCGTGACGACACCGCGGATCTCACCGGGACCGGGAGCGGGCGGTGCCGGCCGGCTGCCGGCCTGCGCATGGAGCGAACTGCTCGCCGCAACTGCGCAGAACAGTGCTATCAGAGGCGTTTTCATGAGCGGCTCTATGGGAAAAGGTGTCGTTGTCGAACCCGGGAAGCCGGAAGGCGTCGCTGCGGGCTGTCACGAGTCGCGTGCCGCGCCGCGAGGACATCGGCACGTCTGCCGTACGGCCTTCGTGGACGCCGGTTTCAGCGGAGCGGGGCAGTGGTGCCGGCGGCATGCAGGCAGGGACGGAATCATTGAAGCCGGATGCGGTGCCGGGGCGGACGGTCCGTTTCTGAAACCCGTCGCTGCGCACCCTCGTACGGGCGGACGTTACCGGGCAGCACACCAGGGATGGTCCGTTTCACAGGATGTGCGACATGCCGAAGATCACCTTCGCGGTCGCGATCGCCACCGCGCTCCAGCAGGGTGTCATCGCACAGGAGCCGGCTGCCGACACTGTTCGCATGGCCGCCCCCCGGAACGATGCCGCGCTGGCTCTGTCGGTGCATCACGCACCCGGCGAGATCCGCATCGATGGCGTCCTGGACGATGCCGGCTGGGCGAACGCGACGCGGGTGGAGTCATGGACCGAGTTCTCGCCACGCAAGGGAGTGGAGCCACCCGTCCGGACGGAAGCGCTACTCACCTATGACGAGGATCACCTGTACGTAGCGTTCCGTGCGTTCACGGACCCGCGCACGATCCGGGCGATGCTGCGTCAGCGCGACGAGATCTGGGAGGATGACCTCGTCGGCGTCCTGATCGACACGTACGGCGATGCCGCTTCCGGTGTTCTGCTGCTGGTGAACGCACGGGGCGTCCAGGGCGATGCACTCTTCACGCCCCAGGGCGATGACGACAGCTACGACCTCATCTTCGAGTCGCGCGCGCGGCTCACGGACACCGGGTACGACGTCGAGATCGCGGTCCCGTTCCGCAGCCTGCGCATGCCCTCACGTGATGTGCATACGTGGCGCATCAACCTGTACCGACGGCACCCGCGCTCGAGCGTGCACGAGATGACGTGGGCCCCGCTCGATGAGGACAACCCCTGCATCCTCTGCCAGTCCGCGCCGCTCACGGGAATTCGAAGCATCACATCCGGTGGCCGGCTGGAGCTGCTGCCCGCCGTCGTTGCCGCGCAGGCCGGATCGCGCGAATCGCCGAACGGCCACTTCCGGGAAGGCCGCCCCAATGTCGCTGCCGGACTCGGCGTCAAGTACACGCTCGAGAACGGCTGGGCGGCGGAAGCGACGCTCCATCCCGACTTCAGCCAGGTCGAGTCCGATGCCGCCCAGGTCGATGTGAACACGACGTTCGCGCTGTTCTTCCCCGAACGCCGGCCGTTCTTCCAGGAGGGCAGCGACCTGTTCGAGACGCCGGTGGACATCGTTCATACGCGCTCCATCAACGACCCGCTGGCTGCGGCGAAACTGACGGGCCGCATCGGCCCGGACACACGCGTCGCATATCTGGGAGCACGCGACTCGCACTCGCCGTTCATCGTGCCGCTCGAGGAGCGCAGCCTCGTGCTCCAGGGCGGGCGCAGCATCTCGAACATCGTGCGGCTGCGCCACGGCTTCATGGAGGACTCGCACGCCGGCCTGCTGGTCACCGACCGGCGGCTGGATGGCGGCGGGAGCGGCTCGAACATCAGCGTGGACGGATCCCTGCGGTTCGCGAAGAGCTACCGCGTGCGTGCCCAGCTGACCGCGAGCCGCACGGTCGAGCCCGACGACACGCTGCCCGCGCCACTCGGCACGGACACGTTCGGTCGCGATGAGACCCACACCGCGGCCTTCGATGGCGAGCGTTTCGCCGGACGCAGCGCGTTCCTCTCGCTCAGCCGATCGGCACGCGTGTGGAGCTTCAACCTCGGGTATACCGATGCCACACCGACCTACCGCGCCGACAACGGGTTCCAGTCGCGCAACGACTTCCGCCGCGCGAACGCATCCACTTCGGTCTCGCTCTATCCGGGAAACGGCATCGATCGCATCACGGGATTCACCAGCGGCGGCGCAGTCTGGAATTTCGGCGGTGTCCGCAAGGAACAGTGGGCGAGCGGCGGACTCAGCCTGGCGCTGCCCCGTCAGACGCACGTCGAGCTGAGCGGCTCCGTGTCGCGCGAGCGCTTCCGCGGTGTCGAGTTCGACGGCATCCGCCGCCTCAACCTGTACGTCTCCACGAGTCCGGTCGCCGAGTTGTCGTTCGGCGCTTCCGGCGGGGCCGGCCGGTCGATCGCCCGCAATCTGGCCACGCCGGCACCCGGCAGCTCACGCGATGTCTCCGTGTGGGGATCCGTGAAGCCCGTACCGCGACTCGTCATCGAGCCGAGCTGGAACTGGACCCGGCTCGATGCGCTGGACGGCGCCAACATCTTCGAGGGCTACGTCCTGCGCGCCCGCACGAGCTATCAGTTCACGCACGAGCTGTTCGCACGCGTCGTGACGCAATACAACGACTTCTCGAACCGCTTCGATTTCGAGCCGCTCCTCATGTACCGGATCAATCCGTTCAGCATCTTCTATGTCGGCTCGACGCACGGCTTCATCGAGACGGAAGACCCGACCCGTATCATCGCGACCGAGCGGCAGGTCTTCCTGAAGGTGCAGTATCTGTTCAGGATGTAGGGGCGGACCCGGCAGCCCAGGCGGACCCGGCAGCCCAGGCGGACCCGGCACCAGATTTCTGGTACGGCCGATCCGCGCATGAGAACCGTCTGCCGCCCCGGCCGCCGGCCGCGCGTTATTATGCCCGGATGGGGCGTACCAGAAATCTGGTGCCGGGTCCGCCGGCCATACCGCCGCACCGCCGCGACGCGTATAATGCGGGCGACACATGCCGTTCCACTCCCCCACATCACTGTTCGGAGGCTGTATGCGCTTTGCACGCGCGGGGCTCGTTCTGGGCTGTATCCTGGCAGTCACATCCTGTTCCGGCGGAGACGAGACCGCCAACGGCGCGGCCGCGGCCGACGAGGCGAGCCCGGCCCTCGAGGCCGCACTCGCGTCCATTCCCGGGCCGGGCGAGCCCGACCTTGCGGCCGTGCGCGCGGCAACGGAACGGTTCCGCGATGTCAGCGTCGCGCTCGCGGAGGGCTACGTGCCCGATCCGTCCGGGATGTGCATCACGGCGGAGATGGAGGGGCAGCCGGCCGAGGATGGTGCCATGGGCATCCACTACTTCCGCCCCGACCTGCTCGGACTGGAGCCGGGGCCGCCGAACCCGCGTGTGAACGGGACCAGCACCTACACCGACTTCAACCAGCCGGCGATCCTGCTGTACGAGCCGCAGGCGGACGGCTCCGTCGAGCTCGTCGGGGTCGAGAACCTCGTGTTCCAGAAGTCTTGGGCCGAGGCCGGGAATGCGAGCCCGCCGACGTTCCACAGTGTGGCGTACAAGGCCATGATGGACGACCCTGCCACCGAGCCCGACGAGGCGCACGGGTTCGAGCCGCACTACGAGGCACACGTCTGGATCTTCCGTGAGAACCCGAACGGCCTGTTCACGCCGTTCAACCC
Organism: Longimicrobiales bacterium; assembly: GCA_036374995.1. GTDB lineage: Bacteria > Gemmatimonadota > Gemmatimonadetes > Longimicrobiales > RSA9 > SH-MAG3. The sequence continues at coordinate 21,361 of DASUSS010000140.1, read as the reverse complement.
GAACGTGACCTGCGCGCACGCGGCGCACTAGCCGCTCGCGGACCCGGCACCAGATTTCTGTTACGACGCGATCAGACAGGAGAATGTCCCGTTGCCGACCGGCAACGGGGCATTCTCATGCGCGGGTTGGCCAAAACAGAAATCTGGTGCCGGGTCCGCTGGTGCCGGGTCCGCTGGTGTTGGATCCGCCGGTGTTACCGGTCGGTCCGCCGCATCATCCGGTCGAGAAACTCGAACGTCGCTTCGTTCACCCGCACCCAGTTGGCGTGCCGCAGGAAATGGTGCGTGTCGTCGGGGATGATGAGCGTCTCGAAGTGGACGTCCGTCTGCTCGAGACGTCGGGCGAGGTCGGCCGTCTCGGCGAAGCGGACGTTGCGGTCGTCATCGCCGTGGATGAGAAGGACGGGCGAGCGCCAGCGATCCATGAAGGCGATCGGCGAGGAGCGCCAGCCGACCTCCGCCGCCTGCGCCCGATCGGTCGGCTCGTAGCGGTTCGCCGGCGACGTGTATCGGTCGGCGAAATTGTGCACGCCATGAATGTCGACGCCGGCGGCGAAGAGGTCGGAATTACGGGCGAGCGCCATCGCGGTGAGGTACCCGCCGTACGAGCCGCCCCATACGCCGATCCGCGACGGATCGACGTTCGGCAGCGACCGCAGGTAGTGCGCGGCGGCGACGATGTCGCGGTACTCGGAGGCGCCCTGCGCGCCCGCGCTGTCGGGTCGATGGAAGTCGTAGCCGTAGCCGATGCCGAGCCGGTAGTTCACCGACAGCGCGACGTAGCCGCGGCTCGCGAAGTACTGCTGCGCGGCGTAGGCGTTCGCGTAGTAGTCGGAGTAGTGCCATCCGGCGAGCATCTGACGCGGCGGCCCGCCATGGATGAAGATGACAGCCGGCTTTCTGTCCGGTCCGTCCTGCCGCTCGAACACCTGGCCATACACCGCGACGCCGTCCTCGGCGCGAAACGTGACGCTCCGCGGGGCGACGAGCGAGCGTGTCGGGAAGTCCTCGGGAACCCGGTCCTCCGCGAGCAGCCGCATACTGCCACCCGCCGCGGGCATCACGGCGGGCAGCGGCGGCCGCTGCGCGGTTGCACTGATGAGTGCGATCGTGCCGCCGTCACCCGTCACGACCGGTGTCCACTCGAGTCCGGTGCCCGGCGTCAGCACTTCCGGCGCCTGCCGGTCGACCGGCGCCTTCACGATGTGCCGGCGATCGATGTCGCCCGGCGTCCGGCCCGCATTGCCCGCGAACAGGAGATAGCGTCCGTCCGGCGAGAGCCGGATGTATTCCGCCATGTAGTCGCCGGGTGTGAGCAGCAGCGGCTCACCGCCCGCTGCCGGCATCGAGTACAGATGCGGCCAGCCATCGTGGTATGAGAGGAACGCGATCCGATCGCCCGCCGCCCAGTGCAGGTTCGTGCCACCCTGTGTCGGCGGCGGTGATCCGCTCAGGGTCTCCGGCGCTCGCCACAGCTCACGGGCATCGCCCGTGCGTGCGTCCGCCGTCCAGATCGCCCAGCGCTGATGTCTGCGCTCGAGTACCGGCTGCGGCGGGCCGCCGCTGCCCGCGCGACGGACGAACGCGATGCGGCCACCGTCCGGCGACCAGCGCGGTGATCCATCCCGGTCCGTCGACGGCGCGATCCATGTGATCGGCGTCGCACTGTCCTGATAGATGCCGATCAGCGCGTGGGTATTGCGGCTCGACACGAACGCGATGCGTGTGCCGTCCGGCGAATACTGCACGCCGCCGTTCGAGCCGCGCGCGAAGAACAGCTGCGTCGCCTGCGCCGACCCATCGATCGGCACCGTCCAGATCTGCCGGTTCCGCTCGAACAGCACGGCTGCGCTGCCCGGCGAGATCACCGGTCCGTCGCCGCCTTCCGCAAGGACGCGCGGCGCGCCGCCCTCGAACGGCACGGACCACAGCTGGATCTTCGGCTGCACGGGCATCGACGACGCGTTCACCGCCGCGAGGCCCCATTCGTCCTGATCCCAGTTCGCGTCATCGCCGCCGCGACGGTAGACGACCCACCTGCCATCCGGTGAGAGCTGCACGCGCGTGAGCACCTGACCGTCGTCCGCGTCGTACGACGTCAGCTTCCGCGCACGCCAGTCCGGCCCCTCCGCGACGTAGATGTTGCGTCGCCCTTCCTCGTTCATCGCCCAGGCGATCCGGCTGCCTGTTGCGGCTGCGGCCAGCTCGTTCGGGAATGGGTAGCTCTTCACCTGCTCCATCGTGAACGTCTGGGCGGAGAGCGCGCCGGAACTCGCGAGGGTGAGCGAGAGCGTCAGCGCCGTGGCGAGGGAACGTAGCGTGAGCATCGTGTCCTGAGGTTCGGGGGTGATGGGCTCGTGCAGTGACTATGGTCCGTGAACCATCCGTCGTGCAAGCGGGGCGGCTGCTCAGCTCAGGCCCTCCGGGTAGAGCTCACGGAACAGCCAGGCCCGCGCGAGCTGCCACTCGCGTTTCACGGTGCGCGCGGAGCGGCCGAGCACATGGGCGGTCTCCTCGACAGAGAGTCCCGCGAAGAAGCGGAGCTCGACGATCCGTTCCTGATCGGGATCCAGCTCGGCAAGGCGTGCGAGCGCCTCATCGATCGCGATGATGTCGGCGATACGCGCGTCGGCGGCTGCGTACTCCGCCGCATCGAGCGTAACGAACACCTTCGAGCCGTCCCGCTTCTGCGCTGTGCGGCCGCGTGCGTGATCCACGAGTATCCGGCGCATCAGCCGAGCGGCAACCGCGAAGAACTGTGTGCGGTTCTTCCAGTCGGCACGACTCTGATCGACGAGTCGCAGGTACAGCTCGTGCACGAGTGCCGTCGGGTTGAGCGTGTGCTCCGCGCGTTCGACGCGCAGTTGACGAGCTGCGATGCGGCGGCACTCCTCATAGACGAGGGGCACGATATGATCGAGCGCGGCGGCGTCGCCCTCGGCCCAGCGTACGAGCAGACCGGTCACATCTTCCGCCGGCCGTGTCATTGCACCGCACCGTAGCGTGCCATGATCTCGCGGAACCGCGGGTCCCGCTGGATGGGTCCTTCGACCATATCGAGCGAAAGATACGATACCCAGTTGGACCGTTCCTCGAACGCGCGCCCGACCCAGACGAATGCGCTGTCCAGCGCGCCGATCAGCGCGAATCCCTCGGCCAGGCTGCCGGGCGGCACATAGCCGCGGCGCGCGCGGGCCTGCAGCTCGGCCACGATCGTACGCACCTCCGCACTGTCGCCCCGAGCCGCGGCGACGTGCGCGACGGCGACGAGACTCGGCGCAGACCCACCGGTCAGCCGCACGGCATGTCGCGCGTGATCGTACGCCTCAGTGGTGCGCCCGGCGAGGCGTAGCGCGTCCGAGAGACGCCAGTGTGCGTGTGCATACGTGGAGTCCAGCTTCAGCGTCTGCGTCAATTGAACGATGGCCTCGTCGTACCGACCGGCCGCGGTGAGGACCCAGCCCAGGTTCGTGTTGACGATGAGCGAAAACGGGTCCAGCTCGTGCCCCGCGTGGACCTGCTCGAGCGCCTCATTGAACCGGCGCCGTGACATGAGCAGGTTCGCGTACCAGATACGCGCGTTGGCATAACTCGGATTCAGCTCAATGGCGCGGCGGAACTCCGCCTCTGCGTCCGCCCAGCGCCAGTCGTAGTGCCGCACATACCCGAGTGCGGCGTGCGCTTCGGCGGAGTACGGATCGATCTGAAGTGCGCGGATCGCCGCCGCCTCGGCGCGCGGTCGGAACTCGCGCGGCGAGCCCGTTCCGACCATCAGCGTGCCGAACTGGTTGTAGCAGTCGGCGAGCGCTGCATACGGCGGCGCGTAGGTCGGGTCCAGCTCGATCGCACGCTCGAAGTGTGCGATTGCGCGCTGGAGCGATTCGGGCGTGCGCAGGTTCCACTCGAAGCGACCCTTCAGATACTCCGCATATGCGGCAGGCGTCACCGCCCGGACGGTGGCGAGGCGGTCATCGGCGCCCGGACGGACGGTGAGGCGGAGGCCAGTCGCGAGGGCCCGCACGACATCCGCCTGGAGCGCGAGTGCCTGACCGGCAGGCCGCTCGTACGTCTCGGACGAGAGAACGCGCCCGCGCGTGGGCTCGATCAGCCGGATGTCCACCGTAACGCGCTCCCCGGCCTCGCGCAGTCGACCCCCCACGATCGCGTCCGCCCTCAATCGTCGTGCCGCTGCCAGCGTGCCCGCGTCGCGCGCAGCGCGCACCGCAGACGCGCGCGAGATGATCTGCACATCCGCCACCGCGCCGAGCTGACCGATCAGTGCTTCGGTGAGCCCCTCCGCGTAGTAGTCCGCTTCCGAAGTGCCGGTTGCGTTCTCGATCGGCAGTACCGCAATCGTCGAGAAACGCGCATCTCGGGCGCCGATCCACTGATACAGGCGAGCACCACCGATGGCGGCGGGGACGACGAGCACGGCAGCCGCGCCGAGGAGATACAGGCTGCGCCTGCGCGTCGAGACGAGCAGCCGTCCGATGAGCGGCCACGCGTGCCTGCGGCGGATCGCATCGAGGGCCGATCGCACCTGCGCCGCACTCTGATAGCGCGCGTTCGGATCCTTGAGCAGACACCGCTCGATGACGAGTCGCACGGCGAGCGGCAGCGCGCTGCTGCTCGCTCGTGGCGGGTCGTTCAGAATTGCGGAGGTCGTCTCGAACGGAGTGCGTCCCTGGAACGGCAGCGCTCCGGTCACCATCTCATGCAGCAGAACGCCCAGCGACCAGACGTCGCTGCGCACATCGGCGGGCCCGCCGAGCAGCACCTCCGGCGCCATGTGGCTCAGCGTCCCGGCGAGCGCTCCCATCATCGTGACGGTCGATTCGACCGCCGTGCCGTCCGTCCGCTCGAGCGAACGTTTCGAGAGACCGAAATCGAGCACGACCGGACGATTCCCGCCATCCACCACGATGTTCGAGCTCTTGAGATCGCGATGCACGATGCCGTGCTCGTGTGCGTGCTCGAGCGCGTCGGCAACCTGCTGCCCGTACGCCAGCGCATCATCGAGCGACAGCTTCCGCTCGCGCACGAGCTCGGTAAGTGAGCGGCCGTCCACCAGCTCCATTACGATGAACGGGATGCCGTCCGCCTCGCCCACCTCGTGAATCGTGCAGATGTTGGGATGAACGAGATGGGCAGCGTGCTGTGCTTCCCGGATCAGCCGACGCTTCGCGTGCGGATCCGTGGTCTGCGCACTCAGTGTCTTGATTGCGACGGTCCGGCCGAGCACGGTGTGGCGCGCGCGATACACCTCGCCCATACCGCCCGCCGACAGGAACGATGTGATCTCGTACGCGCCGAGCCGCGTCGCCGGTGGCAGCCGCGGCTGCCAGGGCGGGTCGCCCGGTCCCGTCGCAAACAACGCGGGTGCCGGTATCTCCGCGAACGGGCCGGCTGCACGCTCGCTAGCGAGCAGCGACAGCACTTCGTCCCGCAGGCGGTCATCCCCGTCAGCGGCCCGGATGACGAACGCGGTCCGGTCCGGCTCGGCCAGATCCAGCGCCTGTACGAACAGCGCCTTGACCCGATCCCACGCGGCAGGGGCGGCATCGCCATCCCGGTCAGGAAACCCGTCTACTCGCGTCATGCTTTGATGTTATATGCCGCGGGCGCGAGCGGCAGCAAGCGGCGCGTGGCCCCTGTCTCCTCCGTTTTCCGCGTCAGGATGTCGGGTGACGAACAGGTTGCACCTCAGCCAGGAGACGACCATGCGCAGACCCGCCCTCCGCCGGTTCACCGGAGCCACCCTGATCGTGCTGTCCGGCGCGGCATGTGCCGACGATGCCGGGATGCCGTTTGGCGTCCTCGGACGGTCCGCAGCCGCGCGGCAGGACGTCGGACCTCCGGGCAGCATCGTGTTCCACAGCGATCGCGCCGGCAATCGTGAGATCTTCCTCATGAGTCCCGGTGGCGCCGACCCGACACGGCTCACGAACGACCCGGCAGCCGACTACTACCCCAGCATCTCGCCGAACGGACGGTACGTCGTGTTCACGTCGACTCGTGCGGGCGCCGCCGACATCTTCCTGCTGGACACGTCCGGCGGCGATCCCGTCAACCTGACGAACACGCCTGGAGCGGCCGAGGACTGGGCGCGCTTCTCGCCGGACGGCCACCGTGTCGCGTTCCACAGCAACCGGACCGGCAACAACGAAATCTTCGTACTCGACCTGCGCGACGGCAGCCTCGCACAGGTGACCAGCTATGCCGGGATCGACATGTGGCCCGAATGGTCGCCCGATGGGCACCGGCTGTCGTTCCGCCGCGACATGGATGTCCACGCCATCGACCTCAGGGACAACACGATCACCCGGCTGACGAACCTGCCCACCCTCGACCAGATGGCCGCATGGTCACCCGATGGCCAGCGTCTGGCCTTCATGAGCTTCCGCGAGGGCTACTGCTCCGTATTCCTGATGGATGCCGACGGCGGGAACCAGGTGAACCTCACGCCCAAGGATCCAGCCGACGCGAACAACACGTGGTGCAGCCGTGCTCCCTCCTGGACGCGGAACGGCCGGATCCTGTTCATGTCATTCCGTCCGGCCACGGGCGGCGACATCGAGGTGTTCAGCATGAATGCGGACGGCTCCGACCTGACCCGGCTCACGACCGCGCCGGGCGAGGATGGGGGGCCGACCGCGCGGTGAGGCCTGCGGACCTGGCACCAGATTTCCGTTGTGGCGCATCCCGGCACGGGAAGGCCCGGTTTCCGGCTGGCCGGTGGGCCGATCTCATGTGCGCGCCGGCCACAACGGAAATCTGGTGCCAGGTCCGCTAGCCGCTAGCCGATCTGCGCGAGCGCGATGTAATCCGCGTCACCCACCTGCAGCCGCACCCACCGGCTGCGCGAGCCGCAGTTCGGGCAGAACGCGTACTCGTTGTCGATCAGCTGGAGGTCGACGACGGTGTCGCACGCGGGGCAGGGCGCGCTGACGGTCGTGAACGCCTCGGGACGCAGTCCGCTCTGCGCGAGACGCACGCCCATCAGGATGCGCGGCAGCCCGAACATCGGGCAGATGGCGCCGGAGCAGCGCGAGGCGAAGTCGAGACACACGACCTGAGGCTCGGCGAGTGGCGCCTGATCCGCGTAGACCGGTGCGTCGGTGATTGCGACCCGCACGTCCTGGTCGCATGCGGAGCAATAGGCAAGGTGCGTTTCCATGGTGCCTCCTCCTGGAAGCTTCAATGACGTCTCAGGAACCACTCCATCCGCAGCATGGCCGCGTCCATCGGCAGCTCGAACAGCGGACACTCCACGCCGAGGCATTCCTCGGCGTGCTCGATGCACATGATCCCCGGCGTCTGGGGGGTGTCCGGGTCCGTCTCGTCATCGGAGACGGGACGGACGTACACGTGAACCACGCGCTCCAGCGCGTCGCAGTACGCCAGGTGCTTCTCCCTCATGGGCACGCCTTTCACGCGAGCCGGACGATCTCCGCGTCCCCCTCCGCACCCCGGAGCAGGCTCGCCGCCGTCGCTGCGGTATGGCCGAATACCGCGGTTGCGGCGGCGTCCGCGCTCATGCACGTGTTCGCCGCGATCGTGAGCGAGTGCACGCTCGTCACGCGTGGTGCGCCGGTCACCGGATCCAGCAGGTGGTGATAGCGACGACCCTGGTGATCGAAGAACTGCATGTAGTCACCGGACGTCGCGACCGCGCGGTCCCGCAGCATGATGGATCCCGCGATACGGGACGGATCCTCGGACGAGCGGATGCCGACGCTCCAGCCATCATCGTCGAGCGAGGTGCCGAGCGCATACAGGTCGCCGCCCGCGTTCACGAGTCCGGCGGTGATGCCCCACTCCCGGAGCGCCGCGACAGCGCGGTCGACGCCGTATCCCTTCGCGATGCCGCCGAGATCGACGGCGACGTCCGGGTCGCCGAAGCGCACCACGGCGCTGCCGCCGAAGCGGTCGAGCTCGATGCGGCGGAAGAGCGAGCGACCGGCGAAGCGCCGGATATCGGCGGGTCCGGGCGGTGCGTTGCGCCGCGTGACGTCCCACAGCTCGCTCACCCGCCCGAGTGCGGGATCGAAGCGGCCATCGGTGCGCACCGCCCAGTGCAGCGCCTGGGCGAGCACGGCGGCCGTGGCGGCGGTGACCGGTACCGCGTCGGCGTAGGCCGATGCGTTCGCACGACCGATATCGGAGTCCACGCGGAAGCGCGACATCAGGCGGTCGACCGCGTGCAGCTCGCTCGCGGCCGCAGTGATGGCCGCGTGGCCGGCCCTCTCGTCACGCGTGACGACGACGATCTCGGCCATCGTCCCCATCACGGGTATCGTGCGCCGCACGATGCGGCGGCGCGCCATGCCGAGCCCGAGCGTCGACACGACGAAGGCGCCGGCACCGAGCGCGAGAAATTCGCGGCGCGAGGGACCGCGGGGTCCGTTGTGGTCCGTCATGAGTGCTCCTGGCGGTCGAGGCCGCACGCAGCGCCGCACGCACCGCAGTCGTGGCTGCAGCCGGCGCGGGGCCGCAGCGCCGCGGCGAGCGCGAACAGCGCCGCGAATCCGATGATGGAGAGGGCGATCGTCATATCTGCCTCACGAGCTGAACAGCCCGGCAAATCCCATGAATGCGAGCGACAACGTGCCCGCGATGATCAGCACTATGCCCATGCCGCGCGCGAGATCCGGCACGATCGAGAGCTCGGTCTGCTCGCGGATCGATGCCATGAGCACGAGCGCGAGCGTCAGTCCGAGTCCCGCGCCGACCGCGAAGAACAGTCCCTGCGCCAAGCCGTAGCCGCGGTTCGTCTGGAAGATCGCGAGCCCGAGAATCGCGCAGTTCGTCGTGATCAGCGGCAGGTAGATGCCGAGCTCGCGGAACAGCGTCGGGCTCACCTTCCTTATCGTCATCTCGACGATCTGCACGAGCGACGCGATTACGACAATGAACGAGATCAGACGCAGGTACGGCGCGCCCGGCAGGACGAAGCGATTCAGGAACCAGGCGGCGAGCGACGTGAGCACGAGCACGAAGATGTTCGCGGCACCCATGCGCAGCGCCGTCGACACGCGCGCCGATACGCCCATGAACGGGCAGAGCCCGAGGAACAGGGCGAGCGTGAAGTTGTTCACGACCATCGCGGAGATGAGGATCCACAGCAGATCGTTCATCGCTCGCCTCCGACTCCGACGGGCGTGGTGGGTGTCGTCTGCACCGCGGCCTGATGCAGCCACCGCCGCGGCTGTGGCCGGCGGACCGTGCGCTGCGTGCGCCAGGACAGCACCAGCAGCAGGATCCCCAGCGTGAAGAATCCGCCGGGCGGCAGGATCATGATGATCCACGGCTCGAAGCGCGGGCCCATCACGGTCACGCCCAGCAGCGTGCCGTTGCCGAGCAGCTCGCGGATCCCGCTCATGAGCAGCAGCGCGACCATGAAGCCGGCACCGGTGCCCATCGCATCCAGGGCCGAGCGGGCCACGGAGTTCCGCGATGAGAACGCCTCCTGCCGGCCGAGAATGATGCAGTTCACGACGATCAGCGCGATGAACGCGCCGAGCGCCTTGTGGATGTCGGGTACGATCGACGCGAGCAGCAGATCGACGATCGTGACGAACGTCGCGATGATCAGGATGTACGCCGTGATCCGGACCTCGCCCGGAATCAGCTTCCGGAGGCTCGAGACGAGGATGCTGGAGCCGAGCAGCACGAAGAACGTGGCGAGCCCCATCGCAATGCCGTTCGCGAGGCTGTTCGTCACGGCGAGGGCAGGGCAGAGCCCGAGCATCTGCACGAGCACCGGGTTCTCGCGCCACACCCCGCGCAGCAGGTCCTGTTGTGGCGTGGTCGCTCTCATTGCATGCCTCCCGCCCGCTCCAGCAGCGGCCGCATGCGCTCGATGCGGTTGTTGATGATCCCGATCACGGCCCGCGACGAGATCGTCGCGCCCGTGATCGTCTCGACCTCGTGAGCGTCGCCCGTCGCGTTGCCCGGCTTCGTCGGCACGAGTGGCGCACCGGCGCCCTCGAACAGCGCGACCCACGCCGTGTCCTTCACGATCCTGTCCCCGAGACCCGGTGTCTCCTTGTTGTCCAGCACGCGCATCCCGAGCACGCTCTCCGTCGCAGGATCGTACCCGAACATCACGTTGATCACATCCTGGAATCCCGGCTCGCCGGCCATGAGCGCATAGCCGATCATGCGGCCCGTGTCATCGTATCCGGCCCAGATGCGCTCGAGCTTCAGGGTATCGAGCCCGGCCGGCGGCGTGGCCACGAGCGCGCCGTCGTGCACGTACAGCGTGGTCGTCCGCGCGGGGCCCTGGAGCACCTCGTCCACCGCCGCGGCAATGACGCGCGCCTGGTGCGACAGGATCCGCGGCTCCGCCCACTGATGCACGGTCACGATCAGCAGCCCCGCGATCGCGCCCGCGACGGCGAGCGTGCTCACCAGCCGCGACGCCGGCGCTGCCGGCTTCACCTCCGGCGCCGGTCCCCCGTGCATCCCGCTCATGCGTTCCTCCGCGCGGGTGTGCCGAACACGCGCGGGCGCGTGAACCGGTTGATGAACGGGACCAGCGCGTTCATGAGCAGGATCGCGTACATCACGCCCTCCGGCAGTCCGCCCCAGGTGCGGATCAGCACGACGAGGGCGCCGATCCCGGCGCCGAAGATCCACGCGCCCGCCCGCGTGACGGGCGAGGTGACCATGTCGGTCGCCATGTAGACCGCGCCGAGCACGAGTCCGCCGGAGAACAGCATGAACAGCGGGTTCGCGTACCGCTCGGAATCGATCTGCCAGAGCACGCCGGAGAGCAGCGCGACGGTCGCGAAGATGCTGACCGGGACACGCCAGTCGAGGTAGCGCTTCCACGCGAGGTATGCGCCGCAGACGAGGATCAGCAGTGCGGACGTCTCGCCGAGCGAGCCGCCCGTGTTGCCGACGAGCAGCGACATCAGGTCCGTGCCCGTTCCCTCGAACTTCATCAGGCCGAGCGGTGTCGCCTCCGTGATCACATCGGGGGCGTTGCCGCTCATGAGCGGCAGCGCGAAGTTGTCGCCGCGGAGGTCGAACAGGCCGCCGCCCATCGCGGGCCATGTCGTGATCGCGGCCGGGAACGCGGCCTGGAGGAACGCACGGCCGACGAGTGCCGGGTTGAAGACGTTCTGGCCGAGCCCGCCGAAGATGACCTTGCCGAAGCCGATCGCGACGGCGCCGCCGATGAACGGCATCCAGATCGGCATGCCGGCAGGCAGGATCAGGCCGAGCAGCAGGCCGGTGATGACGGCGGAGCCATCGCGGACCGCGTTGCGCGGACCGGTCAGCCGCTCCGTGGCGAGCGCTCCGGCGACGGCCGCGCCGATGATGAGGAGCGCGCTGATACCGAAGAAGAACACGGACGCCGCGACGATCGGCAGCAGCGAGATCACGACCGTCCACATGATGCGCACTGTCGAGTCCGGCGCATGCACGTGCGGCGACGCGGTGAGCTCGAGGCGCGGTGTATCGGCGTGGAACGGCGCGGTCGCGGGCGTCGGCGAAGTGTTCATGCGACCTTCGCCTTCGGCCGGCGCAGTGCCGCCTTGCTGAGCGCGAACATCTGGGAGAGCGGGATGTTCGAAGGGCAGACGTAGGAGCAGGAGCCGCACAGCATGCAGTCGGCGAGGTTCCACTGCTGCATGTCCTCGTAGCGGCCGAGCTGCGCGAGTGCGCCGAGCTGCTGCGGCATCAGGAACACCGGGCAGGCGTCGACGCAGCGGCCGCAGCGGATGCACGGCAGCGTCGCGCGCGCGCTGGTCTCCTCGTGCGTCAGGACGACGATCCCGGTCGTGCCCTTCGTCAGCGGTGTGTCCAGGTCCGCCTGCACCATCCCCATCATGGGTCCGCCGAACACGATCTCGGCGGCGCTCTCGTTCAGCCCGCCGCAGAAGTCCAGCACATCGCGCAGTCGCGTGCCGACCGGCACGATCAGGTTGGACGGCCGGTTGACGCCGCGCCCGGTGACCGTCACGATCCGCTCGATCAGTGGCAGTCCCGTCTCGAACACCTCCGCGATCGCCGCGACCGTACCGACATTCTGCACGATCGCGCCGACGTGTACCGGCAGCTTCCCCGACGGCACTTCCCGGCCCGTGATCGCGTGGATCAGCATCTTCTCCGCACCCTGCGGATACTTCACCGTGAGGGATTCCACGCTGATGTCGAGGTCCGATGGTATCGTCGCGCGCAGCGCCTCGACGGCATCGGGCTTGTTCGATTCGACGCCGATCACCGCGCGGCCGACACCGAGCGCGCGCATCATGATCCGTGTGCCGAAATGGACCCGCTCCGGGTACTCGACCATCACCCGATGGTCGGCCGTCAGGTACGGCTCGCACTCCGCGCCGTTCACGATCAGGATCTCGACGGTCGTGTCCTTCGGCGGGGCCATCTTCACATGCGCGGGGAAGGCCGCGCCGCCGAGACCGACGACGCCCGCCTCCTGGACCGCACGCGCGACGTCGTCACCCGCGAGCGACTCCCACTCCGGCACGAGGCGCGGGCGCGGCAGCTGCGCCGAGTGTCGCTCCACCGCGATGTGCACCGCCTCGACCATGCTGCCGTCCGGATGCGGCACCCAGTCGATGCCGGTCACGATGCCCGCCGCACTCGCGTGCATCGGCACGCTCATGTAGCCGTCCGCCGCCGCGACCTTGTCGCCGCGCTCCACCCGGTCACCCCGCTGGACCAGGGGGACCGCGGGCTTGCCCGCATGCTGGCGCAGCGGCAGCACGACCTGCTCCGGGAACGGCATCCGCCGCACCGGCACGGCCGCCGTCAGCTCCTTCCGCTCCGGCGGATGGACACCGTGCCGGAATCCGTTGCTGCTCATCGGCTCATCATCAGTTGAACGGCTCCGCGCGCGCGACCCACTTCGCCAGGTCCTTCTCGTTCGGGTTCAACGGCGTTCCCGGATGGATCAGCCCGGCCGGGCACCGCTCCGCCGCCTGCACGAGCTGCGCGAACGTGCCGGCGCGCGCATCCTTGATGTACGCCTGCTTGTTATCGTCGTACGCGAACATCTTCCCGTTCAGGTTCGTGCACTCGTTGCACGTCGTGCAGCGATCGGTGTCGATGTACGGTTCCAGCGCCAGCCCGTCATCCTCCTCGACCGGTCCGCCCATCTGTGCGGGTGCGACCTCTGCCGCTGGAGCCGAAGACTCGGTGGGGGCGGTGGCGGCGGCCACGACACTGCCGGATGCAGTGCCAGTCTGCTGGACAGACATTCCTGCCGCCGCCGCCACCGCAGAACCATTGCCGGACGTGCCGAGCACATCCGGGCCGATCGGCTCGACGCGCATCCGGGCGGCCTCCGCTACGATCTCGCGGATCGTCCGCCCCTCGTTGCCCTGGATCAGCGACTCGGCCATGCGCCGCGCGACCACACGCGGGTACGTCGCCTTGAGGTCGGCGATGCGGCGCTCGTACTCGGCGGTGAGCAGCGCGACGCGTGCGTCGTACTCCGCCTCGAGCGACGCCGTGATCGAGTCCTTCACCGAGTCCGCGACCCGGATGCCCGCCATCTCGCGGAGCTGATCCCAGAAGCGGAGCCGGTCGTGCGCGAGGTCGACGATCTCCTGCGCGACACTGAGCCGGCGCAGCCTGCCCTCGCGATCGACGGCGTGGACGAACGCGGTCCTGCCCTCGCGTTCCGCAGCATCCAGCCGCACATACTCGTGGAACACGACCATGTCGTCGTTCCACCGGTCGGCGGGCACGTCGCGGAAGTGCTTGCGGAAGCGCGACTCGGTCGCGGCCCAGTCCGCGATCGTGAGCGGCAGCTCCAACTCCCGCGTCTCGCCGTCCTCGACGTAGCTCAGCCGGTACGTCGGCCATACCTCGTCGACGGCCGGATTGCCCTCGAGCGACAGACATTCGGCCAGGCTGCTGCCGGCGTCCGGGTCGTACGTGAGGAACGGGAATGCGCGGCTCTCGAGCGCGAGGCGCGCGCCGTGCGGCGCCCACTCGTCCGGCAGACCGTGCTCGACCGGACACGGCGTGTAAATGCTGAAGATCGCGGGTCGTCGTGAGTTCAGGCCGCGGATGACGCCGCCGATCAGGTGCGTTGCCGACGCCTGCGACGTCTGGTGCACGAACGTGCCGCGGTGCGCCATCGCGATCAGTGCCAGCTCCTTGCGCACCTCGCTCTTGCCGTGCTGCGCCTTGCCGTACGCGGACATGTCTGCGATCTGGCCCGTGAACCCGCTCGTGCACGCCTGGCCGCCCGTGTTCGAGTAGACCTGTGTATCCAGCACGAGCACGCGGATCGGCTTCCCGGACGCCATCAGGCGCGACAGGTTCTGGAATCCGATGTCGAGCATCGCGCCGTCGCCGCCGATCGCCATCACAGGCGGTGCGAGCGCGAACTCCTCGTCGCTGAACTGCTTCCAGTCGAACGTCCGCAGGAACGCCTCGTCGCGCGCCTCGTCGTACGCGCCGTCGGCGATCAGCTCCGCGCGCCGCACGGCAGCGAAGTTGTCGGCCATCTTGCGCATGTGACCCTCGAAGATGCCGATCGCGACGGACGGTGCGTCCTGGAACAGGTGGTTCACCCAGGGGAACGGGTACGGGTTGTACGGATACGTGCTGGCCCACACCGACGAGCAGCCCGTGCTGTTCGCAATGCCGAGCGCGGCGCGGCCGCGGCCGCCGGGACCCTCCGTGTAGCGCCAGCGCAGGTCCTTCAGCGCCTGCATCGCGCGCGCGATCCGCACGAGCTCCGGCCGCTGTTCCGCAGCGACCGGCAGCGTCACGTCGGCGGACGCGAGCGCCGCCTGCTCGATGTCCAGCTTCGCCGTGAGCATGCCTTCCGCGCGCTGCTCGAGCTTCTCGAGCAGCGCATCGATCCGCTCGACCAGCTTCCGCACGCGCGGCTGCATCAGCGCCTCGATCGTCGACACCACGAGATGGACCGCGGTCTTCTCGCCACAGCCCATGCACGCACCATCACCGCCGACCATCGACAGATAGTTCTTCTTCTTCAGCAGCAGCGACGGCAGCGCACCAATGCCTTCGTCCAGATTGCGGATGTTGATGTAGCGGTCGTCGGTGTCCGGCAGCTGCTGCCAGAACGCCCAGTTCTCGCGCAGCTTCTCGACGACCGGCTCGTCCTGCCGGATCGTGACGAGTGCATTCTCGGGACATACATCCACGCAGATGTTACAGCCCTTGCATGCTTCCGGATTGATCGTCACGGACAGCAGGCCGCCCGTCCCCTTCTGCTTCGACTCCGGCATGTCGTAGAACGGCGCGGTCTTCGCGACCGGGAACTGCGCCAGGATCGGGTGTACGGCCGCGAACTGCGTGTCCAGCTCGGCGCGCCGATCCGGCTCCCAGCCCAGCTTCGCGGCCACGTTCGCGTACGCCGTGCTCACCGCCTCGCCGAAGTCGCGAAAGTCGACCGCATCGATCACCTTCCGCGTCTCCTTCGCGAGCGGCCGCGCGATCGAGCGGATCCGCTCGACCGTGTGGCCGCGCGCCGCCGCCGATTTCACGGCGCCGTCGAGCAGGTCCTCGACCGAGGTGACGAGTCCCGGGATCGCGGAGTCCGGGCATTGCGTCCAGCACTGGGCACAGCCGGTGCACTTTTCGGCGATGAAGTCGGGCACTTCGAATCGGATCCCGGTCATGTCGCGCACGGTGCTCGACACCGCGGGCATCGCGGAGATCGCGGCGAACGGGTCGGCGATCGGGTCCTGACCGACGGCGTTCAGCGCACACACCTGCTCGAAGAAGCGGCCGCCGCTGCCCACGCCGTGCTCGTCCTGCTGCACGTCCATGAGCCGGGGCAGGTGCGGCAGGTGCGAGTCCGATTGATCGTCCTCCGTCACTTCGATGCCCGTGTCGATCTCGACCAGCTCCTCCCAGCCACGCCGGATCACGCGCACGTTGTCGTCCACCACGCGCTCGCCCAGCTTGCCGAACTTCCGCTGCATCTGCGCCCGGATGCCCTCGAAGATCTGTTCCTCCGAGAGTGACTCCTGCACCGCGAGCGGCGATGCGCGGAAGAACGCGCCCATGAACGCAGCGCCCTGCATCCGGTAGCGCAGCTCCGGATCCGACGCCTCCTCGGCCGCGATGCGGAATCCGTCGAGCACGTACATGCGGATCCCGTTGTGCCGGATCTGCCGGCGCGCCCATGCGGGCAGGTCCGCCCACGTGTCCGCCGCGCTCTGGTCGCTCTGCATCACGAACACGCCACCCTCGGCGAGACCGGACAGCGGGTTCGAGTGGCGGAACACATTGCCATCCGGCGACAGCACCACGTTGACGTGGCGCAGCTCGCCGTTCAGGCGGTTGCGCTCGCGGGAGAGTGTCGCGTAGAACGTCGTCGGCTGCCCCTTCTTCTCCGAGCCGTACTTCGGGTTCGCCTTGACGTGCAGCCCCGCCAGCTCGAATGCGGTGAGCGCGACGTTCTTGCCCGTCGTGATCGCGCCCCAGCCGCCGACCGAGTGGATACGGAGCGCGATCGCGCCATCGGGCAACAGGTCCGTGCCCTGCGCGGGCTCGAGCGCGAGCTCCGCCACGTGCGGGTACGCCTCGATCAGCTGCTCCTGCCAGATCTGGAGTTTCGGCAGGCGCGTGCCCCGCCGGATGAAGTCGATACCCAGATAGAACTGCCGCTGGTTGCGGCCGCTCGGGAGCATGTTCTCGACGGCCGCGATGATGTCGGCCGGCTGGAGGTCGCGGCTGCCGAACCCGAAGCCGCCCGAATAGAAGTCGGGCACATCGTCCGCGCGCACCCGACCGAGGCCCTGATGCGGCAGCGTGCGCCACGCGGCGCGGCCGTTCTCGACCGCACGCCCCATCGCCGCGCGGATCTCGCGCAACAGCGGTGCATCGGCCGCGAGCGGCTGGTCCGTCCGCTCGAGCACCGTCACGGCGCGTCGGCCGGACAGCAGCCTCGAGACGATGTCGGCGGGGAATGGCCGGAACATCGTGAGGTTCAGCACGCCGACGCGGAGTCCGCGCGTGGCGCGCAGGTGATCGGCCACCGCCTCCATGTTCGCGACGACCGAGCCCTGTCCCGCGAGGACGTACTCCGCATCCTCCATCAGGTAGCCGGACGCGCGGGCGTACTCTCTGCCGGTGAGCGTTGCATACTCCGCCATTGCGCGATCCGTCAGCGCCGGGATGTGGTCGAAGTAGAACGGCCGCTGTGCGGCTACGCCCTGCGCGTACGACTCCTGGTTCTGCACGACGCCCAGCATCGCCGGGTAGTCATAGTCGAACATCTCGGGGATGCGGCGACGCTTCTCGCCGAAGACCATCCGCTGGGCCGGTGTCGGCGAGTCGATCAGGTCAGCAGGATCGCCCAGGTACTCGCGGATCAGATCCCGCTCGGGCACGAGCAGCGTCTCGATCACGTGGCTCGTGAGAAAGCCATCCTGCGCGCAGATCCCGGGGTTCAGCGACAGCTCCGCGATGCGGTGCGCGATCAGCGTCAGGTCCGCCGCTTCCTGCACGTCCTTCGCGAACAGCTGGAAGAAGCCCGTGTCGTCGACCGCATGGTAGTCGTCGTGCCCTGCGTGCACGTTGAGCGAGTGCTTCGTGAGCGCGCGCGCAGCCACGTTCAGCACGTACGTCAGCCGCTTGCCGACCGCCGGGTACAGCGACTCGTGCATGTAGACGACGCCCTGGCCGCTCGAGAAGTTCGTCGCGCGCAGACCGGTCATGCTCATGCCTGCCGTCACGGCTGCCGCCGCGTGCTCGCCCTCCGGCTCGAAGAACAGCAGGCGCCGGCCGAACACGTTCGGCTCGCCCGCCGCCACCGCCAGTGCCCAGCCCTCGCCCATCTGCGTCGACGGCGTGATCGGGTATGCCCCCGCCGCGTCGCTCGCCGCCGTCTCCACTATCACCACGGCCGTGCTGCCATCCGCCGCGTCCGGCACGCCGGGGTACTTCGGCGCGGCCACCTTCGGCTTCGGCTGCGTTCTGTTCATGAACATCAGTTGACTCCACCCGCTGTGAGCACCTGGAACTGTGCACCATCCACCCACGTGATCGCGCCTGTCGGGCAGCGCTCGATCGCGCGCTGGTCCTCGAGCCGGATCCGCTCGTAGTCGATGACGGCGAGGCCGGAGCGCATGGCGATCAGGCCCTCGGCCGCGTCCTGCACGCACCGCGCGCACGCGTTGCACGCGACCGAGCACACGCGCGTGGCCGCATCGCCGGACAGCAGACTCCGGCACTGCACGATCAGGTGATGGTCCACCGGCATGATCGTGAAGAGGCCGAGCGGACATGCGACGACGCAGTCGTTGCACGCCGTGCACCTGTCGATGTCGACGACCGGCAGGTTCTGC
This sequence comes from Longimicrobiales bacterium, assembly GCA_036374995.1. Classification (GTDB taxonomy): domain Bacteria; phylum Gemmatimonadota; class Gemmatimonadetes; order Longimicrobiales; family RSA9; genus SH-MAG3. Next base: position 3,053 of record DASUSS010000140.1, on the reverse strand, counting down.
TCGTTCATCGCGATCGCATCGAACGTGCACGCAACGGCGCAGTCGCCGTGGCCGACACACCCCCACGCGCAGCCCTTGCCGCCGCCGCCGACCGCCACTGCGGCGGCGCAGCTGCTGATGCCGACGTACTCGGCCTTGTACGGCGCGACATCCCGGCCGCCTGCGCACAGCAGCCGCGCGACCCGCTTGACCGCCGTGCCGGCATCGACGCCGAGGTAGCTCGCGACATCGTCGCGCATGTCCGGGCTCATCACGGTGCACTGCGCGGGCGTCACCACGCCCTGGACGGTCGCCTCGGCGAACGCACGGCAGCCGGCATAGCCACAGGCGCCGCAGTTCGCGCCGGGCAGCAGCTCGTTGACCGCATCGATGCGCGGGTCCTCCCAGACGCGCAGGCGGCGCTGCGCGACGGCGATGATCACGCCGAAGGCGAGCCCGATGCCGCCGAGAATGGCGACCGCCGAGAGGATCAGCGTCACGCTCACATTGCCTCGCTGCCCGTCGAATCGAGCCGCGCGCTGCGCAGCAGCCAGCCGGCCAGCTGATCGGCCGGTCCGGGCTCCACCTCGGCCTCGGACTCACCCTGCGGCTCGGGCCGCGTGAGCTCGGCGAGCTGGACGAGCTCGGTCAACCACTCCAGATCCTCGGCCTGGCGCCGCGCGTGAGAACGACCCACGCCGCGCGGCACGCCGGCGTCCGGCATCCGCTCGACACTCAGCCGCTGTGCGAGCCGCCGGCCGCGTCCGGGATCGTGACGGAAGCTCGCGCACTCTTCCGGCACGACGGCGGCGATGCCCGGGCCGGCATGCTCGGCGAGCGCGGACACCGCCGCGGCGTCGCTCGTCTGCATCACGAAGGTGTGGGGCGTCATCAACCGCACGAGCGGCGCGATCGGCGCAGGACGTCCGTTCACGATCAGCACGATCCGGACGGCACCGTCGAGGTACTCGCCGAGCCCGTCGACGATCAGGTCGGCCGCGTCGACCTCCACGACGAGCGGTGGCGCGAGCAGCCGTTCGGAGCGGTGCCACCGGCTGAACGGAAGGACGTCGTCCAGCGGCCCGAGCTCCGCGCCCGCGCGCAGCAGCTCGACGTGGCGCGCGGCATTGAAGAGGCGGCCGCGCACGGCGAGCGCGTCGCGCACCGTGTCGCGCAGATCGGTGCCGGGCTCCACCCGGACCGTGTAGAAACCAGGGCCCTGCGCACGTGCTGCCTGGAGCATCTCCAGAACGCGACCGATGTGCCCGAGCGCCGCGGGCGTGACCGCGGCCGCCTGGCCCACGATCTTCGTGAAACGGTCGATATCGATACGGCCGCGTGCGAAACTCCCGAGACGCGCGGCCTCCTGCGCGACGCGCTCGTGCGCGGGCGCACGCTGTTCGGCGAGGAACGAGCGGAGCTCGTCAATGGCGCCGACCAGCGCGCCGTCGAACGTTTCACGAGGGCGGCGCAGCGCCTCGAGCGCGATGGTCGTGCGGTCGTCAGACGGCATAGCGGTCGAGCTCCTCGTTCAGCAGCCGGATCTTCTGCTCCTTCGTCTGCGGCGCGACGCGTCGCAGATCGTCGTAGCGCGGACGGGACTCGTCGCGGAAGAAGACGCCGAGCCGGATCGTGTCGGTGGGCTCCGCCAGACGCCGCGCCGCATCCAGGTCGCGCGGGTCGTGGCGCAGCTGCTTCGTGTACGTGCGGTCCAGCTCCGGCACGACCACGCCGTCATCGTGCACGAGCAGCTCGATCAGGTCGGGCTGCCGCACGGCGAGCTGGAAGATCTGCGGCGTGTAGACCGGACAGCGCTGCAGGATCCGCACGAATGCGAAGCCGCGGTGGCGGTGTGCCGCGCGCAGCGTCGCATACATGTGCGCGGGCAGCCACTCCGCCGTCTGCGCGACGAACGACGCGTTCGTGATGCCGAGCGTCGCCTCGATCGGGTTCAGTGCGGGCAGGTACGAACCGCGCGGCTGCGTGTTGCTCTTCACCCCCTGCGGCGTGGTGGGCGACGTCTGGTTCTTCGTCAGCCCGTAGATGTTGTTGTCCAGCAGCAGCGCCGTCATGTCGAGGTTGTAGCGTGTGGCATGCAGCCAGTGCGCGGCGCCGATCGATGTGCAGTCACCATCGCCCATGACCACGAAGATCGCGAGCTCCGGCCGGCTCAGCCGGATCCCCGTTGCGACCGGCAGAGCGCGGCCGTGGATGCCGTGAAAGCCGTACGTCTTCACGTAGTGCGGGAACCGGCTCGAGCAGCCGATGCCGCTCACGAACACCGTGTTCTCCGGCTGGAGCTGCTCGGCGACGAGCAGGCGCTGCATCGCGGACAGCACGCTGTGGTCGCCGCAGCCCGGACACCAGCGCGGCAGCGCCGCCTCGTACTCGCTCAGCGTGTAGACGTGATCTTCATCGGTATGACCGTGCAGCAGCGAGCAGCTCATGCGCCGTTCTCCTTCGGCATGTGCGCGCGGATCGCGCGCAGGATCGCGCCCGGACGCATCGGCTCACCGAGCACGCGCGTCCAGCAGTCGACATCGACCAGAGTGTGTGCGCGCAGCAGCCACGCGAGCTGACCGCGCCGCCGGTTCTCCGCCGTGATGTACGGATCGTCCGGCTCATCGCTGTAGTTGATCTCGACGGTCATGACTTTTTTGAAGCGCTGGAAGATCTGCTTGAGACCGGGCTCCATCGGAGACAGGAACCGGAGGTGCAGCGATGAGACGGAGTGGCCCGCGCTGCGCGCGCGCTGGACGGCTTCCTCGATCGCACCCTTGGTACTGCCCCACCCGACCACGAGCAGGTCGCCGGCGTCATCACCATTGACGGCTGGCGGTACCAGCATTTGCTGCAACACGGCGAGCTTGCGGCTGCGCATGCGCGTGGCACGCTGATTTACGTCGGATGTGTAAGCGACTTTGCTGCGCTCGTCGTGCGCGAGGCCGGTCGCTGTAAACATCCCGTCCGGTTGGCCCGGAATGATGCGCCGCGACAACCCGGTCTGTGGGTCCCATTCATACGGCCTTGTCCCTGGTGGCACCGGCCGCAGCTCGGGCATCGTCGCGAGCCAC
>DASUSS010000139.1:0-4647 GCA_036374995.1 Longimicrobiales bacterium | reverse complement strand
GCCTCCCTCGCCCCGGTCGACCACGGCGAGCACGCCGACGATGCGCGCGCCCGCTTCCTCGACGGCATCGATCGCGCGGAGTGCACTGCCGCCGGTCGTGATCGTGTCCTCGACGACGAGCGCACGGCTGCCCTCGCGCAGGTTGCCCTCGATCAGGCGGCCGGTGCCGTGCTCCTTCGCCTGCTTGCGCACGGTGAACGCGTCGATCGTGCGGCCGGCGAGTGCGGCGGCGTGCGCGATCGCGTACGCGACCGGGTCCGCACCGAGCGTGAGGCCGCCGACCGCGTCGGGCGACCAGCCGCGCTCGTCGATCAGCGCGAGCCCGAGCCGGCCGATCAGCAGCTGGCCGGATCCGGACATCGTGGTGAGCCGCGCATCGATGTAGTACGAGGACGTCGCACCGCTCGAGAGCACGAACTCGCCGCGGCGCAGCGAGCGCGCGCGCAGCAGCTCGAGCAGCGTGGTGCGCTCGCTCCGCCCGATCATCCCGCCTCGTCCCACTCGTCCGTCGATGCCGGTGCGGCGAACGCATCCAGCTCCGCGGCCGCCGCCGCGACCGCATCGTGCGACAGCGGCGCGGCGATGTCATCGCTCCACTCGACGAACTCGATGAACCGGTCCTCGTTCGCCGCGCCGCGGTAGAGCCACGCGCGGCCGCCGGCGTTCTCGACCGCGCGCCGCAGCTCCGACCAGCCGGCGAGATACGTGTCGACGATGTCGAGCGGAACGTGGCGTCGTACGGAGACGAGATGGCGCATCAGCGGAGCAGCCACACGAGGCCGACCGCGGCCGTGAACGCACCGGTCCCGCGCGCGACCAGCCGCGCGAGACGGACCGAGCCCTCCGCCGTGCGCCCGACCACGAACCCCGCGAGCAGGCCGTACAGCGCCATGCCGCCGACCGTGCCGAGCGCGAACAGGAACAGGTAGACGATCCCGCCCGCCGGCGTGTCGAAGCCGACAAGCGGGATCAAAGCCACCGCGCTGCCGGAGCCCGCCAGGCCATGCACCAGGCCGACGGCCGTCGCGGCATGGCGGTGATCGTGTGCCTCGCGCAGCGCGTGCGAGTGCAGGTGCGTGTGGATCGTGCCGTCCCCGTGCGCGTGCGTGTGCGCGTGCAGCGCGCGCGCGCCGCGCCACGTCCAGATACCCAGTCCGATCATGACCACCCCGACCAGCCGCTCGAGCCAGTGACTCGCCGCCTCGGGCAGCTGGATCCCCAGCACGAGGACCGTCGCGCCGGCCAGCACGATCATGCCGCCGTGTCCGACCGACCAGCGTACTCCGAACCGGACCGCGGCGCGGACGCCCGGACGCCGCACCGCGAACGCGGTCACGGCGGCCATGTGGTCGGCCTCGAGGGCGTGCAGCGAGCCGAGGAGCAGCGCCGTCGCGTACGTGAGCAGCAGGGCGGTCATCGCTCCAAGTAACGGTCCGCCGCTTGCATAGTCAAGCAGATGCGGGCACGCGGACCGGCCGGAAACGGGCGGTCCGATCTGCAATTGGAGGCATCACGGGGGTTGCTCCACGACGGGTTTTCCTACAGCTTTGATGGACCGAAAGACCGGAGTCGGTGCCGGAGCATCGCCCTGGTCTTTTTTGTTGTCCATCGTCAGGAGGCAGAATGCCGGGATTCGCCGCACTCGCAGAACCCTGGTGGGTTCCCATCCTCTACATCGTGATCGTCGGCCACATCACCAATCTCTGCGTTACGCTCTACCTGCACAGATCGGCAACCCACGAAGGCGTGAAGTTCGCGAAGCCCGTCGAGCACTTCATGCGCCTGTGGCTGTGGCTGACGACCGGCATGAACACGAGGGAGTGGGTCGCGGTGCACCGGAAGCATCACGCCTACGCGGACAAGGAGGGCGACCCGCATTCGCCCCACACCGAGGGGCTCCTCGAGATCGTCTGCGGCGGCGTGTTCTTCTACCGCGAGGAGGCGAAGAACCCGGAGACGATCGACAAGTACGGCCGCGGCTGCCCCGATGATGTGATCGAGCGGAAGCTGTACACGCCGCGTCCGGCGCTCGGCCTGCTGGTCATGCTGCTCGTCGACCTGTACCTGTTCGGCATCGGCTGGGGCCTCATCGCGTGGGCGTGCATGGCCGTCTGGATCCCGATCTTCGGCAACGTCATCAACGGTGTCGGCCATCACGCCGGCTACCGCAACTTCGACACGAAGGATGAGAGCCGGAACATCATCCCGCTCGGCCTCTGGATCGTCGGCGAGGAGCTGCACAACAACCACCACGCCGATCCGCGCTCCGCGAAGTTCAAGGCGAAGTGGTACGAGTTCGACATCGGCTGGGTCTACATCAAGCTGCTCGCGGCGTTCCGTCTCGCGCAGGTCGTGTACGCGCGCAACGTCTCCGCCCGCGAGTTCCGCGACAAGTACTACAAGCGGGCATCGGACGCCGCCGCCGAGGTGAGCGCCTCCGCGAGTGCCGCCGCCCGTCGCGCGCAGGTCGCCGCGGGCGATGCGGCGAAGCGCGCGCAGGCCGCCTACGGCGACGCGGCCCGCAACGCCCGGCTCGCGGCCGAGGCGGCAGGCGAGGCGGCCGCCGATGTGGTGCGGCCGAAGCGCCACGCGACCGACTGACGTTACTCTCCGATCAGATCTCCCGGCCCGTCGTGCTCTGCGCGATGGGCCGGTTCGTTTCCGGACTGCCCAGAAACGACCGGATCTCCGGCACCGCCTCCCTGGGCGCCTCCTCCAGGACGAAGTGGCCCGCGTGCGGGAACTCGACCGTACGCGCGTGCGGGAGCTCCGCCTGCCACCGCGCGAGCGCGTCCGGCCCGAATGCCGGGTCCTTCATCCCCCAGAGCAGGAGTGAAGGTTTGTCCGCGAGCCGCTCGCGTCGCTGCCACAGGCCGTCGTAGAAGTCGCTCGAGCCGATCAGCTCCCGCGCGAGCACCCACGGCGCGTGCCGATCCGCCGGCGTCGGGAACGCGTCGATGTACTGGCGATGGATCCGCCTCGTGAGCTTCGACCTGTCGCCGAACGCCGCCTTCACGAGCACGCGCGGCGAGAAGTTGAGGCGCGTGTAGAGGAAGCGGCCGAAGCCGCTGCCCATGAGCCGGCCGATCCGCTCCGCCGGCGAGCCGCGCAGCGACCACAGCCACGTGTTGAACAGCACGAGCGCGCGCACGTTCTCCGGATGACGAAGTGCGTATGCGAGTCCGATCGGACCACCGAAGTCGTGCACGACGAGCGTGATGTCGGAGAGACCCAGCCGCTCGATCAGCGTCTCCAGGTTGCGCGCGTGATCCTCGGGCCTGTAGCCCCAGGGGTGCGGTCGGTCGGAAAGCCCGAAGCCGAGGTGGTCGGCCGCGATCACGCGATGGTCGCGCGACAGCTCACGGATCAGGTGTCGGTACAGGAACGACCACGTCGGCGTGCCGTGCACCATCACGATCACGGGACCGCGACCCTCGTCCACGTAGTGCATCCGGCCCGCGCCCACATCCACCCAGTTCGGTTGGTACGGGTACAGATCCCGGTCCACCCGGTCGCTTCGCATCATCATCCACCCCCCGGGTTGTGCGGCAGGAAGCGCGCGATCAGCGTGGCGGCGACGTCATCCACCGGATAGCCGTCCGGATCCATCGCGAAGTGCTGCGCCGCACCGTCGATCGCCGCGAACAGCACGCGCGCCTCGACCTCCGGCGATGATGAGTCGAGCCCGCGCAGCAGCTCCTCCAGCTGGAGCCGCACCGCGCCCGTCCATTTCCGCAGCTCGTCATCCAGACCCTCGAGCACCCCCTGCTGCATCCGGATCTGATACGTGAGCCGCCAGAACGAGAGGTGCTCCGCCACGATCGCGAACGCCGACCGGATCAGCCGCTCCAGCCGCTCCGCCGCCGTCGCACCGCCCGCCGACTCCGCGAACGACGCCTGCACGTCCGCCATCGTCCGCTCGAAGACCGCGCGCAGCAGCGCTTCCTTGCCGTCGTAGTAGTTGTACAGGAGGCCCAGCGAGATCCCCGCCTCCCGCGCGATCATCCGCACCGACGTCGCCGCATAGCCGTGCCGCGCGAACAGCTCGAGCGCCGTCGTCAGAATGAGCTCCCGGCTCGCAACGCGTACCGGCTCGAGCTGTTCGGTGGTGCGGGGCACTTTGCGACCGTCCGGTTGAATGAACGCTCGTTCAACTGTCGCATGTCGGGTGGGCTGGCGCAAGCCCAGGGCCCGGCTGGTTCGAATGAACAGAGTTTTCACCGCAGAGTCGCAGGGAACGCTGAGACTTCGCGAAGCCTCCGCGTCCTCTGCGACTCTGTGGTTAGAAATTCCGTTGCAGTTATATGTCCTCGAATTTATACTCGTAGGACGATGGAGCTCTTCGACGTCCTCTCCGACCCGAACCGACGCCGGATCCTCGACCTCCTCCTCCCCGGCGAGTGGTCGGTGGGCGAGCTGGTGGACGAGCTGGGGCTCTCCCAGCCGCTCGTCTCGAAGAACCTGCGGGTGCTGCGCGAGGCGGGTCTGGTCGATGTGCGCGCGGATGGGCAGTTGCGTCTCTACCGGCTGCGGCCGGAGCCGCTCATGGAGCTGGACGCGTGGCTGGAGCCGTACCGGCTGCTGTGGTCGGGACGCCTCGACGCACTGGAAGCGCACCTGGACCGGATGGAGGATGATGACTCCGCA
>DASUSS010000138.1:0-21143 GCA_036374995.1 Longimicrobiales bacterium | reverse complement strand
AAACAGACACGGAGCGCATCCGCGCACGACGATGCCGGACCTTCAGTGCTCGAATTGCTTGGAAGAACCGCTCAGGCAGGAATAAATGCAGAACCCCGCCCGGCGTGCAGCCGGGGGCTACACGCAATGGGCAGGGTGTTCACAAGTTGAATCGGCGGTGATGCCGCGTCAACACTTCTCTGGCCGACTCCTGCCGACGCCGCTCGGCTTCTGACTCTGCTCGCAGTGCGATGGTCGGCTGGACGCGGGTAGCGCGCCAGGCGGGGAGGCAGGTCCCGATGAGGGCGATGAGTCGGGCACCCGTTACCCGACTCACCCGCCCCACCTCACCGCGACGTCACGTACATCACGTCCACATCCCCGTCGCGATCGAGATCGACGAGCTCGGCGACGGGCCGCGGTCCCGCGTCGACGAGCAGGATGCTCGGTCCGGTCGGCTCGCCGATCCAGCGGCCGCCGAGCGGGTCGTCGAGGCCGAGCGTGAGCGCGTGCAGGGCGAGGCGCCCGAAGATGATGGAGCCGAGCACATCGGCGAGACCGCCGCGGTCGAGCGAGACGCGGTCGTCCGTGCGGAAGAAGATGTCATCGGGGTAGTGTCGCCCCCAGCGCCAGTCGTCGGAGGCACCGAGTCCGAACCCCTTGTCGATGCACCACTCGCGGCCCCAGACGGGGTGCCCGGCTCCGGAACGGCAGAAGGCCGGTGCGCCCTCGCGGACGCGGTCGGGGTCGAGGCGGCGGATGTCCCAGTAGCCGAGTCTCCGCGCCTCGTCATCATCGAGCTCGAGCAGCAGATCCTCGTCGCGATTGAGCAGGCGGACGCGGTCGTCGACGAGCGCGTAGCTCACGGGCAGCGAGCCGAACGCCGTGCCGCGCGCGAGCGCCACGGCGGCCGCACGCTGTGCAGGATTGCGGCTCGATACCAGTGGCCGGAAACGCTCCGGCAGACGGTCCAGCCGCACCGGCCGGCTCACGCGCCGGAGTGCGCGTCCATCCGCACGTGCATTCGCGCGCATCCCCTGGCCCTGACCCTGTCCGGGCTGCGGGCGGGCGCGGTCGGCCTGACCCTGACCCCGCTGCTGCTGCGGACGCGCCCGGTCCTGACCCTGACCGCGCTGCTGCGGACGCGCCTGCGCCTGGCCCCCGCTACCCTGAGCCTGCCGGGCTTTCGCGGCGTCCTGGCGCTGTTGTGGCTGGGCCTTCGCCTGTTGCCGATCGGGCCGCTGCGCCTGCGCCGGGCGGGCCTGACTGCCCCGGGGCTGGGCCGTCTGGCGGACGGACGGCCGCTTCTCCGGCGCCTGACCGGGCTTCTGTGCGTCCAGCGTACCGGCACTCGCGAGTGTCAGGGCCAGCACCGCGGTCGCGGCATATCGATTCATGGTCCACTCTCCTTCCGGTGTCACGACATCCCGGATCCACAGGGCAACTCCTTTGCCAGCACGGCGATCGGCGCGGCACTGGTCGGGCGGGGCGCGGCACGCGATGATACGGACGAACTCTGACGGGAGGGCGGGATGAAGCGCGGCAGGATCTACGACGACATCACGAAGACGATGGGCGGCACACCGCTGATCCGGCTGAACCGGCTGGCTGCCGGTCTGCCGGCGCAGATCGCCGTCAAGCACGAGGGCTTCAATCCGTTCGCGTCGGTGAAGGACCGCATCGGTGTGGCGATGCTGGAGGACGCGATCGCGCGCGGCGTGCTGAAGCCGGGGATGACGATCGTGGAGCCGACGAGCGGCAACACGGGGATCGGCATTGCGTTCGCCGCGGCGGTTCACGGCTATCGCTGCATCTTCACGATGCCGGACACGATGACGATCGAGCGGCGCAACATGCTGCGTGCACTGGGCGCGCAGGTCGTGCTGACGGAAGGTGCGAAGGGCATGAAGGCGGCCATGGCGCGCGCGGAGGAGATCGCTGCCGGCCTGGGCGATCGCGCATGGATCCCGCAGCAGTTCGCGAATCCGGCGAACCCGGACGTGCACTACCGCACGACGGGTGCGGAGATCTGGGACGACACGGACGGTCGCGTGGACATCTTCGTGTCCGGCATCGGCACGGGCGGGACGATTACCGGCGCGGGACGCTACCTGCGCGAGAAGAAGAAGGACATCCGCATCGTGGCGGTCGAGCCGGCGGAGAGCGCCGTCCTGTCGGGGGGTCAGCCGTCGCCGCACCGGCAACAGGGCATCGGCGCCGGATTCATCCCGGAGATCCTCGACACGAAGATCTACGATGAGGTCGTGCGCGTCACGAACGAGGACGCAATCGCCACGACGCGGCGGCTCGCGCGCGAGGAAGCGATCTTCGCGGGGATTTCCTCCGGCTCGATCACGTGGGCGGCACTCCAGGTGGCGGCACGGCCGGAGAATGCGGGCCGGCTGATCGTCTCGATCATCTGCGATTTCGGCGAGCGCTACCTGTCGAATCCGGTGTATGCCGAGTTTGCCGATGCGGACGTGGTCAGTGTGCCGTGAAACTTCAGTCGGTGCGCGTCTCCGGCACGAGGCGCAGCGGCGTGCCCCACGGGTCGATGACGACGCTGCCTCCAATGTCCTCCGGCGACGCCGCATGTCCGTGCCGCTCGAGGCTCTCCGCGGCGGCTGCGACATCGGCGGGTGACGGCAGGACCAGATCCCAGCCGAGCAGCCGCGGCTCGCCGTCGGACGGAGGCAGGGCATGCGCGCCCGCCCACGTGTTCACGCCCAGATGGTGGTGGTATCCGCCTGCGGACATGAACAGCGCGCCCGGATAGCTCCATACCACGACATCGAAGCCGAGCGCTTCGTGATAGAATGCGCGTGCGTGGGCGATGTCGCCGACGTGCAGGTGCACGTGACCGATGCTCGTGCCGGCCGGCATCCCGGACCACGCCGCACCCTCCGCGGCCGCAACGACTCCGTGTCCATCCAGCGGATCCGTCGACATGACGAGCTGTCGATGCCGTGACTCCCACTCGCTGCGCGGCCGGTCGCGGTACAGCTCGATGCCGAGATCATCCGGATCCTGGAGATAGAGCGCCTCACTCACGAGGTGGTCGGCCGCGCCCGGATGCACGCCGCTCTCCATCAGGTGCGCGAGCAGCCGCCCGAGCGCCGCACGATCCGGCAGCAGCACCGCGACGTGATACAGCCCGAGGCGTCCCTTCCGCGATGCGCGCGCTTCCGCTCCCGGCCGAAGCTCGATCAGCGGCTCCGCGCCGAACGCGGTGCCGAGCCGCACGCCGGCGCGGTCGCCCTCGATGAGGTGCATGCCCAGCAGGCCCTCGTAGAACGCGAGCGAGCGATCGAGATCGCTCACCTGGAGCCTCACCGTTCCGAGCCGCAGCGCATCGGGCAGGCGGTAATCGGCGGGCGGGATGCCGTAGTCGTTCACTGCATTGCCTCTTCATGTGTGCACGCTCTGGCCATTCGCGTGCGTCCGTTGCAATATGGAGCGCCTTCCCGACCGGGGACCCGGAGCGGAGTCCAGTCGCGCTAACCGTAACCCTGCGAGCACATGACGAACGCCGACCGGCCGACGCAGACCGAGACCGCGCCGCCACGGTTCATCGACCGTGCGCTGGACTGGATCGAGCGGGCGGGCAACACCCTGCCCGATCCGGCAGCCCTCTTCCTCATCCTGCTGTTCATCGTGTGGGGCCTGTCCGCGGTGCTCGCGCCGATCGCATTCACCGAGATCCACCCGCGCACGGGAGAACCGATCCGCGTGCTGAACCTGCTGAACGGCGCGCAGATCGCGGAGTTCCTCTCCAACATGGTGACGACGTTCACGAGCTTCCACCCGCTGGGCGTCGTGCTCGTCGCGCTGCTCGGTGTCGGTGTGGCGGAGCATACCGGCTTCATCAATGCCGGCCTCAAGGGCATGCTCGGCTTCACATCGCCGAGACTGCTCACGCCCATGCTCATTCTCGTCGCGATCGTGAGCCACACGGCCGCCGACGCCGGATACGTCCTCGTGATCCCGCTCGGCGGCATCATCTTCTACGCCGCGGGACGGCACCCGCTGGCCGGCATTGCCGCCGCATTCGCCGGCGTCTCGGGCGGCTTCAGTGCGAACTTCATTCCCTCGAGCCTGGACCCGCTGCTCTCCGGCCTGACCCAGGAGGCGGCGCAGGTGATCGCGCCCGAGCGGCTCGTGAACCCGCTGTGCAACTGGTTCTTCACGGGCGCATCCAGCCTGCTCATCATCCTGATCGGCTGGTACCTGACGGACCGTGTCGTCGAGCCGCGACTGCAGCACGTTCCGATCGATGGCGATCCCGACGAGATGCCGCACATGGAGGAGATCGGACCGGCCGAGCGCCGCGGCCTGCTGTGGGGCGGCATCGCGTTCGCACTCGGCCTGGTCGTGCTCTTCATCGCCTCGGCCGCGCCCACCTCGCCGATGCGCTCGCCCGAGGGCGAGCTGACGGCGTCGACGGCGCCGCTGATGCGCGCGATCGTGCCGCTCATCTTCCTGCTCTTCCTGCTGCCCGGCATCGCGTACGGCTACGGCGCGAAGACGGTGAAGAGCCACCGCGACATCATCAAGGGCATGAGCAAGTCGATGAGCACGATGGGCTATTACATCGTCCTCGCGTTCTTCGCCGCGCTCTTCATCGCCGAGTTCGGCCGCTCCAACATCGGCGCGCTGCTCGCTCTCAAGGGCGCCGGCCTGCTGCAGTCGCTCGCGATGCCGGCGCAGGTCACGATTCTCGGCATCATCATCCTGACCTGTCTGGTCAACCTGCTGATCGGCTCGGCATCGGCGAAGTGGGCACTGCTCGCGCCGATCTTCGTGCCGATGCTGATGGAGCTCGGCATCTCCCCCGAGCTGACGCAGGCGGCGTATCGCGTTGGTGACTCGACGACGAACATCATCACGCCGCTGATGCCGTACTTCCCGCTCGTCGTCGTCTTCAGCCAGCGGTACGTGAAGGGCACGGGCATCGGCACGCTCGTGTCCATGATGCTGCCCTACTCCGTGACGTTCCTCTTCACGTGGACGCTCTTCCTGCTCGGGTACTGGGTGCTCGGCATACCGCTCGGCCTCCAGGCGCCGTACGTCTACCCGTAGGCGTCGCGTCGGCCCGTTCAGCGCCGCCTTCTCTCACGCCGCTGCCGGTCACGCCGCACGACCGGGCGGCGCGTGCGTTTCGCCGCGAGGCTGCGCTCGATGAACGCGTCGAGCGAGCGACGCTGTGCCGTGCAGTGCTCCATGTCCGGGAACGTCTCGGGGAATCGCCAGGCCAGCCAGGAGTAGAGCGTGAGCCGCTTCGCCTCCATCTCCGCGGCGCGCAGCTCCTCGTCGTTGAACGCGCGCTCCTTCCGGAATACGGGTGCGAGCGGCTCGAGGTGCACCTCCTCGTCGACGGCACGCAGGCCCAGCCACACGCCGTACTCGTGGATCAGCCATTCGATGCGCATGTCGACGGGCGCGGAAGCCAGCGTCAGCCGCTCCGCGAGCGGTATCGCCGGGTAACGGTCCGCCAGGTCGGCGAGCTGGATCATCTCATCGTTCACGCCGGGCGACAGCAGCTCCGAGTCGAACGTCATGCCGCGCTGGAACGCCGCGAGCGCCTTCGCGAGCCGCTTCGTGTGCATGCCTTCGGCGATCACGGCAATGTGATCGACGCCCGGTCGGACGGTCGTGGCGACGTCGCGGTGCGGCGGCTCGAAATCGGGCGCGAGGACGTTCGCGATCCGGCGCGCGTCCCGCCGGTCGAGCGCGCCGACGTGACCGCGCTCGTAGTGACCGAACCGTCCGGCGCGCCCGCCGATCTGGAGGATCTCCCATGGCGCCAGCTGCACGTCCTCCTCGCCGTTCCATTTCTGGAGCGTCGAGAAGCAGATGGTGCGGATCGGCAGGTTGAGGCCCATGGCGATGGCATCGGTGCTCACGAGCACCTGTGCCGCGCCCGACCGGAACCGCCGCGCCTCCTCGCGCCGCACTTCCGGCGTGAGGTTGCCGTAGATGACGGCCACGCGGTGCTTCGCCTCGAGCTCCGCCTTGAGTGCGAGCACGTCGCGGCGCGTGAACGCGATGACCGCCGTCCCGGGCTCCACGTCGTCGAGTGTCATGGGGTGCGGTAGCGCCTCGATCGGCACGTGCCGCTGGAGCTCGTGGACCGTGAGCGGCTCGTCGAGGTAGTCGGCCATCGCGCGCACGAGCGGGATCGCATCGGGCGAGCCGGTCATGATCACGCGCCGTGCGGGCGCACCGACGAGCGCCTGGCACCACGCCCAGCCGCGGTCACGATCCGTCAGCAGCTGCACCTCGTCGATCACGACCGTATCCACGACGCGATGCGTGTCCATCATCTCGATCGTGCTCGCGATGAACTGCGCGCCCTCCCGGATGTCGCGCTCCTCGCCCGTCAGGAAGCTCGACTCGCGGCCTCGCTTCTCGATCTCCTCCTGCCCCTCGAGCGCGAGCAGGCGCAGCGGTGCCAGGTACGCACCCGACTCGCCGTCGACCAGATCGTTCAGCGCGCGCCACGTCTTGCCGCTGTTCGTGGGCCCGGCGTACATGATGAGCTCGCGCCGCAGCGCCCGGGCGGTGGGGAAGTAGTCGCGGTAGGCGATGAGGCCGCGCTCCTCGACGAGTGCGCGCACGCGCTCGCGCTGCTCGGCCTCGCGGTCCAGCGGACCGATCCGGTACTCGACCTCCTCGAGCGCACCGGTCATGTCCTCGGCATCGCGGATCGCGCGCAGCACCATCCGGCGCAGGGCGCGCGCATCGTAGAGCGGGCGGCGCACGCGCTCGCGCACGACTTCATCGATGCGCGCGGCCGCAGCCAGCGTCTCCTCGCGCGCGAGCTGCAGCTGCTCGTGCAGGGCCGGCCGCGCCTCGGCGACGAACTCTTCCGCGGTCTTCGTCAGCAGCGACCGCTCGAGCCCGCCGCCGAGCAGGCGGCCGATGACGGGCACCGTGTAGCGCGAGCCGTCGATCACGACTTCCGCTTCATCGGCGATGCCGAAGCGCACCGTGCCGTGCAGATCGTCGATCTGGACCTCCGGCGCGAGCTCGACCACTGCCCGCGCGCGCGCCGAGCCCGCAGCGCTGATGGCCGCCTGTCGGATCCGCTTCTCCAGCTTCCGCAGCGACGTGCCGGCCGTCGCGACGCGCGCGAGCGCCTCATCGAACAGCACCCCGCGCTCCGGCTCGTCGATCGTATTCAGCAGATCCGCGATGCGGCTGGCGGCTTCCTCGATGAGGTCGTGCGTCTCGCCGCCCACGAGCGGGCGGTCCGCCGCCGCATCCAGCAGTGCGCGCCTGATGTCGTCCCCGTCCACGTCACCCCGTTCCCGTTGAACCGCTGACCCCTCGTGCAAGAAGCCTGCACACACGCACGCGCGCAACCAGCAGCCAGCGCAACCGGAAAGCAGGACCCCCGCCCGGCACACCGCCGGACGGGGGCTCGATCGCTGCCGGCGAGGCGAGAGTTCTACCGCACCGCCGTCCGCTCCGATCGCCCGCCCGGCGTGATCTGGAGACCGATCGCCATCGCGCGACGATCGCCCAGCGACAGCGCGGTCCTCGCGATCAGCCAGCGGCTGCCTTGCAGCGAGATGTCGACGCCGATATCGGCCGCGAGCGCGAGGCCGAAGGGCTCGTCCGGATGGTTGGGGCCGAAGAAGCCTTCGAGCACGACGCGTGTGGACGTGTACGGCTGGAGTCGCACGTGCTCGCCAGCGATCTCGCGGCTCGCGGAGATCCCGACGGGCAGACCGACGGACCAGTAGTCGCCGTAGCCGGCACCGAAGCCGGAGGTCCACATCACGTCGAGCGGGAATGCCGGCGAGTGGCGGAACATGGCCACGGCGACATCGACGCCGCCGGAGAGCCGCACATCATCCTCGCGCGGCAGTGTGGCCGAGAGACGGAACCCCGGTCCGCGCGGTGCGTCGGCGCCGCGGTACGTCAACAGGAAGCCGGTGCCATCATCCGGCCGCAGGCCGTAATCGACGTAGAACAGGGATACGCCTCGCTGCGTCCCCGGCGCGAGCAGCTGCGGGCTCTCCCATGGCACCTGTGCGCTCGTCCGGCTGCACGCGAGCAGCAGCAGCGCCGTGGCGATCAGGATCCGCATCACTCGATGCATGGTCATGGGCACTCCCGTCCTCAGTTGGGCGCGCGCACGCCGGCTGCGCCGTAGTCGCGGTCGCGGCCGATCACGGGACCATGGCTGACCCGCGCGCTGTTGTCGACCCGTGCAATGAACTGCCGGATCGAGCCGGGGAACGGCTCCGTGCGGCCGTTGCGGCCGAACGGGTCCGTGTACCAGATCGCCGGCCCGTTCGCGTTGGCGACGCGATTGCCGTTGATGTCGACGAAGCGGCGCACACCATTGAAGCGCGAGCGCGGATCGTCGTAGGTGACGCCCGTGATCGTGCCGTTGGCCGTGCTGTGCGCGCACAGGCCGTCGCGCGCGGCGCGGCCGTCCGGCAGACTCTCGTAGCACACGGCGATCGGCCGCGCGACGCCGTCGGGCATCGCCGGATCGTAGAACCGGCTGGGATGGAGGACCTGGAAGTAGGGGTCCGCACTCGCGATCGTGCGGTTGTCCGAGCGGCGGATGCTCACGCTCACCTCCCAGCTCTCGCGCAGTGCCGCATCGTAATTGGAGCGCTCGCCCGGCGGCACGAGCATGTGCTGCTCGACACACTGCCGGTCCGGGATCGCGCGACGACCGCCACCCGCCGGCGAGTTCGGCGGTGTTGCGATCCCGACCGGGATCACGCGATCCCGATCGCACGATGCGACGAACTCACCGGGCCGCCCGATCGCCGTCAGCAGCGTGACGCGCATCTCGGTTCGGTCGGAGCAGCGAATCGCGTAGACGAGCTCGTGCAGATTGTTCGTGAACGCATCCTTCGAGTGCGATCCCTGATGCAGCTTCGTCAGCACATCGCACGTGACGTCGAGGATCTCGCCGGCACCGCCGTCGAAGCTCATGCGCATGCCGTTTTCCCACTCGACCTTGTGGCCCACGTGGTCCTCATGCCGCATCGTCGTGGGATCGTGGATGTCCTGCTGCTCGTTCGCATAGCCGAACGGGATCGGACCGACCACCGCGTACAGTGCAGAGCCGCGCGGGTCCCGGCCGTGCTCGTGGCCGAACGTGCAGCCCGTCGCCGGATCCGACGGAGGATGCCACGTCGGGTACAGCTTGCCATCGGGGCCGACCGCGGAATACGCGTTGTGAACGGCCGCCGCGCACTCGCCCGGACCGGGTCGCCAGACATCGTACGCGCGGCTGTTCCCGATCGGCTCCGGCACGACCTCGCTCGGGCTCTCCTCGCACGACCCGGATACCGCGACCACCGCCGCGAGCGACAGCGCACGGCGCATGCGTGTCATACTCATGGCTCACCGATGGGTTAGGGCGATGCCGATGTGGAACAGGGAAATGCTGACGTCGTCCGCGACGGTTCCCGCATCCGAGCGCAGCGCGCCGAACGACGACGCAATGACTCCGACCGAGTTCGTGATGTTCAGCTCGTCCGTGATCGGGAACTCGTAGCCCACGCCGAGCATCAGTCCGAGCAGGTTGGCGCTGCCGTCACCGTCGTCGAAGCTGTAACGGACCAGGCCCGCGCCGCCCTTCAGGAACAGGCCGCGCGCAGGATCGGGATAGATGTACGCGGCCGCGCTGCCGGCGGTCAGCAGTGTGCGCGCATCCTCGCGCGAGCGCGTCCAGCCATCCAGCTCCGCGCCCACGAGCAGGCCGGGGCGCAGTGTGGTCCCGAAGCGCAGGGCCGCGGACGGCCCCGCCGTGCGGTCCGTCCGGCAGATCGAGCAGTTCACGCGCGTCCAGCCGCCACCCACTCCCGCGGTGACCCACGTGCCCTGCCGCAGCCCCGCCGCCGGGCGCTGCTGTGCCTGCGCCGGCAGCACCACCGCCGCGCAGAGAAGCAGACAGAACGATCCGGTACGTAGCGACATCGCCACTCCCGAAACAGATTGAGTCGTATCGCCCCGGTCGGTGCCTCCGCCGGAACGGGAGTCCCGCCGCCCTCGGGCGGTGCTCCGTCAGACCGGAGTCGACCACCCGGCGTGCCGCCGCCGGACCGGGGAGGTGCACAGCCCGGGCGGCGCCTCCGCCGGACGGGGGCAAATCGTATTCTCGGAGCGGGAACGACCGGCAGCTGACTGATCTGTCGGGAGTTACGCGTCGGACCTGCAACAGCTGTTTGCGCAGGAGTGTGCTGCAATTTGAGAGGAAAGAGCGATTCTGCGAGACGACCCTCGGCGCGCCGGGTCGCCGCCACGCTGCGGCGCTGGCAGCAGTACGAGGCGCTGCGGCCATACACGTGTCCGGAAGGCCCCGATCACTACCTGCTCGAGCCGTTCGTCATCGCGGGCGACGTGCTGCTGGTCTGTCCGACGTGCGGCTACGCGGACCTGTTCATCGAGAAGGATCTGCGCGAGCTGAGCGCGCGCGTACAGCGTGCCGCAGCGTTCTGGCGCGGTATCCCCGAGTGACGCCGCCGGGCGCACGGCACCCGCCGACGTCCGGGCCGGCGGCGCCGGTCCGACGGATCAGGAGAGTCCCGGGTGTGCGCGACCCGTTGCCGGGCGGCCGTACCTCTGCGTCGCATAGCCCACGATGATGCCGACGAATGCGCCGGGCAGCATGATCTCCCAGTAGTAGTGCTCGCCGGTGGCGGACGGCATGGCCGCGACGAGGAATGCGAGCAGCAGGCCGACGGCCAGTCCGAACACGATGCCCGCCGCCAGCGAGTCGACCTTCCGCGCGAACCAGCCGATCAGCAATCCGGCAATGATCCCCTTGAACGTCGATCCGATGACGATGCCGGTGATCATCGGTCGTGTCTCCGGCGCCGACACGAGCGCGGAGAGTCCGTCGAAGATGCCGAGCACGCCGCCGATGATCATGCCGAGTACGGCCTTGTTCATGTTCCCTGCTCCGGGTTCCGGTTCCTGTGACGTGGGTCCCTGACTATCCGTACAACATCCGGCGGGGCGGTCTCTGCGTCAGCCGAACGCGATGAACAGAATCCGCATGAGCAGGTAGCTCAGGACCAGCAGGACGGCGGTGCGATGCCTGGCGTAGAGGCGGGCCGCGCGCTCCCACACGCGTTCGCGGTAGGCATCCACCGCCGCGCCGGCGAGGTAGCGATCGACGTCGCGGCCGAGCTGTTCCGCGTCGTCGTAGCGCGTCGCGGGGTCCGACGATAGAGCGCGCTCGCAGATCGCGCGCAACGGTCGCGGCGCGGCGCGCCCGATGTCGAGCAGAAAGCGGAGGATGCGTCCCAGCGCGTAGACATCGGTGCGCGCGTCCATCGCGTCGACATCGCCGCGCTCCTGCTCCGGCGCCATCCAGCCGGGCGTGCCGAGACGCGTGCCGTGCAACGTGCCCGCCGTTGCAGTGTGCGCCGGCGAGCCGTGCGGCGTGTCGGCGCGCGCCGGCTGCTTCGCGACGCCCCAGTCCATCACGAGCACCTCGCCGAACTCGCCGACCATGATGTTGGCCGGCTTGAGATCGCGGTGCACGACACCGTGGGCGTGCGCGAACGCGACCGGCTCGCACACGCGCCGGAAGATGCGCAACCGCTCGGTGAGCGGCGTGTCCGGCGTCACGATCTCATCGAGACGCCTGCCGCGCACGAGCTTCATGGCGCAATAGACGCGTCCGTCCGGGAGCGTGCCGGCATCGTAGACCGGCACGATGCCGGGGTGCTCGAGCCGGGCGAGGATGCGCGCCTCATCGAGCATGCGTGCTGCGAGATCGGGCTGCACTTCCGGCGTGCGCAGCACCTTGAGTGCGACCTCGCGGTCCAGCGCGGCATCCTCGGCTCGATACACGACACCCATACCGCCGCGACCGACCGGTTCCAGAATGCGGTAGCGGGTGCCCGCGCTGTCGGGCATGTCGGCGACCGCGCGCAGATGCGCGACCGTGCCGTCAGAGAGCCACATCGTCCGGATCCACTCCCAGCAGCTCGATCGCCTCCGCACGGAACTCGCTCTCCGAGCCACTGATCGCGCGCAGCTGCTCGAGCAGCAGCCGACGGAACTCGCGCCGCACCGTCGCGAGCTGATTCGTCACCTGCGTCACCGTGAGGCCGAGCGAGTCCGCGAGCTGCTGATAGGTCGGTCGCGGACTCACGCCGGTTTCCGCGAGATCGTAGCGCTCGAACAGGGCGAAGTGCGTCTCGCGGCCACGGTCCCTGCAATCCTCGCGCAGCGCAGATACGGCGAGCCCGAGCAGGCTGCGGATCGATTCCGTGCGGAAGTATCGCTCGGGATCGTGCTCCGTCCCCAGCACCCGGTGCAGCTCGCCTTCCGCGGCCGCGAAATCCAGCGACAGGATGCGGTATCCGCCGCCGCGCTTCTGCCGTCCCGCCGCCTTGCGTGCATTCGCGACGAAGCCGTGCAGGCACACGCGGAGATAGGTGCGGAATCGCGCACGTGACGGATCGAATCGACGGAGGAAGCCCGCGTCGATCGCATCGGCGAAGAATGCCTGCGTCAGGTCCGCGGCCGCGTCCGGATCGGCGTGCCACTTCATGCGGATGTACTTGTAGACCGGCTTCCAGTAGGCACGAATCAGCGCGTCCCAGGCTTCGCGCTGCAGCGCGGGATCATCGTGACCGGTTCCGGCCACGACGGACAGTCGCGTGAGCGGGAACCCGCCGGGCAGCGGCGTGCCGGGCGGGAACGTCTCGTGATGCATGGGCAGAGCTGCGGCCTCGTGCGGTGTGAGCGCGGCGTTCCTATCGATAACCGCCGCCGCGGCCGCCCGTCAATGCGGACCTGGCACCCCTTTTTCCAAAGTGCCCATCCGCGCATGAGTCTGCCCCACGGCCGGTCGGCGCAGGCCGCTCGTTCCGCAGGAATCGGCGGCGGGCGCAGTGGATCACTCATGCGTGGATGGGCACTTTGGAAAAAGGGGTGCCAGGTCCGCATGGCGGCGCTATCGTGTCGGCCGTATCGTATCCACCCGTCTTCAGGAGCGGCGCGTGAGCGTCATCGGCCTCGACCTCGGCGGCACCAAGCTGGCCGGCGCGTGCTTCTCGCGCAGCGGCACGCCCCGTCATCGGGTCGCCGTCCCGCTGGGTGCCCGCGCCGGCGCGGACGTCGGTGCGCTGATCGTGACGCACGTGCGGGAGCTGATGTCGAAGGCCGCCGGAGCCGTCGACAGCGTCGGTGTCGCGATCCCGGGGATCTACCGCGCAGCCGGTGGTACCGTCTGGGCGCCGAACATTCCCGGCTGGGAGGATTACCCTCTCGTCGCGGAGCTGCGGGCTGCGCTGCCTGCGCACGTCGAGGTGCGCGTGGACAGTGACCGCGCGTGTGCGATCCTCGGCGAGGTGTGGGCGGGTCGCGCGCGCGGCAGTCGCAACGCGATCTTCCTGGCGGTCGGCACCGGGATCGGTGCGGGCATCCTGTGCGAGGGCGTGGTGTTGCGCGGGGCGGGCGATGCCGCCGGCGCGATCGGCTGGCTCGCACTCGACCGGCCGTACCGTCCCGAGTATCCGCCGGCCGGTTGCTTCGAGTACCACGCGTCCGGCACCGGTCTCGCGGCGGTCGCGCAACGTCTGCTCCGCGAGCAGCCGGATCATCGCGGACCGCTCCGCGAGCGGGACGCATCGTCGATCACGGCGCACGACGTCTTCACTGCAGCGGATGAGGGCGATGCGATTGCGCGACGCGTGCTCGACGAGGCGGTGGGCTACTGGGGAATGGCGATCGCGAATCTGGTCAGCCTGTTCAATCCCGAGCGCATCATCCTCGGTGGCGGCGTGTTCGGCCCCGCGGCACGGCTCCTGGACCGGATCCGCGCGGAGGCGCGGCAGTGGGCACAGCCGATCAGCATCACGCAGGTCGAGATCGAGCTGAGCGCACTCGGCGGTGATGCCGTGCTGTACGGCGCCGCTGCGCTCGGATTCCACGCGACGGCGAACCCTTCGTCCGGCATCGATGCATGACGGAGTACCGTCCGCGGCTCGTCTTCGCTGCCGCATGTCTCGGCCTGTTCCTCTTCGGCCTCGTCCTGACCGCGCTCGGTGCAGTGCTGCCGTCGATCACGGAGCGCTTCGATCTCGCCCGCACGAACGCAGGCACGCTGTTCTCCCTGATGTCGCTCGGCATCATGGCCGCGTCGGTGCTGTTCGGACCGATCGTCGATCGCTACGGCTACCGCGGCCTGCTCACTGCCGCCGTCGCACTCGTGTTCATCGGGATGGAGGGCATCGCGTTCGCGCCCTCGCCCGCAGTGCTGGCCGGCGCGGTGCTTCTGATCGGCTTCGGCGGCGGCATCATCAACGGCGGCACGAACGCGCTCGTCGCGGACCTCAGCGCCGAGCAGCGCGGTGCCGGGCTCAACCTGCTCGGCGTATTCTTCGGCATCGGCGCGTTCGGCCTTCCGTTCGTGCTCGGCATGCTGCTCGAGTCCGTCGGCTACACCGCCGTCGTGGCCTCGATGGGGGTCCTCGTCGCAGGTGTGCTCATCTACTACCTCGCGATCCGGTTCCCGGCGGCCAAGCAGGCACAGGGCTTCCCGATCCGTGACGCGCTGCGCCTCATCCGCGACCCCGTCATTCTCCTGCTCGGCGTGATCCTGTTCTTCGAGAGCGGGATGGAGATCACGATGGGCGGCTGGACCGCCGCCTACGTCAACGAGGTGCTCGCGCTGCCCGCGGACCGCGCGCTCTACGTGCTCTCGCTCTACTGGCTCGGCATGACGATCGCCCGGCTGCTGCTCGGCACCGTCCTCGCCCGCTGGTCGACCCGCCGCGCGCTGCTGCCGTTCATGGGCCTCGCGCTCATCGGCCTGATCGTGCTCGCACGCGCCGAATCCATGAGCGCCGCCGGCGCCGGCGTGCTGCTCGTCGGGGCGGGCTTCGCGCCCGTCTTCCCGATCGTGCTCGGACTCGTCGGCGACCGGTATCCGACGCTGTCCGGCACGGCGTTCAGCCTCGTGCTCGTCATGGCGCTCACCGGCGGAACGCTGATGCCGCTCGCGACCGGAATCCTCGGCGACCGATACGGCCTGCGTGGCTCGCTGCTCATCGTGCCGGCCGCACTCGTCGCTGCGGCGGCCACGTATCTGATCGTCCGTACGCGACTCGACCGCACGCCCGGCGTCCGGGCTGCCGCTCTCTGACTCAGGCGACAGGACATGCTCGCTCTCCAGTGGCTCCGGAACACACGCGCCGCAATCGACCGCATCGAGACGACGCAGCTCGACAGCATCCGCCGCGCCGCCGCAC
Organism: Longimicrobiales bacterium; assembly: GCA_036374995.1. Lineage (GTDB taxonomy): Bacteria > Gemmatimonadota > Gemmatimonadetes > Longimicrobiales > RSA9 > SH-MAG3. The sequence goes on along the minus strand of DASUSS010000138.1, from coordinate 5,919 downwards.
TCATGGCCGACTCGATCGCCGCCGAGCGGTGGGTGCATACGTTCGGCTGCGGCCACGCCACGCTCCCCGTCGAGGAGATGTATCCCCGCATCGGCGGATTCGTCGGCTTCCATCCGATGATCGAGCTGCCGCTCACGTTCTTCACCCGCATTACGGGCGAGATGGGGGTGCACCAGTTCGTGTTCCTCGAGCGCGTCGAGGGCTACGGCAACCAGATCATGAAGGGCTACGACTTCGACTCCCGCGACACGATGTGGCTGTTCTCGCATTCCGGACTGAATCCCGTCAACATCGACATCGCGCTCGAGGCGAAGCGGAAAGGCATGAAGATCGTCGTGGCGGGCTCTGCCGCGGCGTACGCCGACGAGCCGGCGCGGCACTCGTCGGGGAAGAAGCTGTTCGAGCTGGGTGATGTCGTGATCGATACGTGCGTCGATGCGGTCGACGCCTCCGTCGAGCTGCCGGACCACGTCGATCGCGTCGGGCCGGTTTCCACGATGGCGTTCGTCACGGTCGTCTGGCTCACGGTCACGCACGTCGCGGAGCTGCTCCAGCAGCGCGGCGTGAAGCTGTACATCCATCCGTCGCACAACGTGCCCGGCGATACCACGGCCCACGAACGGCTGGACGCGGCGCTCGCGGAGTACAAGCGCAGGATTGCCGGCGTCTGAGCCGTGCGCCCGGGGGACGGTGCGACACCGGCCTGCCTCGGGGCCCCGCGCCGCGCACGAGATCGTGCACCGTACGCCGGATCCTCCCGCTGCGGTCTGCGACTTGCGGATATCGCCGGTCGCATCAACCCCGAGCGGAGGAAACATCATGAAGCAACCGATTCGAATCCGCGCTCTCCTCGTACTCCTGCTGCTGCCGTTCGTCGGCGCCTGCTCCCGGACCGTGGCCACCGTCGGAGCCGCGGGTGCCGCTGCGGCCGCCGCGATCATGTACAACGATCGCGGCGCCACGACGAACGTGGACATCAGCGTCACGCGCCTGGCGGATGCCACCGAGCGCGCGTTCCGTGACCTCGACATCCGGCTCACGGAGCGCAAGACGGAGGAGGACGGCATCGAGCTGAAGGGCACGGATGGAGAGTGGAAGGTCGTCGTCGACATCGAGCGTGATGCCGACGATGTGCTCACGTCGGCGGAGGTGACGGTCAGCCGCAACGAGATCGACTACAGCCAGAGCCGGGCGGAGCAGATCCTGCGCACGATCCTGAACCGCGCCAGCTAGCAGGTGGATGAAGGACGGGCCGCGAGTCTCGCTCGCGGCCCGTCATCGCTCAGTCTGCGACGTTCGCCCGGTCCGCCCGGGCCTGCGCATACCGTTCGAGCGAGCCGGCCGGCAGTCGCACCGGGTAGTCCCGGTCGTTCGGCGTCCGGCTCAGCTTGAAGTGCGGATTCAGCTGCTTCAGCTCCGATACCGTCGTGCCGTACATCGCGGCGACATCACCCAGCTGCGTCGCCGGCGCGACCGTGATCTCGTCCCATGCGATCGGCGCCGGCCGCAGCGGCCGGAACCCGTATGACTCCGGGTCCTTCGTGATGCGCGCGGCCGCGATCATCAGCGGCACGTAGTCCCGCGTCTCGCGCGGCAGCCGATCCCAGATCCGGTAATACTCCGACTCGCTGCGCGCACGTTCACGACCGAACTCCGCGCGCATCGCCCGCCCCACGCGACCCTCGCCCGTGTTGTACGCGGCCGCGGCCAGATACCACGAGCCGAAACGGTCGTGCAGCGCCTGGAGATAGTCCAGCGCCGCTTCCGTCGCCCGCACCGGGTCGCGCCGCTCATCCACCGCGCGATCCACTTCCAGGCCGTAGCGCTCACCCGTCTCCCGAATGAACTGCCACACCCCGACCGCCGCCGCGTGCGACGTCGCGTTCGGCTGGAAGCCCGACTCGATCATCGCCAGGTACAGCAGATCCTGCGGCATCCCGCGCGCCTCCAGGCGCTCCAGGATCATCGGCGCCAGCGGCCCGCCGCGATCCAGAAAGCCCTGGAACTTCTTCCGCATCTCCGGCACGTTCTCGAACCGGTCGATCCAGTAGTCGATCCGCGGGTGGTCCAGATTCGGCAGATCCCACTCCGAGCCGAGGCCGGCGGCGACCGCCTCTGGGGCGCTGACCGGCGCAACTGTACTCGCGACGGGAGACACACGGGCCTCCGTCTCGGTCGTGTACTCCAGCGCGCGGTCGGTCGACAGCGTCACGCTGAAGCCGGCCACGAGGAGTCCCGCGCCGGTTGCGAGCAGCACGGCATTGCGTCGGGTCAGGTATGAGCGCCCCATCGCACCTCCTCTGGCTAAGTCGTTGTTTTGTGTACAGATACAGCGATTCGTCAGGGCTCTACTGTCGAACCCCGGAACCGGCGGAGGGTTCCGCCGGTGAACCGCGCAAGTGAGGTCTAGGCTTCGAGTTGCGTGCGGAGCTCCGCCGGGTCGGTGACGGGCTCGCGGCAGGCGAACCGACGGCAGACGAAGGCGGTGGCCCGGCCGCCGCGCATGGGGCGGTCTGCCAGCAGCGGAATCACGGTGGCCGCGTCGTCCGCACCGGTGGAGTCGAGGAGTGCGAGGATCGTGTTGGGCCGGTAGCGCTCGCGCACGACGTCGAGCAGAGCGCGGGTATCGGCGGCGCCGGCATCGCCGACGATGGCGATTTCCTGCGGCTCGGCGAGGTGGAAGTCGAGCGCGGCGAGGAGGTGTCCGAAGGCGAGGGGCGCCCGGTGCAGCAGCCCGCCGAGGCTCTCGAGGTTTCCGGCCGCAATGCGCGCGTAGCGCGGCTCGGCGGCGAGGACGGCGAGCCGGAGCAGCATCAGCGTCGCGGCAGAGCTGCCCGAAGGAGTCGCGTTGTCCTCCACACTGCGCGGTCTGACGACGAGCGTCTCGGCGTCGACGGCGGTGTCGTAGAAGACCTGCTCGTTCTGATCGTGGAAGAGCTCGATCATGCGATCCGCGAGCGAGCGCGCCTCGCGGACCCAGCGCGGATCGAACGTCGCCTCGTAGAGGGAGAGCAGCGCGTCCGCGAGGAGCGCGTAGTCCTCGAGGAACGCATCGATCCTCGCGGTGCCGTCCTTCCACGTGCGCTTCAGCCGTCCGTCGGGCCGGAGCTCGCGCAGTATGAACTCGGCATTGCGCACGGCCACCGTGCGGTGCGCTTCGCTCCCGAGCACCTGTGCGGCGACCGCGAATGCCTGGAGCATCATCGCGTTCCAGGCCGTGAGCACCTTGTCATCACGTGCCGGCCAGGTGCGCTGCGCGCGTGCCGCGTAGAGCCGGTCGCGACTCTCGGCCAGTGCGGAGCGCAGGCGCTCCGGCGGAATGTCCTGTTCCGCGGCTGCCGCCTCCACATCGCGCTGCACGTGCAGGATGTTGCGCCCCTCGAAGTTTCCGCCCGGCGTCACGCCGTGGAAGCGCCGGAAGAGCGCGCCGTTCTGTTCGCCGAGCACGGCATCGATCTCGGCGGCCGTCCAGACGTAGAACCGGCCCTCTTCACCCTCGCTGTCGGCATCCTGCGCGGAATGGAATGCGCCCTCGGGCGAGGTCATCTCGCGCCGGACGTACTCGAGGATCTCCTCCGCTACGCGGCGCAGCTCGGTGTCGCGGGTGGTCTGCCAGGCGCGGACGTAGAGCTGGGCGAGGAGTGCATTGTCGTACAGCATCTTCTCGAAGTGCGGCACGAGCCAGTGCGCATCGACGCTATAGCGGTGGAAGCCGCCGGCGATCTGGTCGTACATGCCGCCGCGTGCCATCGCGCGCAGTGTGTGAAGCAGCATGCTGAGCGGCTGGTCGTTGCCCGTGCGCACGTGATACCGCAGGAGGAACTCGAGCGTCATGGGTTGCGGGAACTTCGGTGCGCCGCCGAATCCGCCGTGCCGCGCGTCGTAGCCGCGGGCGAGGAGGCGGAACGCATCGTCGAGAATGGAGGTGTCGAGTGCGGCCGCGGGCGCGCGCATGAGCGCGTTCTGCTGGAGTGCGTCGCGCAGGCCGGCCGCGTTCTGGAGCACGTCGTCGCGCCGGTTGCTCCAGGCATCGTGCACGGCGAGCAGAACCTGACGGAACGACGGGAGTCCGTGCCGCGGCTCGGGCGGGAAGTAGGTGCCGCCGAAGAACGGACTGCCGTCGGGCGTGATGAACACGGTCATCGGCCAGCCTCCGTGCCCCGTCATCGCCTGTACGGCGGTCATGTAGATGGAGTCGACGTCCGGCCGCTCCTCGCGGTCCACCTTTACGCTGACGTACCGCTCGTTCATGATGCGCGCGGTGTCGTCGTCCTCGAAGGATTCGTGCTCCATCACGTGGCACCAGTGGCATGCGGAGTACCCGACCGACAGCAGGATCGGCCGGTCCTCCGCACGGGCACGCTCGAACGCCTCCTCGCCCCACGGATACCAGTCGACGGGATTGTCCGCGTGCTGGAGGAGGTACGGACTGGTCTCGGTGGCGAGTCGATTGGCCAAGAAAGCGCTCGGTGCGGGTGAAATCCGGATCGGCACGACAGGATCGAAGGTGGTGCCCCGCCGTGCAACCGGTGGACCAGCGGCCGCGCACCGAGGGCTGCGTGCCCGGATCTTGCCGCAATCGGCCGCCGCCCACACACTCCCGGAGGTCATCATGACGAAGCGGTACCCGCTCACGCTACTGGCTGCGGCACTCCTCCTCGCATGCGAGGAAGCCCCGCCGCCCGATGAAACCGCCGCGCCGGTTGCGACCGAGCAGGCGGCCGCGGACGAGCGCGGGATGCTCGACCTGTTCGTCGAGCAGCCGGGCCAGGACCAGCAGCTCGTGTTCGTCGGGCAGGACCGGTCGATCGTGCCGTCGGACCGCACGGACGCCGTTTTCGTCCCGTTCTCCACGTTCAGTGTCGAGCGGGACGGCATACCGAACGAGTTCCCGCCGGCCGACAGCCTGGCCGCTTTGCTCGAGGCGGCGGGCGTTCGCGGTGAGCGTTTCGTGATCGTCGGCGACCCGATCCCGGCCGGCCGCGCGTATGCCGCGTTCGACTGGCTCGGCCTCGGTGACCGCGCGGCGCTCCTCGACGGCGGACCGGCGACGATCCAGTCCCTGCCCGCTCCGACCGGCGCGGCGCGCGATACCGCCGCTCCCGAGCTGGACATCGACGTCCGCGGCGACATGATCGTCGACGCCGCGTGGGTGCACGAGCACCTCGATGACCCGAACGTCGCCATCCTGGATGCGCGGCCGCCCGCGGAGTACAGCGGTGAGACGCCCGGTGAGGGCATCGACCGACCGGGTCACATCCCGGGTGCCCGCAACGTGTTCTGGCAGACGCTCGTCGAGTCGGCGGAGAATCCGCGCCTCAAGGACGAAGCGACACTGCGCCGCGTCTTCGAGCAGGCCGGCGTCGGTCCCGGGACGACCGTCGTCGCGTACTGCCGCACCGGTGGTCAGGCGAGCTTCCTGTACACCGTCGCCCGGCACCTCGGCTACGATGTGCGGCTGTACGACGGCTCCTACATCGACTGGAGCAGAACGGACTATCCCGTGGAGCGCTGAGTGTGAACGGAACCGCGAAGCGGTGGCTGCTTTCGGTCCTCATCCTGGCACTGGCGCCGGCCGCGCTGCTCGCGCAGGACGGCGTCAGTGAGGCGACGATCGCGGAGCTGCACCGGCGGATGCTTGCGCGCGAGCTGACGGCGGTGCAGCTGGTGCAGGCGTACCTCGACCGCATCGCGGCCTACGACAAGCGCGGCCCCGCGCTGAACGCGATCACCGTCATCAATCCGAACGCACTGGAGCGCGCCGCGGAGCTGGATGCGGCGCTGGCGCGGACGGGCGCGCTCACCGGCCCGCTGCACGGCATTCCCGTCATCGTGAAGGACAACTACGACACGGCAGATCTTCCGACCGCGGCCGGCTCGCGCTCGCTCGCCGACGTGCTGCCGCCCGATGACGCGTTC
>DASUSS010000137.1:0-34631 GCA_036374995.1 Longimicrobiales bacterium | reverse complement strand
GCAGCGCGCCCGCGCGGCTCGTCAGCCGGTCGCTGCGCCAGCAGCACGTCCGGAACGTCCGTGAACATCCCCGTGACGCCGAGATCCGCCATGGTCGCCATCAGCTCCGGGTCGTTCACGGTGTAAGGATGCACCTCGAGGCAGGCTCGGCGGGCAGCGCGGATCAGGCCGGCATCCACGTCGCGCCACGATGGCCCGATTCCCACCGCGTACTCGGCGATGCGGTGCAGCCGCCCCTCGATCGTGCGCGGAGTCTCGAATCGCGCATGCACCAGCTGGATGAGCGGCAGTGAGGCATCCAGTGCGTGGATCATGCGCAGGCTGCGCTCGCTGAAGGACTGGATCAGCACGCGCCACTCGTCGGCTGCGGCATCACGCAGCGCGTGCCGGTCGAGCAGAGTCAGGAGCGCCTCCTCCATGCCGGGCGCCTCCTCGGGGTTCTTCGTCTCGATGTAGAAGCTCGCTCGCCCTGCATAGCGCGCGAACACCTCATCCAGCGTCGGTATGACGGCGCCCTCATAGTCGTCCCGCGCACGTGCGGGATGGGCGGCATTGAACCACGAGCCGGCATCGCAGGTCCGGACCTGATGCAGCGTGTGATCGATGACACGACCGCGGCACCGGCCGCCCGTGGTGCGGTCGAGCGTGTCGTCGTGCAGCACGACGAGCACTCCGTCGCTAGTCATCTGAAGATCCTGCTCGATGAAGTCGGCGCCCTGCTCGAGTGCGAGGTCGTAGGAGGCGAACGTGTGCTCCGGTGCGTACCCCGACGCGCCGCGATGGCCGATCACGAGCATGACCACTCCGTCGACGGGTGAGCGGGATGCGGGCGGGTTGCAGCCCGCGACGAGCAGGACAGCAGCGAGCAGTCGCAGGCAACGCATGCGCCGAATATAGGGCGGTACACCTCATCTGCCACGCCGCCCTTGCCCCCGGCCCGGTCATTGCACGACATTCGAACGAGGTGGGGAGTAGCTGCCGTCCGAGACAGGACGGTCCGCCGATCGTCAGGACGGGGCTTCGCCCCCGGTCGGCCGGAAAACCCAAAGGCGAGACCACCACGGTGCCCCGTACGGGAGAAGCCGTGGTGGTCTCTGTCATATCGGGACGGGCATGGCGACATCGATCTGGTTCTGGGTAGGCTTCAACGCGCTCGTGCTCGTCCTGCTCGCCCTCGACCTCGGCGTGTTCCACCGGCGCGCCCACGAGGTGCGCCTGCGTGAAGCGGCGATCTGGAGCACCGTCTGGGTCACGCTCGCGATCGCGATCGGCATCGTCATCTATGTCGTCGCGGGTGGGACCGTCGCTCTCCAGTATCTCACCGGCTACCTCATCGAGAAGTCGCTCAGCGTCGACAACCTGTTCGTCTTCATCACGATCTTCACCTATTTCGGCGTTCCCGCCCGACTGCAGCACCGCGTCCTGTACTGGGGCATCATCGGCGCCCTGCTCATGCGCGGCGTGTTCATCGCCATGGGCGTCTATCTCATCGAGATGTTCGACTGGGTGATGTACGTCTTCGGCGTGCTGCTGCTCGTCACGGGTGCGCGCATGGCCGTGCGCGAGGAAAAGCCGTTCGATGCCGAGACGAACCGCGTCGTGCGACTCGCCCGCCGGCTGCTCCCTATCGAGCCACAGTACCACGGGCAGAAGTTCTTCGTGCGCATGGACGGGCGCATCCTGGTGACGCCGCTCTTCCTCACCCTGCTGCTCGTCGAGATCAGCGACATCCTGTTCGCCGTCGATTCGATTCCCGCGATCTTCGCGGTGACGCGCGACCCGTTCATCGTCTATACGGCGAATGTGATGGCGATACTCGGCCTGCGCGCGATGTACTTCCTGCTCGCCGGCGTCATGCCGCGGTTCCACAAGCTCCGCTTCGGCCTCGCCGGCATCCTCATGTTCGTCGGCATCAAGATGCTGCTCGAGGACGTGTACCACGTGCCGGTCGCCGTCTCGCTCGGCGTGATCGCGCTCGCGCTCGCCGGCACCGTCGTGTGGTCACTGACGACACCGCCGCCCGAGGATTCGGAACTGCCGCACCCCGGGCCCGCCGTGCTCGACCAAGGCCACGCCGCTGCCCTGCACCGTCCGGGAACGGGCGCGCAGGACGGTGATCCGCGGGTGGTACTGCACCCTGGCAGAAACGAGCCGGACGCGGGCCGCGGGGCAGCGGGTACGGACCGCGATCGCGAGAATCCGGCGGTGCGAGGTTCCGGTGCGGGAGGGGTGCAGCGTCCCTGATGGGCCGGCGGATGAGCGCGCCGGCACACGGCCGGGCGCGCGCCGCGGGGCCTGACGGCAAGTCCTTGATACTTATAATGTTAGGCTGTGCCTGCAAGGGTCTTACGGAATGAGCGGCGGGTCCGTATAATGGAAGAGTGACCGCAGGAATTCGGTCACGCGCGGTGCACGCCGACGACCCGTGGACAACCATACGGAGGAGGCGAGGAGATGCAGAGCAGCGAAGAACAGCCCGTGAATGAGCGGGACGAAGCGGATGTCCGGTTGAGGGTGAGACCCGGAGCCAGCCGAGCGACAGACCGCTTCTCCCGGACAGCCCGGACCGCGCCACGAGGACCCGATTCACGAATCGGGGATGACGAGACCCACCGCCGCCTTCAGGAAGCCCGAAATCGGGCGACACACTCCACAGAATTTCTGATTCGAAGAGAGCTCGGCCCGGAATGGGTCGAGGAATAGACTCGCGCTGAAGTCTGTTTCTCTCCCCGTGCACTTTCGTCGGCGTGCGCGGGGAGAGTCGCATCAGAACGTCGATCCGATCCCCAGGTTGAAGCGCCACTGTGTGCGCTGAGCGACGGTCGCTCCGACGGACACGGGTCCGAGCACGGTCGGCCAGATGGCGCCGATCTCTCCACCCAGCTGCCACTCGTCGGTAGTCCGTGGAGCCGTGACCTCGTCGGCGGTCACCAGGGCGCGGAGCCGGACGCGGGCGTGGCCGTTCAGCAGGATCGGCAGCGCGGCGTCTACTCCTGCACCGCCCGCGAGGCGGTGCGGGAGCGTGCCCGCGTCGAGCCACGGTGCGAGATCGTGGTCGACCGTCGGCCGCGCGTCCGGTGGAGCACCCCTGCTCGCAGCAGCGGCGTGGAGGAGCAGGCCGACCCGGAGCGGGCCGAGCGGCGCGGTCTGGCTGAGGCGTACGCGCGCCCGCTGATACTCCACGTCGCCGCCCCGCACCTCTGCCTCGAGGAGCGGATCGATGCCCACCACGCGATCCGGTGCGGGTGCACGCGCAATGCGCGCGAACGGTCCCGCCGCCCAGCCGAGGGACACGGTGTCCACGCGCACGTGCTCCGCGCGGATGGACGTGGAAAACAGCCAGTTGGGGATCGGCCCCCGCAGCTCGCCGCCCAGCCAGCCGCCCAGGCGCCGCACGCGCGGGTCGCCGAGCGTGTCCGCGCCGACCAGGCGGACGCGCCGCTCGACGCCGTTCGCACCGCCGTTCCAAACCATGCCCGGCACGAGAGCGGAGAAGAACGACGCGCTCAGACTGCCCTCGTGGCCGAACTGGTCGACCGACCCGACCAGCCGCAGCTCGACCGGAGTGTTCAGCGAGAGACTCTGTCGCAGTGAGGCCCAGCCACTTCCGCCGACGTCGTTGTCCCAGCGCGCACCGCCGCTCACGCTCGTGCTCGCGATCGGGGTCACCTCGACGACGAGCACAGGATCGGCCGTGCCCTGCGGGAACTCGACTCGCGGCCACACCGACTGGAACAGACCCGTTCGGTAGAGCGACGATGCGCCCTCGATGATCCGCGCCGGGTCGTACTCCCGGACTGTGCTGCCCATGATGCGGCGGATGAGCCGCGCCGCCGCGGAGTCCGCTCCCTCGATGCGCAGCGCTGCGAGGCGCTCGGGCGCAGGACCGGCGGTCCTGCGCACGGCCGGCTGCTCCGGCACCGGCGCGACCTGCTCCAGCACCGACCGATAGCCGCGCTCCAGCACGTCCGTCGCGTCGGCCGGGAAGGAGGTCTCGGCGAATCCTGCCGCCATCGGCGGCAGCACCAGAATGTCGGGCTCCGCGGCGGGGCGCGCGTTCTCGATCAGCAGACGCAGCGACCGCATGGCCAGATCGAGCGCGCTCCGCTCCTCGACTTCCTCGCGCGGACGCAGCACATCGATCGCAATGACGGGCCGGTCCGTCAGCGATCGAGCGACCGAGACGGGCAGGTTGTTCGCGACCCCACCATCGATCAGGATGCGGTCGCCCCACCGCACGGGCGCGAATGCACCAGGAACGGCCATGCTCGCCCGCACCGCCCGCGGCAGATCGCCCGACGCCAGCACGAGCTCCCTGCCCGTCGCGAGGTCCGCCGTGACCGCCCGGTAGGGCACCGGCAGCGCGTCGAAATCGTTGCGCGCACGGACACCCGCGTCGAACAGCAGCTCGATCAGGCGCTGGTCAATGCCCGGTGCCGAGAGAAAACTGCCGTAGAAGCGGCCCCGGCTGATGCCGAAGCCGAGCAGCGGACGCACCAGCTCGCGATCCGCGCCGACCGGGATCGGCGCGGCTATCATCAGCTCCAGCCAGTTCTCTCCCGCCACGATCGTCCGGATCTGTTCCGCCGTGTAGCCGGCGCCGTAGAGCGCCCCGATGATCGCGCCCATGCTCGTGCCGACCACGAGCGACGGCCGGTAGCCGAGCTCCTCCAGTGCGACGATGGCACCCGCGTGCGCGAGCCCGCGCGCACCGCCGCCGCTCAGTACCAGCGCGTGCTGTGCGTTCAGCGGTCGTGCAACGACGAGAGAAACCGCGAGGAAAGCGCAGCCGAGCACGCCGCGCCGCCCGCGCCGCCCGCGACCTGGCGGACCACGATTCACTTTACGGTTTGACGCAAAACCGACATGGATTCGCCCCGATCCGCCAGCCATTGTCGTTCTACAGCGGAGTCCCCACGGCCGCCACCGCCAATATCGAAGCCGCCCTCACCAAAAAACGGTGGAAAGACCATGGCTGCAACGGCCGTAACCGGAGAATGGAGCCAGGTCCGCAAATTCAGTTGAAGGCGCGGCGGGCTTCGGCGAGCCGCTCAGGGTTGCCGATCTCGAACCATTTCGCATTGCCGATATCGTGTTTCGCGATCGGGCGTCCCTCCGCGGCAAGGCGGAGGTAGAGATCGATGATCGAGAATGCGCCGGTCTCCGTGATCATGTCGAGCAGGGCGGGCGCGATGACGTGGATCCCGGCGAATGCGAACGGCACGGGGTCGAGGCAATCGGTGTGGACTTCGGCGTGGCCACCGCCGCGCGTATCCATGCGGCCGCACAGGCCGTGCTCGTCGAAGAGCAGCGTGCGCGACGTCTGCCTGCGGTTGACCGCGAGCGTTGCCACGACGCCGGAGTGGACGTGCGTCGTATACATCCGGTAGAGATCGGCATCGCAGAGCACGTCCACGTTGTGGAGGAAGAACGAGCCGTCGCGGCGGAAGAGCGAGCGTGCGAGCAGGAGTCCACCACCGGTTTCGAGCGGTGCCGTCTCTTCGCGCGAGAAGGAGACGTCGACGCCGAATCCGTCACGCGACTGCACGAACTCGATGATGCGGTCGGCGTGATGATGCACGTTGATGATGAGGTGGTCGGCACCCGCGTCGATGAGCCTGCGCGCGACGCGTTCGATGATGGGCACGCCGCCCACGTCGATGAGCGCCTTCGGCGTATCGCGGGTGAGGTCGCCGAGCCGCGTGCCGAGGCCCGCGGCCAGTATCATCGCGTCCAAGGATCGACTTTCAGTGTCGCGGGGCGACGCGGCCGCGTCGGCCCTCGATGAGCTCCTCGGGAGATGTGCGCTGGACCGAGTCACGTCCGGAGTGGCGGCGCAGCGGCCGCTCGACCTGCTCGGGCGGCTCCAGCGCCTCCACGTCCCGCGGCCAGGCGCTCTCCTCACGATGCGCGAGCCGCACGTTGACCTGCGGGAACTCGTGCCGGATGTGCGCCGCGAGGCGTTCGGCGAAGTAGACCGAACGGTGCTGCCCGCCGGTACAGCCGAAACCGATCGACAGACTCGTGAAGCCGCGGCGCAGGTATTCCTCGACCTGGGCGTCGACGAGCGAGCGCACGTGCTTCCAGAAGTTGTGGGTCTCGGAGCAACGCTCGATGTACTCGACCACACGAGCGTCGCGGCCGCACATCGTGCGATACTCGAGATGACGGCCGGGGTTCGGCAGAGCGCGGCAGTCGAAGACGAAGCCGCCGCCATGGCCGCCATCATCATCCGGATAGCCGCGCTTGAAGCTGAAGCTGTCCACACGCACCGTCAGACCGATGGCCGGCTCCGCGTCCTCGCCGCGGTGAGCCCACGAATCGACGATCTGACGGAACACACCCTCGAGCTCCGGTACCGCGACCGGCAGGCCGGCCTCTAGAATGGACCGGATGTTCCGCGCTGCGTACGGTACGCTCTGGAGGAAGCGCGATTTCCGCTCGAAGAAGCCGCGGTACCCGTACGCGCCCATCGCCTGCATGATGCGGACGAGGACATAACCGCGATAGAGCTCGACGAACTGGTCGCGGTCGAACGCGAGGTGCTCGCCCAGCGCGTCCAGGTAGTGCCGGAGCAGCTCGTCCCGAACATCCTGCGGCACGGCGGCCTTCGCGTCGTACAGCAGTGATGCGATGTCATACTGGGGCGCGCCCCGCCGGCCGCCCTGGTAATCGATGAAATAGGGCTCGTCATCGACGAGCATGATGTTGCGCGACTGGAAGTCGCGGTACAGGAAATGGCGTGTGTCGGCCTGCAGCAGGAAATCGGCGAGCGCGTCGAAGTCGTTCTCGAGCCGCTGCTCGTTGAATGGCACGTGCGCGAGCTTCAGGAAATGATACTTGAAGTAGTTCAGGTCCCAGAGGATCGACTGGCGATCGAACGCATCGCGCGGGTACGCGACGGAGTAATCGATGACGCGGCCGCCCTCGACCTGGAAGCGGGGCAGTACCTCGACCACTCGCCGGTAGACGGGCAGCATGGCCTCGGGGAACGCCGCGCCGGGCTCGCGCTTGCGCGCCTCCACGAGCGCGTTGAAAAGCGTCGTGTCGCCCAGGTCCTCCTCGATCCAGACGCCCACCGCCTCGTCCTCGCCGTACAGCTCCGGAACGGGCAGGCCTGCACTGCGGAACGAGTTCGTGAACGAAATGAAGGCGCGGTTCTCCTCGGGGTCGGGGCCCACGGCACCGACGGCTGTGCGCAGGTCGTCGCCGATCAGCCGGTAGTAGCTGCGGTTCGACCCATCGCCTGCGATCTCGAGGATCGAACGCGGGGATCGGCCGAAACGAGCCGAGTAGAGGCGAACCAGTGCTTCGTACATGCGCGACTTCCGTTGGGAGACTTCTTCGTCCCAGAGTGCATGATCCACGCCAATCACCGATCCGGTTGGGAGACAACGCTCGCGCCGTTGCGCGCGTCCAATTGAACATGCCGCGTGGCGGGGCCGGCCGCAATCCGGTCACGCAGCGCACGACGGTCGTCACGCGCTCCGGGAGGTCCGGCCCCGCAGCCGGAACTTCCAACCGGGCCCGCCTGTACGGGCGGCGAGCCTTGCCATGGAGGGAGGTACACTCGGAACATGAAACGGATCACATGTCTCGCCATTGCTGCGCTGCTGTGCCTGTCCGCGGACGCGGATGCACAGCGCCGGCACCGCAACAACCCGTTCAGCTTCTCACCATACGTCGGCGCGTTCATGGACGCGTACGATCTCGAGGCGGATGACAGCAACGTCGGCTGGCTGCTCGGGTTCCGTGCCGGATACCGGAAGGGCCAGCGGCTGGACCTGCATCTGAATCTCGGGTACGCACACGTCGATGATGTCGCGACGCGGCCGCTTCCCACGGACCCGATCCACGACAACCGCTGGGTTCTGCTCACCGGAGGCGCCGACTTCGCGCTGATCCCCGGGAGCACGAGCGTCGCGGTCGGCGCCGACATCGGCGTCGGGTGGCGCCAGACGAAGCCTCGCGATCCGCCGCCCGGAGCCGCGGGATCGTTCGGCTGGGCCGCGTACGAGACGGCAGTGCCGTCGCTCACGCTGCGGCACCAGTTCACGCCGCGCGCCGGCATCTTCCTGTCTGCGCAGGATTACATCTTCGATCTGCTGGAGGGGCCGGTGCAGCACAGTCCGGCACTGACGTTCGGGCTCACGCTGCGGTAGCGCGGTGGAGTATCGAGGAGCGAAGCGGTGGAGCCCATGCATGCCGGCGCTCCACCGCTCCGCGCTCGATCTACGTCGTCACATTCTCGCGCCGCTCGACACGGATGACGGGCAGGCCGTTCTGTTGCAGCAGCCGGTTCAGCTCGGCAAGGTCGGTCGCGATGATGGCGTCGAGTGCGTCCAGCTCGGTACCGAGCCGCGCCGACAGCATGTCGAAGACCTCGTAGGTCTGGTCCGTCGGCCGGAACTCGCCCCGCTCGACCACACCGAGCAGTGCAGCGAGCTTGTTGTTCAGCATGATCGGGTAGTTGAGCGGATCCTGATTGCTCTGGTTCCGCACCTGGTAAATGCGTCCCTCGACGTCGGCCATGCGGGTCTTGACGCGTGCGCCGAGCGCCTCGATCCGCGCGTCATCGGTATCGTCGAGGCGATCGTCGACCTGGGAGCGGACGTCGCGGACCATGATGACGGCGTTGTTGGCGTCATTGACGCGTGACACGATGCGCTGTGCGAGCTCGAAGCGCGCCCGCAGATCGTCCGGCGTGACCTTGCCCTCGAGGCGCGGATCGATGCCGACACGGAGCGGCGCCGTCCGCGCGGTGCCGTCCGCCGTGAGTCGCACCGTGTAACTGCCCGGCAGCGCCACCGGCCCGCGGTTGCCGGCCGCCCACATGATCATGCCGGGGAACGTGGCGAAGCCGGGATAGCGCAGGTCCCAGCTGAAGCGGTTGAGCCCCGGCCCGCGCGACACGCGCGGCGGGCCGCCCCCGAAGCGGCCTCCACCCGGTCCGCCCGGCCCGCTCCCGCCCTGCGCGGTGTCGGCTGCGGATGCCTCGAACTCGCGGATCAGGTTCCCCTGCTGGTCGAGCACCTCGATCTTCACGTGCTGCGCGGAGTCCGGCAGGAAATAGTAAATGCTCGCGCCGTCATCGACGCTCCGTTCCGCGACCGGCGGCTCGAAGAGCGTGACGCCCGCTACCTGCCCGTTCGTGCGCGCCATCTGACGGAGCGGCGCGACGTCGTACATGATCCAGAACGAGCGGCCGTGCGTCGCGATCGCGATGTCCTCGCGTGTCGACGCGATGTCGGCGATCTGTACGATCGGCATGTTGCGCTGGAGCGAGCGCCAGCTGGCGCCGTTGTCGAACGAGACCCAGACCCGCTTCTCGGTACCCAGATACAGCAGCCCCGGCTGTACGACGTCCTCGCGGATCGTGAGCGCGAAATCGCCCTCGGGGATACCGTCCGTTATGCGCGTCCACGTCCGGCCATAGTCATCCGTCCGGAACGCGTACGGCTTGTAGTCGCCGAGGAGCATTCGGTGGCCCGCGACGTACGCGCGCGACGGCGAGTGCGGCGACACCTCGACCGTGAAGATCTTCGTGAACTCCGGCAGCTCCGGCGGCGTCACGTTCTGCCAGCTCGCGCCGCCGTCGCGCGTGACCTGCACCACGCCATCATCGGTGCCGGCCCAGATGACGCCCGCCTCGTGCGGCGACGGCGCGAGCGCGAAGATCGTCGGGTACGTCTCGACACCCGTCTGGTCGAGCGTGATCGGTCCCCCCGATGCCTCCATCGTCGTCGGTTCCGCACGCGTGAGGTCCGGGCTGATGCGCGTCCAGCTCTGCCCCTCGTTCGTGCTGGACCACACATGCTGCGACGTCGTGTAGAGCGTGTGCGGGCCGGTGCGCGAGAACACGATCGGGAACGTCCACTGTACGCGCTCCTTCAGGTCCTTCGCGGACCACCCCATCGGATTGTCCGGCCAGACGTTGACCGAGCGCCGCTGGCCGCTCGCGTAGTCGAAGCGGTCCAGCGCGCCGCCGTAGCAGCCGGCGTAGAAGATGTCGACCTGCGCAGGATCGTTGCTGACGTAGCCACTCTCGCAGCCGCCCGGCGCGTAGAAGAAGTCGTCGGTGGCCGAGAGGTGTCCCCATGCCTTCGACGGCACGCACACGGTACTGTTGTCCTGCTGGCCGCCGCAGACGTGATACGGCTCGTGCGCGGTGATGCCAATGCGATAGATCTGCGCGGTCGGATAATCCTGCTCGGTCCACGTGCGGCCGCCGTTCACGCTCACGTTCCCGCCGCCATCGTTCGCATTGATCATCCGCTGATTGTCGCGCGGCGAGATCCACAGGTCGTGGTTGTCTCCGTGCGGCGGCCGGATCTGCGTGTCGAACGTCTTGCCGCCATCATCCGACCGCCAGAACTGCACGTTCACGACGTACACGCGGTCGGCATCCTGCGGGTCCGCGTAGATGCGCGTGTAGTAGAAGGCACGCTGGCGCAGCTTCCGCTCCGTGTTCATCAGCTGCCACGTCGCACCGCCGTCATCGGACCGGAACACGCCGCCGCTATCGGCCTCGATGATCGCGTAGACGCGATTCGGATTCGCACGCGAGACCGAGACACCGATCTTTCCGATCGGCTGGTTCTGCGGCAATCCGGGATTGCGCGTGAGCTCGGTCCACGTCGTGCCGCCATCCGTGCTCTTGAACAGTCCGCTGCCGGCGCCGCCACTCGACATCGCCCACGGCTTGCGGTACGCGTCCCACAGCGCGGCATAGACGATGTCCGGGTTCGTCTCGTCGATCGAGATGTCGACCGCGCCAGACTTCGCATCCCGGTGCAGCACACGCGTCCACGTGCTGCCGCCGTCCGTGCTGCGGTACACGCCGCGCTCCTCGTTCTCCGCGCCGTACTCGCCGAACGCGCCGGCGAACACGATGTTGCAGTCCGTCGGATGCACACGGACGCGCGAGAAGTTGCGCGACGTGCGCAGCCCGATGTGCTGCCAGGTCTCGCCGCCATCCGTGGTCCGGTACAGACCGTCGCCCGCCTGGATGTTGCCACGCAGCTGCGTCTCGCCCGTACCGACATACACGATGTCGGGATTGGCAGCGCACACGCCGATCGAGCCGACGGACGCGGAGTTGATCTGCCCATCCGTCACCGGATTCCACGTGGTGCCGCCGTCCGTCGTCTTCCAGAGACCGCCGCCGGTCGCGCCGAAGTAGTATTCGAGCGGCCGCGCGTCACTGGCACCGACGGCGATCGAGCGGCCGCCACGATCCGGCCCCACATTGCGCCACTCGAGCGCGGCGAACGGGTCCGCTTCGGCCTGTGCGTACAGCAGCCCTGGAACAAGCAGCAGGCCCAGACATATCAGCATCCGTATGCGACCCGCTGCGGGCGCGGTGCTCCTCATGACGCAGCCTCCTGGTGAATCGCGTGGGGTGTTGCGGAGTGTCGGCCGTGATTGCGCGCCAGCCGCAAGGCGATTGTATGCAGTCGGGCACGCCCGCGCGAGAGGTGCGGCCTCGAGCGGGCGCGGATACTACTTGCCAACTCTTTGGACCGCATGTAGTTATGATGCGCGGGCGTTGCCCGTGCCTACCCGCCTCCCCCTCGTTGTCGCCGCGCGGTGGTTCCGCAGCGGAATGAATCACCATCCAATCGCAGAATTCCGATGAAGTTGCAGAGCATCTATGTCACCGGAGGCGCCGTCCTGGTGCTGGCGGCGTGTGCGACGGGCGAAGCGGCGCGGATGCTTCCCGAGGATCGGTCGCCGCGCGATGTGTACGCGGCGCGCTATCGTGCCGATCCGGGCGCACTGCGCGCGTGGGAGGAGGCGAGCCGGCGGGCGCTGCGGACGGGCCGCCGCGCCGGGCCGTCGCTGCGGGAGCGCGTCCGGTTCCCGGACCGTGACGCGCACGCGGAAGCGTGGCGTTTCCATCTGGTGCGGGGCCAGACACTGCGGGTGCAGGTGAGGCCGGTGGATGGCGGGTCGCCACTGTTCATGGATGTGTTTCAGCATCTCGGCGGCGATGTCCTGCGTCCAGCGCGGCCGGCCCGCCGCTCGGATCATGCGCTCACGTTCGTCGCGCGCGCATCGGGCGAGTTCGTGCTCCGGCTCCAGCCGCGGATCGGGAGCGGCGGCGAGTACGACGTGTCGGTGGAGGGAGACGCGCAGCTGCAGTTTCCGGTCGCAGGTGGCGGGCTGTCGGACATTGGTGGTGTGTTCGGCGACCCCCGAGATGGCGGCGCGCGCGAGCACGAGGGCGTCGACATCTTCGCGCCGCGCGGAACCGCGGTCGTGGCGGTCGCGGACGGCTGGATCGAGCAGGCGCGTCACACGCCGACGGGCGGAGTCGTGATCTGGCAACACGACGCGGCACGTGGCCTCCGGTACTACTACGCGCACCTCGACGCGCTGCACGTCCGGGAGGGGGAGCGCGTGTCCGCCGGCGATGTGATCGGACGGGTCGGCAACACGGGCAACGCGCGCGGCACGCCGCCGCACCTGCACTTCGGCGTGTACCAGCCCGGCACCATCCCGCTCGATCCCCTGCCGATGATCGCGGGCAGCGCAGCTCCGAGCGATCGGCGCGGTGTCGCGAGTGATCGGCTGCAACGTCAGATGTAAATACCGGTCGATGCGAAGATTGTAGCCGACGCGGGCGCCATCGTTTGTAGAGGCGCGCGCGGAAGTGTTTGCGGTGATGGGAGTTCCGGAGTCGGCCCGGCATGGTCCGTCGATTGCCTTCCGACAGGCGCGGCCGCGAGACCGGCCGTGGACGCGGCGTTGAGCCGCAGGCATGCGGCCGGCCGCGACAGGGCGGGCGCCGAACGGAGACTCCCAGAAAACCCGAGGGTAACGCGATGAAGCGGAACGTATGGATCACAGCGCTGCTGGTCGCGGCCGCGACGACGGCATGCGGCAAGCGCCAGGCACCGGCACAGCCGGAACCGCAGACGCCGCCGCCGGTGCAGACGCCGCCGGCCACGCGCCCCGCGCCGGCGCCGGTCAACGATGATGCGGCCGCCCGCGAGGCGGAGCGTCGTCGTATGATCGCCATTCTGGAGCAGGTCGTGCATTTCGATTACGACGAGGCGACGATCCGTACGGACGCGCAGGAGCTGCTCGCCGCGAAGGTGCCGGTACTGCGCGCGAACCCGGGGATCCGCATCCGCATCGAGGGTCATGCCGATGAGCGCGGCTCGGTCGAGTACAACCTCGCACTGGGCATGCGCCGCGCGAACGCCGTCCGCCAGTACCTGATGGACTTCGGCGTCGATGGCTCACGCTTCGAGACGTTCAGCTACGGTGAGGACCGTCCGGTCATGCAGGGCTCGAACGAATCCGCATGGTCGCAGAACCGTCGTGCGGCGTTCCGCATCACGACGGGGATCTGACCGGCAGGGCAGACACGATCGGGAGCGGGGCATCGGCGACGCGCCGGTCCCCGCTCCCGATTCGCATCCATCGTTGCCGCTTCCGTCAGTACCACCGGACACGCGTAGCCTCGCGCCCGTCCGGCCGCGAAATCCGCCGTCCATCGACTTCACCCGCCCATCGCCCATCCGCTGGAGTGCATCGACCGCGAGCACGGAGCGGTAGCCGCCGCCGCGAAAGAGCGATCGCGCGACGGTCCCGCCGCCGGGCCGTACCGCTCGCCTGTGAGAGACCCCTGCGGACGGGGTCGCGGACGCGACCGCGGATTGCGCATGCCCGGCCTTCGGTTGCGTGGTGCTGCGGGTCGGCCCATCTTGGTGACCCGCACCAGACCCCCACATGTCGGAGGCTGTAATGTCGCTCGCACAACCGATCCGTGCGTCGCGTCGGGCAGCGCTGTTCGCATGCTGGCTGACGCTCCTGCCTGCCGGCGCATCCGCGCAGGATGCACTGCTCACGACGGAGACGTGGGCCCGGCCGCCCGAGCACATCGCGCGCGCCGTGCTCGCACCCAGGCACGAGAACACGACGCTCTCCAATGCCGCCCCCGGCCAGCAGTACTTCCTGAGCACGCGGAGCGACGGCATGCCGTCGATGGCCGCGTTCGCGAAGCCGCATCTCTGGCTCGGCGGGCTGCAGGTCGATCCGCTGGCGAATCGCGTGCGCAGCTTCACGACGCGCGCTGCCGCCGGGCTCGAGGTCATCGACGTGGAGAGTGGTCGTGCGATACGGATCCAGGTCCCACGCGGCGCGACCGTCAGCAATCCCAGCTGGTCGCCGGACGGGCGGCGCATCGCCTACTTCGCGAACACGGATGATGCCACGCACATCCATGTCGCGGAGCTGCCGTCGGGCTCGTCGCGCCAGCTTACACGCACGCCCGTACTGGCTACACTGAACACGCGCATCGACTGGACGTCCGACGGGCGCACCATTGCGACGGTGCTCGTTCCGGAGAACCGCGGCCCGCCGCCGCAGGTGCCCGCCGTACCGGTCGGGCCGAAGGTACGGCACACGATCGATGCCGAGAACCGGCTCCGCACCTATGCCAGTCTGCTGGAGTGGCCGCACGAGATGGCGCAGCTGGAGTACTACGCGACGGGTCAGCTGGCTCTCATCGACGTCGCATCACGGAGTGTCCGCCGGATCGGCGCACCCGCCATGATCCGGACCGTCGACATGGGTCCCCGCGGCGAGTTCTTCCGCGTCACCACCGTACAGAAGCCGTTCAGCTACGTCGTACCGGTCAACAGCTTCGCGACGAAGGAGGAGCTGTGGTCGGCGGACGGGCGAGTCATCGCGGTGCTCGTGGAGCGCCCGCTCAACGATGGCACCCGTTCCGGCCGTCCCGGCGATGATGACGATGATGACGAGGATGCGGGCGACATGCGCAGCATCACGTGGCGGCCGGACGGTGCGGGACTCAGCTACCTGCAGCAGGAGCCGGCGCCGGATTCGGCGCGAGGCGACAGCGCGCAGGCGGACGCGTCCCGGACCGACCGCGCGCAGGGTGAACGGCCGGCGCGGCGCAAGGACCGCCTGATGCTCTGGGCTCCGCCATTCGACGAGTCCAGCCGGAGCGTCGTATATGAGAGCGATACACGCATGTCGAGCGTGCGGTATTCGGCCGACGCGACCGTGCTCTTCATCACCGACGGCACGGGTAACAGTCAGCATCAGTACGCCGTCTACCTGAGTGACCCCTCGAAGAAGCACACGATCACGCGTGGCCGCAGCGAGGACGCCACGCGCGATCCGGGCTCGCTGCTCACGGCCTCGACGCCGCTGGGCGAGGTGATCCGGATGTCGGAGGATGGCAGCAGCGTCTACCTGAGCGGCACCCAGTACTTCGAGGATCCGCAGGAGCAGGCGCCGCGGCCGTTCGTCGACCGGCTCGAGCTGGCGACCGGCACGAAGACGCGCGTGTACGAGGGTGAGAACGCCACCGTGTCCGAACGCATCCTCGAAGTCCTCGATCCGGATGCGCCGCGGCTGATCATCTCCCGCGAATCACCGACCCAGGTACCGGACTCGTACCTGCGCGAGGCGAACGGCGAGCTGCGCAGGCTCACGAACAACCGCGACTACAATCCCGAGATCACCGCCGCGCAGCGCCGCCGGGTCACGGTGACGCGTGCCGACGGCTTCACGTTCAAGGTCGATGTCACTCTGCCGGCCGGCTACCGGCAGGGCACGCGACTGCCCGCGATGTTCTGGTTCTATCCGCGCGAGTACACCGACCAGGAGAGTTACGACCGGACGCTGCAGCGATACAACAAGAACAGCTTCCCGAACGTCGGCGTGCGCTCGATGGACTTCCTCACGCTCGACGGCTACGCTGTCGTCCAGCCGGACGCACCGATCATAGGTGAATCGGGCCGCATGAACGACAACTACGAGCACGATCTCCGGAACAACCTCGCCGCCGTCATCGACGCGCTCGACCGTGAAGGCATCATCGACCGCCAGCGGCTCGCGGTCGGCGGGCACAGCTACGGCGCCTTTTCCACGGTGAATGCAATGGTGCACACGCCGTTCTTCAAGGCGGGCATTGCCGGCGACGGCAACTACAACCGCACGCTCACGCCACTCGGATTCCAGACGGAGCGGCGCGACCTGTACACGGGACGTGAGACGTATCTGGCAATGTCGCCGTTCCTCTACGCGAACAACCTGACTGGCGCACTGCTCATGTACCACGGGATGGATGATCAGAACGTCGGTACTGCACCCGATCACGCGCGCCGCCTGTTCCACGTGCTGAACGGGCTCGGCAAGACGGCTGCGCTGTACATGTATCCGTACGAGGATCACGGACCCGCAACCGAGGAGACGATCCTCGACCTGTGGGCCCGCTGGGTCACGTGGCTGGACGTACACGTGAAGAACGGCGGGAAGGTCGATGCGAAGGTGACGACGAACTGACGAGCGAGGCTCCGAGGCGCCGCAATACCTGGGTTGCACGCCAGACACCGAACGGCGGGCCGGGGTCGCTCCCGCGTCCGCCGTTCGTGTGCCGTGGGGCTACCGAGGGCAGATCTGCTTCAGGCTCCCTCCTCCAGCAGGCGCATGAAGATCCGCCGCCGCAGCTCCGGCGGCGCCTGCTCGCGGCACTGCAGCGCGAGCAGCTCGCGGTAGGCGCGGTCGAAATCGTACTGCGGGTAGCAGTGGCTGCAACGCTCGATATGCTCGCGCACGAGATCCGCGTCATCGTCGCCGATCTCCTGATCGAGCAGCGCCCAGAGCTGGTCCAGCGCATCACTGCAGCTGATCTCGTGTCGGCTCATTGCGTGCTCCTGCGAACGTAGCCCATCTCCACGGCATAGTCGTACAGCACACGCTGGAGCAGGCGCCGGCCGCGGTAGAGACGGCTCTTCACCGTTCCGAGCGGGACCCCCACGACCGCGGCGATCTCGGCGTAGTTCAGTCCTTCGATGTCGCTCAGCACCACGACCTCGCGGAAATCGTCGGGCAGCTGCTCCACGGCGCGGATGACCTCGCGGTCGATGAACGAATCGAAGAAGCGGTGCTCCGGGTTGCTCCTCGAGACATCGCCGAGCACGGACTCGGAAGCACTGCCCGTCACGTCGTGGCTGAGCTCGCTCGCGAGCGTCTCGGGCACGCGCGACTGCCGCTCCTTCGAGCGTAGGAACACGTTGCGGGCGATCGTGAACAGCCACGCACGCGCGCTCGTCCCCGGCTCGAACGTGCTCCAGTGGCGATAGGCCCTCAGGAAAGTGTCCTGCACGATGTCGTCCGCCTCGCTCCGGTTCCCCGCCGTCAGCCGCAGCGCGAAGCGATACACCGCGTCCAGCCACGGCAGCGCGTCCTCTGCGAACCCGGGTTTCGGGAGCGGTGGCTCGGCGGCCTGGCTCGCACGGGTCGGCGCCGCCGCGTCCGGCCGGTCAGGCTCCGCCGCCGATGACCGATCCATCCGTGTCCTCATGCCGGTGGAATACGTCGCGGCCCGGACGGGTTCCGGTGCCCGCCTGACGGTAACCGACCAGGCGGACGCGGCACCAGATTTCTGAAATGGCCCATCCGGGCAGATCGCTGCTCCGAGTGCGGCCGGCCGCAATGAACCCGGCCACCACGTCGGGCCGCGACGGCGGAGTCCTCCGACGCACCGGTCCGCACCGTGCCCGCGCGGGGCGGACAAGATGGTCCGACGCGCCATTTCAGAAATCTGGTGCCGCGTCCGCCACCTCCCCACCCAACATTTCGGCGGCACCAGGCGTCTACCATCAGCGGCCTCCGATCGCGCCGGAACCACCCGATTCGAGCATCGACCATGCCTCTCCGAGCGTTCCTCCTGCCGGTCCTGCTGCTGGTGGCTTCAGCGCCCGTCGCGGCCCAGACGGACATTCTGACGGGCCGTGTCACCGGTGCGGACGGGCGGCCGATCATCGGTGCGCGCGTCGAGATCGTCTCGGCGGAGACGGAGATCAGCCGATCGGTGCTCACGGACCAGAACGGCCGGTACATGATCCAGTTCCCGGACGGCGGCGGCCGATACCTGGTGCGGATCACGTACATCGGTCTGGCGGACATCGTCCAGGCGGTCGTGCGCAACGCGGAGGAGGAGCTGCTGCTGACGAACTTCGTCATGCAGTCGCAGGCCATCGCGCTGGATGCGATCAATGTGGCTGCACAGCGGCCGCCACCCAGCCAGACGGGCGCGGGCGAGCAGTCGACGGCCCTGACGCAGGAGATGGTGAATCGGCTGCCACTGCCGGATCTGGATCCGAACACGCTGGCGCTGCTCGCGGCGGGGGTGATCGGCACGTCGGCGGACTCGTTGAGTGGACGGATGGGCTTCTCCGTTGCCGGCATGAGCGATCTGCTGAACCAGATCACGCTCGACGGTGTGGTGCTCGAAGACGGGTCGCTGGGCGTGCCGGAAGAAGGTGTGCGTCGCACGCAGGTGACGACGAGCACGTTCGATGCATCGCGCGGCGGCTTCGCGGGCGGACAGGTCAGCATGACGACGGCGCGGGGCAACAACCGCTCGGGTGGCGCGCTCTCGTACCGCCTCGACGATGACGCGCTCCAGATGAGCTCGACGGCATCGACGAATCCGTTCACGCGCCACAACATCGGCGGCTCATGGGGCGGGCCCATCCTCCGCAACCGGCTCTTCTACAACGGATCGTTCCAGTTCGGCCGCAACACGAACTACCTGTTCGCGCTCGCGGAGAACGCGCTCGCGGCGCAGCGCTCGGGGGTGGCGCCGGACTCGATCGGCCGCTTCCTCGACATCCTGGAAACCAGCTACAGCTTCCCGGTCGCCGGTCAGACGGGGGCGTACACTCAGCTGAACCGCGACTTTCGACTTCAGGGTCGCCTCGACTGGAACGCGGTGCAGCGGCAGGGTCAGTCGCACACGGTCACGCTGAGTGCGAACACGAACATCAACGACCAGGACAGCACGCGCATCCGGACGCTCGATCTGGCGCAGCACGGCGGCGAGGTGGAGCGGAACAGTCAGCTCGTGCGGCTCGGCGTGACCTCGCGCTTCGGTACGTCATGGACGAACGACCTGAAATTCTCGTTCTCGGAGAATTGGAGCGAGCAGATCCCGTATGCGGAGCTGCCGGAGGGGCAGGTCCGGGTCACTTCCGAGTTCGAGGATGGCACGCGCGGTACGAGCACGCTCGTGTTCGGCGGCAACCGCAGCATGCCGCAGGAGGCGTACAGCAGGAACCTCCAGGCGGCGAACGACATCTCGTTCCTGCTCCCGCTCGGTGACCAGCTGCACCGGCTCAAGGTCGGCGGCAGCTTCGAGCTGTCGAAGAACATCAACCGCTCGACCGACAACCTGTTCGGCACGTTCACGTTCACGTCCCTCGAGGACTTCGAGGCGAACCGGCCGGAGCGGTTCGAGCGCGCGCTCACGGAACGACGTTCGCGCACGGGCTCGCTGAACGCGGGGATGTATCTCGGCGACACGTGGCGCGTCAGCATGCCGCTCGAGATCACGATCGGACTGCGCTGGGATTACTCGCGGCTCGACCAGAAGCCCGACTACAATCCCGCGATCGAAGCGGCATTCGGCCGGCGTACGGACATCACGCCCGATGCGACCCGCTTCAGCCCCCGCATCGGCTTCAACTACCGCCTCAATGCGCAGGGTGAGCCGCCGAAGTCGCTGAGTGGCGGCATCGGCCTGTTCGCCGGACGCTCTCCGATCGGCATCTATTCGACGGCCGTGCGCCAGACGGGGCTGCCGAACGCCGAGCAGCGGCTGACCTGCATCGGCGCGGCCGTGCCGGTGCCGGACTGGGAGCTGTACCTCCAGGATCCGACCGCCGTACCGGACGCGTGCGCGGACGGCGGCACGGGGTCCGGCGACCCGTTCTCGCTGCGTGCGCCGACGGTCACCCTCATCGATCCCGATCAGGCCCTGCCGTCTTCACTGCGTCTCGACTTCGGGTACCGAACCCGGCTGCCGAAGAACTTCAACGGCAATTTCCGCTACACGTACTCGCTCGGCATGGGTCTGTGGGGCTACCGCGACATCAACCTGGATGAGGCGACCACGTTCGTGCTGAACGGGGAGAGCCGCCCGTTCTTCGGCGATCCCACGGCGATCGTGCCGCAGACGGGCGCGGTGTCGTACGCGACGTCGCGCATCCACCCGGAGTTCGGGAGCGTATTCGACGTGGTGTCCGGCCTGGAGTCGCAGGCGCACCAGCTGACCGCGCAGATCAGCGGCGCGCTGCCGCCGAAGCTGTTCCTGAGCCTCAACTACACGCTCGGCTTCGCGCGTGACCAGGGATCGGGCTCGTTCGCGCAGGCAACGACGGCGGGAAACCCGAACGCGCCGGAATGGGCGACGGCGGGCAACGATCGCCGCCACACGCTGAACCTCACGGCCTCGTACGCGATCACGGAGTGGATGGAGATCGCGGCGACGAGCCGGCTCTCCTCCGGCACGCCGTTCACCCCGCTCGTGAACCGCGACATCAACGGCGACGGCTCGCGCAACGATCGCGCGTTCGTGTTCGATCCCGCAACGGCAGCCGATACGGCGGTTGCAAACGGTATGACCCGCCTGCTCGGCAGCGTGCCCGGCCGCGTTGCCGACTGCCTGCGCTCGCAGCTCGACGGCATTGCGGATCGGAACAGCTGCCGGAACGCGTGGACGGAATCGCTGGACATGCGACTCAGCCTGCGGCCGAATCTGCCCACGCTCCAGCGTCGCCTCACGCTCTCGCTCGACACGCGCAACATGCTCAACGGCCTGGACCAGCTGGTCAACGGGCGCAACGACTTGAAAGGATGGGGCGAGGGGCAGCGCGCGGACGCGACTCTGCTCGAGGTGCGCGGCTTCGATCCTGCCACGAACCGGTTCGTCTATCAGGTCAACGAGGGCTTCGGCCAGACGCGGCGCGGCCCGAGCTCGTTCCGGAGCCCGTTCTCGATCACGCTCTCCGGTCGACTCGCCGTCGGCGGTCAGCCGCAGATGAACAACCGTGCGTTCGGCGCGCGCGGCATGGGTGGCGGGTTCGGCGGGTTTATGGGACCTGGCGGCGGGCGCGGTAATCGGGGCGGCGGACCGGGCGGCCTCGGCGGCGGCGTGGATCTCGGCGCTCTGATGCGTGGCACGGCAAATGTCGATTCGGTGCTGACATCCCTGCTCACGAACCCCGTTCGGCAGGTGCTCGCGCTGCGCGATACGCTTGCGCTGACGTCCGAGCAGTTGAAGACTCTTGAGACGGTCGCGGACACGCTGGACGCACAGCACGCGCGTCGGCGCGCGACGCTGGAGCCGCTGGCCGGGCAACTGATGGCGGCGGCGCGCGCGGGCGGTCAGCAGAACCCGCAGCAGATCACGCAGCAGGTCCGCCTCGAGCTCCAGCCGCAGCTCGACGGTGCGCGTCGCGAGGCAGCGGAAGCCATGACCGTCGTCCAGCGGGAGTTGTCCGCCGAGCAGTGGGACAGGCTGCCGGATCCGCTGCGCGAGACGCAGCAGCAGCGGCGCGGCGGGTTCAACGCGGTCGGGTTCCTCGATCGCATGCTCGCGAACCCGCTGCCGGTGCTGCTCGAGCTGAAGGACACACTCGGGCTCACGGCGGAGCAGGTGACACAGCTGGAGCGCCTGTCGACCGGACTCCAGATCTTGCTGGCGAAGCGGCGCGAGGAGCTGGGAAAGCGTTTCGACAACGTCGCCGCAGGCGCCGAGCAGGGCCGCATCTTCCAGGAGATCCAGCCCGAGGTCGAGAAGGCGCGTGGCGAGATCACCGACGCACTGAAAGCGGCGGAGAAGGTGCTGACGGCCGATCAGTGGAAGCAGGTGCCGGAGCAGATCCGCAATCCGTTCCAGCCGCAGCGCGGTCGGCGCGGCGGCGGCGAGTAGGGCAGCGGCGCGGGGCGGGCCGGCGCGGCCGGATGGGTCCTCGCGCATGTGCGGTCTGGCTGTTCGCCGCAGGCTGTGCGGCCGGTCCGGCGCCGGAACGGCCGAACCGGATTCCCGAGGCGCCACTCATCTCGATCGACGAGGTCGATCCGACCATCATCGTGGAGGCCCGCTACTTCGGGCCGCACAACTTCATCGGCCGGCGCATCACGGGATATGATGCGCCGAAGTGCCTGCTGACCCCCGCTGCCGCACGGGCGCTGGCGGCCGTGCAGGCGGAGGTCCGCGCGTTCGGGCTGACGCTCAAGACCTACGACTGCTTTCGCCCACAGCGCGCGGTCGACCATTTCGCGCAATGGGCGCGCGATATTGCCGACACGCTGATGAAGGCGGAGTTCTACCCTGGTGTCGACAAGCAGCACCTCTTCCGCGACGGCTATATCGCGGAGCGGTCCGGTCACAGCCGCGGCAGCACGGTCGACCTCACCCTCGTGCCGCTGCCCGTGCCGCCGCAACCGGAATACCGATCGGGCGAGCCGCTGCGGGATTGCCGCTCGCCCGGCCGATACGAGGACAACAGTCTCGACATGGGGACCGGGTACGACTGTTTCGACCCGCTCTCACATACCGCGAATCCGGCGGCAGGTGCGGTCGCGGCGCGAAATCGCCTGCTGCTCAGGCTCGCCATGGAGAAGCACGGCTTCAGCAACTACGAGAAGGAGTGGTGGCACTTCACGCTGCGCGAGGAGCCGTATCCCGGGCGGTACTTCGACGAGCCCGTACGTTGAGCGACGAGGGAGGCGGACGGTGAGCAGGGACCCGATACGCGGAGATGGACACGCGGTGGCAGACGACCCACACACGCACACGCGCGGCGACCGCGTTGCGCTGGCATACGAGAAGCTGCGCGAACTGATCGTGCTGGGCCGGCTCGCGCCGGGTGCACGTATCATCGAGACTGCCATCGCCAGTCGGCTCGGCGTCAGTCGCACGCCCGTCCGGGCAGCGCTGCAACGGCTCCAGCAGGAAGGCTACGTCGTCGTGACCAGTCCCGGGCAGCAGTCGCGCATGTCGGTGGCGCCACTGACGCAGGAGGACGCGATGGAGCTGTTCGGCATGGTGTCGGTGTTCGAAGGTCTCGCCGCCGGCGGTGCGGCGCGGCGGCCGGCCAGCGTGCGCGGCACCGTCGTGCCGGAGCTGCGCAGGATCAACGACCGGCTGCTGGACGCGTCATCCGCACAACGGCGCGATGTGAACCTCGTCTTCGTTCTCGACCGCTCGTTCCACCGCCGCGTCGTGGAAGCCGGCGCGGGACCGCGCCTGCTCGCGTTGCACGAAGCATTCAAGCCGCACTCGGAACGCTACGGCAGGATCTACAGCAGCGCGCTCATCGATGAGATCGCGACGTCCGTACAGGAGCACGAGGATGTGGTGCGTGCGATCGAGCGCGGCGACAGCGATGCGGCAGACGCCGCCATGCGCAAGAACTGGTCGAACGCCGCAGCGCGGCTCGCCATGGTGATCGACTCGCTCGGCGAGCGCGGCGCCTGGTGATCGATCCCGTGTCGCCGCACTGAGTCGAGCGCCGGCTCAACGCACGCTCAACGACTCGAACCTCACCGTCAGATCATCGATTCGGTCGACATCCACGTCGACGCCGATGCCCGGCGCCTCCGGCACCGCGATCCGGCCACCGGACATGGTCCACTCGGGTGTGACGATGTCACGCTGCCAGTAGCGTGCGCTCGGCGAGATGTCGCCGGGGAGAAGGAAGTTCGGCAGCGACGCGAGCGCGACGTTGTAGGCCCGGCCAATACCGCTCTCCAGCATGCCGCCGCACCACACCGGAACGCCGTGCTCCGCGCAGATGTCATGGATGGCGATGGCTGGACCGAGCCCGCCGACGCGACCGGGCTTGATGTTCACTACCCGCCCGCTGCCGAGCTCGATCATGTCGCGTGCGCGATCGGGCGAGGTGATCGACTCGTCCAGGCAGATCGCCGTGCGCAGCCTCCGCTGGAGCGCGGCGTGCCTCACGAGGTCCTCGTCATCGAGCGGCTGCTCGATCATGAGCAGATCGAACTCGTCCAGACGCGAGAGGACGTCGGCGTCATCCGCGGAGTATGCGTTGTTGGCGTCGACCATCAGCGGCGCATCCGGGCCGAGCTCCCGTCGCACGGCCGCGACGTACTCGATGTCGGCTCGCGGCTCGACCTTCAGCTTGATCTTGCGGTAGCCGGCCGCGAGCGCCGCGCGGGCGTGCTCGACCAGTGCCGCCGGGGATCGCTGGATGCCGATGGAGATGCCGACCTCCACGTGGGTGCGCGTGCCGCCGATCAGCCGTGCGAGCGGAACGTCGCGTCGCTCGGCCTCCAGCGCCCACACGGCCATTTCGAGCGTCGCGCGGGCCATGCGGTGGCCGCGGACATCGTGCGACAGCAGCGGGTCGACATCCTCGGGGTGATGCAGCGTCGCGCCGAGGAGCCGGGGAGCGAACCAGTCATGCAGTGCGAGCCATGCGGTATCGACGGTCTCGGGGCTGTAGTTCGGGTGCTCGCCGGCGACACACTCGGACCACACCGTGCGCCCATCCTCGTCCGTGGTCCGGGCGAGCAGGATGCGGCGGTCCGCGACTTCGCCGGAGGAGATGCGGAACGGCTCGCGGAGCGTGAGCCGGATCTCCCGCAGATCCACCCGCTGGATCCGCACGCGGCTCAGCGTGCAGGGAGCTCGAGGGTGGCGGCGCGCACGCGGGATGCCTCGCCCGGCTCGGTCCAGGCGAGCAGGACGCCATCGGCGAAGCGCGCCATGCGCGGAAAGCCGCTCGGCCGCTGTGCAACGGTCTGCGCGAGCACGGCCGGTTCGCCGGTCTGCCCGCCCCGGGTGATCAGGCGGCCCCGCAGCTCCGCGCCCCGTGCGGCGCGCTCCAGCCAGACGACGAGCGCACGATCGCCGTCCAGCATGACCAGATCGACACGGCCGGCCGGGTTGCCGCCATCCACACGAACCGGGGCGCCGAACGTCGCGCCATCGTCCGACGAGAACGCGACCTGGACGCGCGGTGTGTCCCGGGCGGCGGTGAACCAGGCGACGGCGACCGCACTGCCGTGAGCGTCGACCTGTGGCCCGTTCACCGGACACGCGTCGATCACCCAGCCGTCCGCGTGCACCACCCGCGGCTCGCTCCAGCCATCACCGGTCAGACGCGTGACCGCGATGTCGCGCACCTCTTCCGGACTGCGATCGCGATAGACGACGAGCGGACCGGCCGTCGTGAGCGCGACGTCCGTCTGACAGCAGTCACAGGCGCGCTCATCGAGCACGACCTCTTCCGCCGCAGCCGCGCCGTTCAGCCACGCGAAGCGGACCGTCATCTCGTTCGTCGCCGGCTCGTCCGCACTGGCCGCGTACTTCCGGCCATCGAGCCACGTGACGCCCAGCGACCGGTCCGGGCCGGGGAACAGCGAGACGAAACCGTGCTCCGTCTCGGTGCCATCCGCGTGCGGGCGGACGGGCGGTGCCCACGTCGCGCCTCCGTCCGACGAGCGGGCCACCATCACGTCGTAGGCATAGGTCCCCGGACCGGACCGCTGGAGCCAGTGCGCGGCCATACTGCGATCGTCCAGCGCGATCACGGACGGGAAATCGGCCCAGTTCACGAACCAGTTCTCTCCGGCCGCCACGGTCCCCGGCTCGGTCCAGGCGCGACCGTCCCATGTGCTGTACCGCAGGGCGTGTCCGGCTCCCGCCGGCTCGACCCAGCTGAGAATCGCGCCGCTCGCGGTACCTGCTACGTGCGGAAGCGCGGCACCGGAAGCCGCGGGCGGGTCCACGGCCGTCGGAGTCGGGATCGAGAGATCGGCCCCGGAATCGCAGGCGGCCGCCAGCAGCAGCGGGAACGCCGCGGGCAGGGTGAGACGTCGTGCAGCGCGCAGTTCCATGATCTGAGTCCGTTCGTTGCATGGGAGTCCGCGCCCCGCGCCGGGGCGCTGCCCCGGTAAGGATGACGAGGGGAGAAACCGAGCGCCAGCGGCTCGTGTAGGACAGGGCTCGGAGCGAACGAAAAAACGGAGGAGTGACACATGACGTTCACCAGGGTTGCCATCGCGCTCGGCGCGGGGCTGGTCGTGTCTGCCGCGCCGGCCGCGGCGCAGATCTACATCACGCCGTCGCTCGGTGTCTTCATCCCGGCGAGCGACCTGGAGGATCTGGAGGGTCAGGCGGACCAGACGCGGCTGAACCGGTCGGGCACTCTCGGGCTCGGCCTCGCGATCGAGCTGGGGTGGCTGCGCGGGAGCATTGCGTACGCGACCGGCGCGACGATCTCCGACGAAGGCGTCACGGGCGAGGATGAGATCGGCGACGGCTCGGTGCTCGCGGCCGCGGCGGACATCGTCGTGCGTCCGCTCCCGCGCCTGCTCGTCCAGCCGTATCTGCTCGGCGGCATCGGCCTGAAGCGCCAGGACTTCTCGTTCGACGACGACGGTGTCGGCACGAATCCGCTGCCGTCCGACCAGAGCGACCTCGCGCTGCACGTCGGGGTCGGCGCCGACGTGATGCTCGGCGGCATCGGCATCATGGCCGAAATCACCGACTACATCACCCGCAACGAGGATGAGACGTTCGGCCAGCACGACGCGTTCGCTCTCGTCGGACTCCGCATCCGGCTCGGCGGACGGTAGCGGCGCCGATCGATGCAGAACGCCCCCGGCGCCGCGCGGCACCGGGGGCGTTTCTGCTCTTCACGCGCGGGTCAGGACCCGATCACGTACTTCCAGCCGGCCACCTCACCCGTGACCGTCGCCTGCGCCTCGAACTGCGCCGTCTGCTCAGCCGCCGGAGCGTTCACGCTGACTTCGTGCTGTCCCACGGTGGTGCCATCCAGCGCGAGGAGCGTGAACCGGATCGTGACCGGCGACCCCTCCGTCGCCTTGATGTTCTTCAGGTTCCCGGAGATCGTCACCGTGCCCTCGGCCCCCGGTACCACGCCGATCTGGTCGAGCGACACGGCCAGGGCCTCGTGTGCCTCGAGCAGCCGCAGCGCCGCGGCCTGGCCGGCCTCCCGCTGCGCAGGGTCGAACTGGCCACTCATCCGGTGCGTCCGGGCCTCCATCAGGTAGAGCACCTCGTTGTTCGGATCGAACTCGCGCGACTTCTGCGCAACGTGCTGGATCTTTCCGTAGAGGTCCCTCAGCTGCGTGATGATGCGCGCCGAATCGGCCTGCGTCTTCGCCACCGAGTCCAGCTGCTCCTCGAGCGGCGTCGCCAGCGCCCACAGCGACTGGCCGTAGTTGAACCAGTAGTCACGCGCGTTCGGGTTCGTCTCCGTCGCCGCCAGGAAGGCCACAGCCGCCGAGTCGAATCGCTGCTCCTGGAAGTACTGGACGCCCTGCTGCGCCTGGATCTGCGCGATGTTCGCCTGCGCCAGACCACGGAATCGCACCCACTCCGCCTGCTGCTCCGCATCCAGCTGCTCGAACAGCGGTCCGTTCGTGGCCGCGATCGCATCGGTCAGCGCCTGCACGGCCTTCGCGTTGTCACCGGCATTCGAGTAGAGCGCGCCCAGGTTCATGAGCGCTTCCGGACGCTGCGCGTAAATCGCCTGCGCGCCCTCCAGCGCCGTGATCGCCTCCGGGTACCGCTGCTCGTCCATCAGCTGGATGCCGCGATTGAACGCCTCGATCCACGCCGACTCGCGCTCGCCCTCGACCTCCGCCGCATACTCCGGGTGCAGCTCGACGGCACGGTCGAACGCCTGGTCCGCTTCCGCCATCTCGCCCAGCGCCGCCAGTGCCGAGCCGGCGAGCAGCCAGACCTTCGCGTTCTGCGCGTCCTCGGTCATGCCCTGGCGCAGATGCTCCATCGCCTGGCGGTACATCTCCGCGCGCTCCGCCGCATCCTGCTTCGTCATGGCGAGACCGATGAACTTGCTCGCCTCCCGCGTCTGGCGCGTGTCCTTCTGCGCGAAGGTCACTGCCGGTACCATCAGCAGTGCGAGAAGGACCAGCGTGATTCTGCCAACTCGGATCATGGATCGAGCCTCCATCGAATGGGGACACTGCACCCCTGCGGTGCCGTGCCGTAATGATTGCGTGGCGTTGCGGTCGAATGCGGCGGCCGCGGATATCGTAACCTGATAACCCATATCAGGTTCCGGCAGACCGACAAACCTGCGGAATTCACCAGTCTAGCGCGGCGGTCAGGGGCCGGCAACCCCGGCCGCGAGATACCTAATCCGTCTCCGGTGTCGCCTGGTGCGTCGCCGCCTGGATCCCCCGCGCGACCTCCGGCAGGATCCCCATGCGGGCATAGATCGGCCGCACGATCTCGCGCAGGACCGGTAGCCGCCGCCCGAACCGGAACGCCGCCACGACGCAGATGGCGCCGCCGACCGCGATTGCGGCGGGAGCGCCCACCTGCGAGGCGGCCCATCCGATGAGCAGACTGCCGAGCGGGACGGTCCCCGTGAATGCCATCGTGTACAGGCTCATCACGCGGCCGCGCTTGTCGTCGTCGACCAGCGTCTGGAGCACGGTGTTGCTGGACGCCATCTGCGCCATCATGCCGAACCCGGCGAGCGCGAGCAGCGGCAGCGCGATCAGGATCGAGCGGGCCAGCGCCAGGAGCATGAGTGCGCTGCCGAACAGTGCGGCGGCCGCAATGATCACACGGCCCAGACCCACGACCGTGCTGCGCGAGGCGAGAAAGAGCGCGCCCGAGAGCGCGCCCAGTCCCATCGCCGCCATCAGCACGCCCAGTGTCTGCGGACCGCCGCCCAGCACGTCCGTCGCGATCACCGGGAGCAGCACGCTGAACGGGACACCCACGAGACTCACCACCGCGACCAGCGCGAGAATCGAACGGATCGGACGGAACCCGTACGCATACGAGAATCCCTCCCGCACGCGTCGCAGCACCGGGCCGGCCCCCACCCGGGGCGGTCGTGGCGTCAGTCGCATCGAGAACAGGCCGGCCAGCACGAAGAGGTAGCTGACCCCGTTCAGCAGGATTACCCAGCCCTCACCGATCGCCGCGATCGCGAACCCGGCGATCGCCGGCCCCACCAGCCGCGCCGCATTGAAGATCGAGGAGTTCAGCGCAATCGCATTCGGCAGATCGTCGCGGTCCCCGACCATCTCGATCAGGAACGACTGGCGCGCCGGAATATCGAACCCGTTCGCGGCCCCGAGCACCGCCATGAGCAGCAGGATCCAGCCGACCGTGACGTGGCCCGTGAGCACCAGCACTCCAAGCAGGAGCGCCTGGATCATCATGGCGGCCTGCGTCATGATCACGATCCGGTGCTTGTTGTACCGATCCGCGAGCTCACCCGCGAACGGGGCCAGCACGAAACCCGGGCCCTGACCCATGAAGCCGACCAGCCCCAGCAGGAAGGCCGAGCCGGTCAGCCGGTACACCAGCCAGCTGATCGCCACCTGCTGCATCCACGTGCCGATCAGCGACAGCGATTGGCCGATCGTGAAGAGGCGAAAGTTGCGATGGCGGAGCGCGCGCAGCGCGAGCGCGATGCGGGCCCGGCGAGGATCTTCCACAGCCATGGGCGGGAATGATACAGGTGGCCGTCGCGAGGGGAAGAGGAAACGGCCGATCGCGGAGAACGCGGCCACGTCCCGCGCCACGGGAATCAATCCTTGACGCTCCCACGACTTATCCCTATATACGTGAGACGGGAAATGAAGGGTGGCGACGGGCGCCACTCGTGCGCGGCGGTTCCCCCCGCAGCGTTCAGCAGCTCATTCAGGTGTCGGTGCGGCTTCTCCCCGGATCCGACCGCTGACACCGAAATCGTGTTGTAGAGAAGTCGAAGCATGGAACGAGCCTCCACCGCCGCCCTCGCGGCCGTTCTGTTGCTGTCCGCAGCGACCGCGCTCGACGCGCAGACACTGCGCGGCTCCACGAGAACGATGCAGCGTCAGAACCGCGTCGCGCAGCAGCATGACTTCACGTTTCTCCAGACGTCCGCGCAGATCGACCGCTTCGTGAACGCGGGATATCTGGAGCGCCTTCGCGGGAACGACAACTACGAGCTCGCGCGCGTCTCGCATCCGGTCGCGCGTCCGGCGGTCCGGGTGTTCGTCGAGCGGCTCTCCGCGCAGTACCGCTCGGCGTGCGGCGAGAAGCTCGTGGTCACGAGCCTGACGCGGCCGGCGGCGGGGCAGCCTCGCAACGCGTCGGATCTGTCTGTGCACCCGGCCGGCATGGCGGTGGACCTGCGGATCAGCAGGAAGCGCGCATGCGTGCGCTGGCTCGAGAAGACGCTGCTCTCGCTCGAGAAGCAGGGCGTGCTGGACGTGACGCGCGAGCGTCGCCCGCCGCACTACCACGTCGCGCTGTTCCCGGAGCCGTACGAGCGGTACGTCACGAACATCGCGGGCGCGTCCGCGATCCGGCTCGCCTCGGCGCAGGGGACGAAGGCCGCGCCGCAGGCGCAGGTCGCCGCCGCCGATGCCGCCGACGTCGACGACGCCGCGGCGCTCCAGGAGCAGCTGACGGATGCACTGGCGGAATCATCGGCCCCGGATGACGCGGCGCCGCAGCGGCTGGTCACGGCCAACGTCGAGCCCGAGCCGGAGGAACAGCGGCAGACGTACCGCGTGAACCGCGGTGATTCGCTCTGGTCGATTGCACGGCGCCACGGTACGACCGTCGAGGAGCTGAAGGATCTGAACAGCCTGAAGAGCTCGCGCATCATGGCGGGTCAGGTGCTGACCGTTCCCGCACCGGTCACCGGTCGCGCAGACGATTCGTAGCGCGCGAACGTACCGGAACCGCTCATTTCGACGCAGGCCGGCGCTCCGCTGAGGGGCGCCGGCCTTCGTCCTTCCCGGGCACCCGAATTGCACCTGAGTGGAACTGCAATCAGCGTTCAGAACCCCCGGAAGGAGTGATATATGCCGATGGAGTCAATGCAGGATCTCTATCTGCACGAGCTGCGCGACCTGTACAACGCGGAGAAGCAGATCCTCCAGGCACTGCCGAAGATGGCGGCGAAGACGAGCCACACCGAGCTGCGCCGTGCGTTCGAGGAGCACCAGGCGATCACGGAGGAGCAGGTCCGCCGACTGGAGACGATCTTCGGCGATCTCGGTCAGACGCCCGGTGGCAAGAAGTGCAAGGGCATGGAAGGCCTGATCGAGGAGGGCAACGAGCTCCTCGAGGAGGAGGCGGATCCGGACGTCCGCGATGCGGCGCTGATCGGCGCGGCACAGCGGGTCGAACACTACGAGATCGCCGGCTACGGCACGGCGCGGACGTACGCGCGGCAGCTCGGCTTCGAGCGCCACGCCGAGCTGCTCCAGAAGACGCTCGATGAGGAGGGGCGCACCGACGAGCGGCTCACCGAGCTCGCCGAGAACCGCATCAACCGCGAGGCGGAAGTCGGCCGACAGCGCTGAGCCCGGCGCCGGCCGACAAATGCAACGCAAAACGGGCGGCGCGGCCGCCCGTTTTCCGTTTCGGCGCCGACGCCCGTTTCCCGTTTCGGCGCGGCCGCCCGTTTTTTCGTTTCTGGCGCCGCCACTTCCCGTTTCGGCGCCGCCCCTTGTCCCCAGCGGCCGGCGCTGTTTTCGTTCATGTACTCCCCGCGAATCATCTACTTCGCGAGCAGGCATATGCGCAGCTGGTTGTTCGCAGGCACGGCGATCCTCGCCGCCTGCACTGGTACGGATACCGCCCGGCCGCAGGCCGGTGAGGCCGGGACCGCACAGGTCGTCACGGCCGATGTCCCCGCGCCGACCGCGCCGCCGGAGCCGATCGCGGATGGCGGACCGCGCACGGATCTGCCACCCAACGAGATCGGACGCATCCCCGTCGTCGAGTACCATCTGATCGGGCCCGAGGAAGGCCGCTGGACGCGCACGCCCGGGAATTTCCGCAGGGATCTCGAGCTGCTGTACGAGAGCGGCTACCGGCCCGTCTCGCTGCGCCACCTCGCGGAGCGCCGCATTGATCTGCCGGCCGGCACCTCACCCGTCATCGTCACGTTCGACGACGCCTCGCCCGGCCAGTTCGCGTATGTCGAGGAGAACGGCGAGCTGCGCATCGATCCGAACAGCGCGCTGGGCGTCTGGCTCGACTTCGCGGAATCGCACGAGGGCTGGGGCAACCACGCGGTGTTCTGCCTGCTGTCCGGCGCGGAGGCGGGCCGCTCGTTCTTCGGCAACAAGGGGATCGAGGGGCAGCAGACCGAGTGGCGGCACCGCAAGGTGAAGTTCCTCGCCGACCAGGGCTTCGAGCTGTGCAACCACACGCTGTGGCATGCGACGCTCTCGAAGTACGATGACGAGACCATCGTACAGGAGCAGATCGCACGGCTTCAGCTCGCCGTCGATTCCGCCGTGCCCGGCTACCGCATGCGCTCCTTCGCGCTCCCGCTAGGCGAATGGCCGAAGAACCGCGAGCTCGCGCGACGCGGCGCCTGGACCGACCCGCAGACCGGCAGGACGACATCATACGAGCATGACATCGTGCTGCTCGTCGCGGGCGGACCGACCCGCAGCCCGCACGATCCCGAGTTCGATCCGCTGCGCGTGACGCGCGTGCAGGTGTTCGGCGACGAGCTCGTGAACGTGCTCGACCGGCTGGACCGCCACAGGACCCGGTATGTGAGCGACGGCGATCCGGACGTCGTCGCGCGACCCGCTACGGAACACTGACAGTCACGCGCGGCGGCGACGCCAGAGCACGAACGCGAGCGCGAACCCGGCCAGCGTCCACCACAGCACGGACGCGTCATACCAGTGCGGATCCACGTAGGAGCCGTACACGACCCGGAACTGCTCCTGTACCGTGCTGCCGTCCGGCGCGTACGACGCCGTCCGCACCGTCTCCGTCCCGACGCCGCCCAGAGCCATGAACAGGCTGTAGCGGCTCAGCCGATCGACTGCCCCTGCGCCGCCCCGCTCGAACGCAAGACCCGACACGATCCCGTACGCGAGCGACAGTGCGACGAACCCCGCCAGCACGAGCTCGAGGCTGCGTCGCGTGCCCGTCGACGCGGTCACCGTGATCAGGTAGGCGAGCAGCGGCCCGGAGAACAGCGCGATCCACGCTGCGGGCGCGACGCCGCGGATTACCGGCATCTGCCCGAAGCTCGCCTGCACGATCACCGATGCGGCCAGCGTCAGCGCGAACGCGACGAGGAGCCACAGCGCGCCCGCGGCAATGCGCGCCAGCTCGTGCTGCGTCAGGTCCACCGGCAACGCCAGCATCGGGTCGCGTCGAGCGGGTGGCTCGTGCCACCAGGTCGCAATGCCCCAGCCCGCAGCGATCACGACCAGCAGCACCTGCATCTCCATGAGCACGAAGCTCAGAATGCGGAAATCCTCCGACGGCGTTCGCCAGATCATGTAGCTGGAGAACAGCACGGCGAGCGCCGCAATCGTGAGCAGCACCCGCACCCGCCCCACGCGTACCAGCAGTACCAGCTGCGCCCGCAGCGCATCGCTCCAGCCGATCGTCGCCGCGCTCATCGGTCCTCCAGCTTCAGCAATGTGATTACGGCCTCGTCCAGCGTCAGCGGCGCAGCCGCACTGACTGCGGCCCCCGCAGACGCGAGCCGCCCACTCACCTCCGACTCCTCTCCCCACACCGTCCACTCGTGCTCCGCGGGGCCGCCGTTCCGATGCGCGACATCGAGCTCCGGCGGCGTCCAGTCCGCCGGCGCCCGAAAGCGGTAACGGCGCAGCTTCGATCGCAGCTCGTCACGCGTCAGCTGCGCGATCAGACGACCCTCGCGCAGGACGCCGACGTGATCCGCAAGACGGTCCATCTCCTGAACCACGTGCGTCGCAACCAGCACCGTTGCCGGCGAGTCCGTTACATGCTCGACCAGCAGACGCAGCACGACATCACGCGCGAGCGGATCGAGGCCATCCGTCGGCTCGTCCAGCAGGAGCACCCCCGGACGATGGGACAGGGCGAGCACCAGCTGCACCCGTCGCAGCTGACCCTTCGACAGCGCCTCGATCCGGCTGGCCGCATCCAGCTCCAGCTCTCGCATCAGGTGCTGCGCGTACTCACCGTCCCAGCTCCTGCGATATCGCGCTACATGTGCGAGCAGATCACGCAAACGCAGAGCGCCGTACGGGGTCTCCTGCGATTCCGGCACGTAGCCGATGCCGACGCGGGCCGCACCGTTCGGTCCCGATCGCACACCCCCAACGAACGCGTCGCCCGCGTCGGCGCGGATCACACCGAGGAGGACACGAAGCAGCGTCGTCTTGCCCGCACCGTTTCGCCCGGCCAGCAGGTAGATCGCGCCTTCCGGCACGGTCAGCGCCAGCTCCTCCAGGGCCACGGTCGCACCGTAACGGCGCGTCAGACCCGCCGTCTCGATGCCCCAGCGCGATGCCGTTACGACCGTCGGAATGACCTCCATCACGATCCCTCCTCTTCTTCGATCGCCGAAATCAGCTCCGCTGCCGTGAAGCCGTGCCGATTGGCGTCCCGCACCGCCCGAAGCGCCACCGCCTTCAGCAGCCGCCGCCGCTCCTTCTTCGGCACGCCACCATCCGCCACGTACGTTCCCTGACCCCGCTGCACGTACACGACACCCGACCGCTCCAGCTCCCGATAGGCCTGCTGCACCGTGTTCGGATTCACGCGCAGCTCCATCGCCAGGTGGCGTACCGAGGGGAGCGGCTCGTCCGGCCCCACCAGCCCCAGCATCCGCGCGCGGCGCACCTCGTCCATGATCTGGACGTAGATCGGGCGCGCGTCCTCCGGGCGAATGCGAATCAGCAAAGCGTCTCTCCGGTGATCTAGTGTACTACCTGACCAGTACAGTAAGACGGCTCGGGGACGCTGTCAAGCTTCTTGCAACGGCGGAGGGGATGGACATGGCGCTGGC
>DASUSS010000136.1:0-14899 GCA_036374995.1 Longimicrobiales bacterium | reverse complement strand
TACTTGAGCATGACCGGGAGCGAGATGCTGCCCATGGCCACGACGGACGCGCCGACGACGCCGGTCGCGGCGGCGAGGAGTGCACCCACGAAGACGACGCCGAGCGCGAGCCCGCCGCGCAGTGCGCCGAACAGCTTGCCGATCGTGGTGAGCAGGTCCTCGGCGAGACGGGCGCGCTCGAGCACCACGCCCATGAAGATGAAGAACGGCACGGCGAGCAGCACGTAGTTCCCCATGATGCCGAAGATGCGCTCCGGCATGGCGAAGAAGAGATGCCAGTCGAAGTAGCCGAGCTGCACGCCGAGCACGGCGAACAGGAGTGCGGTCCCGCCGAGCGCGAACGCGACCGGGTACCCGATGAAGATCATCAGGAACACCGCCACGAACATGAGCGGAGCGAGCCAGTTCGCCGTCATGCGCTGCGGCGCGTGTTGCGTGAGCTCGGAGGCAGGAGTGCGCGCGGAACGATCACACGCCCTCCGTGCGCTGATGCTCCCCGGCCGGGGCGCCGAATCTGATGGCGTGCACGTGCTTGATCAGCTCGGACAGCGCCTGGAGCAGCAGCAGTGCGAAGCAGACGAGGATGAGCGCCTTGAGCGGATAACGCGGCAGCCCGCCGGGGTCGGGCGACCCCTCCCGGATCGTCCACGAGCTGCGCACGACGGGGATGGATACCCAGAGCACGAACCCGCAGAACGGGATGAGCAGGAGCAGTGTGCCGAGAAGATCGATGAGGTGCCGGGCCCGCGCGGACATGCGGCTGAAGATCACATCGACCCGCACGTGCGCGTCCTCGCGCAGCACCCATGCGGAGCCGAGCAGGAAGATCATGCTGAAGAGGTACCACTGCAGCTCGAGGTACGCGTTCGAGCTCAGGCTCACGCCGATGTAGCGGCCGAGGTAGCGGGCCACGGCGTTGAACGCGCCGATGAGCACCATCACGACGGTGAGCCAGGCCACCGCTCGACCGATGAAACCGGTGACCCGGTCGATGGCCGCGGCGATCCGCAGCGGCGCGGTCTGCGCTGGAGCAGTGTTCATGGCGCACCAATGTACAGCGGCGCGGCCGTGCAGTGGAGGGTGTTGTGCGACTAGCTTCGGGGCGACGGAATCCGGAAGCCGAACGTGCTGCCCGAGCCGACGGCGCTCTGCACGGTGAGCTCGCCGCCGAGCAGCTCGACGAGACGGCGCGACACGGTGAGGCCCAGTCCCGCACCCGAGACCGTGCGCGAGGTGTCCTGTCCCGCCTGCCAGAACCGGTCGAACACGTGCTCGAGGTCTTCGGGCGGAATCCCGACGCCGGTGTCCGTCACCGTGAACTCCACGGCATTCGACACCTGTCGCACGCGCAGCATGATGCCGCCCTTCTCCGTGAACTTGACGGCGTTGCCCAGGAGATTGAGGAGCACCTGGCGCAGCTTGCCGCTGTCGGTCCGGACTGCGATGGCACCGTCCGGCAGCTCGCACGCGAGGCTGAGGTTCTTGGCCGCGGCGCCGGGCGAGATGAGCGCGGCGGTGTCCCGCGCGAGCACGACGACATCGACGGTCTCGAAGGCGAGCGATTCACGGCCGGCCTCGAGCCGGGAGAACGTCAGGATCTCGTCGACCAGTTGGGTGAGGTGCCACGCGCTCGTGCGGATACGGTCGAGCTGCCGTTCCTGCGCCGGCTGCAACGGGCCCGAGACCCCGGTGGAGAGCAGGTCGGTGTAGCCGATGATCGCGGCGAGCGGCGTGCGGAACTCGTGCGAGATCACGCTGATGAAGTGAGACTTGGCATCGCTCGCCTCCCGCGCCTCGCGCAGCAGCTCCTCGCGCTCCAGCTCCGTCACCTTGCGCTCGGTCGTGTCGACCGCAACGCCGACCACGCGATACGGGATGCCGCGCGGGTCCGCGAGCACGCGCCCGCGCATCGTGATCCAGCGCGGCTCGCCACCGCCCGCAACCCGATACTCGAACTCCACCTCGCCCTCGCGCATCGTCGCGATCCGCCGCGCCGTCTCCTTCGCCCCGGCGCGGTCGTCCGGATGCACGAGCGCGAGCCAGCGACCGAACGTCAGCGAGCGGCGCGGCGTGTCGAGGCCGAGCAGTCGTCCCTCGTCCTCCGACCAGTGGATCTCGCCGGAACGCAGGTCCCACTCCCACGTCGCCGCCGAGCCCGCGCGCAGCGCGAGCGTCAGCCATTCCCTGCTCTGCCGCAGAGCCGCGTGCACCCGTGCATTCTCGACCGCATGCCACGTGCGCTCCATCACGCTGCTCACCAGCGTCACGTCCGACCGGCTCCAGCGTCGCGGCGCCGAGTGCATCATCGTGAACAGCGCCGTCAGCCGACCCTGCCGCACGATCGGCACCGCCATCAGCGAGCGGATGCCCCAGCCCTCGAAGATGTCCGGTGTGACATCCCGCTCCGCCGCGATGTCCTCGACCGCAACCGACTCACCCCGCCTCAGCCGCTCGATCAGCTGCTGGCCGAAATCCTCGAGATAGTACTTCCCGGCAGACACCACCCGGCCGTTGCGATACTCCGCCTGCACCAGGGCATACCGTCCGCCCGGATCGACATCGGCGAACGACGCACTGCGGACTCCGAGGTGCTCGCCCGTGGCGACCGCCGCGGTCTCCATGATCGTGACCGCATCTTCCTGGCTGCGCAGCTCATCGCTCAGCTCCATCATGAACTCGCGCCGCCGCTCCTCCTGCCGCTGTTCCGTGATGTCGTGGAACAGCGTCACGGCCCGACGCACCACGCCCTCGCCATCCACGATCGGCGTGGCGCTCACCAGCATGATCCGCCGATCACCCGACGCGAAGCGGAACTCGATCTCCTCGTCCGTCACCACTTCGCCGTGACGGATCGCGCGCGCGAGCGGCCACTCCTCGGCCATGTACTCGCGGCCGTTCGGCCGGAATCCCGTGTAGGCCCGGCTGTAGTCATCGATCGAACCCGCGTACGGGACGCGCCCGAGCCAGAGTTGCTCGGCGCGCGCGTTCGCCGCGAGGAAGCGGCCGCTCGGTGCATCGGCGATGATGATCCCGGCCGGTAGCTGCAGCACGATGGCATCGATCGCCGACGTGTCGGACAGGGGCACATCCAGGTCGTGGAACCGCGTCGCCATTCTGACTCCAGCCTCATTCAGGGCGTCCGGCCGGCATCGGCGAGGTGAACT
Source organism: Longimicrobiales bacterium (assembly GCA_036374995.1). Classification (GTDB taxonomy): domain Bacteria; phylum Gemmatimonadota; class Gemmatimonadetes; order Longimicrobiales; family RSA9; genus SH-MAG3. The sequence continues at coordinate 11,735 of DASUSS010000136.1, read as the reverse complement.
GCGAGGTCAGTCGAATCTAACCGATGACGGGCGGCCCGGCCAGCGCCGGAGCGGGTCCGCTTATTGCACCCGCCGCCCTCCGCTCCGGGTCGTAACTCGTGCAGGGCCTTGATCTTGTGCCAGCCGATCGAGCGACTGCCGGGACGCGCGACGGCGCCACGGCGGGATCGGTCGCGTGCCCGCAGTCCGTCACGGCATCGCGCGATCGAGTACGCGCGCCCCACGCTCCGATCGAGCGGCGCAGGAACGATCGGCAGACGCTCACTGTACGAGGGCGTGAGGCTTGCAAGGTAAGCCGCTGACGCAACCGCGATCGATCACACCCTCGACACCGCATTGCACGGGATGACGCGCTTTATCGCTCACTTCGCTCCGCCCTCCACGCTGCGCGCATGGTGCGTGGCTGCCGCAATTTGTACCGTGCCCGCCGCAACGTTTGCTGCGCCGGGCGCGGCGGAGGACCCGGACCGCGAGGTGGCACCGGAGGAGGCCGGCTTCGATGCGAAGCGGCTGGCCCGCGTCGATTCCATCATCCGTCACGCGATCCGAGCCGGTGCCGCACCCGGTGCGGCGCTCGTGATCGGCCGACACGGCAAGATCGTGCGCATGCGCGGGTACGGACGCACCGACTGGCTGTCGGTCTCGCCGGTGGTCACGGACTCGACGCTCTACGACCTCGCGTCGCTCACGAAGGCCATGGGCACCGTGACGGTCGCGATGCAGCTCGCGCAGGAAGGGCGGTTGCAGCTCGACGCGCCGATCCACCGGTATCTGCACGACTGGCCCTCGCGCGGCTGGCACGGCGACATCACCGTGCGGCACCTGCTCGCCCACACGTCCGGACTGCCCGTCGGCAGCGATCTGTGGCCCGGTACGGGATCGCGCCGGGACCGGATCGCATCGCTGGCCTCTCTCCGGGTGTACACGCGTCCGGGCGCGCGGCGCGAGTACAGCGACGTCGGCATGATCCTGCTCGGTGCCGTGCTCGAGGACGTGACCGGCAGCCGTCTCGACGATCTGCTCTACACCCGCGTCACCCGGCCGCTCATGATGCGCGACACGCGGTTCAACCCGCTGACCGCCCACCACGAGCTGGGGCAGTTCACGCTCGCGCGCATTGCGCCGACGGAATACGACACGCACGTGCGCAAGACGCTCGTCCACGGTGTCGTCCACGACCTGAACGCGTGGGCGCTCGGCGGTGTCGCCGGACACGCCGGGCTGTTCTCTTCCGCGCGCGACATGGCGGTCTACGCGCAGACGATTCTCGATGCGGCGCTGGGACGCGAGACGCCGATCTTCCCGGCGGGCACGTTCCTGACGTGGCTTCAGCGCGAACGGTACGCGGGCCGGCCGCTCGGCTGGGACACCCCGATGGGGCGCAATTCGTCGGCCGGCCTGTACTTCACGCGCTCATCCATCGGGCACACCGGCTTCACCGGGACCAGCCTCTGGGTCGATCCCGAGCGCGACCTGTTCGTGGTGCTGCTCACCAACCGGCTCAACCCCTCCGCGACCAACCGCAAGCACGTCCAGCTCCGGCGCGACGTGCACGACTTCGTTCAGCTCGCCATCGTCGACGTGTCGATCGAGGCGCGCGAGTAGCACTCCGCCCACGACCTCGCCCCCCGTGCGCGCGGATGCTACCTTCCGCGCTGCACGCGCACGTCCGTACCCATTGATACCATGAGCACGACTGCCTCCGCACGCGCGGCCGCCGGCCGCGACTTCATCCGCACCATGGTCGCCGACGACCTGGCGAGCGGAAAGTACGACCGCGTCGTCACCCGGTTCCCGCCGGAGCCGAACGGCTACCTGCACATCGGCCACGCGAAGTCGATCTGCCTCAATTTCGGTCTGGCCCGCGAGTTCGCCCGCGGCCGCTGCCACCTCCGCTTCGATGACACGAACCCGGAAACGGAGGACGTGAAGTACGTCGAGTCCATCATCGAGGACGTGCGCTGGCTCGGCTTCGACTTCGGCGATCATCTCTATTTCGCATCGGACTACTTCGAGCGGATGTACGCGTTCGCCGAGCATCTCGTCCGTGAAGGACTCGCCTACGTCGATTCCTCATCGGAGGAGGAGATCCGCGAGGCGCGCGGCACCGTGACGGAACCGGGCCGGCCGACACGATACCGCGACCGCCCGGTCGAGGAGAGTCTCGACCTGTTCCGGCGGATGCGTGCGGGCGAGTTCGGCGATGGCGCGCACGTCCTGCGTGCGCGCATCGACCTCGCCTCGCCGAACATGCTGATGCGCGATCCGGTGCTGTATCGGATCCGTCACGCGCATCACTACCGCCAGGGCGACGCGTGGTGCATCTACCCGCTGTACGACTACGCGCATCCCATCGAGGACGCGATCGAATGCATCACGCATTCGCTGTGCACGCTCGAGTTCGAGAACAACCGCGAGCTGTACGACTGGATCGTCGCGAATGTCCCGCGCGGCGATGATGGCGTCGCGGTACCGCCGCAGTCGCACCCGGAGCAGACCGAGTTCGCGCGGCTCGCGCTCGACTACACGGTCATGAGCAAGCGCAAGCTGCTCCAGCTCGTGAACCGCGGTGATGTGAGCGGCTGGGATGACCCGCGCATGCCGACCATTGCAGGGCTGCGGCGGCGCGGCGTGACGCCCGAGGCGATCCGGGCATTCTGCGAGCTGATCGGCGTGGCGAAGGCGAACACCCGCGTCGACATTGCGAAGCTCGAGTACGCCATTCGCGATGACCTGAACCATCGCGCTCCGCGCGTCATGTGCGTGCTCCGGCCGCTGCGTGTCGTGATCACGAACTGGCCGGCCGGCGGCGTCGAGGAGCTGGATGCGCCGTACTGGCCGCACGACGTGCCGAAGGAGGGCTCGCGCCCGGTGCCCTTCTCCGGGGAGCTCTACATCGAGCGCGAGGATTTCGCGGAGGACCCGCCGCAGGGCTTCTTCCGGCTCGCGCCCGGGCGTGAAGTGCGGCTGCGCTACGGCTATATCATCCGGTGCGACGAAGTCGTGAAGAACGCGGACGGCGAAGTCGTCGAGCTGCGCTGCTCCTACGACCCGGGGACGCGGGGTGGTGCTGCGCCCGGCGGCAGGAACGTCAAGGGCACGATCCACTGGGTTTCCGCCGCCCATGCGGTGCCGTGCGAGGTGCGCCTCTACGACCGCCTGTTCACGGATCCGGATCCGGAGGCCGGCGATGACGCGGACTTCCGGGCCCGGCTCAATCCGGACTCGCTCGTGGTGATCGAGCGCGCATTCATCGAGCCGGGCGTGGCCGGTGCGGACCCGGGAGTGCACTTCCAGTTCGAGCGACTCGGCTATTTCACCACCGACATCGTCGACTCGGCGCCCGACGCGCTCGTCTTCAACCGCACCGTGACGCTCCGCGACACGTGGGCGAAGGTCGCGCCGGGCGCACCCGGGCGGTCGGACGGACGTCCGGATCGCACGCAGAAGCGCGCGCCCAGGAAACGGGCGCCGCAGCAGCGCGAGGCACGCGCCGCCCCGGCCGAGCGCGATCCCGCGCTCGAGGGACGGCTGCGCCGCTATCAGGCGGAGCTGGGTGTGCCCGCAGAGCAGGCGGACGTGCTCACCCGCGATGTCGCGATCTCCACTTTCTTCGAGAACGCCATGGCCGCGGGCGCCGCACCGCTGTCGGCGGCCAGGCTCATCGTCAACGAGCTGCCGCGCGAAGCGCGCGAGCGACTCGACTCCCTGCCTACCGACGGCACGGCTGTCGGCACACTCGTCCGGATGATCGATGCCGGTGAGATCTCCAGCAGCGCCGCACGCGAGGTGCTCGACGAGCTGATCCGCAGCGGCGGTGCACCGGGCGACATCGTCGAACGCCGCGGCCTCCGTCAGGTCAGCGACGAAGCGGCACTGCGCGCCGCCATCGACGACGTGCTGCGCGACCACCCCGACAAGGTGGAGCAGTACCGCGCCGGCAGGACGGGCCTGCTCGGCTTCTTCGTCGGGCAGGCCATGGCGCGGACCGGCGGTCGCGCGAATCCGGCCGTGCTGAAGTCGCTGCTCGAGGCGGCGCTCAACGCATGACGTCCACGACCAGCGGGCGGTGGTCGGAGTACGTCCGCTCGAGCACGCGCGCCGACCGGCACGTCGCGCGCGCGAGCATCACGTAATCGATCCGGCGGTCCGGTTCGTCCGACCGGAACGTCAGCCCCTCCCCTTCCCCGCAGCGCAGCCACGCGTCATCGAACGCCAGCCGCACCGCGCGCACTTCCGCTGACGACGGGCCTGCGTTGAGGTCGCCACCGAGAACGATTGCGGCGTCCGCCGGCACGGCCTCGGCGATGTAGGCGAGGACCTGCACGAGCTGGAGCTGGCGGAACAGCGGATCCGCCCTGTGGTCGACGTGCGTGTTCAGAACGTGCACGATTCCCTGCGGCGACCCGATCGTGACGTGCAGCAGCGTGCGCGGCTCGTAGGGTGCCGTGAGCTCGGGCGGCCGCGGAATGTCGAGCGGCACGACGCGCGCCGCGCGGATCGGCCAGCGCGACAGGATCGCGATGCCGTACTCGCCTCCATCGAAGTCCATCGCCCTGGCAAAGACCGGATGCAGCCCGGTGAGGCGGGCGAGCACGGCCGGCTGATCGACGCGGCCGGAGCGTGTCGTGTTGCGATCGACCTCCTGGAGCAGCACCACGTCGACACCGAGAGAGTCGATCAGCGCGGCGATGCGCGACAGGTTGGAGGCGCGCGCGAGATCGTGGCCCGCGAAGATGTTGTACGTCATGATGCGGATCGGCTGCGCCGTGGACGCCGTGCTCCCGGCCGGCGCGCACGCGCTGCCGATGACCGCCGCGACGAGCAGCAGTCGCGTCGCATAGCGGCGGGTCGTTCGCGGGTGTGGATCGCGAGATCGGTTCACGGCGCTCAGCCGCTGTGCGCCACGATCGCGGGCGGGCCCTCGCCGGGACCGGCAGCCGCGCTCTCCCGACCGAGCACGGACCGCACGAACCCGCGCCACCATGCCCACGGCTCGAAGCCCTCGTCCCGGCGGTGTTGCGACAGTGCCGACCACGTGCGCTCATGGATCTCCTCGCCCCGCCGGAGCGCCTCGCGCACGGATACGTCCTCGTCGGCGAGCCAGCGCCTCCCGATCTGCGCGTGCAGCACCTCGTCGGCCCAGTCGAAGTCGTGGAAGTGGGCGGAGAGCGCATCGCCCGCATCGAGCGCCGTCTCGTACTCCGACCGCTTGCCCGTCTCTCCCGGCATGAGACTCTGCTCGATCGCAAACAGCAGGATCTGCCGCTCGAGCGGCGCCGCGTGCCGGTTCAGCCGCAGCGAGAAACCGACGTTCAACGGCACATCCGTCCAGTCGACCCCGCGGCTCGTCAGCGCGACCGTCCCCATCATCGCGTGCCGTGCCTCATCCCACAGCTGGCGGCCGTAGTCGCGGTAGAACTGCCACGGCCGGTCGCGCCGCTCCGCCATGATCGAGGAGATCATTTCCGGCACATCCATCTCCAGCGTCCGGCGGCACAGCAGCGCGAGATTGCGCTCCTCCGCCGGAACTCCTGCCGCGTTGTAGACGACCTGTGGCGGAAACTCGAACTCGTGCGTGCCGCGGAACCGCGCATCACGGCGCGGCGTCGTGTCGAGCTCGTACGGCCGTGCACCGCGCAGCACCGCGGGCGCCGCCGCGCGTGACCGGTCGCCCGCTACACCGCCGGCCGCAGTCAGGCACGCCTCGAGATGCGATCGCCACGCATCCGCCCGCGCCGCCGCTTCGGCATCGCCCGCGATCAGCGCGTCCAGTGCCGCCCGGTACCACGATGCGGTCTCCTCCTCCTCGATCGCATTGAAGCGCAGCACGCGCCGCGTCGGCTGGTCCACCAGCGGGTTCGAGCCCGCGAGATGATCGCGGTACGCAGCCACCAGCATCGCGTGCGCGAACGTCAGCCCCGCCACCAGCTCCACCGTATCCGCCGCACGCAGCACCTCGGCCAGAAACGTCTCCAGCGACGCGTCGGGCGACCGGTCGAACCGCGGCGGCGGACTCCGCATCTCCGTGATCCGCGTCCGCATCGCCGCCGCATGCTCGCCATCCTGCCACTGATGCAGTGCCAGCGCGCACTTCACCTCCCACATCGGCTCCGCCGCCAGCCGCGCAACCGCGATCTCCGCGAGACGCTTCTCGTACCAGTGCAGTCGCAGCAACCGAGTCACACTCTCTTCCACCGAGTGGCCCGGGCGGGCGGCTTCGTCGTATCCGCACAGGCCGGCGAGCGGCGGGGGAATTCTCATGGTCATCGCGTCCACGCTGGGTTCAGACTGCGAGCGCCGGGCGCCGGGCGTCGCGCTCGGTCGTTCCGGCCCGGTCGCTCCGGGGCGAGGCAGCAGGCCGGAACACCCGGCCGATCCTGCGTAAGGTAGGGCGCCGTCACCGCTCCAGGCCAGCGATTGTGCCACCGCACGATGCGCCGCCGTTTCGCTTCCGCGGCCCGGCACCCCGCGCCCGCACCGGCGCGACGGCGCCGCGGCGCCACGGCACCCGCCGTTCACCCCGCGACCCTTGCGTGCCTGTCATACCATAAGTATCTGTGGATATCCTGCGACTGGATGACGTCATGGCCGAACGAGCCGTTCAGCTGCTGCGTGGCACGCTCGACGTGCTGATCCTGAAGACGCTGGCACAGCGCGGCGAGCTGCACGGTTATGGAATCGTGGCGCACCTCGAGTCGGCGACGGACGGTGCGCTGATGGTGGAGGATGGAGCGCTGTACCAGTCGCTGCATCGGATGGAGGAGCGGGACTGGGTGGAGTCGGCGTGGGGTCATGCGGAGAACGGCAAGCGGGCGAAGTTCTACCGCCTGACTGCGGAGGGGCGGCGCCGTCTACGCACGGAGACGAGGGAGTGGGTGCGGTACGCGGAGATGGTGTTCCGCGTGCTGGATCCGGAGGCGGCGACGTGAGGCGGGCGGGCGGGTTCTGGCGGCGCACGTCGCAGCAGGTGAGTGCGGAGGTGGAGGCGGAGATCTGCTTTCATCTCGAGGCGCGGGTGGCGGCGCTGGAGCGTGAAGGTCGGACGCGGGCGGAGGCGCACGCGGAAGCGCTGCGCCGGTTCGGCGACGTGGGCGGTACGATTGCGTCGTGCGTGGAGACGGATCTGCGGAGGGAGCGTCGCATGGAACGTCGCGAGCTGGTGCGTGAGGTGATGCAGGATGCGCTGCTGGGTGCGCGTCAGCTGGCTGCGCGTCCGGGCTTTGCGGCGCTGTGCGTGCTGACGCTGGGCGCGGCGATCGGCGCTGCGGCATCGATCTGGGCGGTGGCGGATCACGTGCTGGTCCGGCCGCTGCCGTACGATGAGCCGGAGCGCGTGGTCACGCTGTGGGAGGTGCCGCAGGAGGGCGGCCGTGCGGAAGTCTCGCCGGCGAATTTCGTGGACTGGCGGGAGCGGTCGCGGTCGTTCTCGGCGATGGGTCTGGCCGAGCCGTTCAGCATGGATCTCACGGGCGAAGGCGCACCGGCGGTCATGCGGAGCTGGCGCGTGACTGCAGGATTCTTCGCGGCGCTCGGGGTGACGCCGGTGCTCGGCCGTTCGTTCACGGACGCCGAGTACACGACCGGTGCGCGCGTGGCGCTCGTATCGCACGCGGCCTGGCAGCAGCGGTTCGGCGGTGATGCAGCGGTGCTCGGGCGCGTCATCACGCTGGACGGAGCGGGTTTCGAAATCGTCGGTGTGCTGCCGCCGTCACTGGAGTACCCGGCGCCGGAAGAGCTGTGGACACCGAAGGTGTTCCGTCCCGAGGAGCTGACGGATCGCCGGAGCACATACATGCACGCGGTCGCGCGACTGGCGCCCGGTGTGACCGTCACGGATGCGCAGGCGGAAATGGACGTGCTCGCGGCGCGCATGGCGGAGGAACAGGTCGCCAATCGCGGGCGCGGCATTGCGGTGGTACCGCTCGACACCGAGGTGCTCGGCAGTGCGCGACCCATCATGCTCGTGCTCCTGCTCGCAACCGGGCTGCTGCTGCTGATCGCGTGCGCGAACCTCATGAATCTGCTGATCTCGCGCGGCATGGATCGCGGCAGCGAGCTCGCGGTGCGCTCGGCACTCGGGGCGGGGCGCTGGCGCCTCGTGCGCCAGCTGATGACGGAATCGCTGGTCCTGTCGGTGTGCGGCGGCGTCGTCGGCATCGCGCTGGCCTACGGCGGCATTCGCGCGCTGATCGCTCTCGCGCCGGCGGACCTGCCACGCCTGACCGCGGTCGCGTTCGACAGCCGGGTTCTCGCCTTCCTCATCACGCTCACGGTCATCTCGGCCGCACTGTTCGGCGGGCTGCCGGCGCTGCGACTGTCCCGATCGGATCCGATGAGCGCACTGCGCGGTGGGCGGGCGCGCGGTCCGCTGGACGAGCGGCTGCGCCGCGCAATCGCGAGCGCAGCGATCGCGTTCTGCTTCGTACTGCTCATCGCCGCCGGCCTGCTGACGCGAAGCCTGCTCTCGCTCATCGACAACGACCTCGGCTTCGAGACGAGCGGCCGCGCGACCGTCCAGCTGTTCCTGTGGGACAACAATCCCTCCGCCGAACAGCGGGTGCTGCGCGTAAGCGAGCTGATCGAGCGGTTCGAGGCGATCGCCGGCGCGGAACGGGCAGCCGCCGTGTCCTCGCTGCCGTTTCACCCGCATGCGATCAATTCGATGGGCGGGTTCCTGATCGAAGGCGCTCCGCCGGAGCCCGAGGAGACCGGCCGCCGCGTGTTCACCACCGTCGTCACGCCGGACTACTTCGACGTGATGGGTATCCGTCTGCTCGCCGGCCGTACCTTCACCGACGCCGACCGCGACGGAACGACGCCGGTCGTCATCATCAACGACAGGCTCGCGCAGACGTACTTCCCGAACGAGTCTCCCATCGGACGACGGGTCAGCGGCGGCGTGATGGCCGGGCCGGTCACGCGCGAGATCGTCGGCGTCGTGGCTGCCGTTCGACCCTCGTCGTTCGACAGCGAGCCCGCGCCCGAGCTGTTCGTGCCGCACGCACAGCACGGCACCGGCAGCATGACGTTCGTCGTGAAGGGAAGTCGCTCGCCGAATGCGCTGATCGCGGACATGCGCCGCACGGTCTGGTCGACCGATCCCGCCCAGACGATCTACCACGACGCGACCATGAGTCAGCTCGTCGGCCGCACCCTCGCCCAGCGCCGCTTCCAGCTCACACTCATCGCCGCGTTCGGAGTCATGGCCCTCTCGCTCGTCGTGCTCGGCGTGTACGCCGTCGTCAGCCTGTGGGCCCGCGAACGCCGCCGCGAGCTCGGCGTCCGCGTCGCGCTCGGTGCCGGCGCCGCCGACATCTTCCGCCTCGTCCTCGCGCAGGCGCTCCGCATCGCCGCGCCCGGCCTCCTGCTCGGCGCCCTCGCCGCCCTCGCCCTCAGCCGCGGCTTCGCTCACCTGCTCTACGAGATACGGCCCGCCGACCGGCTCACGTTCACACTCGCCGCGCTTCTCCTCCTCGTCGCGGCCGCGCTCGCCGCCTGCCTGCCTGCCCGCCGCGCCGTGCGCACCGATCCGGCGCATTCGCTCCGTTCCGACTGACGCCAGGGCGAGCGGCCCAGTCATTGCAACCCTGAGCCAGCTGGATCGCGTTCAGGGAGAAGAGCATGAATTTCGGACCACGCATAATGATGCTGCTCACGGCCGCGGCGGTGAGTGTCGCCGGGTGCGGTGGGGGGGCGGAAGCGGCGACGGAGGTGGAGCGCTCGCCCGCGCAGCGGATTCGCGCCGTTCTCGGCCAGGCGGAGGATTCCGGTGCAGTGTTGCCGCTGACGGCCGGGGACACGGTGACGGTGCTGCCGGCGACGGCGGAGTTCTACCGGCGTCTGCGGTTCCGTCCGGCGTGGATCCCGGAAGATGACGAGCTGGATCGTGCGCGCGTGCTGCACGCGGCGATCGGCCGTGCGGTGGAGGACGGTCTGGACCCGAAGCGGTACGGCCATGATGTGGCGGCGCAGCTGATCGGGATGCTGACGTCGGAGGACTCCGGGCTCGACGAGCCGGCCCGCGCCGGCTATCTCGCGGATCTGGACATGATCCTGAGCGAGGGTTTCATGCGGTACGCGACCGACATCGTGCTGGGTGCGATCGCACCGGACAGCGTGGGTCGGGCGTGGCGCATTCCGCGGGGAGCGGCGCCGGGGTACACGGTGCTCCGCTCCGCATTCCGCGGCGGTGATCCGGCCGAGATCATCCGGCGGCTGCGTCCGCGGACGCCGTACTACGGCAGGATGATGGCGGCACTGGCGCGGCTGCAGCAGGTGCAGGAGGCGGGGGGCTGGGCGCCGCTGCCGGAGGACGCGTCGGTCGAGGAGGGCGACTCGTCGGCGATCGTCGTCGCGCTACGCGAGCGGCTGTCGCGGAGCGACGACCCGCGCGAAGCGCAGCTCGCGCGCAGCGGAGCGTCACGGGCGGCCGTGTATGACCGCGATCTGCGGGATGCGCTGCGGCATTTTCAGGAGCGGCATGCGATCGACGATGATGGCCGGCTCGGCGCGAACACGCTGCGCGAGCTGAACCATCCGGTGGACGAGCGCATCGCGGAAGTGAAGCTCAACCTCGACCGGTGGCGCTGGCTGCCGCAGGATCTCGGGCGGCTCTTCATCCTCGTCAACATCGCCGGATTCGAGCTGGAGGTGGTGGAGAACGACCGCGCGATCGAGTCGATGAACGTGGTGGTGGGCAAGGACGGCTGGAACACGCCGGTATTCGCGGACACGATGGAGCACCTCGTGCTCAATCCCTACTGGACGCCGCCGCCATCGATTCTGGAGGAGGAGATCCTGCCCGCAATGGCGCGCGATCCCGGCTATCTGGCGAGGAACAACTTCGAGCGGGCGCGGGACGGCACGATCCGGCAGCGGCCGGGGCGCAGGAACGCACTCGGCCAGTACAAGTTCCTGTTCCCGAACGAGGACAATATCTACCTGCACGATACGCCGGCGGATCACCTCTTCTCGCGGGCGCGGCGCGATTTCAGCCACGGCTGCATCCGGCTGGAGCGGCCGGCGGATCTTGCGCGGCTGGTGGTGACGAAGGCCACGGCGCATACACCGACCGCGATGGAGGCGATGCTGGGGACCGGCTCCGAGAAGTGGATCGCGCTGAAGCGTCCGATCCCCGTCTACATCGTCTACTTCACGACCTGGGTGCGGGAGGACGGCACGCTCCGCTTCCATCACGACGTGTACGGCCACAACGAGGATCTCGAGGCGGAGACGGACGAGCTGAACGAGGAGGGCGCCACGCAGCGGGCGACAGCACGGTAGCGTCGCGCTCTCAGCGCGCCGCTACGGCGGTGGAGTCGACGGGGAGGTGATTGATGAGCATGCGCTCGATCTGCCACGTCGTCTCCGGGCCGCGCACCCACCTAATCACGAAACGTCCGGCCACGTGCTCGGTGGTGTCGTTGCGGAGCAGCTGCTGCGTGAACGAACCGAACTGATACGCGATCTCCGCGACGACATCGATGTCATCGGACTGCAGCTCGATGTCCGCGACGCGCGCATTCTCGAACATTCCCGCGTACGCGGCGTCGATGTCGCCACGGCCGTGGATGTCGGGCGTGTCCGGCAGGTAGAGCCGGGCACCGGGAGCAAAGAACGCGGCGACGCGGCGCGGTTCGCCCTCGAGCAGAGCGGCGCGGTATCCGGCCAGCATCGTGTTGATCTCGGTGCGCGCGACGCCGGTGGGATCGGCGAGCCCCGCGCGCGGCGTG
>DASUSS010000135.1:0-74702 GCA_036374995.1 Longimicrobiales bacterium | reverse complement strand
TCCCGGCGACAGTCTCTCGATGCGCAGGGCCGGGATGTCGTTGGTCGAATCTGCGTGCGCCACTCGTCGTTCTCCTGGCTACTGCTGCGCCGGCGGCGCGGGTGGCTGTACCGGCGCGCCGGTCCGGGTTCCGCCCGCTGCGGCCTGAAGCGATCTCACATACGTGACGACCGACCAGCGCTCGATGTGCGTCATGCGCGCGCCGTACGACGGCATGAGCCCGCGGCCGGCCCGGATTACGCCATAGATGTAGCCGTCCGCGCGGCCGGGCGCGGTGCCGCTGACGAGCGGCGGGATCACCGGGAACTTGCCGGGCCCGGCGAGCGGACCGTCCCCCAGCCCCTGCAGGCCGTGGCACACACCGCAGTGACGGTCGTACATGATCTGGCCGAGCGCGAGCGCGGCAGGGTCATCGGCTGCGAGCGGATTGCGTCCGGCCGGTGACGCCGCGAAGGCGTTCAGCGCGGCCTCCGTCGCCTCCAGCGGCGGCAGCACGTCGCCGTTCGGCGACTCGAACGGAATCGACCCGGGCGGCGCCGGCAGCGGGTGCTCGTACGGGTCGAACGACGGCGCCTCGCGCAGGAACGAGAAGATCGGCACCGACGCGAGCGCATTGTCGATGCGCGTGCAGCCTCCGGCCAGCAGCGAGACCAGTCCGAGCGCGGCCCACGCCGCGCGCGTGCGGGCGCGGCTAGAGATCGCCAACCTTCACCTCCTGCACCTGCTCCCGGATCTCCGCTGCGCCGCTCTCCTCCATGATGCGCCGCACATCCGCCTCCCGCCCGGACGGCGGCATGACCAGGATGCCGAACCGGTCGGCCGAGAACGTCGGGTCGTACACCTGCATCAGCCGCCGCTGCGGCAGCCGCGCATTGATGAACAGGCCTGCAACCGTCGACAGCGCACCGAACAGGATCGTGAGCTCGAACGCGATGATCACCCACGCGGGGATCGAGATGATCGGCTTGCCGCCCGTGATCAGCGGCCAGTCCATCGCGGTCCACGTCGCGAATGCGAACCCCGTTGCGGCGCCCGTGAGTCCGCCGACCAGCGTGAACAGGCGAACCGGACTCTCACCCGCGTGCAGCGCGTGCTCCAGCTCGTGGCTCGGCAGCGGCGAGAACACCGTGATCCGCTTCAGCCCCGCCGCGCGCAGCCGCTCGATCGTGGTCGTGGCCGCATCCAGCGCGTCGTAGACGCCGAGTGTACCGCTGCTCACGACGGTGCTCATCTGCCCTCCGCCGGCCCGATCATGCCGTGCGACTCGGCCCCGCCCCTGCGCACTCTGCGCAGCGGCGCCGGCAGCACTTCCTTCAGCTCCGCGATCGAGACGGCCGGCAGCACGCGCAGGAACAGGAGGAACCACATCGCGAACCACGCGAAGCTGCCCGCGACGATCGCCATCTCCACCCAGCTCGGCTGGTACATGCGCCACTGCCACGGCTCGTACTCGTGCGCGAGCGATGTCACGATGATCACGAACCGCTCGAACCACATGCCGATGTTCACGAAGATCGTGATCGTGAACAGCGCCGGTATGTTCGTCCTCACCTTCTTCGACCACAGCAGCATCGGGATGATGCCGTTGCACGTGAGCATGATCCACGTCGCCCACCAGTAATCGCCGGTCAGGCGGTTCACGAAGATCGCCCGCTCCGGCGTCTCGAAGCTGTACCAGGCAATGAAGAACTCCGTCAGGTACGCATAGAACACGACCATGCCCGTGACCAGCACCATCTTCGCCATGGCATCGAAGTGGCGCGGCGTGAAGTACGCCTCCAACCCGAAGATCTTCCGGATCGGCACCACGATCGTGATCACCATCGCGAGGCCGGAGAAGATGGCGCCGGCGACGAAGTAGGGCGCGAAGATCGTCGTGTGCCAGCCGGGCACGATCGACATCGCGAAGTCCCAGGACACGACGGAGTGGACGGAGAGCACGAGCGGCGTCGCGAGCGCGGCGAGGTACAGGTATGCCTTCGTGAAGTGGCGCCACTCGTTCGCCGTACCGCGCCAGCCGAACGACAACACGGTGTAGAGCTTCTTCCGCCACGACACCGTCGTCGCGTCGCGGGCGGCGGCGATGTCCGGAATCATGCCCAGCAGGAAGAACGTGGCGGACACCGTGAGGTACGTCGACACCGCGAACACGTCCCACAGCAGCGGCGACCGGAAGTTCGGCCAGATCATCCGCTGGTTCGGGTACGGCAGCAGGTAGTAGAAGATCCAGGGCCGGCCGAGGTGGATGATCGGGAACAGGCCGGCGGTCATCACGGCGAACACCGTCATCGCCTCGGAGGCGCGGTAGATCGACTGGCGCCAGCGCGCGCGGAACAGGTAGAGCACCGCGGAGATGAGCGTGCCCGAGTGCGCGATACCGACCCAGAAGACGAACGTCGTGATGTAGGCACCCCAGCCGACCGGGTTCATCAGGCCGGACATGCCGATGCCGAGGACGATCTGCACGAACCACGCGCTCGCGCCGATCGCCAGCACGATCAGCACGATGGTCAGCAGGATGTAGTACGATCTGCCCGGCTTCCCGAGCAGCTTCATCACGTCCCGGTTGACCTCGCCGTACGTCCCGATCCCGGGATGCGTCTCGGAGCGGATTACCGTCGCCATATGCTAGTGCGCCTCGGCTGCCGGGAGCGGCTCGGCGTGCACCGAGACGTTTCTCAGATACGTGATCGCCGACTGCGTGTTGAGACCTTCGAGGACGCGGTAGCCGCGGCCCGATGCAGCGACCCGCGCCACGCGCGAGCCCGGGTCCTTGATGTTGCCGAACACGATCGCCTCGCCGGGGCACGTCTGCGCGCACGCCGGCGTGACCTCGCCATCCCGCGCGCCGCGCCCCTCGCGCCGCGCCGTGTTCTCCGCGTCACGGATACGCTGCACGCAGAACGTGCACTTCTCCATGACGCCCTTCTCGCGCACCGTCACGTCCGGGTTCAGCTGCCAGTTGAGCGGTTCGGGCCATTCGTGGCTGAACCAGTTGAACACGCGGACCTTGTAGGGGCAGTTGTTCGCGCAGTAGCGCGTGCCGACGCACCGGTTGTAGACCTGCGCGTTGAGCCCGTCCGGCGTGTGATACGCGGCGTAGACGGGACAGACGGGCTCGCACGGCGCGTTGCCGCAGTGCTGGCAGAGCATGGGCAGGAACTGCGTCTCCAGCCCGTCGCCCTCGCCCTCGAAGTAGCGTTCGATGCGCAGCCAGTGCAGGATGCGCCCCTTCGCGATCTGCTCGGGCCCGACGATGCCGATGTTGTTCTCGGCGTAGCATGCGGTGACGCAGGCGGAGCAGCCGATGCAGCGCTCGAGGTCGATGGCCATGGCCCAGCGCGGATGCGCCTCGCTGTACTCGCCATAGTGCGTTCCCGGCGGTGGCCAGCCCTGGGGTGACGCATCGACCTCGGCAGGCATCCAGCCGCCCGCCCCCTGGAGGTTGTCCACGCGCGCATCGAACGGGTGCACGTCGGGCTCGCCGTGCACGCCCTCGGGGCGTCCGCCATGACCGGCGTCCCCGGCCGGCGCCTCGCCCTCGCGCACCGGGAGCGGCGTCTGTGGCGCGGCAGCCAGCGGCAGGACGGCGAGGCCACGCGCCTCATCGCGATGGCGCGCGTCCTCCAGGTTCATGCGGCGCGCGATCTCGCGCCCGTGCTGGTCGGAGGTGAGGCTCGACTGGACCGGCCGCTCCCACCGGCCGGTGTTGCGCAGCCGTGCGCGCATCTGCGCCGTGACGAGCGCGCCGGACAGCGGCTCGGCGGCCGGCTGCAGCAGCCGGATCGCATTGACGCCGCGGTCGTTCGCGTAGCGACCGAGGCCCTCGTGGCCCTGGCCCATCTGGATCGCGATCGTGTCCTCGCGGATCCCCGGATGCAGCCATGCCGGCAGCTGCACCGCGCCCCGCGACGTCTCGACTTCGACGATGTGGCCGGTGTCGATACCGAGCCGCTCCGCAACCGCGGGATTGATCTCCACCCACGACGACCAGGAGAACTTGCTGATCGGGTCCGGCAGCTCCTGGAGCCAGGGGCGGTTCGACAGACGGCCGTCGAAGAAGCGATAGGACGGATAGACGATCAGATGGAACGAGTCCTCGCCTGGCTCGCCGGTGAAGGACGCCTCCATGATGTTCATGCTGGCGAGCATCGCACTGGCCGCGGCCGCGCCGCCCGTGATCGGTGCCGTGGCCGCCGGCGTCGCCGGACCCTCGACGTATCCGGTGCGGAGTGCCTCGCTCCAGGCCTCGTCGAACGTGCCACCGATGCCGCTACCGGGCAGGACATCGCGCGACCAGCGCTCGCGCAGGAAGTCGTAGTAGGTGTTCGCCTGCGTGGCGAGCGGTGCGTTCAGCCGGCGCGCGACCGACAGCATCACGTCGCCCGTCTGCTTCGTCTGGAACACCGGAACCATGACCGGCTGGAGCAGCGCCGTGACGCCGGTCCGCGGGACGTAGTCGCCCCAGCTCTCCAGGAAATGGTGGTCGGGGAGCAGCAGGTGTGCACGCGCACTCGTCTCGTCGAGCATCGGGGAGAACGAGGCGATGAACGGAACGGCCGCGAGCGCCGCCTCGACCTCGTCGTTCTCCGGCATGTTGTACAGCGGGTTCGGCCCGTGGATCAGCAGGGCGCCGACGCCGCCCTGCTGCATCACCTGGAGCAGCTGCTGCATCTCCGCATAGCTGCCGGTGTTCGCTGCGAGCTCCTCGCGCCGCTCCAGGCGCACGGTGCTGCCGATGTTGCCCGCGACCTGGTTCAGGATCGCGACGGCCGCGGCGACCGCGGTCGCGGCGGCATGCGTCGAGCCGACGCCCGGCCCGACGGCGAGCGAGCGGCCGTTCGCGGCGAAGATCCGCGCGAGCTGCCGGAGCCGCTCGGTCGAGACGCCCGCTCGCTCCGCCGCGTTCGCGACATCGACTCGCCCGAGCGTGCCGCCCGCGCCGCCGGCATTCGCGCCGTCATCGACCATGAGCCGCGCGATCGCGAGCGCTACGAGATGCTCGGTGCCCGGTCGGATCGGCAACCACTCGTCCGCGTTCATGCCGGTGAGCGACTGGTGCGGCCCGACCCAGACCATGTGGCCGGTGCGACCCTGCGAGTACGCATGCGACTGCACCCACGAGCTCGCGTAGTCGACCGGCGACAGCCACGTCTCGAGGAAGTCGGCACCGAACGAGATCACGACGTCGGCATTGCCGAAGTCGTGGACGGGGACCGCGTCGATGCCGAACACCATCCGGTTCGCTGCACGGAGCGGCTCGTAGGCGAACGGCTCCCACCGCACGCGACGAGCTCCGAGCGCCTGCACGAATCCGTCCGCCAGTACATCCAGCGTACCGGTGTAGTTGCCCGTCAGCAGGACGATCCTGCCTCGCTGCTGCTGCAGCTGCGCCGCGAGCTGGCGCTCCGCCTCATCCCACGTGAGCGGGTCCCAGTCACCGGCGCCGCGGCGCGCCAGCGGACGCGGCACGCGGTCGGGATCGTACAGCCCGTGCAGCGACGCCTGGCCACGCGCACACAGCCGGCCGTGCGAGATCGGCGAGAGCGGATTGCCTTCCGCCTTCACCGCGCGCCCCTCGCGCGTGCGGATGTTCATGCCGCACCCGGCCGGACACTCCCGGCACGTCGTGCGATACCAGGTCGACATGCCCGGCACGATGTCCTCGGCCGGCACGACATACGGGATCAGGCGATCGGCGCCGCCGGTGCCGCAGCCGGTGAGGCCGGCGCCCGCGCCGGTGACACCGAGGACCCTGAGGAATTCGCGCCGATCCAGACCGTTGCTCATCAATATCCTGGCTCAGTAATGGCAGACGAAGCAGTCCGTGCGGACCTGACGCTTGCGATGACAGTCGACGCACCAGCCCATCTGCATCGTATTCGGCCGTGCCACACCGTATCGCAGATCGGTCGCTGCGCCATCCCAGACCTGAATCTCCCGCATCGTCTCGACCGGCCCGTGGCACTCCTGGCACTGGAGGCCCGCGTTGACGTGCCGCATGTGCGGGAAGTGCGCGTGATCGGGGAGATCGTACACGCGCACCCACGGGATCGGCTTCTGCTCACGCCAGTATTCGACCAGCTGCTTCACGCCCGCGCTGTCCGCCGCGATCAGCGGCGCGCCGCCGGGGATGTGGCATCCCGCGCACACCTGCACGGCCGGAATGCCCGCATCGACCGAGCGGTCGGCGGATGTGTGGCAGTACATGCAGGGGATCTGGTTCGTGCCGGCGTGGATGTCGTGTCGGAACGGGATGGGCTGCTGGATACCGCCGCCGAAAACGCCCATGGCAAAGGCGCCGACTGCCAGGACCACCAGCAGCACGACTGCGCCGACGCCCGCGAGCAGCACCTTGTTCGGGGGTTTTGCCATCTTCTACCTGTTCGGGGCCCGACTCCCGCGCGCGGGCTTCGGGTCAAGCGTCGTCATCGCGGCGAAACCTCTGTACGGGCGCGGCGATACCCGGCTGGGCGGGCGGCAGGATACCGCGCGCGACCGCTCGGCGCAAGAGCGTTTACCGGGTGTTCAGGCCGCGCAATGTGGCATGCGCGGCGGGTCCCTGCAACCGCTGCTCGGCTACGCGTTCGCGGCCTGACGCCGGCCCTCGACGCGCTCTTCGGCCATGCTGGGGAGCTCGATGGTGAAACGGGTTCCGGCGCCGTACGTGCTCTCGACCTCGATCCTGCCGCCGAGCAGCGTCAGCAGCTTCTTCGTGATCGACAGCCCGAGGCCCGTGCCGCCGTACTCGCGCGTGTGGGACTGATCGAGCTGGCGGAAATCCTCGAAGATCGCACTCAGATGCTCGGGCCTGATGCCGATGCCCGTGTCCTCGACGATCATCCGGACACCGGCGCCGTCCTCGAGCGGGCGCACGGTCACCGCGACCTTGCCGTCCTGCGTGAACTTGATCGCGTTCGACAGCAGATTGAGCAGCACCTGCTTCACCTTCGTGCGGTCCGTCTGCACCGGCGGCAGGTTCTTCGACACATCCGCCTCGAAGCGGAGACTGCGCATGCGGATCATCGGATCGACCGATTCCGCGGCCTCGGCCACGAGCTCCGCGATGAAGACGGGCTCGACGTGCAGCGGCATCTTGCCGGCCTCGATCTTCGACAGATCGAGGATGTCGTTGATCAGCTCGAGCAGGTGCTGGCTCGTCTGGTAGGTCTTCGCCAGCGCTTCCTCCTGCTGCGCGGTGAGCGAGCCGTAGATGTGCTCCCGCATGAGCGAGGTGTAGCCGAGAATGACGTTGATCGGCGTCCTCAGCTCATGGCTCATGTTCGCGAGGAACTCGCTCTTCAGGCGCGACGCCTTCTGCAGCTCGAAGCTCTGCCACTCGAGCCGCCGGTTCCGCTCCTCGAGCTCTACGGTCGCGCGCCGGATCCGCTCCTCCAGCTGATCGTTCAACTGCTGCAGCTCGCGCGCGAGCCGCTCGTTCTCCTCCGCCTGCGTCAGGTCGTGCACGACGCTCACGATCGCCGTCGGCTCGCCACGACGATTCAGGATCTTGCTGCTCGCTACCTCGACCGGCACGTCCCGCCCGGTCTCCGGGTCCGTGATCGTGAGCCGCTCGATGTGACGGTGCTCCGGACGCAGCAGGAAACTGCTGATGAGCGTCGTGAAGCGCGTGTCGTTCGCCTGGATCTGCTGGCGCGCATTGGCGTCGCGTGAATTCTCGTCCACCACGAACAGCCGATCCGCTTCCGGATTCATCAGCATGATGTTCGTGTGCTCGTCCGTGACCAGAATCGGATCGCTGACGTTCTCCAGAATCACGTTCAGCCGGTCCCGCTCACGCCGGACATCGTGCTCCGCGGCGCGCGAGCGGTTGAACTGTATCTCCAGCTCGTTGACTGCGTGGCGGAGATCCGTGATGTCGCGGAGCACGGAGATGAGGCCTGTCTGACCGCCGATGTTCTCGACCGGCACGGACAGCACCTCGAACAGCAGGTCCGAGCCGTCCTGCGCATCGACGAGGTTCAGCTCGCGCGCATCGGTGTCCTCGGACGCGATCGCCGTCTGCGTGAGCAGCGAGCTGAACAGGAGGTTGTTGATCTGGATGGCGCGGCGCCGGCCCTCACTGTCATCCGACTGTGCGGTGAACAGCTGCTCTGCGCGGCGATTCGACAGGACGATGTTGTTCGTCGCATCCGTGAGCAGCACGGGATCCGGCATCGCGTTGATGATCGTCGTGAGCAGATCCCGCTGCCGCGCCGCCCGCAGCCCGGTCGTCCTGAGCGACTCGATCTCCGCGAGCCGACCGAACAGCGGGCCGACGTGATCGAGGAGGGCGGCGAACGAGGTGCACGCTTCGTCGACGGCATCGGCCTCGACGAAGCCGGCACCGATCGCGGTGTCGTCCAGGCCGCGGAAGCTGAATGCGACGAAGGAACGGAAGTCGAGGGGAGGAAAGGAGCCGGTGCTGCGCACGGAGGGGCTGCCGCCGTGCAGTCCGCCGTGCAGGATCAGCTCCATGATCGCGGAGTCGGGCTCGCCCAGTTCGCGCAATGCCGAACCGATTTGCACATCCGGCATGCCCCACGACGCGCCGCGCAGGCCCGCGTCGGTTTTCACGACGAAGACGGCGCGCTCCAGCTCGAGCTCACGGCCCGCTCGTTCCACCAGGATCGAGCAGGCACCGGCGAGGTCCGCCGAACGGGTCAGCTGCTCGAGGAGCCCCGCAACGAGCGATTCCGGCGGGCGCTGTTTGCCAGCCACATCTCAGCTCAACTGAGTTCGTCCAGCTTCCGCCTCAGTTCCGCGTTCTCCGCCATGATCCGATCCATCTCACTCGTGTTCGGCGGCGCGATGACGGGCCGCGATGAGGTCCCCGTCAGCGCGATCGCCTCGGCGAAACGCAGGTACGTCTCGACGGAAGCCACGACGATGCGCGCCTCGACGCTCACCAGGTCGATCCCGACGAGCGAGACGCGGACGTACGCATCGATGACGATGCCCTTGTCCAGCACGCGGTCAAGTACGTCAATGAGACTGCTGCCGGCAGCTGCCCTTTCGACCGCCATTTCACTTCTCCGAAGAGGGGGTGCGCTTGATCTTCTTTCGCTCCATCCGGTCCAGCCGGGTCGCCAGTGCGTCGAGCTTGGCGTCGAGCCGCGCCACATCCGCCGTGCCGAGCGTGTGCGACGCGTAATTCGGGTCGGTACGCCACCAGTTCATACCGATCTCCTCCGCCTTGTCGATCGAACACACCATGAGGCGGATGCGGATCGTCAGCAGTTCGACGTTCGCGAGATTGATCTTGATGTCGCCCGCTACGACGAGGCCCTTGTCGAGGATCCTGTCGAGGATGTCGACCAGCCCCTGCGAGCGTTGCGGTCCCAGCTGGTATCGTTCTGCCACAGTCTCCCTTTTCAGAGCAGGCGGCCCAGCGGGCCGAGGTCGATGTTGAGATCCTGCGCCTCGAGACCGAACACGGCCTTGATCTCCTCGAGCCGTTCCTGAAGCCGCATGAGCGCAAGACCCACGTTCTCGATCTCCTCGTCCGTGAGACCTCCGCCCTCCATCCGCCGGACGGCCTGGTGCTCGAGCACCTGCCGCAGGAATTCGACGAGTGTCAGCACGAGCCGCGCGAGGCCGGCCTCGATGTCGTCGGCGGTGGCATCGAGCCGCTGCGGCAGCGCCGGTGCGATCTCGCGCAGCTGCGCCGCCAGCTCCGCCGGGTCGTACGGGTCGCCGCTCATTCGACGAACGAGTACGGCGGCCACGGTCCGGTCAGCACGATTCGCGCCTCGCCGAGCGCCTCGCTTATTCCTTCGGTGGCACCATGATAGGCGGCAGTGTCGCTCCACGCCACCAGATGTGCCACGCTCACGAGCTGCTCGCCCGCGCCGCCGTGCTCGACGCGGCGGTCCGCGACCAACCCACCCGCCCGCGCCTCGATGAGCTCCGCAATCCGCTCCGCCTCGGCGCGCCGCCGGACGGCGTGCGCCTGCTTCCGTGCGAGCGCCGCCATGTACTCCCTGCCGGATTCGACAGCCGTCGTATGCACATCCCGTTCCGTGTAGCGATCCGGCACCATGACGCGAATCCCGTACTCGGCCCGGCCTGCGAATCGCCCCAGCAGCCCGACCCACTTCGCGCCATCCGCGCGCACGCGGTCCACCGCTTCCGCCTCCGTCGCGAACCACTGGCCGAACCGGACCGGCACCGGTGTGACCTCGGTCGTCATGGCGGCGCTCACGACCCGGTTGTGCACGCGCAGCGCCGCAATGGACGCGGCGACCGGCTCGTCGTGCCCCGTGACCCACAGCGCGAGTCCGTCGGCCGGCACGGCCCGCGGACGCACGCCGTCCAGTCCGGTGCAGTCGTCGGGCACCGGGTGCGGTGCAGGAACGACGCAGTAGACGTGCAGGCCCATTCAGGGCAGCGCCCGCCCGCGCATCGATTCGACGGAGGACAGCACGAGGCGGAGCCCGAGATAGATGAGGTCGACGCCGGCCACGCTGATCGTGACGTCACCGGCAATGACGGCGCCCTTGTCGAGCACGCGATTCACCAGGTCGGCCAGACCCAGATCGTCGTCGCCGGAGATCGGGCCTTCAGGAATCGTCATTCGGCTCCACGAAGCGATAGGGGGCCCAGGGTCCCGAGAAGCTCACGATCATCCCCAGTGCCGTGTGCCGGTCGTACTGCGCGTCGGCCTCCCGTCGCAGGGCGTTCTCGGACTCGCGCGGCACCAGCAGCGCCGCATGGAGGATGACCGCGCCCCTGTCCTCGCCCGCCGGAACGGGCAGCTCGCGCACGTCCGTGGCGTGCGGGCGCAGCGATTCCAGCAGCTCGCCGGCCAGTACGCGCGCCGCACGGGCCACCTCGCTCTTCAACAGGTCGGCGCGCCGGCGCTCGAGCAGGTAGCGACGTCCCGGCGGTGCGGCCGCGATCTCATCGTCGACGCGCCGCACCTCGGCGGAGACTTCCGCGCCGTGGCGCGCGAGACGGTCGGCATCATAGGCGACCTTGAGGTTCCACTCGCGCATGCCGCTGAGCGACTCCAGCTGCTGCGCGAGACGAGTCAGCTCGCCGGCCACCGCCGTGCGCAGCGCTTCCTCGCCCGAGTAGATGCTGAACATGCGCGCGGGCAGGATCTCCGCGTTGTCGGCGAACCAGAGCACGACGCGCTCGTGCGCCACGCCCTGCTCGCCGACCCAGTCCAGGTCATCCAGTCGCGACTCGATGACTCCGGCGGAGTACTCCGCGCCCGCGAGCCGCGAGACGGCAGCATGGACCACACCGAGATCGACCAGCCGCACCGCCGCATCGGCGATCCCGCACAGGTCCGCTGGCGGGACAGCCGCACCGGGCGGCACGAATCCGTAGAGGTACAGTACGCTCACCGCACGATGTTCCATGTCTCGACGAACCCGCGCAAGGCACGCGGTCCGATCGGCGGTTCCGTGTCGGGCGCAAGGATCACGGTGTGACCACCCTCGACCGCCGCCGGCCGCGCGCGCGTGCGGTTGTACAGCACGGCAGCGACCCGGAGCTGCGCCGTGCCGAGAACGTCAACGAGCCGATCCGTCTCCGCACGGACCATCGGCTCATCCAGCGTGACGACGATCACGGCCGAGGCTGTCCGGTCGTGCAGCACCGCTCGCAGCGACTTCAGCTCGCGCGCGAGGTCGAGCAGAGACTGCGACGCGCGCTCCGCTACTCCCGCCAGCCCGTATTTCACGATCACGCGCATCAGCTGACGCGTCCATCCCAGCGCGACATCCGGCATTTCCAGCAGGCGCAGGAAGTGACCCGTCGGAGCGGCGTCCACGACGAGCGTCTCCTCGGCGTGCGCAGCCTCGACCATCGCCGCGGTCGCCGCGAGCTCGTCCAGCCCGGGCGGCGCCAGGTCCCACAGCGTCTCGATCACGCGCCGGTCCAGAGCCGCCGACTCGGCGATGCCGAGACTCGCCAGACCGGCACCGACCTCATCGCGATAGGTGTCGTGCAGGCCGCGCAGACTCGCCGCCGGCTCCACCTGCAAGACCCGCAGCCGCGCGGGCAGCTCCGCCGATTCCGGACCCAGCACATCCTCCAGGGAGCCGGCCGGATCCGTGCTGCACAGCAGGACGTCCCGGCTCTCCGCCAGCGTCACGGCGGCGGCCGCTGCGCACGTGCTCTTGCCCACGCCGCCCTTGCCCGCGAACAGCAGGAAGCGCGGCGCCGTGTCCTCGAGCCAGTCGGCGCCGTTCCCCCGAGCCGCGGACCGGATTTCGGGACCTGGTCCCGAAATCCGGTTACGGCTCACCCGCACATGCTCGCGCCACCGGCGCAGCCCGTCGCAGCCGGCCGGGCTCTCGAGCCGGTCGACCTCGAGCCGGACGGCGCCGGCCGTGCCCGCGATCGCGCCGTCGTACCCGCCCGTCGCGAGGACGGCACACACGCGCAGCGAGCGACGCGCTAGCTCGTGCAGCAGCCGGGCTGTCTCCGCGACGACGACGCGCCCGGTTCGCGTGACCACGACGAACGCCGCCGGAGCGAGAACGCGCTCGCGGTAGCGGGCGACGGCCTGCTCCAGCTCGTCGATGATGCTCTCGCCGGAGAGGCGAACGGCCCGGCCGGTCAGTGCGCCGGCGACCGCAGCGGCCTTGTCGGCCATCGCGCGGAGCGCGCGGGCGATTGCGGCGTGCGTCGCGGCGGCGTCCAGCAGTCGCAGCGTGTGGCCGGTGGGCGCCGTATCGACGACGATGCGGCGACGTCCACCTGGCAGATCGGCCAGCCGGAGCACGGCCATCATCTCATCGACGCCGGGCAGGGCGAGACGGCTGAACGCCCGGACGTCGTCCGCATCGAGGTAGGTGCCGCGCTCGATGATCTCACCGACGGGCCCGAGCGCGTGCTGCAGCCAGCGATCGGCCTCAGCCCCGGCATCGAATTCCTCCAGCAGCAGGAGCGGGCTGCAGTCCGATGTCACGCCGGCGCCTCCGACCGTCTGCCGGAAGAGGTCGCCGAGCGAGTGGGCCGGGTCGGTGGAGATCAGCGTGGTATCGATGCCGGTGTCGGCGAGCTCGAGCGCGAGTGCGCCCGCTACGGTCGTCTTGCCGACACCGCCCTTGCCCACCACGAAGATGAACGGGCTGTCACCGGCCGCCTCGAGCAACCGGCTCATCGCGGATCAGTCCCAGTCGAGATTCAGCTCGACGTCGGCTCCAGCACCCGCATCCGCGACGCGCGGTTGCCGGTCCGCGGACGCGGCATCGGCGTCCCCGGGCGCGGACTCGGCCGGCACCGCCCCTTCCGTCTCGTCCTGCCGGGCGGGTGCAGCACCCTCGGACCGGACGCGCACCGGCCCGCCGGCCACACCCATGCCGAACTCCTCGCGCCATCGGCGGACCTCGCGCAGCTCGTGCATCAGCTGCGCCTCCTGCGCGATGTACTCGTCGTCGTCGATGTCGCCCAGCTCGAGCTTCAGCTGCAGCTCCAGCAGCTCCGCCTTGATGCGCGTGTCATCCGTCAGCTCCTCACGCACCACGCCGTGGACCTTCTCGAGAGAAAACTCCGCAAGGAAGAGCGGCCCCGTCACGGGCCAGAAGAGGACGTGCTTGAGAAGGCCCATCGACGATCCCGGAAGAGGTGAGCTTACGGTGTCCGGGGTTCGCCCCGGGCGGGCCCGACCCCGGGCACCCGGCCCCTCCCGCCGCCGGTCTCAGGCATCGGCCCGCTCGAGCCGCAGCTTGATGTTGACGAAATTGTACGGGGGCCAGGGACCGGTGTACTTGAAGGAGAGGACGTCCTCGTACTTGCGCGAGAGCGCCTTGACCGCCTCGTCGAACTCCTGCTCCCGCGCCCGCTCCACGAGGTAGGCGGCGTTCATGATCATCCGATCGCCGATCGGCTTGTTGGAGCGGCTCGCGACGGCCACCGGCTTCAGCGACTCGTGAATGTCCATCACGTAACCGTTGGCCGTGCTCTCGAGTGCGCCCTCGACCAGCCGGCCGAGCTGCATGCGTGCGAAGTAGGTCGAGCTCTGGGCGTTGCCCGTGATCTCCTCCTTCAGCCGACGGATCTCGTCGTCCGTCTGCTCGAGCCGCCCGATGACCTTGTCGCGATCCCACAGCACCTTCAGCCCGAACTCGATCTTGTCCCGCATCTTCTCGAGGACGTCATCGAACGCCTTGTACGTCGACTTGAGCAGCTCCACAATGTCATCTTCCGTACGGAAGATCGTGCCGAACGACATCGGGATCACCGTGAATTGCCGCATGACCGTCTCGTTGACGAGCTCATGCGCGAGAACATTTTCGCGGGTCGGGTCGTAAATGCGGATCGGCGTGTCACTGACGACGGCAGCCAGGTCGTGATGGTTCACCGTGTACACGCGGTTCTCGCCGTCACCGATTCCGATCGGACCGAAATCGCGGATGTCGGTAGAACGGATGATACAGTAGACGTACTTCCCCTCGTCCGTGATCGCGGGCTGGGTCTCGTCCATTTGCGGGGTCAGTTCGCTCATTGCCGCGAGAGGTGCGCCCGGGCCACCGGAGCCGGGCGATCCACAATCTGGTCTGCAGGCCGAAGCTATGGGTAGATTGCGGCCCATGCAAATTCGGGGCTCACGGCGGTTCGGGACCGGGCCCGCGGATTGCATGCGCTCGGATTGCTTTCCAGAAAGCCGGGGAGGGGCTAGATGAGACGTGCGGCGTTGCTGCTAGCGCTGTGCACGACGGTCATGGGCGGCTGCGGCCTGCTGGCGTTCTCGAGCGAACCCGATCCGGGCGAGCAGCTGAATGCGGGCGTATCGGCTCTGGCGTCGCAGGACTACGCCCGTGCGCGTGCACTGCTGGAGCCGGTGTATCGGGAGCACTGGCGGAGCCGGGTCGGACAGCAGGCCCTCGTGGCGCTGATCGCCGCCGAGCTGGACAACCGCAATCCGCAACGTCGGCTGTGGGCTGCGGCGGACATGGCGGCGCGCCTCCTCAACATCGAGGAGCTCCAGCCGTGGCTGGTGCCGGTGGGGGAGAGCTACTACCTGCTGGCACTGGAGCTCGGTGCGCAGGAGGAACGTCTCGCGCGGGCGGATTCGGCGCGCGCGGCGGCCGAGGCGGAGGTCGCGGCCGCGGCGCGGGAGCTGCCGGCGTCGACGCTGGAGAGTGTCCCGGCGCGCATCAACCGGATCACGACGGAGCGCGACGCGCTGCGCCGGCGGGTCACGGAGCTGGAGACGGAAGCGGAGGCTCGCGACAAGGAGCTGCGCGAGACGAAGCAGGAGCTGGAGCGCGTCAAACAGACGATCCGTCATTGACAGGAGTACTGCACTGAAGCCTGCCGGCCGATGACGCTGCGGACCCGCCTCATTCTGACGATCGGCGGTGTAGCTCTGCTGCTGGTGCTGCCCGCTGCCTACGCCGCCTACCATTTGCGGGACCTGCGCCAGATCGCAACGAATGTGACGCACACGCACGGTGCGGCCTACGTCGCCCTGGGCGGCCTGCTGAGCGAGCTGGCGGAGCTGGAACGGCTGGAGCGGGTATACGTCGCGCTGCCGGCGGAGCCGGGCCCCGTCCAGCCGCGCGACGCGGCACTGGTCAACGCGCGCGGGCACGTCCGCAACCTGAGCCGGGCCGGCTACGCCAATCTCGGTGCCGCCGTCGATTCGCGGCTCGACCGGATCCAGGCCGAGATCCGCTACATCGACGGCATCATCGCGACGGGCCGGACCCAGGACGCCACGGACCGGCTGCCGGTCGCAATCTCGCTGTTCGCCGCGACGGACACGCTGCTCGAGCGCATCGGCCGGGAGATCGATCAGCGGAGCGCGGATGATCTGATCCAGGCGGGCACGATCAGCGCGGCGGCACTCACCACGACGCTGCTCGCGCTGCTGGCGTGCGCGTTCATTGCGATCCTGCTGGGCACGTGGGCCACGCACACGCTCATCCAGCCGATCCATCGGCTGCGCCGCGCGATGGCGGCGGTGTCCGCAGGCGAGTTCATCGTTCCCGGCAACCTGCCGTACGACCGGCACGATGAGCTCGGCGACCTTTCACGCTCGTTTCGCAGCATGACCCAGCAGCTCGCCGACCTCGACCGCATGAAGGCCGACTTCATGAGCGTCGCGACGCACGAGCTGAAGACGCCGATCAACGTGGTGAGCGGGTATGCCGAGCTGCTCCAGGAGGGCGTGTACGGCGACATGTCGGAGAAGCAGCAGGTCGCGCTCACCTCGATTCAGGAGCAGTCGCGCATCCTGACGCAGCTCGTCAATCAGCTGCTGGACATCAGCCGGCTCGAGGCCGGCGGCCTGAAGCTGGAGATCGGCGAGCTGAGCCTGGCGGAGCTGTTCGAGCGCGTGCGCCGCACGTTCGAGGTCCTCGCGAACCGGCAGGGCATCGATCTGAACGTCGAGCTGGATGAGGAAGCGCCGGCGACGATACCGGCCGATGGGGACAGACTACGCGACCAGGTCCTCGGCAACCTGCTGGGCAACGCCCTGAAGTTCACGCCCGCCGGGGGCCGCATCGATGTGCGGGGCTGGGCACAGGACGGCCACTTCCGTATCGAGGTATCCGATACGGGCGCGGGCATGCCCGCCGACCAGCTGCCCCACGTCTTCGACAAGTACTACCAGATCGGCGAGCAGGCGCGGAGCAAGGGCGCGGGTCTCGGCCTCGCGATCGCCCACGATGTCGTGCAGGCGCACGGCGGCACCATCACGGTCGAGAGCGAGGAGGGCACCGGCACGACGTTCCGCATCGATCTTCCGGCAACCCGAAAGCAGATGGCAGCGGCGCGGCGCAGGCAGATGGCGGCGAGCACCGCCGACGATGACCGCTGAGACGTACGATACCATCGTCATCGGCGGAGGTCCGGCCGGCCTGTCCGCCGCTCTGTGGCTGGGGCGGTACCGTCGCCGGGTCGTCGTCTTCGATGCCGGCGAACCCCGCAACGAGCCCGCGTGGGCCGTCCACGGCTACCCGGGTATCGTCGATCCCAAACCGCTCGAGCTGCGACGGCGGCTCCTCCAGCAGGCGCAGGGCGAAGGCGTCGAGCTCCAGGCCGGCGACGTCGTCCACGTCATCGGCGAGAAGGACCACTTCACGGTACGGCCGCTCGATGCCGAACCGCTCCGCGCCCGCCGCATCATCCTGGCCTACGGCCTGCGCGACTACCTGCCCGACATCGAGGGCATCGCCGACCTCTACGGCACGTCCGTCTTCCACTGTCCCGACTGCGACGGGCCGTCCTTCGCCGACACGCGCATCGGGGTGATCGGCTGGAATCGCTACGGCGCCCGGCTCGCCCTCTACCTGCGTCACTGGAGCGAGCACATCAGCATGCTCACCCACGGACGTCCCCTCGATCTCGAGCCCGAGCACCTGAGCGTCCTCCAGCGGACCGGCATCGATGTGCTCACCGACACGCTCGACCGCGTGACGGGCCACGGCGGCAACCTGACCCAGGCCGAGTTCGCGACACGCGAGCCCCTCCGCCTCGATGCCCTCTTCTTCCACCTCGGATCGGAGCCGCGCTGCGCCCTGGCACAGCAGCTCGGCTGCGTGCTGGACGAGGACGGCTACCTCATCGTCGACAAGGGACAGGAGACTTCCACCCCGGGCGTTCACGCCGCCGGTGACATCACCGGCCAGCCCCACCTCGCCGTCATCGCCGCCGCCGAGGGCGTGCGGGCCGCGCTCGCCATCCATCGCTCACTGCTCCCCCCCGAGTACGAGATCTGAAAGCGGGAGCGGATCCGAAAAAGAAGGGGGCGGGTGAGCTGACTGCTCACCCGCCCCCTCTGCCAGGTACGGTCCGACCGAGACCTTGCCTACCTCGAGGCGCCGAGCGTGCCGCGGGAGCCGCGCCACGCAAGCACGGAGGCCCTGCCCGCACGCGCGTAGACGTGGTTCGGGTACTGATGACAGTTCGGTGTGTTCGTCCCCTTCACACAGCCGTTGTACCGCAGCAGTGCCCTGTCGATGTTGCCGTTCGTCTCCTTCAGGTTCCACGCGAAGATCCGCGCACCGTGGCAGATGTTCGCGTCGATGTCGTCGAGCCGCGGCTCGCACGGCTTCCACTGCCCGCGATGGAACGGCATCACCTGCATCAGACCCCTCGCACCGACCGAGCTCGTGGCCGCCGGATCGAGCCACGGGTTCTCCACCAGCAGAACGGCCAGCAGCAGGCGCGGCTCGATCTGCGTCCGGCGCGCCTCACGGACCAGCGCAACCGCAATCCGGCGAACCAGCTGCGGATCGTCGCTCTTGTACCCGAGCAGCACCCGCTCGATCGGCGCGACCTGCTCCTCGTAGACACCCTCGACTGCGCCGAACAGGCCGGCGACGTGCAGCGCACGCGCCTCCAGCGCATCGACCGACGCGAGGCGCGCGGAGCCGCGCTCACTGCCGTAGACCGCTGCGGTCCCCGCCACCACCATCACCAGCAACACCAGACCCGCAGCCTTCCGCCGCGGCCGGCGTATTCCCCACCCCAGTCCCGCCAGCAGACGAGTGAAGTACTTGATGTTCGCGATCATGATCACACCTTCATCGCATGGAGCACGCGCAGCCGTACGACTGCGCGTGTTACAGCGTTTCACGGCGCCCGCCGCACCGGCCGGGACTGCCACCGCTGGTCCGCCGGAGTTGCAAGCGGTATACCCCCTGCGGTCTGTGGGCTGTGGACAGTTCCGTAAGCGCTCACGCCAGAACGGGATGGCCACATCGCCCTCCACAAATGTTTGCCTGATTCACGCTCCGGCCACCTTCTTGCCACCGGCCGGCCGCCGTCGGTATGACCGTTGCACCGCGGCCACAGTGGCACCCGAAAGGACTTGTGCAACGACTTGACAGAGGGGGGACGCGATGAACCACCGCGGAGAGGAACAGCCGGAGGCGCCGCGGGCGGAGGCCCGCTCGTTCACGGATGACGGCGGTCGGCGCTGGTCGGGCGTGGTGATGTCGGGTCCTTACGCGGGCGGTGCACGGCATGCGGAAGTCGTGTTCGTATGTGAGGATACGCCGGGCGAGGCGAAGCGGTCCACTCGTCTGGACGGGCCCCAGGAGGAGGCGGCGGCGCAGTGGCGTTCGATGCCCGAAGAGGAGATGCGGGCGCTGTTGCGGGAGTCCGATCCGGTCTGAGTCGAGGTCAGGTTTCGAGATCGATCCAGCGGACGAGCTCCTGGAGGGGTCCGCGTCCGTCGTGGTGCCAGGTGGGCGGCGGCCAGGGCATGTCGGCGATGGTCGTGATGCGGGTCGCGCCGGCGTCCCCCAGCGAGGACGCGGCGTGTATCAGCTCGTCCGCGGCGAACCCCGTAAGACCCACGGTCTGCAACGACTTGCCGAATGGCCGGACGATGCCGATCAGCGTGTCCAGATCCGGGACGTGCTTGATGAGGAGCGTTCGATTGAGGCAGGTCCCCTCGAAGGCCGGATCGTCGGAGAGGATGACGGAATAGGCGAGGTCCGGCGGCCCCCAGAGTGCGCCGCCGCGCCCCGCAATCTCACCGAACTCGGCGCGGGTGCGCATGTCCCGGATCGCGGCGGCTTCGGCTGCGTCGAGTCGTCCGCGCGGGAGCTCGTGCTGGATGCCCGCGAGTGCTGCGGCGGTGAGCGTGGCGAACGTGCGGGCCAGCTCGCGAGTGCCGATGACCCACGCCGTCTGTGGCGACACGCAACCCTGCTGGTCGAACAGCGCGACGGCGCGCGCGAGGTCTTCTGCCGCGTCCGGCAACGCCGTACCGGCCGCGTGGATGACGGCGAACGAGATGCGCGGGCCGTGTTCGACGAAGTGCACGTGCGCGGGCGCGCGCGCGCGCAGGTCCGCGATCGCGTCGGCAGCGCCGTAGTGCACGACCAGACCGACCCGTGCGAGGGCGGCATTCTCGATCCCGGCATCGCCGCCGGTCCAGTACGTCACGGCGACACAGTCCCCGACCTCCGGGTCGGCGTCCGCGAGGAGGCGGGCGAAGCTGGCGGCGAGGACGGGTTCGGCGGCGGCCGGCTTGGCGAGGACGGCGGAGCGGACGAGCAGCGCCCGCACGATCGAGGTGACGCCCACGCCCGGGACGTTGCCGCTGAACACGTGCAGCCCGAGCGGCGGCGCGACGGCGCGCGCGCATCGTCGCGGACTCCGTGCGATGAAGGACTCGACCGCGGCAGGTCCGCCGAGCTCGGCATCGAGGAGCTGCTCGAGCTGCGGCGCCAGCCAGTCCATGGCGACCCGATCGAGGAGCAACGAGGCCATCGGCGGCGAGAAGCCGGAAACCGCGTGGAGCGCCGCCAGCACGTCTGCCCGCGCGGGATCGGCCGGGTCGGACAGCCTGCGCGCCGCGCCGTCGATTGCGCGGATCACCCGTTCCGTCCTCATGGTGCGCAGACGCTCCTGCGCGCGGAGCAGGGCGTCGCAGACACGATCGATGCGTGCCGCATCGATCGTGGGAACGACCACGCGGACACCACCCCCCTCCGCCACGACGCGCTCGGTCGCGGCGACTGCATCCTGCGGCAGGTGTGATGCCCGGATCGTGCGCATCGTTCAGTCGCTGCGCTCGCGGACGGCGTCGAGCAGGATGTCCATGGCAATCGAACAGCCGCGCGGCGTGACGCCGCGCGCGCGTCCGATCAGCCGGAATCCGCCTTCCACCTGAACGCCGAGGTCCTCCGTCTGGATCGCCATGACGGAGCCGGCGTTGGCGAGGTCGAAATGCTGGAGGATTCCGGTCTCACCGCTGGACAGCGGCTCGAGCGTCTCGGGGTGAACGACGCGGGTGCGCACCCATGGCGGCACGAGCTTCCGGCGCGCCGCGTCCCGACCGCGGAGCGTGTCGCGCAGCGTGGAGTCGTAGAACTGCGAGCACATCTCCGTCATCCCGTACTCGTTCACGCAGTGCGTGGCCGGAATTCCGAGGAGCTCGCGGTACATCTCGCGCAGGACCGGCTCCTCGACCTCCCGGCTGCGGCCCTTGTATCCGCCGGTATCCATCAGTCGCGAGCCATCGGGCAGCCGGAATCGCTCGCCGCGCTCAACGAGTCCATCCAGCCAGTGGACGAACGAGAAGGACGTGCCGAGCAGGCACACCGGAACGCCGCTCCGCTCCGCCTCGTGCAGCGTCGCGGACAGTGCCTGCGCATCGATGCCGCCATCGACCGTCGCGCAGTGCGTTCCCTGACCGGCCCCGAGCCGGCTCAGCACGACATCGATCATGTGCGCGAGGGAGGAATCCGGCATCTCGCGGCTCGCGGGCACGATCGAGACCATGCGCAGCCGGGCTCCGTCGGGCAGCATGCACGCGGCGAAATTCCGGATCAGCGAAGCGTGGTAGACGGACAGGTCGGGAATGTAATGCACGCCGCGGCGCTCCGGTCCGCGCGTCGTGCCGCTGGTACGGAACACCGCGTGCGCATCATCGGGATTGCCTGCGACCAGAGCCACCTCCCTGAACGCGGCGGTCGGTACCGGCGGAATCCGGGTCCAGTGCGAGACCGCTTCGGGCGCGCGTCCGCGCCGCGCACAGAACGCCGCGTACGGCGCATTCCGCTCGTACTGGCGGGCGAACAGTCGCAGTGCGATGGCATTGAACTCCGCGTCGTTCAGCGGCTCATCGAACGGGCGGGTGAAGATGCCTGCCAGGATGTCGAGGAGCGGCCCTCGCTCGAGGTCGGCCATCTACCGCTGCGGGCGGCCGTGACGCCGGGGGATCTTCACGCTGAACGTAGTGCCGCTCCCGGGCTCGCTGTGGAGATTGATCTCGCCGTGCAGCAGGCGCACGAAACGGCGTGCCACGCTGAGGCCGAGTCCGGTCCCGCCGGCACGGCGCGTGTTCGGCCGCTCGATCTGCCAGAAGGGGTCGAAGATGCGGCCGATCTGCTCGCGTGGGATGCCGATGCCCGTGTCGATCACGTCGAACCACGCGTGCGTGTCATCGTGCCGGAATCGGAGCTTGACGCCGCCACGCTCCGTGAACTTGACGGCGTTCGAGAGCAGGTTGACGAGGATCTGGCGCAGCTTGTCGGCATCGGTCTCGAGCTTGACGTCCTCCTCGATGTCGACCTCGAACTCCAGCCCCTTCGATCGGGCGAGCGGTTCCATCGCCGCGGCGGCCTCGTCGGCGACCGCGCTCGCGGCGATCGGACCGACGCGCAGCTCCTCGCCGCCCGCTTCGATCCGCGCGAAACTCAGGATCTCTTCGATGAGCTGGAGCAGGTGCCGCGCGCTCGTGCGGATCCGGTCGAGCTGCCGGCGCTGCTTGTCGGTGAGCTCTCCGGAGATCCCGGCATCCAGCAGGTCGGTGTATCCCATGATTGCGTTCAGTGGCGTGCGCAGCTCGTGCGAGACGATCGCGAGGAAGTCCGCCTTCGCCCGGTTCGCCTCCTGCGCCTGACGATAGAGCCTCGCGTTGTCGAGCGCGATGGCGGCTCGCCGCCCGAGCTCCTCCGCCAGCGCCAGCTCGTCCTCGTCGTACGGGTGCTCGGTGTCCATCCGCACGAACGTGATGGCGCCCGTCACGCTCCCGCGCCCGATCAGCGGCGTGACCATGGCGCAGCCGTGCCCCAGACTCGCCACATCCTCCTCCATCGATTCGGCATCCAGCCGCGTGGAGGGCTCGAGAGCCGTGATCGCCGACTGACCCGTCCGGACGACGCTCCGCACTGTCGTGCGCCAGCGCTCGTTCAACGCCTCGTCCACGATCCGCTCGACTCGACTCTCCAGCTCGGGGTCGCGATGCGCGATCTCGGCGCGCGTGAACGTTCCGTCCTCGTCGATCGAATGGATCACACACCAGTCCGCCAGTCGTGACACGGCAAGTCGCGCCAGCGCCTTGACCGTCGAATCGAAATCGAGAGACGTCGCGACCAGGATGCTGCTCGCTTCGGCGAGAAACGCCGCGCGCCGTTCCGCCACCTGGAGCTCCGCACGCAGCAGCCGCTCCCGGTTCACGCCCTCCGAATCGTGCCGGAGCCCGAACCGTCGTTCCTCCGCGGCCATCCGCTCGGTCAGGTCGCGGGTGACCACGATGAACCCGATCTCCTCGTACGGCTGGATGACTTCCTCGACCCAGGCCACACCGGCATCGCGCCGACGCCACCAGCGCTCCTGGTTGAACACGCCCGTGTCGCGCGCCGTCTGAAGCATCCGCGCCACCTCGCCCGCGCTGTCCTGCGTGCTGAACATGCTGTAGGACGCGCCGAGCGCCTCCGTGTCGGAATAGCCCGTCAGGCGTCGTGCACCCTCGTTCCAGCTCGTGATGGTGCCGGTCGAATCGAGCGTGAAGATGGCGTGGTCGCGGATGGCATCGAGCACGAGATCGGCGGGCGGTGACACACCCGGCCCGCCGCCCACCGCACCGCCGGCCGGCGCGGGAACGGGAACCCGTCGCAGATTCGTATCCGTCATCTCATCGCATCGCCGCCATGGAGCGGCCCATCTCGGTGGAGGAAGCCGAGCACTCCGCTCGGACGCAATTCGCCGTTGACATGGAGTGCACGACATGTGCCAAGCTGATACCGGGCATGGCGTTTGCCCTGTTCGGCAGGCTGCGCGGACAGTCGCGGCGAGCATGCGGCGCATCGACTCCGGCAGGCCTGGCAGGGTCCGACGGGGACACGTGCTCGGGCGGACGGCGCGGGATCAGGGCT
Organism: Longimicrobiales bacterium; assembly: GCA_036374995.1. Taxonomy (GTDB): domain Bacteria; phylum Gemmatimonadota; class Gemmatimonadetes; order Longimicrobiales; family RSA9; genus SH-MAG3. The sequence continues at coordinate 51,117 of DASUSS010000135.1, read as the reverse complement.
CCGCGCCGTTCGTCATCCGGAGATGCGGAAGCGCGCGGTGCGTGCGTCGAAGCGGCGCTCCGGCAGGTCGAGGAGGCGCAGCATGAGGCGCTTGGCTCCCTGCGCAACGGCGCCGGCGACGGAGCGCTCGCCGCTGACCGCCGGCTGGAGCTGGCCCTGCAGCCACCGCTCGAGCTCCTCGAGGTCGGAGACCGAGAGCGTCTCGATCTGCAGCGACACCGTGTAATAGTATCGGCCCTCGCCGCGCGGCCGCATGCCGAGGAGGTACTCCGATTCCACGGTGCTGCGCGCGGCCTCGAAGGTCGGGACGCGGCGCGACCCGCGCTCGGCCGGCAGGGATCGGATGAAGTACTGCTCGCCTATCGGCTCGTATACGATGACGGTCGACCAGCTGGTGGTGTCGACGAGCTGGTCGAACAGGCGATCCTTCCACAGCTCGACCCGCACCCGGACGCGCAGTGGCAGCCCGGATGTGGCGGCCTGCTCGAGCTCACGATCGGCGAGCACGGGACCGACCCTCACGACCGGCCGATGGCCGTTCTCGGGATCCACGGCGATCGTGAGCGGACGCTGCTGCTGCACACCATCGCGGAACGTGGTGTCGCGCGCCGCTCCGGCGGGCGGCGGGGCGGCAGCGGCAAGGAACGCGAGGGCGAGCGCGAGCTGCATCAGATGCGCGGCGCGATGCGGACGAACAGATTGAATCCGTGACCGCGGCCGGAGAGCGGCACGGTCCAGTACCCGCCGAGCGGGCCGAGGCGGACGCCGAGGCCGGCATCGGCGGAAAAGTCGGCGTTGCCGCCGAAGCGGCCGTCGCCCGATCCGGGCGCGTTCCACGCGCGGCCGGCGTCGAAGAACGCGACCCAGCGGGCGAGGTAGCCGAGCGAACTACCGAGCCCGAGCGCTTCACTCACGCGACGCGCGAACGGGAAGCCGGCCTGATACTCGAGCTGCACGACCGCCATGCGATCGCAGCCGTAGTACGGGTGGAACGTGTCCTCTCCGAGGTCGACCGTATTGATGCGCGCGCCGCAGTCGAACTCGAACAGACGGTACCCGGGCAGAGACCCCTCGCCACCGAGAGCGTGCTGCCGCTGCGGCGGCAGCGGATTTCCATCGATGGAGCCCGCGGCGAGCACGCGCAGGCCGATGCGCGTGTAGGGGCTCAGACGCGCGTAACGGCGCACGTCGATGCGGCCCGTGACGAACGTTTCGCGCGCCGGCCGCGTCACCGGCCCGGCGGAGTCCTGGTCGAAGGATCCGCGATTGATGAGCGTGCCGCCGAGTCCCTGCTCGACGCTGGCATCGATCAGCCAGCCGGCCGAAGGGTCGGCCTGCTCGTTGCGCGTATCGTAGCGCAGTGATGCGACGAGCGAGCGGAGAGTCCCGTCGGCAATGCTCGGCTGCGGTCGCCACGGCTCACCCGTGCGGAACAGCGCAACGGGATCGGCGAGCGGAACGCGGGCGTGCTCCTCGTCGCGATACTCGAGCCCGAGCGTCCACGGTGCGCCCGGCCGCGCCAGTCGCGCGAACACGGACCAGCCCTCCCGCTCGTAGTGATCCCGGTAGTCGGTGTGCAGCAGGAACGTCGCGAGCGCGCTCTCCCGGTCCGTGAGCCCCCATTCCTCGATCGGTGCAATGATGGAGTAGAGCCGCGCGCCGAGGTTCAGGCCGTGATCGGGAAGCACGAGCTGCTCGACGCGACCGTCGTAGCCGACGCGCTTGCGGTCGAGGTCCTCGGGCACGGCCGTGCGCACGATGAGCAGCGCGCCCGCGCTGATCGGACGGCCGCCGCCGAAGCGGACGCGCGGCCCGGCGGCGATCGGCAGGCCCTCGGCTCGATTGTACGCGTCGTACGCAGCAACCGTCAGCTCCGTTCTGCCGAACGGGAAGTCGTGGCCGGCGGTCAGACCGTCCTCGAGGTCGGGCGGAACGTACGCGATGGCGCCGCCGAGCTGACGGTATCGCAGCGGCTCGCGATAGATCCGTACCGTACCGCCGACCGCGCCCGGCTCCAGCGTCGCAGCGCCACCCGTCACGGTCGCATCGCCGACCACGCGACCGCCGGGCAGCACGGTGAGATCGCCGTTGATGACCAGCACGTTACCCTCTACGGTCCCTTCGACGATGAGCGACCCGCCGAGCACGGCGAGGCCGCCGGCCACCGTCGTACCGGGTCCGAGGCGCGCATCGCCCGACAGGCGCGTCGTGGTCTCCAGATTGTGGAACTCGACCAGCCGGCGCGCGACGCTGTCCGGGAGCAGCGCTGCAGTCACGACCTGCGCGTGCGCTCGCCCCGCCGCGGCCGACAGCAGCAGCAGCAGAGCGGACATGACGCGCACGCGGGCGTACGGGGGGTGGAGTCTGGTCATTCGGGCGCGTCCGTGCTGATTCGTTCGATACCGAGCCGCCGCATGCGGCGGTAGAGATTGGCGCGGTCGGTCTGGAGTCGGCGCGCGGCGTCCGCCACGCTCCCGCCGGACGCGTCCAGCGTGCGCTCGATCAGCTCGCGCTCGAACGCATCGATCCGGTCGGGCAGCGGCACCGTGTCGAGAGCCGACGCCGGCCGGGCTGCCGCGTCGGCGGCGAGCACCACGGCGAGCTCCCTCTGACCGACCTCGCGCCCTGGATACAGGATCGCGAGACGCTCGCAGACGTTCGCCAGCTCGCGCACGTTCCCCGGCCAGTCGTAGCGGCTCATCACGTCGAGCGCGACCGGCGTCATCGTCGGTGCCGCCAGACCATGACGCTGCCGCAGGCGTCCGAGCAGATGCTCGACCAGCTCGGGTATGTCATCGATGCGCTCGCGCAGCGACGGCATGTGGATGCGCAGGACGTTCAGTCGATAGTACAGATCCTCGCGGAAGCGGCCGGCCGCGACATCCGCCTCCAGGCTCCGGTTCGTTGCCGCGATCACGCGCACGTCGACGCGGATCGGAGCGTGGCCGCCGATCCTCTCGATCGTGCCGGTCTCCGTCGCGCGCAGCAGCTTCGCCTGGGCTTCGGGACTCAGCTCGGCGACCTCGTCGAGGAACAGTGTGCCGCCATCCGCCAGCTCGAAGCGGCCGCGCCGCATCTCGTGCGCGCTCGTGAAGGAGCCCCGTTCATGACCGAACATCTCCGACTCGACCAGCTCGCGCGGGATGGCGGCGCTGTTCACGCGCACGAACGGACCCGCGCGCCGCGGCGACAGCTCGTGCAGCGCCGTGGCCGCCATCTCCTTGCCCGTGCCACTCTCGCCCGTGATCAGGACCCGCGCCTCGGTCGGCGCGATCTGCTCGATCAGCGCGCGCACCCGCTGCATCGCGCGACTGGAGCCGACCAGGCGCGCACCCGCACTCAGCTCGGCCGCCAGGGTTCGTGAGAGCTCACGTGCGCGACGCAGCTCGATCGCGCTCGCCACCGTGAGCAGTACCGCCTCGGCCGACAGCGGCTTCTCTATGAAATGGAACGCGCCGATCTTGGTCGCGCGCACGGCATCGTTCAGAGTGGCGCGCCCGCTCATCATCACGACGGGCAGAGCCGGATGCGTGGTGCGCAGTGCCGCGAGCACCTCCAGCCCGCTCGCGCCCGGCAGCGCGAGGTCGAGCAGCACCACATCGGGCTCGTGATCCGCCACACTCACCAGCCCGTCCTCGCCCGATGCCGCGGTCCGGCACGCATGGCCTTCCGCCTCCAGCAGACTCGCGAGCAGCCGCCGGATGTTGGGCTCGTCATCGACGATCAGGATGGCGGCCACGCGCCCTACCAGCGACCGACTTCCAGCCGCGCGACGATACCGGGCTGCGCATCGGGGATGTCGCGCGCCGAGATGCAGCGCACGCGCGCGGACGGACCGTACATCAGCCGCACGGCGGGCTGCGGTGCGGCTGCGTCGTCACGGCAGTCGGAGGCGTTCGCGATCGTCGCCCGCACCATGACCGCGGCACTGTCCGCGCGTGCCGGCGTCGGATCATCGAATACGAGGAGCAGCGGCGCATCGGCGGGGACGTCTGTGGCAATGTAGTCGAGCAGCGTGCGTACCGCCGCGCGCAGATCGGTGGCTCGCAGCTGGACGAGCATCAGGTCGATGTTGCGGGAATCATCGATGCTGTACAGCGCATCGTGCATGTGCACGTTGCCACCGCCCGGCACGTTCAGGACGAGCGTCGTATCGCCGAGGATCTCGAGGTTCGTCATGAACGCATAACCGCGACCGGTAGTCGTGCCGGGGCCGCTCAGCTCGAGCCTTGCGGTGGCCGCGACGGCAGTGTACCACGCGGTGTCCGTTCGCTCGCCTGCGAGCAGCACTATCTCGGCGCCCGCCGCAGTGATCTTCTGCGCCACGGCGGCGGCGTCGGCATTCCGTGGCTCGGCGAGCGCGGCGACATCGAGCTCGACGGGACTCGGCCCGCCGAGGCGGAGGGCGCACGCGGACAGCACGGCAATGGACAACAGCACCGCGGGACGCAGCAGATTGTGACTCATCGAGAGGCTCCGTTACGGGTCAGTCGGGCGACAACGGGTCAGCAAGACTCGCGCTACGGCGGTGGATCGGCGGCGGGCGGCGCGAGGGGCAGCTCGATGATGAACTCGGCACCGCCGCCCGCTCGGGAGCGTGCCCGGATACTGCCGCCATGTGCCGCAATAGCCTGCCTTACCACCGCCAGGCCCAGTCCGGTTCCACCGGCCTTCAGCGTGAAGTCGGGCTCGAACAGCCGCTCGATCCGGTCGGCCGGGATGCCGTGCCCCGTATCGGCGACGGAAACGCGCACGCCCGGCGGTCGCTCATCGACACGCACCGTCAGCTGCTTCCGCGCGCTCGCGTCGGCCATCGCTTCGACCGCATTGCGGATGAGATTGCGGAACGCGCGCTGCAGCGCATCGTAGTGGGCGCGGATGAGCGGGATGTTCGCAGCTGCATGCAGCTGCGTCTCGATGTGCGGCGGGACATCATTCTCCAGCATCCGCTCCAGCAGCTCCCGCACATCGACTTCGCTCGCCGGTCCCGTCGACGGCCGGCCGAGCACGGCGAACTGCCGCGCCAGCTCCTCCAGCCGCGCCGTCTCCTCTTCGATGACATCGAGCGGCTCGCGCAGCGCGCCGCCGGCATCCGGGTGACGCGCGAGCCGGTGCGCGGCCAGGCGCAGCGGCGTGAGCGGATTCTTCATCTCGTGCGCGACGCGCCGCGCCATCTCGCCCCACGCGCGCACGCGCTCCGTCTCCAGTGCCCGGGCGCGTGCCTCGCCGATTCGGATGGATGCGAGACGCATCGCATCGCGCAGCGCACGAACCTCGCGGACCTCGTTGCGTTCGTTCGGCCGCGGCGGTGGCAGCTGCCCGCCGGCGGGCAGCTGCTCCGCCCAGCCGGCCAGCTCCTTGATCGGCCGTGCGAGCTGCACGGCGAGCCGGCGCCCGACCCACAGCGCCAGAGCCGTGAGCACGATCGCGAGCAGGACGGCGAGCCACGGCAGCGCCGCGCCCAGCCGCTCGCCGAGAAAGCGCCAGCGGCGCGCGAGCATGACCGAGCTGGACAGCTCGCGCCGGTGGCTCTCGACGGCGACCGCCAGCGCCGCATCCTCCATGGCGGCGGGCTCCGCCGCCTCGATGAGCGCGCGACCGGACTCGGCGACGCTGTCCCACGGGCCGAGTGTGCCGACCCACTGCAGCGAGCGGGCGGTGAGGATGTATCCCGCGCCGAGCAGCGCGAACATGGGCAGGAGCGTGAGCAACAGGAGCCAGCCGAACAGACGCCGTTCGAGGCGGTCGAGCCGAAGCAGCCTCTGCACGGGTCGGAACATGAGTCTGGATCTTTTGCCTGCTGTGGATGTAAAGTGACGGAGACGCGAGGCGGGGCCGTCCGGCTCAGGAAGTTAAGGCGCGTCAATCTCCCCGGGCAAGCCGACCGCGGCAGGGCGCCGCTCCGCTGACGTTTCGGCATACAGCGTGCTAATGCCATCCGGTAGACGGAGATGCACGGTATGATCCTGCCGACGATTCGCAGCACGTTCGATCGCGCCGACGCCGGGTTCCTGATCTGGCTGCTCACGCGCGGGTCGGAGTCCGCCCGCGAGCGGGAGGAGGTCCGCCTGCGCGATCACGGTCTGGACGCGATCCTGGACGATCCGCGGACGCTCAACGCGCTTCTCGCCGGTCCTCAGTTCAGCAGTGCGCGGCCGGAGCTCGTGTTCTACGTGCTGGTACGGCACGCGCTGCTGGAGGATGGGATCGCCGACCGCAGCGTCGCGGATTACCTGGCCGCATTGCTGTGCGCGTTCGGCCGGGGCGGCCGCGCGTATCACATTGCCGATGACTCCGAGGAGTACCGCTACCTGGTCGACATCGCGGCCGCGGCCGACCAGTCATCCGGCCGGCGCGCCTTCCTGCTGCGCGCCCACCTCGGCGAGTTCGCACTCTGGCTGAGCGGCATCTTCCCCGATCACATCACGGCTCGCGTGCACCGGCGGGCTGCACCGCCGCTCTCGTACTACGAGGAGATGGGCTCCGCCGGGTACCGCATGGCGGCACGGTTCGAAGAGGCCGAGCAGCACGGGATTGCAGACCTGTACCGCAACTGCGCGGACTTCTTCCCGGCGCTCCGCACCGCTCTGAACCGGGTCTCGGATCGGCACATCTTCCCGGTGCGCGGCGACCGTATCGATCGGCTGCTGCGCCAGGTGGCGGACACGTTCCGGGCGGAGACCGGACCGTAGCGTCCTACGCGGGTGCGGCCCGGGCGCATGCCGGACAATAGCGCCAGCGCGTATCCAGCCGCGCGCCGCACTCGCAGCGCGGCCGCAGCCGCGTACCGCACGCCGGACACACGCTGAAGCTCGCGCGGGTCGGAGCGCCGCACCCGCGGCAGAGCGCACCTTCCACTTCGGCCAGCATGAGCAGCGGTGCGACTTCCGCGATGCTCGTGAGGCCCGCCTGCACCTTCGCCCACGCATCCTGTCCCAGCGATGTGAACGCTTCCGCGCGCGCGATCTCGAGGAGTGCATCCGCCGGCGCGCGGCGTACGATGCGCTCGCGTATCCGCGGCGAGACCACCAGCAGCTCGTAGATCCCGATCCGGCCGCGGAAGCCGGTGCCATCGCAGCGCGCGCAGCCGACCGGCGCGAATACCTGTACGTCCCGCGGCGGCAGGCCATACGGGATCAGGTCCTCCGCCCGCGCAGTCCGCTGGGCACGGCAGTGCACGCAGAGCCGGCGCGCGAGCCGCTGCGCGAGCACGCCGATGAGACCGCCGGCAACGAGGTACGGCGGCGCACCCATCTCGTGCAGCCGCGACGGCGCCGACGCCGCATCATTGGTGTGCAGTGTCGACAGCACGAGATGACCGGTGAGTGCGGCGGCGAGCGCAATCTCCACGGTCTCGCGGTCACGCAGCTCGCCGACCATGATCACATCCGGGTCCTGCCGGAGCACGGCACGCAGTGCTGCGGGAAATCCGAGTCCGGCCTTCCGGTGCACCTGTACCTGGGTCAGGCCGGCCATGCGGTACTCGACCGGATCCTCGAGCGTGATCACGTTGCGGTGCTCCCGGTCGAACGACGACAGTGCGGCGTACAATGTGGTCGTCTTGCCGCTGCCGGTCGGACCGGTGACGAGCAGCACGCCGTGGCTGCTGCCGAGCAGACGACCGAGATCACGGTGCAGTCCGGGACTCATCCCGAGCTGATCGAGACGCTGCGCCGCATTCGCGGAGTCGAGCAGTCGCACCACGACCTTCTCGCCGGCGTGCGTCGGTAGCGTCGACACGCGCAGCGCCAGCTCACGGCCCTGGATGTGCGCCGCGCTCCGGCCGTCCTGCGGCCGCCGCTTCACGGAGATGTCCAGGCCCGCCATCACCTTGATGCGCGAAATCACGGCGCCGCGGCTGTGCGGCGGCAGCACCATCAGCTCGCGCAGCACTCCGTCCACGCGTGCCCGGACGCGCATCGTCATGCCGACCGGCTCGAGGTGCACGTCGCTCGCACGCCGCTGCACCGCCTGCGCCAGCATCAGGTCGACCAGCGCGATCACCGGCGGCGCCTCCGAAGCGCGCCGCAGCGAGTCCACCATCTCCGGCGAGACGTCGCGCGTGGGCTCGTCGTCACCCGCACCCGGCAGCTTCGTCAGCACATCGCTCACCGCATGCGCGGAATACGCCGCCACGAGCGCGGCCTCCACCGCCATCGGCGTCGCCACGCAGGCGTCAATGCGCCGACCCGTACGAAATCGGAGATCCTCGACCGCGGCCAGGTCGAGCGGGTCCGCCATCGCCACGCGCAGCCCGCGCTCCGTCAGGGAGAGCGGCACCACGCGCAGCCGCACCGCCAGTGCGCGGTCGACGAGCGCGAGCGCGGCCGGATCCGGCTGGAGCGGTGCGCTTGCGTGCGGCAGTCGCAGCTGCCGCGCGAGCATGCGTGCGACGTGGTCCGCATCCAAGCCCTGGCGCACGAGGATGGCGCCCAGCCGCTCACCCGTGCCGGCCTGTTGCGCGAGCGCTGCCTCCAGCTGCTCCGCCGTGATCGCACCGCTCGACACCAGCATCTGTCCGAGCGGACCCGGCCCGCGCGATGTCGAGATCATGCGTCATGATGCGGCGCGGCGCGGGGCGGAAGAATGGTCCGGTGGGTCGGCCTCGAGATCCTGCTCCTCCACTCTGGTCTCCGGGCGGCGGGGCGCGAAGTAGCGGACGGCGGCCAGGCTGGCAATGACGAAGCCGAGCCAGGCGAGACCGGCGACGAACCCGGCGATCACATCGGACGGGTAGTGGACGCCGAGGTACATGCGGCTGATGCCGATGGCGAGTATCATGAGCGCGGCCAGCAGCCAGGTGGCCCGACGCAGGCGCGGCGTGGAACCGAGGCGGCCGACGAGGTAGGCGACCGTGCCGTACGTGACGAACGCGCCCATCGCGTGACCGGACGGGAAAGAGGGCGAAGTCACCTCGTACATCCATTCCACGACGCTCGGGCGCGTTCGATCGAAGGCCGCCTTGAGCAGCGAGTTGAGCAGCTTCCCACCGATCATGCCGATCATCAGGATGTAGACGGACCAGCGATGGTGCGTGATCCAGAGGAACACGGAGGCGATGACGGCGATCATGATCAGCACCACGCCATCGCCGAGGGTCGTGATGTCGAGCATGATCTCATCGAGCGCGGGTGACCTGCGTGCCCCGAGCCAGCGCAGGACGCTCTCGTCGAGCCGCTGCGTGAGACCCTCGTTCACCAGCCCGGCGAGGGCCCCGAACAGGGCCGCGGCGGCGAGACCGATGAGGACGCCGACGGTGAGGAACGCGGCGAGTGCGGCCCAGAACCCGCGTACGTGCCGTGCTATGAACCGCAGCAGTGCGTAGAGCGGTTCGGCGAGTGCGCCGCGCTCGCGCCGCTCGTCGGGTGGCGGCGCGGATGGCCGGGATGAGGGGTGCGGCTGGCCGCTGCTCATGACCGTGAGTGGGGCGCAGGGAATGTGCCGGTGATGGAGCGAGATTGATCGAGCTGACGGAAGTAACGAAGCGGTACGGCCGACGGGGCACGCAGCCGGATGCACTGCATGACGTTTCGCTCACGATCCCCGCGGGCGTGGTGTGGGCAGTGGTCGGGCCGAACGGTGCGGGCAAGAGCACGCTGCTGTCCCTGATCCTCGGGTTCATCCGTGCGAGCGCGGGCAGTGTGACGGTCGGCGGGGAATCCCCGCGCGAGTACCTGCGGGAACGCGGTGCCGGCTACCTGCCGGAGCGCTTCAGCCTTCCGTCATCCTGGCGTGCCGGCGACGCGCTCCGGATGTTCGCGCGCCTCGATCGCACGGATGCCGGCGAGCCGGCCGGCCTGATCGCGCAGCTCGGGCTCGAGCCGCATATCGGCCGGCGCGTCGGCGAGCTGTCGCGCGGAACGTTGCAGCGCCTGGGACTGGCACAGGCGTTGGTTGCGGAACGCGACCTGGTCGTGCTCGATGAGCCGACGGAAGGACTCGACCCGCTCTGGCGCGTCCGGCTGCGCGATGTCATCGAGCGCCGGAAGAACGGCACGCGTACGATCCTGATCGCGAGTCACGACCTCGGCGAGATCGAGCGCATTGCCGACCGGGCCATTGTCCTCGACGCGGGCCGTGTGCGTGACATCATCCCGGTGCAGTCGGGCGCGCAGACGGCGCAGTACCGCATCATCCTGGCCGCGGCGAGCGACGTGCTCCCCGACGTGTTTCCGGGCGCAGTGCCTTCGGGGGATCTCGAGTATCTCGTGAGCGTCGCGAGCGCCGCCGAGCTGAGTCAGCGGCTGGGCGCGCTGATCGCGGCCGGCGCGCTCGTTCACGCCGTGGAGCCGGTGCGCGCGCGGCTCGAGGAGCGCGTCCGCGATGCACTCCAGGGGGACACGTGAGAGGGCTGCTCGCCTTCCTCGCGCTCTCCCTGCGCACGCGGCTGCGACGCATCGCCGGCCTGGCCGCGTTCGGCGCCGTCTTCCTCGCCGGAGCCGCGACGGCCCGCACGTTCACCACCGGCGAGCACGGGCATCTGGAGCTCGATCCGCTGTTCGAGCTCGGCGGCACCACGCTCGTCTCCGCGCTGCTCCTCCTCGGCTGGCTCGTCGGCCGGTTCCCGATCGTTGCCGCGCTCGTCCTCACGAGCGGTGTGTTCAGTGATGACCGCGCGGCAGGACACGCACGACTCCTCGCGGTGCGGCCACGCTCGCTGATCGGCCTCTACGGCATGCGGCTGCTGCTGCTCGCGACGGTCGCGGCTGCACTGAGCGCCATCGTGATGCCCGCCTTCGACCTGCTCATCCTGGGCGACTGGCCGCACCGCACCGTGTTCGCGCTCATCGCTGCGGAGATCCTCATATTCGGCTCGCTGACGGCGTTGCTCAGTGTGGCCACGCGCGGCGACGCATGGATCGCGCTGTTTCTCGGGATCGTCGCGGTCGTGTGGGACGCGCTGCGCCGTGTCGGATTCCTCGCCTCTGCCGCGCCTGCGGTGCGCGAGACGGTGTCCGTGCTGCTCCCGCCGCAGGGCGCACTGCTGCGGGTCGAGACTGCGTTCGCCGGGTCACAGCCGGTGCCGTGGGATGCGATGCTGTACATCGTGCTCTACGCCGCGCTCGCGCTCGTCCTCGCCGGCGTCGCGCTCGCACGGCGCGAGCTCTAGAGCCCGCTGCCCCCACCGCGCCGCAGCGCATCCAGCACCAGCGGTGCCACATCGATCAGTGAGCGAAGCTGGCCCGCGAACGCGGCGTGGCCGCGACCGATGACGATGCCGAGCGCGGGATTGCGGGTGTGGCCGGTCGAGACGTCCTCGATGTTGCCGTGGTCGCTCACGACGAACGTGAGCAGCTCGTCGCCCGCAGCATCGAGAACGCCGCCGAGGAACGCATCGACCCTCTCCAGCGCCTCGACGGCCGGAGCCATTTCCTGCCGATGTCCTGCATAATCGGTCGCGTAATGCGCGAACAGCGTGAGATCGTGGTCGAGCGCGATGCGCGCGAGGTTGCGACCCGCGCACGCCGCCGTGATCGAGGGAACGGTGGTCCGGCCGAGGCGTTCGCGCCACGCCTCGTTCGTGATCTCGCTCGCGACCGCATCGCCACGCTCCAGCGACCGCGTGTGACGCACGAGCAGCCCCGCGGCGAGCGCGGCGAGCGGCGGCCCCGCACGCAGGAAAGCGGGGCCCTTGCGCGCGCGTGCGCCCGGAACGGGTGCATCGGAGGGAAGCTCGCCGTCCTGCGCGGGACGCGTCACCTCCTCGGGGTACGCGTTCGCGAACGCGCAGCGGAACCCTGCGGCCTGCGCGCGCGCGAGCACGCTCCCGCCCCGGACCAGGTCCCGCAGGCGGGCGGGCACCCAGGGGCCGAAATGGCGGCCGTGCAGCGCGACCGTGTTCACGCCGGTGAGCAGGGCGGCCTGGCCGGTTCCGCTCTGGGGTATGCCCGCGAAGCCGAGCGTCGCATCGACGGCGACGAGGCTCGCCGCTGCGGCATGATGCGGTGTGGCGGACGCCGTAATCGTGCGCAGCCCGAGCCGCTCCCGCAGCGTGGGCAGTGCCGCGTTCGAGAACGGATTGGTGCGGCGGTCATCGACACCGAGGCCGACGCCGTCGAGAAAGAGCAGGAGTACGCGCCGCATCGTTCAGCGGGACGCAGGAGAGGTGCGCGTCAACCGAGCAGCGCGCGTCGGACGTGCTCCGTGTCGGCCCCCTCGATCTCCACGACTTTCGATCGTCCCGCTTCCCCGCTCACGACGTGGACGAGCGATCGGGCAATGCCGAGCCGCTTCGCGATGAACCGGACGAGCTCGGTGTTCGCGGCACCATCGACCGGAGGAGCGGCGACACGCACCTTGAGCGCGCCGTCATGCTCGCCGACGATTTCGGTGCGCGAGGCGCGGGGTTGGGCGTGCACGCGCACGCGCACGCATTCCCCCTGCTGCTCGATCATGCCGCTCATCGCACCGTGAGCTGAATGCGCAGCGTGCGGCCGGGCTGCGGCAGCCCGCACTGATCGTAGATCGCGCTATCGGCAATGTTGTCCAGCGCCGCACTCAGCTCGAGACGCGAGCCCGGCCCGGCGCGGCGAGCCGTGAACGTGCGCGTGAGCGCCGCGTCATACCGCGTGCTAGCGTCCAGGTGCAGCTCGCCGGGGCCGTCCGGGTCGAGGCAGTACTGACGTCCCGTGTGACGGGCTTCTGCGTCCCCCGTGATGCCGAGCGGCAGCGCGAGCCGCAGTCGCATCCCGGCGAGGAGCGACGGCTGATACTCCGGTCGCGTGCGTCCGCTCGCGTCGTCGCGCTCGAGCCGCACCCGCTGCAGCGTGAGATCGCCCGCGAGCGCTGCCGGCCCGAGCCGCAGTGCGGCGAGCAGTTCCACGCCCGCCGAGCTGACCGCGCCCAGATTCACACGTTGCCGGCGACTGTCGGGAAGGGTGACCTGCTCGATCGCATCCTCGAGCCGTCGATGGAAACCGACGGCCTGCAGCTCGAAGGGATCCGAGCGCCAGGTGAAACCCGCCTCCGCCGCCTCGAGCGTTTCCGGCCGGAGCCCCGGGTTCGGCTCGAACCGGCCGAGCGCGCCGGAGTACAGCTCGCGCAGTGCGGGAAACCGTGCGCGCCTGCTCAAACCCGCGTGCAACAGCACAGCGCCGCCCGCACTCCCCGCCGTGGCACCGATGCGGCCACCCCAGTCGCCCAGCTTCCCGAGCGGCGGCTTGTCGCCCGATTCCGGTGTGTGCGCAGCATCCAGCGCAGCACCGAGACTGAGACGCGCAACCGGGAGCCGGGCGAGGCCGGTCGGAATGCGCCACACCGTTTCCGCGCCGCCGCTCCAGATCCTCTGCCCGTAGCCGTTGCGCGTCGCGCCCGACAGCAGCTCGTCGTGCCGCGTGTCGACGTACGTCAGTGCGAGCCGCAGGTCTCCCGGGCCGGGCAGCGTCTGATCGCTGAGCACACGCAGCGTCAGCGTACGGTCGTCCGCTTCCTCCGTGTCAGCGACGGTGCTGTAATCACCGCTGGTGTAGCTCACGATCCCCGTGCGCCCGCCGTCGTAGCCGACGCTCAGCTCGACATCGCCGCGTCCGCCGAATGGTGAAGCGCGATCGCCCGTGCCACCGGAGACGACCGTCACCACGCGAGCCATGTCGGGATACCGCCAGAAGCGCGGCGACTGCGTGTGCAGCTCCGCCGCGATGCCCCGCTCCGCATGGAACGCCGACGATGACAGAGACACCCACGCTCCGCCCGCCGACTCGTAGCGACCTGCCAGGAACGCGTTCACCTGATCGTGATCCGTGTTGCTGCGCAGCGCTTCGCCCGTCAGCGGTGATGCGCCGGCGCGCGCCGCCGTCTCCGTCACATCACGCGCCAGCGGAACGCCCGGGCCACTGCGATAACCGCCACCGACCCGCGCGCTCCACCGGCCAAGCGGCGTGCGGAACGGCGCCGCGGCGAAACCCGAGAGAGCGAATCCGCCGGCATTGTCCACTGCCACCGCGCCCGAGATCGTCGCCGGCCGTTCCACGCTCCCGTGCGCGACCGCCAGCTCCACGACGCCGCCCAGGACGTTCGGTCCGTGCAGCACGGACGGCAGCCCGCGCACCAGTGTCAGCTCCGTCGCGGCGCCCGCCGGAACTACCGAGAGGTCCACCCGGTCGTCCCAGCCGATGTGCAGCGGGACACCATCCATCAGCACCGCGACCTGTCGGGAGTCCGAGCCGGATCCGCGCAGCGAGAACTGCGCCTCGCCGCGCGAGTTCGTCCGCACCGTGACCAGCGGCAGCTCGCGAACGATCTGCGCGAGCGACGCAGCCGGACCGGCACGCAGTGAATCGATCTGAACCTCGAGCGCACTCGCCGCTCCCGCCGTCGCGGCGGTGCGGACGGCGTCCACCCGCAGCGTCGCCGCCCGGATCACACTGTCCGGCGTCGGCGCCGGCGGCGGCTCCTGCGCGGTTCCGACAGACGCGCCCATCGCTGCGCACAGCAGGCATGCGACCGCAGCGCGCGCTGCCTGCGACTCTGGCAGCGGCCGGAGGGTGGGCCCGGGTACCATGCCGGTATACTACAATCCAACGCGATCGAAGCGAAGTCGGTGCGCGTTCAGCCGCCAACAACCGGCGCGCCGGCAGTCACCGGTGCAGGACGCCACGCCCCGCAGCTCTCCTCCAGCACTGCCGCCGCCGCGATCGTCACGTGATCGTTTCCCCGCAAGCCGGAAAACTGCACGGCCAGCGGAAGCCCGCGCGAATCCAGGCCGCACGGCGCAGTCGTCGCCGGAACGCGCAGCGCATTGAACACGGCCGTGTAGAGGAAGTCGAACGGGCGCAGGACTGCGGCATTGTGACGCGGTGCGGTACGCGGGTGAACCGGCGTCACCAGCAGGCCACCCTCGCCGAGCAGTGCGCGATACAGCCGCATCAGCCGACGGAACTCGCGCATCGCGCGACGCAGCTCCTGCTCGTTCAGTGCACCCAGCCGCTCGCCCATGCAGAAGAACAGCGCGGGCCACGAGTATCGCCCCAGTCCGACCAGCGTGCGCAGCACCTCGAACGGAAGACGGAACGGCCTGCCGCCTCCCAGGATCTCCGTGAAAGCGGGCCCGCTCGCGCTCTGGAGCGCACCGAACCAGATGTCACCCGCGTGCTGGAGCAGACGCCGCGGAGCGTGATCGACGTACGCCCCCCGCTCCTCGAGCGCT
The DNA here is from genome assembly GCA_036374995.1 of Longimicrobiales bacterium. Taxonomy (GTDB): domain Bacteria; phylum Gemmatimonadota; class Gemmatimonadetes; order Longimicrobiales; family RSA9; genus SH-MAG3. Next base: position 35,972 of record DASUSS010000135.1, on the reverse strand, counting down.
CTGCCCGCGCGCTCCACCGCCTCACGGACCTCCGCGTCAGCTTCCGCCGCTCGATCGATCCGCGGATTGTCGATCAGCAGGACCCGACGCCCGCGCCAGTCGACGCGCTCCGGACTCAGGAACGCGACCGGTTCCGCATTCGGATCCAGGCCGTCCCGGCCCGCCATGCACCGCAGCAGCGGCGGGATGTCCGCCGCCGATCGCGTCAGTGTCCCGATCGTGACGTAGGGGGATGTCTTCGCGAGCGCCGCGTCCTGACCCGTCGCATAGACCGGGTAGTGGCCGGTCAGCGGCAGCATGCCGGTCGTCGGCTTGTGACCGAACACGCCGCAGAACGCCGCGGGGATCCTGACCGAGCCGCCGATGTCGCTGCCGATTCCGAACACCGAGCCGCCCGCGCCCGCCAGCGCACCCTCCCCGCCCGAGCTGCCGCCCGGCGTGTGCCGCGGATTCCACGGGTTGCGCGTCCTGCCGTACAGTCGGTTGTACGACTCGAACCACATGCCCCACTCCGGCACGTTCGACACCCCGAGCGGGATCGCACCCGCCGCGCGCAGTCGACCGACCACCGTCGCGTCCCGCACCGCCCGCCGATCCTGACGCGCGCGACAACCGAACGTGAGCGGCATGCCGCTCACCTCGATCATCTCCTTGACCGTGAATGGAATGCCGAGCAGCAGCCGCGGGCGCGGCGACCTCGCGTACTCCCGCTCCGCCTCCTGCGCTTCCCGCCGCGCCGCCTCGAATCGGTCCGCTACCAGCGCGTTGAGCAGAGGATTCACGGTCTCGATGCGCTGGATGTGCGCATCCACGAGATCCACCGGCGAGATCTCGCCCCGGCGCAGCCGGGTCAGCAGCGCCGCCATCGGCGCAGCGATCAGCGCCGCGGACTCCGTGCCGCTCGGGATGCAGACCTCGGACAGTGGGCGCCTCCGGGTAGTGCCCTTCGATCAGGTCGCGGCAGACGCCGCGGCCACACCGGCGCCGCCGAGCTCGGAGTACGGCCGTTCGGTGGTGAACGGCACACGAGAGCACCCGCCCCCTCGACTGGCTCATGCCGTGCCGTCCGGTACTTCTGTTTACTCGGTACGCATCAAGATAGCGGCACGGACGCTGTTCGCCAGCCACGGCGCAGAGTGGTCCGGTTGTTGCTTTCCTTGGGGGTCAACTTCACGGGAGGCAACCAATGCTCTGGACTATCGTACTGATTCTGCTGGTGCTGTGGCTGCTCGGCCTCGTCAGCGGGACGACGCTCGGCGGTCTGGTCCACCTGCTGCTGGTGATCGCGATCATCGTGATTCTGATCCGCGTGATTCAGGGACGCAGACCCATCTGACGGGTCGGACGACGCCATGGCACGAGGGGTCCTGCTTCGGCGGGGCCCCTCTGCGCAGCAGGGGCCCGCTTCGGTGGGCCGCTCTGCGTTGCGGGCATGGTGGCCTGCCGGCATCTTGCGCGATATGACGAATCCCATCGCACGCACCGCGCTGCTCACGGCCGTGCTGGCCGGCTGCGCATCGGCAGGCGGCCGGACCGCCCCGACGATCCCTGGCGCATCGGTCGAGCCGGCCGGTACTCCGCCCGCTGCCCGCGCAGCGCAGCCGAGCGACACGGTCCGCTACGAGGTCTCGTTCCCGAACGCCGCGCGTCACGAGGCGGAGATCGTGGTGGAGTACAGGAACCTGCCTGCCCGGTCGCTGGAGCTCCGCATGAGCCGGTCGTCGCCCGGTCGGTACGCGCTGCACGAATTCGCGAAGAACGTTTACGCCGTGCGGGCGGTCGACGGCCGCGGCCGCGAGCTGACGGTGACGAGGCCGAATCCTCACCAGTGGGATGTCGCGGGGCACGACGGCACGGTGCGCGTGTCGTACACGCTCTTCGGGGACCACGCCGATGGCACGTACGCCGGGATCGACGTGACGCACGCGCACATGAACATGCCGGCGACGTTCATGTGGGCACGGGACACCGGCGACCGTCCGATTGCGATCACGTTCCGCGCGCCGGCGGGCTCGGGCTGGCGTGCGGCCACGCAGCTGAAGCCGACCGCGGACGCGATGCGCTATGTCGCTCCCCACCTGCAGTACTTCATGGACAGCCCGACGCAGCTGAGCGCGCACGCGGTACGCGAGTGGCAGGAGACGAGCGGCGGCAGGACGCAGACGATTCGCGTCGCGCTGCATCATCTCGGCACGGACGCGCAGCTCGATGAGTACGCCGGCCACGTGCGGCGCATCGTGCGCGAGCAGGCGGCCGTCTTCGGCGCGCTGCCGGAGTTCGATTTCGGCACGTACACGTTCATTGCGGACTACCTGCCCTGGGTCCGTGGTGACGGGATGGAGCACCGCAATTCGACGATCCTGACGAGCACCGGCTCGCTCGCGAACATGCTCGGCGTCCTGGGCACGGTCTCTCACGAGTTCTTCCATGCATGGAACGTCGAGCGGATCCGGCCGCGCTCGCTCGAGCCGTTCGACTTCGAGGAAGCGAACATGTCGGGTGAGCTGTGGTTTGCGGAAGGGTTCACGAGCTACTACGGCCCGATGACCTTGCGCCGCGCCGGCATCTACGATGACGCGCGCTACGCCTCGGCGCTGACCGGCACGGTGAACACGGTGCTGAATGCGCCCGGCCGCGGCTTCTTCTCGCCTGTGGAGATGAGCATGCAGGCGCCGTTCGTGGATGCCGCGACGTCGGTCGACGCGCAGAACCGTGCGAACACGTTCATCTCGTATTACACGTGGGGCGCGGGCATCGGCCTCGCGCTCGATCTGGCGATCCGGTCGCGCTTCCCGGGACGGTCGCTCGACGATTTCATGCGGGCCATGTGGCAGAAGCACGGTGTGCACCAGCAGAACTTCACGCCCGTGCGGCCCTATGCGGTCGACGATCTGCGCGTCACGCTGGGCGAGACTCTCGGGGACACGGCCTTCGCGAACGACTTCTTCCGGCGCTACATCACGGGGCGTGAGGCGCCGGACTTCGCGACGCTGCTCGCGCAGGCGGGCCTGCGGGTGAGGCCGGCGCGGGCCGGCACACCCACGATCGGCGCGCCGCGGCTGAACGTCCAGGATGGCTCGGTCGTGATCGCGGGCCCGGTGCTCATCGGCACGTCGCTGTACGAGGCGGGCGCGGCCGCCGGCGACCGCATCGTCTCGCTCGACGGCCGCGCGATCGATTCCGGCGATGCCGTCGCTGCCGTCGTCAGCGCGAAACGTCCGGGCGAGGTTATCGAGATCACGCTCGAGCAGCGCGGTCAGCGCCGGACGGCTCGCGTGGCCGTCCGCGAAGACCCGTCCATCGAGGTCGTGACCTACGAGGCCGCGGGGCTGGAAGTGACCGATGCGATTCGGCGGTTCCGTTCCGCGTGGCTCGGCGGCAGATCGAACTAGCCGCCCCGGCCGCGCTCGCGTGCGCCGGCGTCAGCGCGCCGGCCGCGAGAAAACCCGCTAGTCCGCCAGCTCGGCACCCGTCTCGATGGCCTGACCGCCGATGACCGCCGCGACCTGCTGCGACTGACCGACCGGCACGCGCACGGCCAGCTCGCGGTTCGGCGGCGTCTGCTTCTTCACGAGGTGCGGGTTGAGGTCGTAGACCACGTCGCTCTCCACGCCGGCGGCAGTGGCGACATCGGCCAGCCGCGTTCCGCCCGGTACCACGACCTCCTCGAACTGGAGCGGCTGCTCGTAGCTCAGGTCGTGGAAGCCGTACTTCGCTGGCTCCTTCGCGATGTGGCCCATGGCCAGCATCAGTGGGACGTAGTCTCGGGTCTCGCTCGGCAGCCGGTCCCAGATCTCCCAGTACGCTTCTTCCGGTCCCTGCTCCGACCCCGTCACCTCGCGCATCAACCGGCCCACCCGGTTCTCGCCCGTGTTGTAGCCCGCCGCCGAGAGGTACCAGCTGTCGAAGCGGCCGTGCATCTCCTGAAGGTAGGTGAGCGCTGCGCCCGTCGCCTTGATCGGATCCCGCCGCTCATCGACGTACTCCGACACCTCGAGGCCGTAGCGCTTGCCGGTCTCCTCGATGAACTGCCACAGGCCGGCCGCGTGCGCGCGCGAATACGCGTTCGGGTCCAGCCCGCTCTCGATCATCGTCAGGTACAGCAGATCCTCGGGCATGCCCCGCTCGCGCAGCTCGTTCTGGATGAGCGGGCCGTATTTGCCGATGCGCTCCAGCCACGTCCGCGTCTTGTCGTAATTCTTCCCCATCAGGAACTCCTTGAAGAACTCGACGCGGTCGTGATCGCTCACGTGGAGATCCCAGGTGACTCCCTTCTTCTCCGCGATCTCGGCCGGAGGCAGGAATCCCTCGGCAAGCGCTACGCTCGCCGGCTTGTCGCCCGCTCCGCCGCCGCGCGTCCCCGCCAGCAGCGCCAGCGAGCTCGCGGCGAGCCCGATCGTCAGGGCATTGTCGCGCAGCAGGCCGGTGATGCTGCCGCGCTCGCGTGCCTTCTCGCGATCGAGGACCTCACCACCCGCGCGCCGGTCCTGTGGCTCCGCGCCGCTCTGCCGCCGCTCGCGCGGCGTGCCGCCGGCCTCGCGGTCGTGCACCTCGTCGACGGTGCCCGCAGCATCGAGCTGCTGCACCCTCTGCTGGTAGTCACGCGTCGCGGCGTCCCGGCCGACGGCGTGGCGCTCGGCCGATTCCCCGCGCGATTCGCTCGAGCCCGCGTCATGATCACGCACCGTGGCGTCCTCGTCCCGGCGCTTGCGCTCCTGCTCCATCCAGCCCTCCGTCCGTGAAAATCAATGTATGACAGAGGGTTGCAAGGGCCGTGCTCGCGGCACGACGCGCCGGCTCAGACGAGCGTCTCCGGCGCTGCGCGTTCGTCCGGCGACGGCCGTGCGCGGGAGCGGTTCGTCACGCGCAGGCCGACGCAGTCCACCTGATCGTCGGCCAGCGAGAGCACGTGCAGCGTGATGTCTCCCGCCTCGTACAACGTCCCGAGATCGGGCGCGGAACCGAGTGCGTGCTCGAGGAACTCGGCCAGCGTGCTCTCCGGATCGCCGTCCAGCTCCGTATCGTAGAACTCGGCCAGGTCGGCGAGCGTGGTGGTGGCCGCGTCGAGCGGGAACTCCGTCGCGTCCGGCGTGATCGGCTCGGTGCGACTGCTGCTGCTGAACATGCGGTCGACGAGCGGTCGGATGCGCGGCTTCAGCACGACGAACACATGGTCGCCCGGCAGCAGCTCGGTGCTGCCGCGGGGCGGGATGATGCGATCGCCGCGCGCGATCAGCGCGATGACCGCGCGCTCCGGCAGTCGCAGATCGCGCAACCGGCGATGGACCGCGCGGGAGCTCTCGTGGAGCGTGTACTCCAGTATGTCTGCGTCGACATCCTGGATGGATGTGATCTCGAGCGTCACGGGCGGCTTCGGCTGAGGCGGCAGCTGGAGGTGCAGCCGCTTCGCGAGCACGGGTATCGTCCAGCCCTGCGTCACCGCGGAGAGCAGCACGGCGAAGAAGATGATGTCGAAGAGGACGTCCGCATCGGGCAGGCCGAGCATCAGCGGGTAGGTGGCGAGCACGATCGGCACTGCACCCTTGAGCCCGACCCACGCGATGAACGTCTGATCACGCCAACCCATGCGGAACGGTGCGAGCGAGATCGCCACTGCGACCGGCCGCGCAATGAAGATCAGCACGATGGCGACGAACACGCCTTCCGCCGTGACTGCGATGAGCCGGCCGGGGAACGCGAGCAGACCGAGCATCACGAACATGCCGATCTGGGAGAGCCACGCCGCGGCATCCATGAACAGGAGCGTGCCGCGCTTGAACGCGAGTTCGGCATTGCCGATCACGACGCCGGCGAGGTACACGGCGAGGAAGCCGCTGCCGCCGAGCACGGACGCGATGCCGAACGCGAACAGTCCCGCCGACGCGGTGATGATCGGATACAGTCCCGCGGCCTGGAGATTGACGCGATTGATGCCGTGCAGCGCAAGCTTGCCGACCGCGAAACCGGTGATCGAGCCGACACCCATCTGCAGCACGAACAGACCGAGCAGGCCGATGCCGAGCTCGCGCTCGCCGAGCAGGAGCTGCAGGCAGGCGATCGTGAGGAACACCGCCATCGGATCGTTCGAGCCGCTCTCGACCTCGAGCACGGCCGCGAGCCGTTTCCGGATGTGCACACCGCTCGAGCGCAGCACGTTGAACACTGCCGCGGCGTCCGTCGAGCTGATGATGCTGCCGAGGAGGAACCCCGCGAGCAGGGGGAGGTCGAGCAGCCACGCGGCCGCGGCACCCGTGATGCCGGCGGTCAGGAACACGCCCACGGTGGCGAGCGACAGCGCCGGTCGCAGCGCGAGGCGGAACGAGGTCAGTGCGGTGCGGAGTCCGCCGTCGAACAGGATGATCGCGAGGGCAATCGTGCCGATGCCGTGCGCGACCTCCCAGTTCGTGAACTCGATCCTGCCGATGCCGTCGGACCCGGCCAGCATGCCGACGCCGACGAACAGCACCAGCACCGGCAGGCCGATCCGGGCGGAGAACTTGCTCGAGAGGATCCCGACGATGACGAGGACCGCAGCGACCAGAAGCAGGCGGTCGACGAGGAACAAGCCCCGCTACCTCACGCGCCGGGTCCGGCGCTTCAGGAAGTCACGCATGACGTACTCACCCAGCGTCATCGTGTTCGTGAAGTACGCCTTGCCGCGCGCCATCTCGCACACCCTGGCAACGAACTGGATCAGCGAAGGGTCGCGCGCGAGCATGAACGTGTTGATCAGCACACCCGCCTTGCGACAGGCCGCGACTTCGGCCAGCGTCTCGCGGATCACGCGCGGATCGAGACCCGCCGGGTTCTTGTAGACGCGCCCGTCCGGCAGCGTGATGGCCGATGGCTTCCCATCCGTCACCATCACGATCTGGCGCATGTCCTTCTTCTGCGCGAGCAGCAGCCGGCGAGCGAGCTTGAGCCCTTCGGCCGTGTTCGTGTGGAACGGCCCGACCTGCGCCTTCGGCAACTCGCCCAGCGGGATCTCCTGCGCACGATCGCCGAACGTGACGACACGCAGAGTATCCCCCGGATACTGCGTCCGGATCAGGTGCGAGAGCGCGAGCGCCACTTTCTTCGCCGGCGTGAACCGATCCTCGCCGTACAGGATCATCGAGTGCGAGATGTCCAGCAGGAGCACGGTAGCGCACGAGCTGCGATACTCGGCCTGGTGCACCATCAGATCGCTGTACTCCAGGTCGAGCGGGACCCGCACGCCACCGCGTGCCATCGCGTTGCTCAACGTGGCGGGAATATCCAGGTTCAACGTATCGCCGAACTCGTACGGCTTCGATGCCGCCTCCGCCTCCACGCCCGTCGCCAGGTGCGGCGTGTCGTGGCTGCCGAAGCTGGAGCGACCCACGGCCGACAGCAGCTGCTTCAGCGTGCGGTAGCCGAGGAAGTCGATGCCCTTCTGCGTCAGATTGAACTCGACCTGCTGCGCCGCGGACTTCGCATCATCGATGTGTCCCTCGCCCAGCGGCGTGTACGAGCCCGGCACCTCCGGCGGCGCAGCCGTATTGATGTAGCCCTCCTCGATGAGCCGTTTCACGAGGTCGTCGAGCAGCTGGGCGAGCTGCTGCTGCGCCTCCTCATCGCCACCCTCGCCGCGCAGCTCCTTCAGCATCTCCGGTGTGAGCTGGCCGCTCTCCATCAGTGCCTGGAGCAACGCGGCCTTCAGCTGGTCGAGCGAGTGGTCGTTGTCATCACCCGACCACCCCCACCACGGATGATAGTGCGGCCCGCCGGCGAATCCGCTCTGGAGCATGAAGTCCGCGAGCCGCTCGAGCAGATCCTGGATGTTCAGCGCGTCGAGGAGCGTGCCCTGATACTTCTGGTATGTGTGGAACCGCATGCACACCACACCGGCTGGGGTATACCGGAAAGGTCACCGGGCGCCGTGCCGATCGCAAGGGGTCGGTCGCGTGCCGATCGGGCGGACGGCGCTGACGCCCGCGGCGGCGGCATGTAGATTCGGGAATGCAGATTCCCGGCGCCGATGGTATTGCAGCCATCCGCAAGGCTCTCCTCGCGTTCTTCGACGCGGCCGCGCGCCCGCTGCCCTGGCGCGCGACGCGTGACCCGTACGCGATCTGGATCTCGGAAGTGATGTCGCAGCAGACGCGCGTCGAGACGGTCGTTCCATATTACGAACAGTGGCTCCGCACGTTCCCCGACGTGCACGCACTCGCCCGCGCATCACTGGACGATGTCTTCAGGGTGTGGGAGGGACTCGGCTACTATTCCCGCGCGCGCAACCTGCATGCTGCGGCCCGCGTCATCCGCGAGCATCATGCGGGGGCGCTCCCGTGTGAGTATGCACAGCTCCGTGCGCTGCCGGGCGTGGGAGACTACACGGCCGGCGCGATTGCGAGCATCGCGTTCGGATCGCGCCACGCTGCCGTGGACGGCAACGTGCGGCGCGTGCTGGCGCGGCTCTTCGATCAGCCGGACCCCGCACCCGCGCGGACGCGCGAAGCGGCACTCGAGCTGGTGCCGGAGGATCGTCCGGGCGACTTCAACCAGGCGCTCATGGAGCTCGGCGCCACGATCTGTACGCCGCGGGCCCCGCAGTGCCCGCGCTGCCCGGTGCGCGACGACTGCGCCGCCCGTGCCGCGGGAACGCAGGCTCAGCGACCGCGCGCGAAGGCGCGTCGCGCGATTCCCGCAGTGGCGATCGCGACGGCCGTGCTCCGTGATGCGCCGGGCCGGCTCCTGGTCGTGCGCCGGCCCGCGCACGGACTGCTCGCCGGTCTCTGGAGTTTCCCGGGCACGGAGGTGGACGACCCGGCGGATGCCGCCTCGGCCGTGCTCGCGATCGCGAGGACGCACGCCCATGCGCACGGAGCGCCGCTGCCCCTCGGTACGGTGTCGCACACGTTCAGTCACCGGCGTGAGCGCTACCACTGCTTCGTCGTCGATGTCGGGCGGACGGCCGTGCCGTGCGCCGCGCAGGACGCGGTGTGGATCGATGGGGAGGACCGGTCGGTCGCACTGCCTCGGGCACAGCAGCGGATCCTGCGGCTGGCGCTCGGTGCGACCCGTTAGAGTCCGACGAGCGGTGCCAACCGTTAGAGTCCGACGGGCCCGGTGCTCGCCAGCACCGTCGTTCGGCGGCTGACGCTCAGGCGGATTTCCGCTTCTTCGCGCCCGACCCGCCGCCGGCGCGCTTCGTGGCCTTTCGTGCCGTCTTCTTCGTCGCCGACGTTCCCTTCCCCGACGATTTCTTCGTGCGCTTCCGGCCGGCCCCCTTCTTCTTCGCCGCCGCGCGCTTCGAGCCCGCAGCCCCGGCGTCGCCCTTCGCCGACGCCTTCCCTTCCAGGCTGCGCTTCAGCACCTCCAACAGATCGATCACGCCCTCGCTCGGCGCCACCTCGCCCGCCGGCGCCTGCACCACGTCCTCGCCCGCCTTCTCCTTCTTCTCGACCAGCTTCACCAGGCGCGCGGCAGAACGGTCGACGAGCTCGTCCTCGTCGAGCTCCTTCTTCGCGAGCCGGGTGATCGCCTGACCGATCTTCTTCACCGCCGCCGCCTTCGGCTTCGCCGGCTCGGGCAGCCCGACGTCCGCGGGTGCGCGCACCTCGTCGGCAAAGCGCAGGGTCTCCGCGCGCAGGATCCCGTTCTCCGCAAGGATCGCGACGAGATATTCCTTGCCGCGCATGACGAACGTCGCGATGCCCACGCGCTCCGTCTGCTCCATCGTTTCCGCCAGCAGTCGGTACGCCTTCGTCGAGTTGCCACCGGGAACCAGGTAGTACGCGCGCTCGAAGTAGATCGGATCGATCTCCGACGAGCTCACGAACTGGCGCAGATCGATGTCTCGCGTCTTCTCCGGCGCGAGCCTCTCCAGCTCGTCATCCGTGACGACGACGTACTCGCCCTTCTCGACCTCGTAGCCGCGCACAAGCTCGTCCCAGTTCAGCTCCCGCTCTTCCTTCGGACAGAAATAGCGCCGTGAGAGCGGCGTGCCGTCTTCATCCACCATCCGGAGCGAGACACCATCGGACCGGTTCGCCGGGAACAGCTCGACCGGGATGCTCACCAGACCGAACGTGATCGTACCGGACCAGAACGCTCGCGGACGGGCTCCTTCTTCGGTCTCAGCCATGCTGCCTCACGCACTCCTCTGCTTCTTCGCCGCGGCAATGCTCTGCTCGAGCGCCTTCGCGAGCGATTCGTCCGTCTTCTTCTTCGGCGCCTTCGGGAACTTCACGACCTTGCCTTCCGCCTTCGCTTCCACCAGCTCGAGCACACGGTCGCGATACTCGTCCCTGAATGCGGCCAGATCCAGCTCGCCCTCCAGCGCGGATACGAGCTGCTTCGCCATCTGCACCTCACGCTTGTCCAGCGCACGACCGCCCGGCGCCTTCAATGCCGATGACGGAACCACCTCGCCCGCATGCCGCAGCGTCATCAGCATCAGGTGATCGCCCTCGACCCGCAGCGCACCCGCGTACTCCTTCTTCCGCATCACCCACCGGGCGACGCCCTCCCGGTTCTGCTTCCGCAGCGCCTCCACGAGCGCGAAATACTCCGCCGCGCTGCCATCCGGACCGAGGTAGTACGGGCGATCGTACCATTGATGCGTGATGACCTCCGGCTCGACGAACCGCGTGATCTCGATCTCCCGTGACGCCTCCGGCTCCAGCTCGGCGAGCTCCTCCTCGTCCAGCATCACCAGATCGCCATCCTCCGTCTGGAACGCGCGCCGGACATCCTCGTACTCGACGACCCTGCCCGTCTCCGGATTCACCATCTCCTGACGGACCGGCTCGAGATCCTTCTCGTGCAGGAGACGGAAGTGTATTCCGCGGTCCTGCACCGCCGAGTACAGCTTCACCGGCACGCTGATGGCGCCGAACGTGATGACTCCCTTCCAGATCGCCCGTGCCATCATTCCTCGCGTTCCGCTGCATGACATTCCGGACACCACGTCTCGCGCGTCACCCGCTCGACGACGACGCAGTGCATGCACAGACAGCGGTCACAGGCGACGCAGCGCACGCCCGTCTCCAGGACGTATTCCTGCATGCACGCGTGGCATGTCTCGGTACCGCCGTGCAGCCAGTAGGGTGGGGAGGCTGTTCCTGCCATCGTTCCGGTCGGCCGGGTCGTCGTCGCGTCCGGCGCACGTGCGCCGGGTCCGGGAGCTGGAGGGGCAAGATCGTTGCCATCCGTCGATACACCCGCGGAACCCACCGGCCGAACCACCGGCGCCACACCGGCGGACCGTGCTTCACTCTGCGGTTACGGCGGATCTGGACATGGTGTTGCCCCGCGGAGCAGCCTAGAGTGGTGGACGCGGCACCCACCCCGGGCCAAGCCGCGTGTGAATTTCCCCGAAAACCTGTGGAAGATTGCAGATCGAATCGGCCGTAACCGTAGAATGGAGCCAGGTCCGCCTGTACGGTTACACGTCGAACGTCGGGGGGGCGAAGGGGCCCTGGCCGCCCTTCGGTCGGTGGCGGGGCGCACGGCCATAGCCGCCGCTCTCGGTGCGGGTCAGCCGCTTCTGCGCGACGAGCGCTTCGAGGACGAGCTCGCAGGCGGCGGCAGTGTGACCGGGAGAGTCGTGCCGTCCGAGGCCGATCTCGCGCACGGCATCGACGAGGCCCGGAACGGTGCCGAAGCCATCCACGGCGGCCCTGGCGGCGGCCGTCTCTCCGAGCTGGAGCATGCCGCCGCCGTCGAAGTACTCGATGATCTCGAGCAGTGACGTCTCGGTGGCTTCACCGCCCCAGGCATCGAAAGTCTCGTTGGCTGCTTCCGCGATCAGCTCTCGGGCGATCTTCTCCGCACCAATCAGCTCTCCCTCGTACTCCAGCTCGAGCTTCCCCGTGATGGACGGCAGTGCCGCGTAGATGTCGGTCGGACGCGGCACGATCTCCCGCTCGCCGTTCAGCAGTGCCCGTCGTTCGGCGTTCGAGATCGCGTTCTCGAGCACCGTGATCGGCATTCGCTGACTCACGCCGGAACGCTGGTCTATGCGTTTGTCCGCGCGCGCGAGGAACGCGATCCGTTCGATCGTCTCGACGACGAAGTCCGGTACTTCGACGGGCATGTCGCCCCGATCGAGCCACGCCTCCTGAAGCGTGATTGCCACGCCTTCGTTTACGGTCTCCGGGTAATGCGTCGTGATCTCCGCGCCGATGCGGTCCTTCAGCGGCGTAATGATCTTGCCGCGCGCCGTATAGTCCTCAGGATTGGCCGTGAACACGAGCACGACATCCAGCGGCAGCCGGATCGGGTAGCCTTTGATCTGGACATCGCCCTCCTGCATGATGTTGAAGAGGCCGACCTGGATCTTGCCGGCGAGATCGGGCAGCTCGTTGATCGCGAAGATACCGCGATTCGCGCGCGGGAGCAGTCCGTAGTGAATGGTGAGCTCGTCCGACAGCAGGTGCCCGCCGCGCGCAGCCTTGATCGGGTCCACATCACCGATCATGTCGGCAATCGTGACATCGGGCGTCGCGAGCTTCTCCACGAACCGAGCGTCCCGGCTCGCCCAGGCGACGGGCGCATCGTCGCCGTACTCCTGGAGCAGCAGCCGTCCGTCCTTCGAGATCGGATGCAGCGGATCATCGTTCACCTCGCTGCCGGCCAGGATCGGGATCTCCTCATCGAGAAACGCGGTGAGCTGTCGCACGATGCGGCTCTTCGCCTGACCGCGCAGTCCGAGGAGGATGAAGTTCTGCCTCGCGAGCACGGCGTTGACGATTCGCGGCACGACCGTGTCGTCGTACCCCAGCACGCCCGGGAACAGTGTTTCACCCGCCGCGAGCTTGCGCAGCAGGTTGATCCGCATCTCGTCCTTCACGGAGCGCGCTGTATAACCTGCTGCCTTCAGCTCACCGACCGTCTTCGCCTTCTGCATGCGTCCTCGCCGTACTGCAGTCAGAGATCCTCAGCCATCTTCCTCATCGGACACGACGATGCCAATGCCTTCGTCCGTGCGCACGAGCCGCGGCAGCACGGCCGGAACGTCGGCACCGCGGAACGCCTCCAGCATCTCGTCCACCGTCGCGTATGGACGGAGCAGCTGAATCGTCTTCACCGTCGGAAATACCATGGGCAGCGCACCGCGCTGAAACCGCTCGAGCGCGTCGTCCGCTGTGACCCAGACGGCATCATCCATCTCGCGCGCGTCGACCGTCACGGTCGAACCGGTCGGCAGCTCGGCGAGGAAGAAGCGCGTGTCGTAACGCCTCGGTTCCGCGACCGGTGTGATCCAGTGCGAGCAGTACACCATTCGGCTGATGTACGGCCGGAGCCGCTCCGCACGCAGCACGTCGAGCAGCGTGGCCGATCCGCCCAGCAGCTCCTCGCGCCAGCGTGCCAGCACGGGATCCGAGTCCGCATCCCGGCATGACTCCCCTGCGTCAGAACGCGCGAGCAGCACGCCGGTCTCCTCGAACACCTCCCGCACGGCCGCCGTCCAGTAGCCGCCCGCCGGTCCGCGTGGCAGCGGCCCGAGCATATCCAGCAGCTCGGGATCGTGGTCGGCAGGGTCGACTCGGCCGCCGGGAAACACGTACGCGCCCGGGACGAAGCCGGACGCCCGGTGTCGCTTGAGCAGCAGCATCTCCGGACGACCTGCTTCGTACCTCACCAGTACGGCCGTGGCGGCCGGCTTCGGCTCCGCAGCCACGGCCGGCGGGTGATCGACCTGCTCGGCGAAGCCGGGCGGCAGGCGGTGCAGCGGAATGATCATCTCGGGCTTCATCGGACGCGGCACCAGATTTCTGTTATGGCCGGTTCGGGCATGATGACGCCCGCCGCCACCGCCGTCGACGAGTACCACGGCGCCTGCCGGCGTGAGCCGGTGTGTGCAGCCGGTGCGGCGCCTGGCACCGCGGTCGTGGGCGGCGGAAATGCCCCGTCGCGCCATAACAGAAATCTGGTGCCGCGTCCGCTAACGGCGCGCGATGACATTGAATGCACGCAGCGCCTGCTCCTGACCCTCGTGAACGCGGTCCGCAACCACGTGCCGGCCGCCGACCCACACCTCCCGCACCACGTCCGGCGGAGCGCTGAACGCGAGCATGGCGGGGAGCGTCTGCGCCGTCCAGCCGGCCAGTGCGGCGTGCCCTAGATCCAGGCCGATGAAGTCGGCGAGAGCACCTTCCTCGAGAACGCCGGCGGGCAGGCGCAGCGCGCGGGCCCCCGCGGATGTCGCCAGGCGGAGCAGCACCGGTGCGGCCTCTAGCGCATCGTCCGCGGGCAGGGTGAGGATCACCCGCTCGAGCCGCCGGAGCCGCTCGTTGTATTCGACGAGCCGCGCTTCCTCGAGCATGTCGAGCACCGTCTGGCTGTCGCTTCCCAGTGCAATGCGCCCGCCCGCGTGCAGCAGGTCCGCACCGCGCAGAAAGCCATCGCCCAGATCGCGCTCCGTCGTCGGGCAGGCACACACGGTCGCACCGCTGGTGGCCAGCCGAGCGACCTCGGCATCGCTGATGTGCGTCGCATGCACGGCCGTGAACCGCTCGTCCAGAATCCCTTCCTCGCCGAGCAGCTCGACCGGTCGGAGTGCGTACGCGGCGACGCAGTCGTCGACTTCCGCCGGCTGCTCGCTCACGTGCATGTGCAGCGGCAGGTCACGCGCCGCTGCCCACTCGTGCAGCGGGCCGAGCCAGTCACGCGGTACCGCTCGCACACTGTGCGGCGCAATCCCGACCGTGACCAGCTGAGCGTCGTCCTCCTTCGTCGCGATCCGCTCTACCGACGCCAGATACGCATCGAGGTCCGGCGTCGCGAACCGGAGCTGCTCACGCTGGAGCGGACGCCCGATGCCGCCCGTAACGTAGCACGTATGCAGCAGCCGGATCCGAATGCCCGCACTGCGCGCGGCAGCGACGACGCGGCGCGCGAGTTCCGCCGGGTCCGAGTACGGCCGGCCGCCCGCGTCGTTGTGCAGATAGTGGAACTCGCCGACCGTCGTGATCCCCGCACGCAGCATCTCGACGAAACAGCAGCGGGACACGTCGTAGACGTCGTCCGGCGACAGCCGCAGCGCCGCGCGGTACATCGCGTCGCGCCAGCTCCAGAAGTTCGACACGCTCGTGTCGGCAGGCCGCCACTGCGTGCGACCGCGGATCAGCCGCTGGAAGGCGTGCGAGTGGGCATTGACGAATCCCGGCATGAGTGCGATGCCGGGCAGCATCACCGCTTCGCGCGATTCCAGCTCCGCCCTGCTCGCTACCCTCGTAATGCGGCCGGCACGCTCGTCGTACTCGATGGCGAGCCCGCCGTGGAAGTCATCATCGCGATGGAGAAGCTCGGGAACCAGTACGGCCACGTCAGCTCAATCCGCGAGGTCGAGCACGCGCACGCCACAGCGGAGTCGCGTCTGGTCCGGTCATGTCCCGCCGCCCGTCACTCGTGCTCCTGCATCGGGATGCGGATGCCGTGCTCGTGTGCCGTCTCGGTCGCGAGCTCGTATCCCGCATCGGCGTGTCGTGCCACGCCGATGGCCGGGTCGTTCGTGAGCACGCGCTCGATGCGCGTGCGCATCTCGGCCGTGCCGTCCGCCACGAGAACCTGACCGGCATGCAGCGAGCGGCCGATGCCGACGCCGCCGCCGTGATGGAACGAGACCCACGACGCGCCGGACGCGGTGTTCAGCAGCGCATTGAGGATCGGCCAGTCCGCCACCGCGTCGCTGCCATCCAGCATGCCCTCCGTCTCGCGGTAGGGTGAGGCGACGCTGCCGGTATCGAGGTGATCGCGACCGATGACGATCGGCGCCCGCAGCTCGCCGCGCGCAACCAGATCGTTGAGTGCAATGCCGAACCGCGCACGGTCGCCCTGACCGAGCCAGCAGATGCGTGCCGGCAGACCCTGGAACGCGACGCGCTCGCGCGCCATCTCGATCCAGCGGCACAAATGCGTGTCGTGCGGGAACAGCTCGAGCACGAGATCATCGGTGCGATGGATGTCATCCGGCTCGCCGGACAGGGCCGCCCAGCGGAACGGACCGCGGCCCTGGCAGAACAGCGGCCGCACGTACGCGGGCACGAAGCCGGGGAACGTGAATGCATCCGCGAACCCGGCATCGCGCGCCTGGCCCCGCAGATTGTTGCCGTAGTCGAACGTGACGGCGCCGCGGCGCATCATTCCGACCATGGCCTCGCAGTGTGCGCGCATCGATGCCATCGAGCGACGGATGTACTCGCCTGGATCACGCTCGCGCAGATCCGCCGCCGCGTCGAGCGACAGACCGGCCGGGACGTAGCCGTTCAGCTCATCGTGCGCCGATGTCTGGTCGGTCAGCACATCGGGGATCACGTTCCGGCGCAGCAGCTCGGGCAGGACGTCCGCGCAGTTGCCGACGAGACCCACCGAGAGCGCGTCGCCGCGGGTGGCCGCATCGCGGACCAGCGTCACCGCCTCTTCGACCGACTCCGTCATCCGGTCGCAGTATCGCGTCTCGATGCGCCGGCGGATGCGCTGCGGGTCCACCTCAACGCACAGGATCGCAGCACCGTTCATCGTGGCCGCGAGCGGCTGCGCACCACCCATCCCGCCCATGCCGCCCGTGAGCACCCAGCGCCCGCGCAGCGACCCGCCGAAATGCTCCCGCGCCACGGCACCGAACGTCTCGTACGTCCCCTGGAGAATGCCCTGCGTGCCGATATAGATCCACGAGCCCGCCGTCATCTGGCCGTACATCATGAGGCCCGCCCGCTCCAGCTCGCGGAACTTCTCCCACGTCGCCCAGTCACCGACCAGGTTCGCGTTCGCGATCAGGACCCGCGGCGCATGCGCGAACGTGCGGAAGACGCCCACCGGCTTGCCCGACTGCACGAGCAGCGTCTCGTCGTTGTCGAGTGTGCGCAGCGTCCGCACGATCGCGTCGAAGGACGCCCAGTCCCGCGCCGCCTTGCCGGTCCCGCCGTAGACCACGAGCTCGTCCGGCCGCTCCGCAACCTCCGGATCCAGATTGTTCATCAGCATCCGCAGCGCCGCCTCCTGCGTCCAGCCGCGGCAGCTCAGCGCCGCGCCGCGCGGCGCGCGAATTTCGCGTTCGCTCGTGACCGGCATCTCGACTCCTTCCGCAAGCTCCGGGACCCGCGGCCAAAGTAGGCGGCCGCACCGCTGGCGTCCAATGCACGCCCGCAAGTAGGTTGCCCCGTGAAACCGCACGCACCAAAAGGCGTATCATTACTGAAGTGAACCAGTTCCGCGAGAGCCAATGCCGAAAGCCAGGAAGCCCGCCGCGCCCGACAAGACCCAGCAGGGCGCCGGACATGTCGCATGGGAGTGGATCAAGTCCGGACTCATCGGATTCCTGATCTTCATCGTCGTGCGCACGTTCCTCATTCAGACCTTCACGATCGTCTCCGGCTCCATGGAGGGGACGCTCCTCGTCGGCGACTTCCTCGTGCTCAACAAGGCCGCCTACGGCGCCACTCTGCCCGGCACCGCCGTACGACTGCCCGGCTACGACGTGCCCGATCGCGGCGACATCATCGTGTTCCGCGGCCACCACGAGCCGATCGATCTGGTGAAACGGCTCATCGGCATGCCCGGCGATACGCTCGAGATGCGCGATGGCCTCCTCTTCCTGAACGGCGTCGCCCAGGAGGAACCCTATACGCGCCACACCTATCCCGCCGGCGATGGCGGCCATCCCGCCATGGAATGGCAGAGACGTTTCCTCGTCGATGACGCGCGCACCCGATCCTATCAGCCGACCCGCGACAACTGGGGACCCATCGTCGTGCCCGCCGACCGATACTTCGTCCTCGGCGACAACCGCGACGAGAGCCTCGACTCCCGCTATTGGGGCTTCATCAGGCCCCAGCAGGTCAAGGGGCGCGCCGTCGCGCTCTACTTCTCCTACGACAACCAGCCCAGCGGCGGACTGCCGCTCCTCGGCCGCGTCCGCTGGAGCCGTATCGGCGACCTGCTCCGATAGCAGGCCGACGAACGAGCACGGGAGCGTGTTCGGATGGGGATCGGGACCGCATACCGGGTTCCCGGACCCGCACGGTTTCTCACTCCCGGACCGCACACGGTCTATTCATTCACAGAACCGTGTACTCCAGCAGCACCAGCCCGCCCTTCTCGGACACCCGATGACCGGTCAGCCGGAGTCGCGCTCGCGCGAACGGAGACGGATACATCGGCACCCCACCGCCCAG
The DNA here is from genome assembly GCA_036374995.1 of Longimicrobiales bacterium. Lineage (GTDB taxonomy): Bacteria > Gemmatimonadota > Gemmatimonadetes > Longimicrobiales > RSA9 > SH-MAG3. The sequence continues at coordinate 17,829 of DASUSS010000135.1, read as the reverse complement.
GACCACCGGCACGATTGCCGGCTCGATCGTATCCACCTGCCCGGCCGCGAGCAGCGTCCGGAACAGACCGCCCCCGCCGAACAGCCAGATGTCCCTGCCCTCCCCCTCCTTCAGCTCCGCCACCCGCGCCGCCACATCGCGCGACACGACCTCCACTCCCCGATGATCCTCCGCCCGCAGCGTCCGCGACACCACCACGATCCGCATCTTCCCGAAACCGCCCGTGCCACCCGCCACCTGCTCATACGTCCGCCGCCCCATCAGCAGCGTGTCGAACTGCGCGAACAACCCCCCGAAATCGACATCCTCCGCTCCCGTGATCCAGTCGATCTCGCCGTTCGGCCCCGCGATGTACCCGTCCAGACTGCACGCCACCTGGTATCGCACCCGCCGCATCTTGCGCCTCCTCTCACCCCGACATAACTTAATGTCGTTTAGATTCAAGGTAAACGTGGCTTAGAAACTGTCAAGAGCTATGGCACGGCCGAGGAAAGTGACGGACGACGAGGTGTTCGTGGCGGTGCACGATCTGATGACCCGGCTGGGGCCCCTTCAGTGGACGCTTGCGGATGTGGCACGCGAGGTGGGCATTACGGCGAGTGCGCTGGTGCAGCGGTTCGGCTCGAAGCGGGATCTCCAGGTGGCGCTGATGGAGCGGTGGGCGGAGAGCGCTCCGTCGCTGTTCGCGGATCTGCGGGCGCGGGCGGTGAGCCCGCTGGCGACGCTGTACGCGTATGCGGGTTGTGTAGCGCAGCTGGGCGAGTCGGCGTCCGGGCTGGCGCACCATCTCGCGTATCTCCAGATCGACCTGAGTGATCCCGCCATGCACAGTCGTCTGCGGAGGCAGTCGAGGGACACGCGGGAATCGATTCGCAGTCTGCTGGACGAGGCGTTCGCCGCGGGGGAGCTCATGGGCGCGCCGGACACGGCAGCGCTGGCCCGGGCGGTGGAGGTGACGCTGACGGGATCTCTGCTGGTGTGGGGCATACATCAGGAGGGTACATCGCCGGAAGCACTGCGGCACGATCTGGAGGCGCTGCTCCGGCCGTACGGCGGGTCGCAGCAGGACCCTTGACCCTCACGCAACGTGAGGCACCAGTGTGATCCATGACGGAGCACCACTACACGGTGAGCGAGGTCGCGCGGCTCGCACATGTGAGCGTGCGGGCGCTGCACCACTACCACGACATCGGGCTGCTCGTGCCGGCGCGGCGGACCGCAGCGGGGTATCGCCTGTACAGCGGGTCCGATCTGCTGCGGCTGCGCGAGATCCTGCTGTTCCGGGAGCTCGGCCTGACGCTGGACGCGATCGGGCGCCTGCTGGGGGCGCCGACGGCGGAGCGCGCGGCGACGCTGCGGGGGCATCGCGGCGAGCTGGAGTCGCGCGTCCGCAGGACGCAGGGGCTGGTGCGCGCGGTCGATGCGACGCTCGATGCGTTGGAGAAAGGAACGATCATGGACGGGACGCGGGTTTTCGACGGCTTCGACGAGTTCGATCACGCGCAGTACGCCGAGGAAGCGGAGCAGCGCTGGGGCGAGACGGAAGCGTGGCGGGAGTCGCAGCGCCGCACGAAGCAGTACACGCGCGAGGACTGGGCACGCATACGGGCGGAGGACGACGGCGTGATGGCGCGATTCGCGGAGCTGCTCGCGGCGGGCCGGGATCCGGATGATCCCGAAGCGATCGCTCTGGCGGAGGAGCATCGGCAGCACATTAGCCGCTGGTTCTACCCGTGCGACGCCGCAACGCACGCGTCCCTCGCGGAGATGTACGTCGCCGATCCACGCTTCTCCGAATACTTCGAGAAGCGCCGGGAGGGACTCACCGCATACGTCGCGGCAGCGATCCGGCTGAACGCGGGCACCGGTGGCGTGCCGCAGTAGAGCTCGGCACGTGACCGCCCGTGCGTAACTCAGCGGACACGCCTGGCCGGGCGGCAACGCAGAGAGAAGCGGCGGGCTGATGGGAACGTCGGCCCGCCGCAACCGGCAGTGCGCTTCGGGTGGGTGCGCCCGGCGCGCCACCCGCCGCTCGCGGTCCGGTCAGGCTACGGCGATGACCTCGTCGGCGCGGCGGTACGATCCATCGGGGTGCAGCTCCCAGGATTCCGGGTCGTTCAGTATCTCGTCCAGCATCCGGTCGAGCGACTCCATGTGCTCCGGCGCGCGGACCGGAGTGATGACTTCGACGCGCTTCGACAGGTTGCGGGGTCGCCAGTCCGCGGACCCGATGAAGTACTCGGGCTCGCCGGCGTTGTGGAAGCAGTAGATGCGGGAGTGCTGCAGGAACCGGCCGAGCCGGCTCACGACCCTGATGTTCTCGGAAACGCCTTCGACTCCCGGTCGGAGGCAGCAGATCTCGCGTACCATCATCTCGATCTTCACGCCTTCGTGCGCCGCGCCGTACAGTGCAGCGATCATTCTGCGATCCGCGAGTCCGTTCATCTGGATGCGAATGCGGCCGCCACGGCCGGCACGCGCGTGCTCGATCTCCCGGTCGATCAGCGCGATGAACCGATCGCGCATGGTGAAGGGCGACACCAGCAGGTGCTGGAAGTCGCTGGCGCCGCTGTAGCCGGTGAGAAGGTTGAAGACGTCGCTCACCTCTTCGGCGAGGTCGGGATCGGCGGTCAGTATGCCGACATCGGTATACCCGCGCGCAGTCGCAGCGTTGAGGTTGCCGGTGCCGATGTAGACGTAGCGCCGCACTCCCTCGTCCTCGCGTCGCACGACGAGTGCGATCTTCGCGTGCACCTTGATGCTCGCAGGACTGAACACCACGTGGATGCCGGCCGTCTGGAGCGAGCGGGCCCACTCGATGTTGCGGCGCTCATCGAAGCTCGCCTTCAGCTCGACGAGCGCGAAGGCATCCTTGCCGACACTCCTCGCTCGGCCGAGCGCCTGCACCAGACGTGATTTCGCGTCGGTGCGGTAGAGCGTGATCTTGATGGCGACGACATCGGGGTCGTCGGCCGCTTCATCGAGGAAGCGCTCGACGGTCTCGCCGAAGGAGTCGAACGGAAACCGCACCATCACATCGCCATCGCGGAGCTGGTCGAAGACGGGTCGGTCGGGGTCGAGCGGAGTCGACTGCTCGATCGGCTGGAAGCGGAGCTCGGGCGTGTCCAGCGCTGCGAGCTCGCGCAGCGCCGCGAGGTCCACGAGACCCTCGACGGGGTAGACGTCCTCGGTCGAGAGGCCGGTCATCACCTCCGGCATCTCGAACTGGAGCTCGCGCAGCAGCCGCTCGCGCAATGCGGTCGGCATGGTGCTCTCCACCTCGAGCCGCACCACCTCTCCGAACGGCCGTCGCGATACCTGCTCCTCGACGGCGGGGAGCACGCCGCCCGCCGGCTCTTCATCATACTCGACGACCGCGCTCCGCGTGACACGGAACGTGTTCGCCTGCACGACGTGCAGGCCGGGATACAGCGTGGGCAGCCACGCGAGGATGAGCTCCTCTATCGGAATGAACTCGCGGGTGGTCGTGAGCGGCACGAAGCGCGGCAGTCCGCTGGGCAGCTCGATGGCGACGAAATGCGCATCGCTGCTCTCCGGCAGGCGCACGATTGCCGCGATCGCCGGACGCAGGTTGCGCATGTGCGGGAACGGGTGCGTCGGATCCGCGATCACGGGCGTGAGTACGGCCTCGGCCTGGGGCTCATACGTGCGTCTCAGGAAGTCTCGATCCTCATCGGAGAGCTCGTTCCAGCGGCGGAGGCGGATGCCGTTCGTCTCCAGGTCGGGCAGCAGTGCGTCCTTGAGGAGCGCGTACGCACGGGTGAACATGCGGCGTGTGCGAATGCGCGTGAGGTCGAGCTGTGCCGCGGGCGTCAGCCCATCCAGACTCAGGTCCGTATCACCTGTCGCGACCTGCTTCTTGAACTCGGCGATGCGGGTCATGAAGAAGTCGTCGAGCCGCGTGCCGAACATCGACAGGAAGCGGAGGCGCTCGAGCAGCGGTGTCCGGCCCTCTTCCGCAATGACGAGGATGCGTTCATCGAACGAGAGCCTGCTGAGCTCGGGGTTCAGCAGCAGCTCGGGCGGGACATCGCGCGCACGTATCGTCTCGAGCAGTGCCGGCATTCGTGCGGCGGACACAGCACGCTCGAAGATCGGGAACGCGGCACTCTCCGCGGGTCCCGTTCCGTTCATGGACATCGGGCCCGATCGCACGGGGAGCTCGGAGCGGGCGACCGCATGCAGCGCGGCCAGCGTGCGCGCATTGCGCAGTTGCGGCGCGCCGACGTGCTCGAGCACCATGTCGACGGGCAGCCAGGTGCAGCGCGACTCCTCGCGGCTGACGTCTTCCGCCAGCCACACCTCGAGTGCGGGCTGCGTGTGCGTTCCCGGTGCCGTACCGAGGAGTCGGATACGGCCGTGCGAGCGGCCGAACACGTTGCGGAGCACGCGGCGGCATGCATCCTGGCCGGAGCCGTGTCCCGTCGGCACGCACAGGACGTCGCGGTCATGGCACAGCGCGATGCGGCCGTCCGAATACGCGACCACCGCTACCTCCCGCGCCGCGCGCACGTCCTGCTCCAGCCGCTCGAGCATCATGTGGTCGAGCAATGCGCGTGCGCGCGCGACGGTGTCGGCGAGCACCAGGCGGATTCCATACGCACTCTCCACCGCTTCGACGAAGCCCTCGCGGATCGTCGGCGCCTCGCCGCGAATCGTGATCTCGAGCTCGTCCAGCTCACCGCTCAGCTCGCCCCTGCGGACCGTGACGGCGTCGAACGCGAAATCGATCGTATCCGATTCCGCTCCGGGCAGCACGGCGCGTCGCAGGCGGCGGATCGTCTCGATCTCGATCGTCGACCGGAGATGGCTGGGGTCGACCAGGGCGCGGATCATCTGCGCCGGCTCGGAAGAGCCGGCGAACAGCTCGGCGGGCGGGAGCGCCGGCACCTGCGCCTCGGCGTGCCGGCGGGTCACCGACGTGGTGTCATCCACGATGCCGACGTCCACCGAAAGCGTCTGCGTCTCGTCGGGCCGGATCGAGAGGCGGACGGCGGCGCCGCGGCGGTGCAGGTCGCCGGTGTTCGTGTCGAAATAGACGACACGGAAGAAGTCGAGGTCGGATGACAGCTCCCGCAGCCCGAACGGCAGAGGCTCGCTCGCGATGCGAGCGAGCGTCTCGTGGCCCGGCACGTCGAAGCGCAGGACGCGCTCGCGCTGCTGGGGCATCAGAGCGGCATTCCGAGTCGCAGGTACAGCCGGCCGATCTCGCCCGTCGCGTACGTCACGCTGAGCGTGCGGCCGAGCGACGAGAACCAGACGCCGCCGCCATAGCTCGTGTGCCAGCCGCCGGGCGAGTCGCCGTCGACATAGACACGGCCCGCGTCGGCGAGGCCGAACACGCCCAGGTCGCCACGCACGAGCAGTGTGACGGTCGTGACCGGCACGTGCAGCTCCGTGGAGCCGTATACGGCCGCATCGCCGGCGAAGCGGTCGGTCTCGAATCCGCGCAGTGAGTTACGCCCGCCGAGGAATGCGGCCTCGTGCACCGGGAACTCACCCCACGCCATATCGCCGCCGGCGCGCAACGCAACGAATGGCCGGCCCAGCGGAATCCACGCGCGGGCGACGGCGCGCGTGCCGCCGAACGGCTCGCTCACATCGAGCAGCGCAGGATACGCGACCGCGCCCGCATCGAACGCGAAGCCACGCGCGTCCTTCCCGCTCGTGATGCCGCGCGTAATACGGAAGTCGACTGCTCCGCCCGCCTGCGCGAATGCGTCCGCGCCCTCCGGCCGGAGCAATGCGATCGGACTCCCGTCGTCATAGCGGGGATCGCCGTAGCGGAAGATCGGACCCGCACCGATGTACACTCCATCGTCCTGCCAGTAGAGTGCGGGCCGCACGGTGAGCTGATCCCGCTCGACCCGGGGTGAGACCCCAGCGGGCGCGTCCGTGTCGTTGCCGTAGCCGAAGAACCTGAACGTCTCGAACTGCGTCGCGCTCGCGTCGAGCGAGAACCCCAGCCGCGTATTCTCCGGGTGATAGTCACCGAACAGCTCCACGCCGAACCCGCCGGTCGCGACCGCATAGAGCACATTGGCAGCGGCGTGGAACCTGTACGGCTCGCGACGGAATCCGTAGCGCGTGTAGCTCGGACCACCGCCGATGATGAGACCGGTACCGCTCCGGAAATCCGCGTAGGGACCGAACCCCGATTCGCGCCCCCAGTCGTGGTACGCGGCACCGCTCAGCCGCTCCGCGACGTTCTCATCCAGCGTGACGTCATCGGGTTCGTCCTCCCCGGAATCCTCCCCCTCGGCACGTGCCTCGTCGGGCGATGCGAGCTCCCGGATGTCGTGCGGCCGGCCCGGGAGCCACTCCGTGAAGTCGCGATCGTCGACGCGCGTGTTCGGGCCGCGCACGACTTCGTCGTCCCCTCTCGCGGTGTAGAACACGGTGCGTGCTCCGCCCTGCGCGACCACGGAGGAATCCACGAGCACGTCATCGCCCGCCCCACCGATCACGCGCACGCGAATGCTGCCCGGCGCACGGCCACTCACGCGCACGACGTCATCGCCACCCAGCATGTGGAGACGTATCTCCTGCGTCTCCCGGGGCAGGAAGCGCCGCTGGAAGTACGGCCTGCCCCCGGCGCGTCCGGCCGTCCCATCCGAGGCGGGCGGCGCCGGCAGACCTGCGGCCGCGACGACCGCAGCATCTGCGGCATACAGCCGCACCTCCACGCTGCCATCGGAGAGGCGTTCCACCTCGGCACGCTCAGCCTCTGCCGTCGCATGGATGTCCGCCTCGCGAGAGATCATGTCGAAGAAGTCCGCCGCCACCGTGTGCAGCGCATTGCGGCGCGCCTGCAGTCCCGCGAAGATCCGCTCCGCCGCGAGCGGCTGCCACGAGGCGGGCAGCCGCGCAGTTGCCAGGCGCAGCACGTCATCGCTCAGCCGTGTCTGCAGCGCGACCACCACGCTGTCCCAACGCTCGCGCGGCAGCTCCACCAGCAGCCGCCGATCCATGTCGTACGTCATGAACGTGAGCGTACGCAGCGACTCGTACGTGCCGTCGAAACGCGCCAGCTTCGGATAGAGCATGCGCGAAGCGGTGCCGAGCAGCCCACCGTTCCTCATGAACGCGAAATCGTGGTCGCGCGCAACGGGACGCCAGATCGAGCCGGCTCCCGACTCGGCCGGAAACTCCGCGAACCGCCACTGATCGCCGCCGCGGTCGGTGTCCGCGATCATGAACTGGATGAGGCGTGCGGCCAGATATTCCGGCGCATGCACGCGGTGCTCTGACGTCTCGTCGAGCCGCTCCAGGAAGTTGTCCACGCCGACCAGCTTCGATGAGCCCGCGAAGCCGGGTGAGTCATCCGGCCCCTCCTGCGGATTCTCCTCGATCTGACCGAGCATCCCCGCGTATTCCGCGCGGAACTCGCCGAGCCTCGCGTCATCCGGCATCACCACCAGCGTCGGCCAGGGGTGCAACAGGCCGGCGGCATCGTACAGCGGCCCGACGAGCAGGCCGGCCGCGGGAAGCAGCGAGCTGATCTGGTCCTGCACGACATCGCCCGCCGGGGTGTGCCGCAGCGCAACCGGCAGAGCTTCGTCGTGGAGGTACTTGTCCACGGACCGGAAGATGTAGAGCCGGCCGTCGCCGCCCTGGAAATGCAGCGTGCGGCTCTGTCGCCCGCCGGTCCGCTCGGGTGTGAGCCCGCCGCCCCAGACGCCGAGGTCGAGCATCGGAACCTGGACGGGCGTGGCCCACAGATCGCGCCAGTTGTTGCCGGCGAGCGCGCGGGCGAATCCGTTCACGTCATACTGCGCACCGGCGGTCGCCGTTGCCGTGCGCTGCTGTGCATCCGCCGCGAGCGGCACGCACGAGAGCGACAGTGCCAGCAGCGCAGCGATCCGACGCCTGCTATTCATCCTCGTCACCTTTCTCTTCGGCGGGAAAGGGTATGTATTCCGCCGCCGCGACATCCCTCGACCAGTACTCGTCCAGCTCCGTGAGCACCTGCACCGGCGTACCCTTCTTCTTGAAACGCACCAGGACCGGCAGCAGCGTCGTCCCCTCCGCGCCCGCCGTCGGCTCCATGAACTTCCATTCCTTGCCCGCGCGACTCAGCGCCGCGTCGGCAGCCGTGCGCGCGGCGGCGGCATCCGGCCCGTGCACCAGCAGCACGCCGTCGCTCTTCATCCCGTTCGTCCGCTGCGCGTACGTGTCGCTCAGCCGCCGTCGCTCCTCGGCCGTGCGACCCTGCCGCAGCTTCGGGCTGCCCATCGCCATCATGTCCCGTTCGCCCGGACCGCCATACACGGCACCCAGGTTGAATCGCCACAACGCCAGCACGACCAGATTGAACGACAGCGACATCACCAGGGCGATGTCGAGCGCCTGCACACCGGCCGACAGACCGAGACCGAGAGCGAGAAAGATGTAGACCGCGTCGCGCGGATCCTTCAGCGTGTTCCGGAACCGCACGGCCGCCACGATGCCCGCCAGGCTGAATGCGAGCGCCAGACTGTTCTTCACGATCATCACCATCCCGCCCACCACGAGCGGCAGGATGATCACCGACTGAACGAGCGCCCGGTCGTAGCGGTACCGCCGCGTGAACATGTAGACCCACGCGACCGGAAGGACGAGCAGCAGGACGCCGATCGCCACCAGTGCAGTCGTCAACGTGCGGTCGAGTGTCTGCGTCAGCGTCGTGGCTTGCGGCGCCGGCGGCGGCTGCTGCGTCATGAGATCGTTCGGACCCGATACCGCCGGCAGCGCGATCGGCGACAGGAACGCACGCTCGATCGCGGGCACCAGACTGATCAGTGCGGCCGCCACACCCACCACAAGGGCGTAGTACGCGAGCAGGCGCAGCAGCGGGACGCGCCGCGCGCTGTGGCTCGGACTCCGGCCGGCGACTCCCGGCCTCATGACCGTCGATCCTGCTGCATCAGTGAAAATCCGCTCCGTATCGGGAGTTGACTCAACTCCGGCTACGCAAGAGGTTTGCCGACTTCTGCGGACCAGGCACCCGATGTTCGAAACGGCCGATCCCGTCATGCCGGCGCCCGCCTCGCGACTTCCTGCCAGTGCGGCAGGGAGCGGGCAGCGCGGGCCGCCCGACGGGCACCGGGCGGGCCGGCGACTTCCCCTGTCCCGCAACGGCTTCCCGCGCCGCAAGTGCCATGGCAGGGTCCATGCCCATACTATGCGGGGATGCACGAAGCCCGTCAGCGCGGCGGGGTTCACCCGGACCAGAAGGTTGATCATGGCGGAGAGACTGAAGCTGCCCGTACTGCCGATGCGTGAGACGGTGGTATTCCCGGGCGTCGCGGTACCGATCAGTGCCGGCCGCCCGGGCACGCTGGAGGCGGTGGAGAAGGTGCTGGAAGGGGAGCGCCGGCTGTTCGCCGTGTGCCAGCGTGAGAATGTGGACGAACCCTCGGGGTCGGTTCTGTACGAGCTGGGCGTGATCGTCCGGATCCTCCAGGTACAGCGCACGGCGAACGGACTTCAGCTGCTGATACAGGGAGTCCAGCGCGCGAAGGCGCTGCGTTACGATCGCGTGGGCGAGGCGATGCTCGAGGCGGATGTGTGGGTCATCGAGGACGAGCCGACGCCGGAGGCACGGGATGCCGCGTTCATCGCGCTCGATCGGGAGCTGCGGGAGCGCGCGGCGGAGCTGGGTCGGCGGCGCGGGATGCCGCCGGAGGCACTCGCACAGATCGTCCAGGGCGTGGAGGAGCCGGGCGCGTTTGCAGACATGGTCGCGTTCTACCTGGAGATGCCGGCGAAGCAGAAGCAGGAATTGCTGGAGCTGCTGCCGGTCGGCGAGCGCATGCGACGGGTGCTGGTCGGCGTCGAGCGCGACCTGATCCGGCTGGAGGCGCAGGAGGAGATCCAGCAGAAGGTGCAGGAGGAGCTGGGCGAGCGGCAGCGGGAGATCGTGCTGCGCGAGCAGCTGAAGGCGATCCAGCAGGAGCTGGGTGAGGGCGACGAGGCCGGCGACCTCGAGGAGTTGCGTGAGCGCGTCGAGAAGCTGGAGCTCAGCGAGGAGGCGCGTCACGAGATCCAGCGGGAGCTGAGCCGGCTCGAGCGGACGAACCCGCAGTCGGCCGAGTACCAGGTGCTGCGCACGTATCTCGATCTGGTGACGGAACTGCCGTGGGGCGAGCGCACCGAGGACAAGATCGATCTGAAGCAGGCGGAGCAGATCCTGAACGAGGACCACTTCGGCCTGAACGACGTGAAGGATCGCGTCCTGGAATTCCTCGCCGTACGCAAGCTCCAGATGGAGCTGGCCGAAGAGGAGGCGGTCGAGGAAGTCACGGCCGAGGCGGATGACGTCCTGTCGCGCGCGTACGGCTCGGCGCAATCACAGGGCAACGGCGAGGACGAGGAGGAGCGTCGCAAGCGGACCGGTGAGGCGGATCCCGAGCACCTGGACGTCGGGACGCAGACCGTGAAGGCGAAGGCCAGGGCGGTCGGCCGCGGCCCCATTCTGCTGTTCGTCGGACCGCCCGGCGTCGGCAAGACGTCGATCGCGAAGTCGATCGCGCGCGCACTCGGCCGCAAGTACGTGCGCATCGCGCTCGGCGGTGCGCGGGACGAGGCCGACATCCGCGGCCATCGGCGCACGTACGTCGGCGCGATGCCCGGACGGATCATTCAGGGACTGCGGCAGGCAGGCACGAAGAACCCCGTGTTCCTCCTGGACGAGGTCGACAAGCTCGGCGTATCCATGCAGGGCGACCCGTCGTCGGCATTGCTGGAGGTGCTCGACCCCGCACAGAACCATGCGTTCGTCGACCACTACCTGGGCGTGCCGTTCGACCTGAGTGAAGTGCTGTTCGTTGCGACCGCCAACTGGCGCGATCGCATTCCCGCACCGCTGCTCGACCGCATGGAGACGGTCGAGTTCAGCGGTTACACGGAGCTCGAGAAGCTGGAGATCGCGAAGCGTTATCTGATGCCGCGGCAGAAGGAGGAGAGCGGTCTGCGCGAGGACCAGCTGGTCATGGAGGACGCCGCGATCGAGCGCGTGATCAGTGAGTACACGCGCGAGGCCGGCGTGCGTCAGCTCGAGCGCGAGCTCGGCAAGGTCGCGCGCAAGGCGGCACGACGGATCGCCGTGGACGAGCTCGAGCAGATCGTGATCGCGAAGGACGACGTGCAGCCGCTGCTCGGCCGCGCACGCGTCTATCCGGAGCGTGCCGCACAGCAGGATACGGTCGGCACGGCGACGGGGATGTATTACACGCCGATGGGCGGCGACATCATGTTCGTCGAGGCGAGTGCATCACACGGCCGCGACAAGCTGATCCTGACAGGTCAGCTCGGCGATGTGATGAAGGAATCGGCGCGCGCCGCACTCACGTACGCGAAGACGCATCACGACCGCCTCGGCATTCCCGAAGAGGCGTTCCGTGACGTCGAGCTGCACGTGCACGTGCCGGCGGGTGCGATTCCGAAGGATGGCCCTTCCGCGGGCATCACGATGGCCACGGCACTGGCATCCGCGCTGAGCGGCCGCCCGGTGCGCAGCGACGTCGCGATGACGGGGGAGATCACGCTCAACGGACGCGTGCTGCCGATCGGTGGTGTGAAGGAGAAGGTGCTCGGTGCGTACCGCGCGGGCATCCGCGAGATCATCATCCCGGAGGCGAACGAGCCGCATCTCGACGATCTGCCGGAGGAGGTGCGCTCGCAGATCCGGTTCCACGCAGTCAGCGATCTCGGCCATGTGCTCGCGATCGCCCTGCGCGGAGCGTCGCTGCACGAGGGCCGGATCAGGTTCGCCGAGCCGTCGCCGGCGTCGCAGCGGACGCCGGCCGCGACTCCGGCGCAGGCACCGGACGAGGGCGGCGCGGGCGGTATCACGGAGATGGAGATCTGACGCAGGTTTTCGCGCGGGGCGGCCTGCAAGGCAGTCGTCCAGACGCGCCGCGGCCCCGGCATCAGATCAACGGTTGCCGCCCGGCTTGATGATCCGCTTCAGCCGGTTGACCACCTCGGACTCGACCTTCTTCTTCATCGAGTCGGCGGCGGCGCTCAGGGAATCCCGCGGCGGCAGCTGACCGGTCAGCTGTTCCGCCGCGCGTGCCGCCGCTTCGCTTGCCTGCTGCCGAGCGGCATCCCGCGCGGCACTCGCAATGCGCGCGCCGGCCTCCGACAGGTCGAGCGCGACCGACGGGTCGCGGGCCGTTCCGCCGAACCGTGCGCCGATCGGCACGCGGCCGTCCTCGCCCGCAGCGGCGCTCGCCACGAATCCGGCCGGAGCACCCGGCACGCGCGCCGCCCACTCCTGCGGCATGAACAGCGTCGCGCCCAGATCGAGCGTCCCGTTCACGTCGAACGAGCCCGCCGCCCGCATGCCCAGCTCGCCCGACGCGAGCGTGCTCTCCTCCAGCACGACCACGGGGCCGGTGATCCGATAGCGACCGCTCCAGTCACGGAACTCGAGCGTATCGAACTGCGCGACACCGATGCGCTCACCGAGCCGGCGCAGCAGCGGCCAGTTCACGATCTCGCCCTCCAGAATCGCGAGCGTGCCCGCGCCGTTCACGCTCTCGCGCAGCGGCAGCAGCTGATGGTCGAGGAGCATGCTCATCGTGCCGGCGATCAGCAGGTCGCCCGTGATCTGATCGCGAAAACCGGTGAAGCGCTGGAGGAACGCGGCCGCCGCGACATCGCTGATCGTGTAATCGAGCGCGAGCGGCTGCGCGGCTCCCGCTCCGGCACTCTGCGAGCCGGAGAGTCCGAGCCGGCCGGTCATGTGCACGCCGCCGCCCATCATACGGAAGCTTGCTGCGCGCACATCCAGCTGCCCGGACTTCGCAGCAACGGTGATATCCACGTCCTGGAGCGGCAGGCCGCCGCGCACGAAACGTTTCGCGAGCACGCGCCCGTCCATGTCGATCGGCGGCACTTCCGGCATCCCGAAACCGATCTCTGCGGCCACCTCCTCGACCGGCCGTCCGTCGATCGGCCGATCCGCGAGTCGCGCGACGAAGAGTTGACCGTACGTGTAGGTTTCCGGCCTCGCACCGAGGATCTCGTCCGCATCGAACAGCTCGGAGCGAGCCGTGAACGCGACGGTCGGCGGACGCAACGTGTCGCCGAGCGCGTACGGCAGCCACTCCGCCGCGTCGAGATCGAGCGTGACATCGCTCGCGCCGATCGACGCGCCCAGATCGCGCGCCGATGCGTCGCGGCCGTCGAGCACGATGCGGCCCTGCCGAACGATGACCGGCTTCTGGAGCGCGGCGACCTCGAGCTGCACACCCGCCAGATCCACGGTGCCGCTGACGAGCGCCTCCGCAGGCTCGACGAGTGAGCCGTCCATGCCGAGGTCCAGCGCGATGCGACCCATTCCCTGAACGCTGTCCGGCAGCAGCCCGATCTTCTGCGCCTGCGCGAGTGCGAGCGCCGCCTGGATCCGCACGGTCCCGCGCGGAGCCGCGAGGTCATGGACACGGAACGATGCGCGCAGCGGTTCGCCCAGAACGCGACCCGTGATTCCGGTGCTCGCGACGGAATCGCGGGAGAACGCGATCCGGCCAGCGAGCTGGTCGGCAATCGTGCCGTAGCGTCCGCGCGCGAGCGCCGCGTCCTCCAGCTGGAGCGTGCCGGCGAACCCGGGCACGGCTCCCGCGCCGCTGCGGCCGCGCACGATGACATCGAGCTGCACGTGGCCCGCAGCTCCGGTCAGCACCTCGCCGCCGTTCTCGAGCAGCGTCTTCGGCAGAGAGGCGACGAGCCGCGCCACATCCGTGCTGCCCGTGCGCGCGCGCAGGTCCACGCTCCGGTTCAGCGAATCGGTCGCGGCCGTCACCGTGCCCGTGACGTCGAGGGCGAGCTCCTCGATCGTGAGCGTCAGGCGCTTCACGTCCACGCGGTCCGCTGCACGATCGACATCGATGTCGTGCTCCAGACGCAGCCGCAGATCGCGGATCGGCCAGGCAATCGCCGCCGGCGCATCGACGTCAATGTCGCCTACGCGCAGGTCCCCGGTGGCGGCGATGTCCGCCAGCGCTCCGCCCGCGATGGAGCCGGACAGCTTCAGCGTCTGATCGATGCCGGAGATGTGCGCGCTCGTGCCTGTGATCGCGTCCCGATACACGAGCGTGCCGCCGCTCACCTGCAGTCGGCGAATACTCAGCTCGGCATCACCGCCCGGCGCGGCCGGCTCGTCGGAGGTGAGCGCGGGCAGATTGGATGTGCTGTCGGCAGCGATCTCGATTCGCAGCAGAGGCCGCTCGAGCGCGATCTCGTCGATGACGACCCGGCGCCGGAGCAGCGGCAGCAGCCTGGGCCGCAGCTCGACGCGATCCGCACTCGCGAGCACGGAGTCTCCCGGTGTCGGTCCGCCGATGGTGACGGACTCGAGTGCAATCGCCGGTGGAAACAGCCTTACGCCGACCCGCTCCACGTTCACATCCCGGGCCAGCGCCGAGGACGCACGTTCGGCCGCGAATGCACCCACGCGCTCGGCGGGAAGCAGCAGAACCGTCGCGATCAGCAGAACGGCCACGACGGCGATCGCGCTCAGGGCAATGATGAGGCTGCGTCGCATGAACCCTTCTCGTTGTGTGGCCGGGGAGGTCGAAAGATAGCGGAAAGGCAGGGGCGACCGGAAGGCCGACCCCACCGACCTCGGTGCTCCGGTGAATACGGGCGTTTCCGGGCGCGGCTGCGGCGCTCGAGCTCACGTCGCGCGCTTGCGGCCGACGCCCGGGTTCCGCGAAACTTGATGGATGGAGCAGGAGCACCTTTCACCCGGCGGAATGCTGCACCACCGCGCACACGTCCTGTCCGACAGCGCCGAATGGGTCGTGCTGGTGCACGGCGCGGGCGGCAGTTCCACGATCTGGTTCCGTCAGCTGCGTGCGTACCGCGCGGAGTTCAACGTGCTGCTCGTCGATCTGCGCGGTCACGGCCATTCTGCTGCCGCGGGAGCGGGCCGCGGCGCACGGCACTACACGTTCGATGCGATCAGCCGCGATGTGATCGGCGTGCTGGACCATCTCGGGATCCGGCGCGCGCATTTCGTGGGCGTCTCGCTCGGCTGCCTGATCATCCGCACGATCGCGGAGATTGCACCCGAGCGCGTGCATTCGATGGTTCTCGGCGGCGCGATTGCACGGCTCAACGTCCGATCCCGCATCCTCGTCGTGCTCGGGAACGCACTCAAGCGCGTGATCCCGTTCATGTGGCTGTACCGGCTCTATGCGTGGATCCTCCTGCCCCGTGCCGGACACCGGGAGAGCCGACTGATCTTCGTGCGCGAGGCGCAGAAGCTCGCCCGCAAGGAGTTCCTGCGCTGGTTCCGACTCACGATGGAGCTGCCTGCCGTGCTCCGGCTGTTCGAGCAGCGCGAGACCGGCATCCCCACGCTGTACCTGATGGGTTCGGAGGACTACATGTTCCTGCCTGCGGCGCGGCAGCTCGCCGAGCGGCATCGGAACGCGCTACTCCACGTCATCGAGCAGTGCGGCCACGTCTGCAACATCGAGAAGGCGGACCTGTTCAATCAGGTGTCCCTGGATTTCATGCGGAACCCCGCGGCGGCCGTGGCCGGCTGACCCTGCCCGTCGTGTGGCGGCTCCTCCTGCCGCAGCGTACATTGCCGTCTCTCCGCCAGCCAGCACCCTGCACCACGAGGTCCGAATGCCCCGCCGCGCACCGGCTCTGCGACTGCTTGCATCGTTGCTCCTGCTCGCCGGCCACGTTGCGGCCGCGGCCGCGCAGCAGCAGCGCACTCCCCTCGAGGCCTTCTTCAATGTCGCCTCGCCGCTCGAGCTGACTGCCGCCGGCGGCGCGGACCGGATCGCGTGGACCGCCTACGAGGCCGGCATGCGCAACGTGTACACGGCGGCTGCACCCGACTTCCGACCGCAGCGGCTGACCGCATTCCTCGAGGATGATGGCCGTGACCTCAGCTCGGTGCGGCTGTCGGACGACGGCAGCATCGCCGTGTTCGTGCGCGGCCATGCACCGAATCGCGACGGCTGGGTGGCGAACCCGATGCACGATCCCGACGGCTCCGAGCGCGCGATCTGGGGTGTGCGAACGGACGGCGGTGCTGCGTGGCGCATTGCCGAGGGCGCAGCGCCCGCACTGTCGCCGGACGGCCGCACGGTCCTCTACATCCGGGACGGTCAGATCTACCGCGCGCACGTGGTGGCGGACGCGATGGACGAATTCGACCGCGCGGAGAGACCGCTCATCCGGGCGCAGGGTGTGCAATCGGGCGTGCAGTGGTCGCCGGACGGCTCGAAGATCGCCTTCGTGAGCCAGCGCGGCGATCACTCCTTCATCGGATTGTTCGATGTCGCGACGCGCGTGCTGCGGTGGGTGTCCCCCTCCGTCGACTGCGACGCGAACCCGATGTGGTCACCCGATGGCCGTCAGCTCGCGTTCCTGCGACGGCCGGGGACGGCGTTCGGCGCCATGTCGCCGGGCGCGCAGACGTGCGGCAGCGGCTTCGGCGGACGGGGCGGCGGCGCCGCCCGTCAGGACACCACGGGCAACCTGCGCCACGTGCCCGGCCTCTACCGCGGCGTGCTCCCCGATGGTTCCGACCTCGCGATCATGATGATCGACGTCGCCGCCGTCGGCGACATCGACGCGCCGCGCGCGCGCGTGCTGTGGCGCAGCGCGCCCGGTGACGGATCCTTCGCCGGAATGAACCGCGTCCGGCGCGTCGGCGACCACATCGTCTTCCAGATGAATCCGCAGGAGGACGAGTGGGACCGCTACTGGTCGATCAGCGTGACGGATCCGCAGCCGCAGCCCGTGCTGCTCACGCCGACGAACGGGCTCATAGAGGATGCGACGTCCGTCGCCTTCTCTGCCGACGGCCGCACGATGGTCTATACGACGAACGCCGGTGACATCGAGCGCCGTCACGTCTGGGCCGTGCCCGTGGCGGGCGGAGATCCCGTCCAGCTCTCGCGCGGCTCGGACGTCGAGACGCACCCGCAGCCGCTCGCATCCGGCAGCCGTATCGCCGTCCTGCATTTCGGTGCGACAACGCCCGCCTCCGTCGCGATCCTGCCGGCGCGCGGCGGTGAGGCACGCCGCATCTTCCCCGACCTGAGCGGATTCCCGAGCAGCGCGCACGTGGTGCCGGAGATCGTGTGGCTCACATCTCCCGACAGCGTGCGCTTCAGCAACCAGCTCTTCCTGCCGAAGGACCTCCGTCGCGGGGAGAAGCGGCCGGCAATCGTGTTCGTGCACGGCGGGCCGCGGCGGCAGATGATGCCCGCCTACCACTACATGCAGTTCTACCACTGGTCCTATGCCATCAACCAGTGGCTCGCCGATCAGGGGTACATCGTGCTGTCCGTGAACTACCGCCGCGGGATCGGCTATGGCCGTTCGTTCACGAACGCCGACAGCGCGCAGGCACGCGGCAACGCCGAGTACCGTGATGTCCTCACCGCCGGGAAGTACCTCCGGACACGCGCCGATGTGGATCCCGCACGCGTCGGTATCTGGGGCCTGTCCTACGGCGGGCTGCTCACCGCACAGGCGCTCGCGCGCAACTCGGACGTGTTCGTGGCCGGCGTCGACATGGCCGGCGTGCACCTGTACGGCACCACGATCGATTCCACCGCACTGTCGTACCGCTCATCGGCCATCTCGGAGATCGCGAACTGGAAGTCGCCGGTGCTCCTGGTGCACGGGGATGACGACCGCAACGTCAGCTTCTCGCAGACCGTCGGGCTCGTGCAGCTGCTCCGGGCTCACGACGTCGCGCACGAGCTGATCGTCGTGCCCGATGATGTTCACGAGTCGCTGCTGCACAGCCGCTGGATCTACACGTGGAACCGGATGGGCGATTTCCTG
>DASUSS010000134.1:0-9028 GCA_036374995.1 Longimicrobiales bacterium | reverse complement strand
GGCTCACGGACGCCGAGATCGCGGAGTCGCTCGGCGTGTCGGTCCCCACGGTCCAGCGGGACTGGCGCGCGGCCCGGGCCTGGCTCGCGGTCGCCCTGGACGTGGAGAGCGAGAAATGAACACCTCGGGCAGCGGTACGGGCGGGGACCACACGCCGACACGGTGGACGCGGCTCCAGGAGATCTTCCACGCCGCGGTCGCACTACGCGAGGCCGCACGCCCGGCGTTCCTGGACGGTGCCTGTCGGGACGAGCCCGCCCTGCGCGCGGACGTCGACAAGATGCTCCGGGTAGATGCCCTCGCGGACGCGGCACTGGACGGTGTCCGCGCCGGCATTGCAGAGCTGGCCGCGGAGGCGCTCGGCGAGGCGGATGGGAGCGGAGCGGATGATTCGTGGGAGGGCAGGACGCTCGGCGCCTACCGCGTCCTGCGGAAGATCGGTCAGGGCGGAATGGGGGCGGTGTACGAGGCCGAGCGCGAGGACGTCCACAAGCGCGTGGCGCTCAAGGTCGTCCGCGGGGCGCTCGGCGCGCCCGACCTGGTGCGGCGCTTCCTGCTTGAGCGCCGGGTGCTGGCGCGTCTGGCGCATCCGGGCATAGCCGGCCTGCTCGACGCCGGGATGCTCGACGACGACACGCCCTGGCTCGCGATGGAGCTCGTCGACGGAGCGCCCATCACCCGGTACTGCGAACAGCACGAGCTCGATGTCGCCACGCGCCTGCGCCTGTTCCTCCAGGTGTGCGAGGCGGTCGATTACGCACACGCCCATCTGATCGTCCATCGCGACATCAAGCCGTCCAACGTCATGGTGGACGAGGGCGGACGGGTGAAGCTCCTGGACTTCGGTATCGCGAAGCTGCTCGGTCAGGACGATGACGCGGCGGGCGAGTCGACGAGGACGGGGCTGCGGGTGCTGTCGCCGGAATACGCCGCGCCCGAGCAGTTCACGGGCGCGCCGATCACGACCGCGACGGACGTGCACGCACTGGGTGTGCTGCTGTTCGAGCTGCTGACCGGAGAGCGGCCGTACGCGGCAGCGGGTGGCTCCGCGATGGCCGCTGCGCAGGCGGTGGTCGAGACGGAGCCTCCCCGTCCTTCGTCGGTCGCAGGCAGGTCAGCGGGACGCGAGAAGCGCGCGGACCGCAGACTTGCGGGCGACCTCGATGCGATCTGCCTGAAGGCGCTGGCGAAGGACCCGGCGCGGCGGTACCGGTCCGCGCGGCAGCTCGGCGATGACATCGTGCGCCACCTGGAAGGCGTTCCCGTGGAGGCGCGGCTGCCGACTCTCGGCTACCGTGTCGGCCGGTTTCTCCGCCGCAATGCGGCGCTCGTCGGCGCCGCGGCTCTCGTGACGCTCGCGCTGGCGACCGGCCTGGGCGCGGCGCTCTGGCAGTCGGCGCAGGCGCAGGCCGCACAGGCGGAATCGGAGGAGGTGACCGCGTTCGTGGTCGGCCTGTTCGAGGCCGGCGACCCTGAGGTGACACTCGGAGAGGAGATCCCGGTCCGGACGATTCTGGAGCAGGGCAGCCGGCGCGTGGAGGAGCTGGCCGAGGAGCCGCGGATCCAGGCCCGCATGCTGAGCGTCATGGCTCGAGCCTACCGCGGTCTGGGCGACCCGCAGCGGGCGCGGGGGCTCGCGGAGAGGGCGATTGCACTCCGCTCGTCGCTCGTCGGGCGGGACGACGCGGAGGTCGCGGCCAGCCTCGCCACCCTCGCGCAGACACTCGACGACCTGGGCGACGAGGGTGGCGCCATCGAGAAGCACCGCGAGGCGCTGGAGGTCCTGCGCGGCCAGCTCGGCCCGGCTCACGAGCGGACCACTTACACTGCGCTGCGCCTGTCGCGGTTGCTGGCGCTCGAAGGCCAGTGGGAAGAGGCCCAGGGGCTCGCGGAGGAGGCGCTGCGGCGGCGGCGCGAGGCCCGTCCTTCGGATCCCGAGGCCGAGGCGGAAGCGCTCCGCACACTCGCCACCGTGCGGTGGTGGGGACCGCAGGATCTGGATGGCGCCGAAGCGCTGTATCGTGAGGCGCTCGCGATCCAGGAGCGACTCTTCGGTCCCGACGACGCTCGCGTGGAATCGGGCCTCGTCCCGCTGGGCGGGCTCCTCGCCCAGCAGCGAAAGTTCGAGGAGGCCGAATCCGTGGCCCGACGCGCACTCGAGCTGCGCACGCGCATCTACGGACCCGATCATCCCGCGGTCGCGTTTCAGCTCAGCAACGTCGCCTACGTACTCTCCAATGCCGGCAGGCACGACGAGGCCGAGACGCTGTATCGGGAGGTGGTCGAGCGCTACCGGGCCGTGTTCCCCGGCGATCACCCGCGCATCGCCACGGCGCTCACCGGCATCGCTGTCACGTTCGGGCGCCGCGGGATGGTCGATTCGACGCTCACCTACATGGAGCCGGCCGCGGCGATGATCGCGCGGCTGAACGGTCCTGACCACCCCGAGACGGCGCTGGCGCACCACAACCTGGGAATGAGCTACCTGCGGCTGGGGCGCCACGAGCAGGCCGCCCACGAGCTCGAGCTCGCCTACGAGTTGCGCTCCCGGTTGCACGGGGCATCCAGCCCGGGTGCGCTCCGGTCCGGCGCCGCCTACGCCTCCGCGCTCGCGGAGCTCGGGCGGTATACGGACGCCGAACGCCTGCTGACGACGCTGCTCGCGCACCAGCGCGAGCAGCACCCCGAGGGCCATCCGGACGTGGCGGTCTCGCTCCAGCACCTCGGCGAGATCCTCGAGCGGCAGGGCCGGGTCGAGGAGGCGATACCGCTGCTCGAGGAAGCGCTCGCGTGGTGGCGCTCGGCAGCCAACCCGGACACGCTGCGCCGCCGGAGCGTCGCGGACCTGCTGGTCAGGGTGCACGAGGCCGCCGGGCGGTCGGACCAGGCGAATCGGATCCGGCAGGACGAGCGGGCAGCGCGAACGGCAGGTGTACAACGGTGAACGCTGCGTATCCGCCGGCCTCACCCCTCAGCCGGTGATTCCCAGCTCCATCTGACGCGCGACGCCGTGCACCGCGGCCTCGTGCTCGAGCAGGAACCGTTTGCGCTCGAGTCCGCCGGCGTACCCGGTGAGCGTGCCGTCCGCACCAATGACGCGGTGACACGGGACGATGATCGCGATCGGGTTCGTGCGGTTCGCGGCGCCGACCGCGCGGGCGGAGCCGGGCGGCAGGCCGAGCGATTCCGCGACGGCGCCGTAGGACCTCGTCTCACCGAACGGGATGCGCGAGAGCGCGTTCCACACCCGCTTCTGGAACGCACTGCCCGTTGGCGCGAGCGGAAGCGAGAACGTGCGCAACTCACCCGCGAAGTACGCCGCGAGCTGCGCGCGCGCATCCGCGAGAAGCACATCATCGTCGTGCCACTTCGTCCCGCGCACGGCCTCGTGTGCCGGGCGCAGCGTGACGTGCGTGAGCGCGCGGCCGTCGGAGATGATCGTGATCGGACCGATCGGCGTCGATATCTCTGAGTAGTAGCGCATGATCACCTGTCGTCGTGGTCGGCGAGACTCGCCCAGAGGTGGATCGCGGCGTACGCCCGCCACGGGCGCCACACCTCGGCGCGCGTTGCGGCATCGACGCCGCGCAGCGCAGTCCGGATGCCGAGGTCGCCGGCGGGGAATGCGTCCGGCCAGTGGAGCCCGCGCATCGCAATGTACTCCGCCGTCCAGGGCCCGATGCCATGGACCCGGCGCAACGCTGCCGTCGCCGCAGCGATGTCGGCTGTCGGCGCGAGCCGGACGTCGCCGCGCGCTACGCTCTGTGCCAGCAGCACGACCGTCCGAGCGCGCGAGAGCGGCATGCCGAGCGCGGCGACGTCCGCGGGATCCGCCGCCGCGAGCTGCCCGGCCGTCGCCGCGAGCCGATCCACGCGATCCGGCGCTTCGACCGGCTCGCCGAACCGCGCGTGCAGGCGGCCGGCGAGCGTGCGGGCGGCCGCAACACTGATCTGCTGGCCGAGCACGCCACGCACGGCGAGCTCGAACGGGTCCGCGGCGCCGGGCAGCCGCAGCCCAGGCCGCCTGCGCACGAGCGGTCCCAGGATGTCATCGCTCGCAAAGTGCTCGGCAATCGTCTGCGGCTCCGCATCCAGATCGAACATCCGGCGCACCGCGGAGCGGACCGGCAGCAGCGCCGGGAGGAGCGACTCCGAGATCTCCACGATCAGCGCATTCTCCTGCCGCGGCGCGGGGCGGACGCGGAACCAGCCCGCATGCGGACCGGCGCGCAACGATCGCGTGTACGCGTCGTTCGACACGTTCTCGATCCCCGGTATCGCGCGTGCCGCGAGGAACTCGAGGACCCACGCCCAGTCGTACGGCGGCCGGTAATCGAAGCGGAGCGTCACCGCGCCACCGGTATCCGTGCCGGAGCGGCGCAGCCGTCGCAATTCCGTCGGACTCAGACGGTAGCGGCTCCGGAACAGCGTGTTGAACCGGCTCAGGCTCGAGAACCCGCTCGCGTACGCGATCCGCGCAACCGGCAGGTCCGTCTCCGTCAGCAGCTGCTTCGCGAGCAGCAGCCGCTGCGTCTGCGCTAGCTCGACCGGAGACGCACCGAATTCCGCGCTCACGACACGCCGGAGGTGACGCTCACCGACGCGCAGATCCCGCGCGACATCGGCGAGCGAGCGACGATCGAGCGCACCGTCAGCAATGCGCGCGAACGCGGCGCGGGCAATCCGGCTCGATGCGTCCGTCACCGATCGCCCGGGAGCAAGCTCCGGTCGGCACCGCAGACACGGCCGGTACCCGGACCGCTCCGCTTCCGCAGCCGTCCGGAAGAACGTGCAGTTCCGCGGCTGCGGGCGGCGCGCACGACACACCGGCCGGCAGTAGATCATCGTCGAGCGCACGCCAACGAAGAACACGCCGTCGAAGCGGCGGTCCCGTGAGTGCAGCGCCTGGTACAGCGCTTCGGCCGTCATGGCATCGGGATCGGCAGGGTCATGGTGCCTGAATATAGCACGGCACGGCCGCCCGACTCACCGTTTTCGGACATGATTCTGGCGACCTGCGGGCCGCAGGTTCACGGGAGATCCCGCGGCCACGGCAGCGGATATCCCGATTTGCACGACGGGATGGCCCGCTCTACACTTCGACGCTCTCATCGCGCCCCGCGCGATGCACTCCGTCCGGAACACGGATCGTCATGACGCGCGCCGCGACGCCGCGCATTCCACCCGCTTTCTGGGTCGTTGCAGGCGTGAGCATCGTGCTCGCCCACGTCCTCGATGCGTTCGCGTTCCGGCATCTGCGACTCGAGAATGCCTACGGCGGCGACCTCGGCCGCATGCTGCGCGTGATGGGATTCGTGCCGCTGTGGATCGCCGCCGGTGCGGCGTTGATGCTCGAGGACCGAACGCCATGGCGGCGCATGCACCGCTCCCGCGGCGGTCTCATCATCGCCGGTGCCATCCTCGGCGGCATCGCGGCCGAGCTCGCGAAGCTGCTCATCCGGCGACGCCGCCCCGGCGAGCTCGGCGAGTACGTGTTCCGTCCGTTCACGGAGCGCACACTCTCGACCGGCGGTCTCGGCATGCCGAGCAGCCACGCACTCGTCGCATTCGGCGCCGCCGCCGTGCTCTCGCGACTGTTCCCGCGCGCCCGGCTCATCTGGTGGGGACTCGCCTGGGGCTGCGGCCTCTCCCGCGTCGCAGCCGGCGCACACTTCCTGAGCGACGTCGTCGTCGCCGCCGTCATCGGCTGGCTCGTCGGCGCACTCGTCTGGCGCTGGCGCGAGCAGGCCGTGCCCGCGCACCGGCACGAGCACCTGCCCGCGGCTTCCTGACGCCAGGAGTCACTCCCGGGCCTGCGAGACCACGCGCGTCAGCGACGACTCCAGCGCCCCCATTGCCGCCTCGACTTCCCTCAGCGCGCGCCGATCCAGAGGCGCCAGCACGGCCTCGATCCGATCGATCCGCGCTCGCCTTCCCGCTTCCAGCACACGCCGACCCTTCGCCGTCGCCGTGACCTGCACCACCCGCGCGTCCCGCGCAGTCCGCCTCCGCCGGACATGACCATCCGCCTCGAGACCCTGCAGCAGCCTCGTCATCGTCGGGACAGCCACCTGCTCCGCTGCCGCCAGCTCCGTCACCGTGCGCGGCCCCGCGAACACGAGCACGGAAAGCACCGACAGCCGCGCCGCACTCATCCCGGTCGCTGCATCCGCGACGCGGGCCCAGCGCAGCAGGTGGATGGCCAGCGAGTGCAGCCGGTCGGCCGTCGAGCGATCCATCGTGCCTCTTGCGGGTGCCGTGAACCCATCCAATTATTTAGCCAAGCTAAGTAAATGCCGGTGTGCCGACAAGGAGGTGCACGTGGGCGGGTCGATCGACGTCGAGAGGATCGGGCAGATTGCCGTGACGGTAGCCGATGTGGACCGGGCGCGGGCGTTCTATCGGGACGTGCTCGGGCTGCGTCATCTGTTCGATGCGCCGCCGCGGATGTCGTTCTTCGATTGCGGCGGTGTGCGGCTGCTGCTGGGCGAGCGGGAGTCGAGTGGAGCGGAGCACGGCACGTCGATCCTGTATCTGTACGTGGCGGACATTCGCGGTGCGCACGGCGTGCTCACGCAGCAGGGCGTGACGTTCGAGCAGGCGCCGCACCGGGTGGCGGATCTGGGCGATCGGGAGCTGTGGCTGGCGTTCTTCCGGGACAGCGAAGCGAACATGATGGCGCTCATGAGCGAGGTTCCGAAGTGAAATCGGATGCGGGAGGGGGGTGCACGGCGTACGGATCCGATGCAGCGCTCGTGATCCGTGAAGGCGGGAAGGCGTTGTGCGGCACCAAGATTGCGCCATGCAGGGCCCGTGGCGCAGTCGGCGCCGGGCCCTTTGCAGGAGAGACAGGTTGCCGCGGAAGACGAGGCCGGGGAGGTCGTTCCCGCTGGGAGCGACGTACGACGGCCATGGGGTGAACTTCGCGCTCTACTCGGAGCGAGCGACGGAAGTGGAGCTGTGTCTGTACGACAGCGCGGACGCGACGGTCGAGCGGGAGCGGATCCGGCTGCGGGAGGTCACGGGTCACGTCCGCCACGCGTACGTGCCGGACATCGGACCGGGTCAGGTCTATGGGTACCGGGTCGAGGGCCCGTACGAGCCGGAGAACGGGCTGCGCTTCAATCCGTCGAAGCTGCTGCTCGATCCGTATGCGCGTGCGGTGGTCGGATCACTCGACTGGAAGGGTCCGATCTTCGGTTACCGGATCGGCGATCCGGGCGCGGATCTCTCGTATTCCGAAGAGGACGATGGTGCGTTCGTGCCGAAGGGCATCGTCATCGACGAGCGCTTCGACTGGGGTGACGACCGGCGACCGGACACATCGCTGCATCGGACGGTCGTATACGAGCTGCACGTGAAGGGTTTCACGCAGCGCCATCCGGGGATCCCCGAGGAGCTGCGCGGCACGTATGCCGGCCTCGCGCATCCGGCCGCGATCGAGCACCTGAAGCGGCTCGGCATCACGGCAGTGGAGCTGCTTCCGGTGCACGAGCTGATCGATGAGGGCCATCTCGTGGACAAGGGGCTCGTCAACTACTGGGGCTACAACTCGCTGAACTTCTTCGCGCCTGCGGGCCGCTACGCGAGCGCATCCGCAGCGGGTGATCAGGTGCGCGAGTTCAAGGCGATGGTGAAGGCGCTGCATGCGGTGGGCATCGAGGTGATTCTGGACGTCGTCTACAATCACACGGCGGAAGGCAGCGAGCTGGGCCCGACGCTGAGCTACCGCGGCATCGACAACACGACGTACTACAAGCTCGTCCCCGATCAGCCGCGCTATTACATGAACTACACGGGGACCGGCAACAGTCTGAATGCGCAGCACCCCCAGGTGCTGAAGCTGATCATGGACAGTCTGCGCTACTGGGTAGCGGAGATGCACGTCGACGGTTTCCGTTTCGATCTGGCCTCCACGCTCGCTCGCGAGCAGCATCACGTGACCCGCCTGTCGTCCTTCTTCGACGCGATCCACCAGGATCCCGTGATCTCGCGGGTGAAGCTGATTGCAGAGCCATGGGATGTAGGCGAGGGTGGGTATCAGACCGGCAAGTTCCCGATCCTCTGGGCGGAATGGAACGACAGGTACCGTGACACCGTTCGCCGTTACTGGCGTGGGGATGGCGGCGTGATGGCGGAGCTCGGGTATCGACTGACGGGGAGCAGCGATCTGTATCAGGACGACGGCCGGCACCCGTATGCGAGCATCAACTTCATCGCGGCCCACGACGGCTTCACGCTGCACGACCTCGTCAGCTACGAGAGCAAGCACAACGAGGCGAACGGCGAGGAGAACCGGGATGGTAACGACAACAATATCTCGGCGAACTACGGCGTCGAAGGGCCGACCACGGATGACTGCATCATCGAGCTGCGCGAGCGGCAGAAGCGCAATCTGCTCGCGACGCTGCTGCTGTCGCAGGGCGTACCGATGCTGTGTGCGGGTGACGAGATGGGCAGGACGCAGGCGGGCAACAACAACGCCTACGCACAGGACAACGAGATCAGCTGGCTGGACTGGGAGCTGGACGAGCGGCGGCGGGCGCAGCTCGAGTTCACGCGCCGGCTGATCGCGCTGCGCGCGCGGTACCCGGTGCTGCGGCGGAAGCAGTACTACCAGGGTCGGCAGATCCGCGGGTCCGATGTGCGGGACCTGACGTGGCTGCGTCCGGATGGCGGGCCGATGACGGACGAGGAGTGGGAAGCGGAATGGAACCGGTCGATGGCAGTCATGCTGAGCGGTGCAGCGCTCGGCGAGGTGGATGAGAATGGTGATCTCGTCGTCGACGACACGCTGCTGCTGCTCATGAATGCGAACACGGAGCCGGTGGATTTCAGGCTGCCGGGCAAGGCGGAAGAGCGCTGGGAGGTTCTCATCGATACGACATGCGCGGACGCACAGGCGACGGGGGAGCAGCTCGCAGGTGGCTCGGTGGTTCCGCTGCGGGACCGCTCGCTGCTGCTGCTGCGGCTGCCGAACGGGACGTAGCACCGCGACGGCGTCAGTCGCTCGACGGCGCGGACGCCA
>DASUSS010000133.1:0-14101 GCA_036374995.1 Longimicrobiales bacterium | reverse complement strand
GGCGTCGCCGCGCGCACGCGCGAGCTCGGCATCAGGATGGCGCTGGGCGCGCGCCCGGCGCGCGTGCTCCGGCTCGTCCTGTCACAGGCGCTGCGGCTGGGCGTGGCCGGCGCCGCGGCGGGAATACTCATCTCGCTGCTCGCGACGCGTGCCCTCGAAAGCTACCTGTGGGGCGTCCCGCGAATCGATGTCGTGACTCTATCGCTGATTGCCGTGTCACTGGGCACGGCGTCCGCCGTGGCGGCACTGCTGCCGGCGCGCCGCGCCGCGCGCGTCGATCCGCAGACCGCTCTGCGCGCGGAGTAGGATTGGCGTCGCTGATGTAATGCCGGCCGGCGTCAGTCCGCACCGCGCGCAACTCACGCGCATGAAGCTCCCGATCTCCGCTCCTCCGCGAGCTCTGTGCGAAACGAAACGCCTCACCTCTCCCCGACCACCGCCTCGCCGAGCAGCTGTACGATCGCGGAGGTGGAGCGGCCGACGGCACGGCCGTCGCTGGTGTTGACCTGGAACGCGACGGCGATGCGGTGGTCGGGGAAGTAGCGCATCTCGGTGAGGTAACCGGGGAAGAACCCGCTGTGGCCCCATGCCGGGCCGAGCGGCGTATCGCGGATGATGGCGCCGAGTCCGTATCGGGCACCGCGGCCGAGCTGGCGGGCTGCGACGCCGTCGAGCACCTGCGGCAGGAGCGAGGGATCGAACGCGCGGCCCTCGTAGAGGTCCCTGGCCCAGCGGGCGAGGTCGAGCGCGGTGGTAGCGAAGCCGCCGCCCGCCCACTCGAACTGCGGGTTGAACGCGAGCCGTCCGTCGACGAGCACGGCGTCGGCGCCGCCGAACGGGTTGTTGGAGCCGGCGTAGCCCTGGACGAGGCCGGGAATGACGGGCGCGTCGGAGGGCACGGTGTTCGTGAGCCGGAGGGGCTCGAGGATACGGGTCCGGATCAGATCGTAGGCGCTCCGGCCGGTGACCTTCTCGATCACGAGTCCGAGCAGGATGTAGTTCGTGTCGGAGTAGTCCCAGCCCTGGCCGGCGGCAAACGGCGGCTCGGTGTCGAGCACGTAGGCGATCTGCTCGGCGGGCTTCCAGACGCGGTACGGGTCTCGGGTGAATTCCGCCGTGAAATCGGGATCGAACTCGTAGCGCACGATGCCGCTGGTGTGATTCATGAGCATGCGAAGCGTGATGTCGTGGCCGTTCGGCAGGCGCGCGTTCCCGTTCTCATCGAGCCACCACGGCTCGGAGCCGAGATACTTCGACAGCGGGTCATCGAGGGCGATGCGGCCCTCGTGCACGAGCTGGAGGGCCAGTGCGGCGAAGAACGTCTTGCCGACACTGCCGGCGAGCATCCGGTCGGTCGGTCGCATCGGTACGTTCGCGACGCTGTCGGATTCACCGACGGCAACGCCGAAGCTGGTGCCATCGGCGAGGACGACGCCGGCGGTCGCACCGGCGAAGCGGCCGTGGGCGTGCAGGGAATCGAGCACGGCCTGGACGCGTGACCTGACCGCGGCGGGGCCGGTCCCGGTCTGTGCGGTGAGCGGGGTGGCCATGGCCGCGAACGCGGCGGCTGTCAGAACCTGGCGGGTCAACGTATGCATGACGATCTCCATGCGGGACGCAGGTGGACGCGATATCCTATCGGAGCATGCGGCCTGCGGGCCATGCCGCCCGTCACGGTGGAAACGCCGCCCGTCCCCGAGCGAATTGCCCGGCTTCCGAATCGGCTCTCTCTTGCGCTACTATTCGCTCCACTGCAATCACACGATCCGGGGTCGATGATCATGCGCCGAATGCTGCTGTCGAGTGCCATCCTGCTTCTCGTCCTTGCGGCTCCTGCCGCGGCACAGGAGACGGAGGAGGCCGCCGTCCGTGAAGTCATCCAGCGCCTGTTCGACGGGATGCGGTCGCGCGACACCGCGATGATCCGCTCGACGTTCGCGGACCAGGCGCAGTTCTACGGCCTGGACCGGGAAGGCGCGGTGCGGGTCGACACGCCGTCCGCATTCATCACGAGCATTGCGAGCGCACCGGAGGGCTTGGTGCTCGACGAGGTGTTGCACGACACGGAAGTCAGGATCGATGGCCCGCTCGCCGTGGTCTGGACGTACTACGACTTCTTTGCGGGCGAGAACTTCTCGCACTGCGGCTATGATGCCTTTCAGCTGCTGAAGGTGCAGGGCGAGTGGAAGATCGTGGCGCTGGCGGACACGCGCCGGCGCGAGGGGTGCAGGCAGCAGCGGAGCTGATTCCGCGACGGCCGGGCGGCCGGATCCGCCCGGCCGGTTCTTAGCCGGTCGTCGCGGCCCGCTTCAAGGCGAACCAGCCGCCGGCGAGCAGCGAGCACCAGAAGATGAGCCCTCCCAGTCTCATCACGTACCACCCGATGGACGTATCGCGGTCGAGCGCGTTCAGCTCGATGAGCAGGAACGTCCAGTCGTGATTCGACCGTTCGCCGCCGAGCAGCGGCAGCTCGCCCGCACGTGCGTCCGCGATGTAGATCGCGACGTCCGCGAAGCTGGCCGCGAGGTAGAGTCCGGCGAACGCGGCGGCGAATCCGTCCCGCCGATAGGCGAAGTACGCGATGAAGAACGCCGGTACGATGAGCTGGAACAGCGACCCGCCGAGCACGGTCATGAACTCGCCGAACGGCATGAACAGGACGTGTCCGGCTTCGTGGAAGATCAGCAGCGATCCGTGCAGCAGCCCGTCCGGCGCACGCATGTAGCGCCACACCCAGAACGCGAAGAGCGCGAGCAGCAGAAAGCGTCCGACACGGAGCGCGCGGTCGACGCCCGTGACGCCTTCACCGGCGACGGAGCTGGGAGTGTATTGCACGGCTCGAAGTTGGTCCCGGGTGAACGCGCCGTCAACGCTGTCAGTGGACCGTGATCCGCAGTACTGCGTCTGAGCGTACACCAGGGTGGTACGGCGCGTCGAGCCTGCGCGCGATCACGCCAGGTGCGGAATCGCGCAGCGCGCGCCGCAGCAGCGCGTCCGCGTCACCGGCCACTCGCTGGAGCGACAGGTGCCTGACGCGTCTGCGTCGCAGCAGCGATTCGAGCGCGGCACGCCGCACCTGCCACGGCTCATCCAGCAGCACCTCGCCGCCCTCGAGCAGCAGGTCGGACGCGTGCAGCACGGGGCCATCACCATCCTCGACGAGCTCACCATCCAGCACGAAGGATCGCTTCGCCCGCCCGGCGAGCGAGGCGAGCTCGTCCGCCACGACCCGGTGCTGCTTCGTGACGTCGCGCGCACGGCCGTCGACCAGCCGTGCGCCCTGCGGTGTGACGTAGGCGAGGATCCGCTCGCCGCCGCGCCAGAGCTCGTACGTCCACGCGCCTCGATCCGGAATCGCACGCGCCGGCTTCGGCCGCATCGGCGCGATCATCACCTCGCCCGCAACGGCCGGCTCGCCGCGTTCCTCGCCGCCGGCGCGGCCGCCGCGGTTCGAGCGCCACACCCGGTCGCTCTCCGCCGCGATCTCATCCATGGTACGGCCGGTGGTCACGGAGGTCTGCACCTCCTCCGTGATGTCCGCGCCGCGGCGTGCGTGCTCGTCCCGATGCTTGATCAGCAGCCACTTCGGCTTCGGCCCGCGATCGGTTCGTACCAGCGCGAACGACCCGCGGAGGCGCTCGCCGTCGAGCGAGAAGCTCAGCTTGCCCGCCTCCAGGTCGCGGCGCACCGCGCGCTCCGGATCCTCGCCCGGCTTCGCCTCGTCCGGACCGTAGGTGCCGCGATCCCACAGCATCACCGTGCCGCCGCCGTACTCGCCCTCCGGAATCGTCCCCTCGAACGTGTTGTACTCGAGCGGATGATCCTCGACCTGCATCGCGAGCCGCTTCACGGATGGGTCGAGCGATGGCCCCTTCGGCACGGCCCAGCTGCGCATCACGCCATCCAGCTCCAGCCGCAGGTCGTAGTGCAGATGAGATGCGGCGTGCTTCTGGATCACGAAGGCGAGGCCGGCCGGCCGCCGTCGCCGCTTCGCCTCGCCCGCCGGCTCGCCCGTCCTCTGGAAGTCCCGCTTCCTGCGGTACTCGTCGAGTCGGTCGGACCTCCCGCGCCGCGTCGTCCGCGCATTTCGCCCCTTCGTCGTCATCCGGACCATGCCTCGTTCGTCACGTTCCTCGCGCCTTCCATCCCTATTCCGGTGCAAGAAGCGCACGCTTGCGGCAACCGTTCGGACGATGCGCCTGTCCGATCTTGCGGAAACGGCAACCGCTCAGGGGGGGACCATGAAGCACCTCGGGATCGCGCTGCTGCTGAGTGGCCTGGCGGTCGTGCCGGTGCATGCGCAGACACGCACCTCGGCCGACGTGCCGCGGCCGAGCATACCGGCGGCGGCGCGCACGGGGGACATCGCGATTGACGGCCGGATCGACGAGGACGCGTGGGCGGCCGCGCAGCCGGCAACGGGCTTCCTCCAGCAGGAACCGGACGAAGGCCAACCCGCGCAGCGGACGGAGGTGCGCTTCCTCTACGACGATGACGCGCTGTACATCGGCGCGCGGATGTACGACGACGTTGCGAACGGCGTGCGCACGCGGCTGGGTCGTCGGGACGAGTATCTCGAGGGCGACTACCTGCTGTTCGTGCTCGACACGTTCCACGACCACACCGGCCGCACCATGTTCCAGATCAATCCCTCCGGTGTGAAGTACGATGCCGGCCAGGCGTCATCGTTCGCCGACGAGTCGTGGGACCCGGTGTGGCAGGCGGCGACGCACGTGGACTCGGCCGGCTGGACGGCCGAGCTGAGGATCCCGTTCTCACAGCTGCGCTTCCAGTCCGCGGACGTGCAGACCTGGGGGATGCAGATCTGGCGCTACACGGAGCGGCTCGCCGAGTCCTCGATGTGGGCGTTCTGGGGCCGCAACGAGTCGGGCGGACCACAGCTCTTCGGTCACCTCGAGCAGCTGCGCGTGCCGGAGCGCAGCCTCGGCGTCGAGCTGCTGCCCTACATCGTCGCCCGGGCGGAGCGCGTCACACCGCCCCAGGCGGACAACCCGTTCGACACCGGCGAGACGAACAGCTGGCGCGTCGGCGGCGACGTCAAGGCGATCCTCGGTTCGGCGCTCACGCTCGATGCCACGATCAATCCGGATTTCGGCCAGGTCGAGGTCGACCCCGCCGTCGTGAACCTGTCGGCGTTCGAGACGTTCTTCGAGGAGAAGCGACCCTTCTTCGTCGAGGGCAGCGGACTGTTCGGCTTCGGCAGCCTCAACTGCTACTTCTGCAGCAACGTCTCGTCTCTCTCCCTGTTCTACTCCCGTCGCATCGGCCGCACACCACAGGGCGCCGTCACCGGTGCCGCGGAATACGTGAGCGTGCCGGAGAACACGACGATTCTGGGCGCCGCGAAGGTGACGGCGCGCACGTCCTCGGGCTGGCAGCTCGGCGTGCTCGATGCAGTCACGTCATCGGAGCACGCGGACGCGGAGCGCGCCGATCTGTCGCGCTTCACCGAGGAGGTCGAGCCGATGACGAACTATTTCGTCGGCCGGCTGCGCCGCAATTTCCGTGATGGCAATCTCCAGGTCGGCGCGATCGCGACATCGGTCATCCGTCGCTTCGACAACGACGCGCTGCGCTCGCTGCTCACGAGTCACGCGGAGGCGGTCGGCGTGGACTGGCAGGCACTGTGGAAGGACCGCACGTACAGCTGGATGGGTCAGCTCGCGCTCACGAGCGTCGTCGGCGACAGCCTCGCGATCCGCCGCCTGCAGCAGGCGCCCGCACGCTACTTCCAGCGGCCGGACCGGGACGAGCACGGCAACGGATTCCTCACGAACGGATACGATACCTCGCTCGAGCAGCTGCGCGGCATCGGCGGCTATACGCGGTTCGCGAAGATCGCCGGGGACTGGCAGTTCGAGCTCCAGTCGAACTTCCGTACGCCGGGCTTCGAGAACAACGATCTCGCGTTCCTCACGCGTGCCGACTACGTCTGGACGAACGGCAACCTCCGCTGGCAGCTGAACCGGCCGACGCGGTACTCGCGCTACCTCTCCTTCACCGCGGGCGGGCAGCGGCAGTACAACTTCGATGGCGACCTGACGGACGCCCAGATTCACGCGAGCGGGTTCTACCAGCTGCTCAACTACTGGGGCCTCGGCGCGTTCGTCATTCGCTATCCGGAGCGACCGGACGAGCGCGCGACGCGCGGCGGCCCTGTCATCCACCGCGCGTCGGGCACGTTCTACGCCGGCAACATCGGCTCCGATTCGCGCAAGGCACTCGTCGTGTCACTGGACGGCAACGCCTTCCGTGCCAAGGACGGCGGACGCGAGTACGGGCTCAGAGCGAGCATCCGGTACAAGCCCGCAACGAACCTCGCGTTCACTCTCGGCCCATCGCTCAGCGCCGGCACGTCAGTGGCACAGTTCGTCGACCGGTTCACGGATCCGACGGCGACCGCGTTTCACGGCCAGCGCGTGGTATTCTCCGAGCTCGAGCATCGCACATTGTCGATGACCACGCGCATCAGCGCGACGTTCTCGCCGACACTCACACTCGAGGTGTTCGCGCAGCCGTTCATCTCGTCCGGCGATTACGACGCGTTCAAGGAATACACGGCGCCGCGCACGACCGAGCGCCGGCTGTTCGACGCATCCCGGATCTCCGCCATTCCCTCGGCGGCGGGGCGCGACAGCGTGTACGTGCTGGACGCCGACGGAGACGCCGGTACGGCCGCGTTCACGTTCCGGAACCCGGACTTCAACTTCCGCTCGCTGCGCGGCAACGCGGTGCTCCGCTGGGAATACCGGCCGGGCTCCACGCTCTACCTCGTGTGGCAGCAGCAGCGTGCGGGCCGGCATCCGTTCGGCGACTTCAGCCTGTCGCGCGATGCGGACGGCGTCTTCAGCAGCCGCCCGGACAACATCTTCCTCATGAAGGTGAGCTACTGGTTCGGCCGGTGACCGCCGGCGCCGCACTTGCGCCGCCGAGACGCCGTCGGACATCTTGGCCGGATGCTGCCCGGCGACGAGCTCGAGGTCGAGGAACAGGAGAGTCCCGAGAGCGCGGGGCGTCGGCGCGCGTTCGCCTCCGGGCCGGCGGGAGTGACGGCGGTCACGATCGAGGACGCCGCCGAGCGGATCCGCACCGGCTCTGCCCGGGGTGAGGAGACCCTCGTCTGGATCGACATCCTGCGGCCCTCCGAGGCGGATGGCACGTTCCTGCGGGATGTGCTGAAGTTCCACCCGCTCGCAGTCGAGGATTGCCTCTACGGCAAGCAGAACCCGAAGCTGGAGCGGTATCCCGGTTATTACTTTCTGGTGCTGTACGCCGGCCGGGTGAACCCGGCTCGCAATCGACCCGCCTTCTACGAGCTGCACTGCTTCGTCGGTCCGAATTACCTGGTAACGGTACGCAAGGAGAGTGTGCGCGAGGTCCGCGAGCTGATGGCCCAGTGGCGGGCCGCGCCGCGCCTATTTCCGAGCGTCGGTCACCTCGCGCACGGCCTCGCCGATGGACTCGTCGACAGCTACTTCCCCATGATCGACCACTTCGGTACGCGTGTCGCCGCATCGGAGACCGAGGTCTTCGATGAGCCGGACGATGCGATGCAGCACATCGTGAGTCTGCGGCGCGAGCTGCTCCGCTTCCGCGGCGTAGTCGGACCGACGCGCGACGTGTTCGCCTCGCTGCTGCGCCGCGACCTGCCGTTCCTGAACCCGGACCTGCTGCCGTACTTCCAGGATGTGCGGGACCACGCGGTGCGGGTGACGGAAGAGATCGACACCCTGCGCGAGCTGCTGTCGACGGCGGTGGAGGCGCAGTTCGCGGTCACATCGAACAAACTGAACCAGACCGTTCGGATGCTGACCGGGTGGTCGATCATCCTGATGTCGATGGCGCTCGTGACCGGTATCTACGGCATGAACTTCACGGTGATGCCCGAGCTGGGCTGGAGACTCGGCTACCCGTTCGCGCTCGTCCTGATGTTCGCCGTCGGTGCGGCGCTCGTTCTGTTCTTCCGGGCGAGGAAATGGCTCTGATCCGTCCTGTATTGAGTGCGGTTGCGGCGCTTGCGGTCGCGGGTTGCACCGCAGCCGGCAGCGGGCGGTTCGCGTCCGAGACGGGACCTCGCGCAGAGGCAATGTCGCTGCTCGGCCAGCCGCTGTTCGCGCCGCCCATCGAACCGGATGTGCGCGAGCGTATGCTGGAGCAGCTCGCGGAGGCCCGCGCGCGGTACGACCGCGAGCCGCACGACGCGGACGCGATCATCTGGCTCGGCCGGCGCCTCGCCTATCTCGGTTACTATCGCGACGCCATCGATGTCTT
Source organism: Longimicrobiales bacterium (assembly GCA_036374995.1). Taxonomy (GTDB): domain Bacteria; phylum Gemmatimonadota; class Gemmatimonadetes; order Longimicrobiales; family RSA9; genus SH-MAG3. The sequence continues at coordinate 5,809 of DASUSS010000133.1, read as the reverse complement.
CACGGAGGGCATCGCGAAGCACCCCGATGATGCGCGCTTCTACCGGCATCGCGGACATCGCTTCATCACTACGCGTCAGATCGTGCGCGCGGTGGCCGACCTGGAGAGGGCTGCAGAGCTGGTGCGGGACCGGCCGGACGAGGTGGAGCCGGACGGCCAGCCCAATCGATTCGACATTCCCACGAGCACGCTCAAGTCCAACATCTTCTATCACCTCGCGCTCGCGTATTATCTGCGGCACGATTTCCGGCGCGCACTCGGTGCCTGGCAGCGCGCCGTGGCCGTGGCGGACAACGATGACATGCTGGTCGCGAGCGCGGACTGGCTGTACATGACACTCCGGCGGCTCGGCCGGGATGCCGAGGCGGCCGCCGTGCTCGAGCGGATCACACCGCACATGCGCATCCTGGAGAACGACGCGTACCACCGTCGGCTGCTGATGTACAAGGGACTCATCCCGCCGGATTCGGTCATGCCGCCGGACACCCGCGATCCGGTACAGCTCGCGACCTACGGATACGGCGTGGCGAACTGGTACCTCTACAACGGAGACCGCTTCACTGCCGAGACGCTGTTCCGCCGGATTCTGGAGGGATCGAACTGGGCGGCTTTCGGCTACATCGCGGCCGAGGCGGAGGTCGCCGGCGGCGCCCGCTGAGTTATATTGCGGCGCGAGGCCGGTACGGTGAAACCGGCCGCATGACCCGACCGTCGTACCATTGGGAGAGCGGCCGTCGCGGCCGCAGCACGCATCACAGGACGGAGCCGAACATGCAAGCCGTGCCGGTCGATTTCGTTGCACTCAGCGCAGTGATCCTCGGCTGCCTCATGTTCCTCATCCCGATCGCCGGGCTGACGGCGCGGTTCGCCATCAAGCCGATCGTCGAGGCGATCGCGCGCATGCGGGAGGGGAGCATGGACCGTGACACGGTGCAGATGCTGGAGCGGCGTATAGCGCTGCTCGAGCAGGAAGTGCACGGCGTCACCGAGCTGCGGGCCGACCTGGTCCGTCTCGTCGAGGAGCTCGAGTTCAACCGGCAGCTGTCGCAGCCGAAGAACTGAGCTCGCCGCCGGCTCGCCGACCGCGCGTGCCGTCACCTCCTCACATCAGTGCGCCAGTGGAGCGGCCAGGTAGCGCTGCGCCAGGATCATCCGGTGGTGCAGCTCGTGGCCGGCCGTGATCCACGCTAGCGCCCGGACGCTGACCGGAAACCCGCTCGCAGTGCCCCGTCGCTCCCACGCGGCGCCTGGCAGTCCGGCCAGGAACGCGACGCTGGCGCGACGCACGGCCGTGAGCTCGGCGATGAGGCTGGCGAGCGGGCGCGCATTGAACGCGCCGGCCGGCGTATAGGCGTTCTCATCGAAGCTCGCGAGCGGCGTCTCGTCGCCGCGCGCGAAGCGCATTGCGCGGTACAGGAACACACGCTCGGCATCCATGATGTGCCCCAGCACTTCCTTGATCGTCCATTTGCCGGGCGCGTACGCGTGCAGCGCCTGCTCCTCCGTGAGTTCACGTACCAGCGCGAGCGTGTCGTCGAGCTGCACCGACAGCAGCGCAATGATGTCGCCGGCGGGGACGAGCGCGATGTAGCGGTCGTAGTAGTTGTTGTATTCGGCCGGATCCGGCCGGCGGTCATACGGCATGTCGCCTCCTCTCGGTAGTCCTTCACGAGCGTAGCGTCGCAGGCCGCCGGCGACAAGGACCGCGGCGCGAGCTGCATGCGCGCAGCCGTGCGGCTCACCCCCGCATGTCGCCCGCGCCGCATCCGCATTACCTTGGTGGGGGCTTTTTCCGCAACTGCAGAATGATGAAGCGCGACGAACGCAGCGCCGGTGATCCCGGGTTCGAGCAGTATCAGGATGACATCAACTGGACGGCCGGAGTCGGGCGTCCGGCCGGCATTTACTGGCTGGGCGGGCGGTGCGTGATGGCCGCACACGGCTCGCAGGCCGAGGCGCGGCTCCTCGGATTCGGCGCCGTGCTCGTCGCCACGCTGCGCTTCGATCCGGATCCGGTGGAACGTGTGCATCGCCGCGGTGCCGTGGAGCGGGTCGAGCCGCGCCACGTCGCGCGCGAGCTGCTCCTCTCGGGCGTCAGCTGACCGTGCCGGGACCGACGCTCGACGCCGCCCGGCGGGTGCTGCATGACGTATTCGGCTACAGCGGCTTCCGCCCCGGTCAGGCGGAAGTCATCGAGGCGGTGCTCGAGGGGCGGGACTGCATCGCGGTCATGCCGACGGGCGCCGGCAAGTCCCTCACGTTCCAGATCCCGGCCCGCGTCCTCGATGGCACGGTGCTGGTCCTCTCGCCGCTGATCTCGCTGATGAAGGACCAGGTCGACGCGCTCCAGGCACTCGGCTTCCGCGCGACCGCCATCAACTCCACGCTCGACTTCGAGGAGCGGCGCCGCCGTCTCGCCGCGCTGCGACGCGGCGAGCTGGAGCTCGTCTACCTCGCACCGGAAGCGCTGGACGGCTCGCTGCGCGACTTCGTCCGCGGCTGTCCGCTCTCGCTGATGGTCGTCGACGAGGCACACTGCATCAGCCAGTGGGGTCACGACTTCAGGCCGTCGTACCGGCGGCTCGAGGGATTGTGCAGTGAGCTGGACGTGCCGGTGCTCGCGCTCACGGCCACCGCGACGCGTCCGGTCGCGCGCGACATCGTGCGCCAGCTGGGCATGGTCCGGCCCGCCGGCTACAAGGGCTCGTTCTTCCGCCCGAACCTGCGCGTCCGTGTGCGGAAGAAGGGACAGGGCGGGAATACCCGCGCGGAAATGCTGGCGCTCGTACGCGAGCACGAAGGCGACAGCGGCATCATCTACTGCCTCTCGCGCAAGGGCGTCGAGCAGACGTGCGAGTTCCTGCGCACGCAGCGCGTGCGCGCTGTGCCGTACCACGCCGGGCTGCCGGACGCGGAGCGGGCGCGCAACCAGGAGGCGTTCGCGCGCGACGATGTCGACGTGGTCGTCGCGACGATCGCGTTCGGCATGGGCATCGACAAGTCGAACGTACGCTTCGTGATTCATCGCGACATGCCGAAGGACATCGAGTCGTGGTACCAGGAGATCGGCCGCGCGGGGCGCGACGGTCTGCCAGCCGACTGCTGGCTCTTCTACTCGTGGGCGGACGCGAAGATGCACGAGCGCTTCCTCGACGGCATCCCCGACCCCGCCGTCCGTCACGGCCGCTGGCGCGCGACCGCTTCGCTCTACGACCAGCTCGAGAAGAACACGTGCCGCCATGCGATGATCCTCCGTTATTTCGACGAGCACCTCGACGCTTGCGCCGGCTCCTGCGACATCTGCACCGGCGAGACGATCGAGGCGATCGCTGCCGGGGCCGTAGCCGCGAACGCCGCGCGCACGAGGACGCGAGCCCGTCGCACGGTGATCGGCGAGGACGCCGCGATCGTCGACGTGGAGCTGTTCGAGCGGCTGCGCACGCTGCGCAAGCGCCTCGCCGATGCCGCCGGCGTGCCCGCCTACATCGTGTTCAGCGATGCGACGCTCAAGACCATCGCCGAGCTCCGCCCTTCCAGCGAGCCCGACCTGCTCGAGGTGCCCGGCGTGGGACCGGCGAAGCTGGAGCGCTACGGCGCGGCGTTTCTGGAGGAGATCCGGTCGAGCAGCTCCATCATCCCGTAGCTACCGGGCTGCGCCCGAGGGAACGGCGAGGCCGGGGGCATTGCTTGACCGCAGGCGAGCGCGTGGCCCACCTTTGCCGTATCCCGGTCAGGAGATCTCCATGAAGCTCTTCCGCAGCGTGATCACGTGTGTCCTCCTCGCCATGCCGTCGGCGCTCGCGGCGCAGCAGGCGGCGGACCTGCCGGATCGCATCGATGGCGTGTTCGAGCGCTGGAATTCGGCGGCGTCGGCGGGGTGTGCCGTAGGTGTATCGCGGGACGGGCGTAAGGTAGTGTCTCGCGCGTACGGCATGGCGGACCTCGAGCACGATATCCGCAACACCCCGTCGACGATCTTCGAGGCGGGTTCGGTGTCGAAGCAGTTCACTGCGGCGGCGGTCATGCTGCTCGTACAGGATGGCCTGATCGGACTGAATGACGATGTGCGCCGTCACGTGCCGGAGCTGCCCGACTACGGCGACACGATCCGGATCCGGCATCTGCTCAATCACACGAGCGGGCTGCGCGACTGGGGCAGTGTAGCGGCGATCGCCGGTGCGGGACGCGAGGCGCGCACGCATACGCACGACCACGTGCTGGACATCCTCGGCCGCCAACGTGCCCTGAATTTCGCGCCCGGCTCGGAATACTCGTACAGCAACTCCGGCTACAACCTGCTCGCGATCATCGTGGCACGGGTGAGCGGGATGCCGTTCGCGGAGTTCTCCCGGACACGCATCTTCGAGCCGCTCGGGCTGCGGGACACGCAATGGCGTGACGATTACCGCCGCATCGTGAAGCACCGCGCGTCCGCGTACGCGATGCGTGGTGGCCGATGGGTGATCGATCGGCCGATCGAGGACGTGCACGGCAACGGCGGACTGCTCACGACGGCCGCCGACCTGCTCAGCTGGAACGATGCGCTGGCCGGCGGTGCACTGGGTGGCAACGAGCTCGTGGCGAGGATGCACACGCGCGGCGTGCTCAACAGCGGGAGACGGATCGATTATGCAGCCGGCCTGTTCATCACATCACTCGACGATGTGCCGGAGGTCAGTCACACCGGCTCGACCGCGGGATACCGCGCGTTCCTCGCGCGTTACCCGGAGCAGCGCGTGGGCGTCGCAGTCCTGTGCAACGCGGGCAACGCGAATCCCGGCCAGGTCGGCCGCGCCGTAGCGCGGCTGGTTCTCGGGACACGGCCGGCCGTGGCTGCGCCGGCGCCGCAGTCACGCGCCCGACCGACGGCGGCGCTGCGGGAGCTCACCGCCGGTGAGATGCAAGCGCTGACCGGTGAATACTACAGCCCCGATGCCGAGACGACGCTGCGTGTATCCGTGGAAGAGGATCGGCTGGTGATCCGGCGCCGTCCGGCCGACCGGCTGCAGCTCGTCCCGCTCGATGACGACCTGTTCGTCGCCCAGTCGCTGGGGCGGGTCCGCTTCATCCGGGATGAGGGCGGCCGCGTGATTGCGCTGAGCGTGCAGCAGGCGCGCGTGTACGACATGCGCTTCGAGCGCGTGCAGTGATCGTGGCTCGGGCCGGCGTCTTCGCCGGAGTCCTGGTTCTCGCCGCGTGCGCGAGCGCAGCGCCCGGGCGCTCGCGGATCGGTCCCGCCGACCCGGCGGCATGGGAACGGCTCGTTGCGGCCGAGGATGCGCGCGTCACGACGCAGGAGGACCGCGCGGTCGTACAGGCTGCGCTGGAGTCCGAGGACGAGGTCCTGCGTGCGATGGCGGTACGCGCGCTCGGCCGCTCGGAGCGTGCGGAGTTCGCGGAGCTCATCGAGCCGCTCCTGCACGACCCTGCCGATGCGGTACGCGCCGCGGCCGCGCATGCGCTCGGCGATGTCTCGCGGGATACCGCGTCGGCGTTCCGCAGCCGGACGGTGCTGCTCGACGCGCTTCCGCAGTCCGCGGGGTACGATGCGGCCGCCGCCGCGATCGCGGAGACGCTCGGACGCCTACCCGCCAATGCCGCCACTGCTCGTGCATCGGCCGAGCGGCTGGCGCCGCTTCTCACGCAGAACACTGCCGTCCGCCTCGGTGCGCTGCGGGGACTCTACTTCCTCGCGCGACAGGCCGGCGGCGCGGCCGCAGTCGACGGCGCGGCGGCCGCTGCACTGCGCGCGCTCGCACTTTCCGCGGACGCGCCGCGCGAGCGCGGGCTCGCGGTCGCCACGCTCGGC
>DASUSS010000132.1:0-4661 GCA_036374995.1 Longimicrobiales bacterium | reverse complement strand
GGCGCTGCGGGGTTGGATGAGGGGGAGGGGTGCTACGGGGTGGGTGGTGGTTGCGGCAGCGGCCTGGCAGGTGGGGTGTGCGGCGGGTGCGCCGGCGGCGCCGGTGGTGCCGCGGCCGTCGCTCGGGTCGGTGATCGATTCGATCACGTCCGCGCCGCCGCTGCATCGCACGTCGTGGGGGATCCTCGTGATGGACGGGGATACGCGGCGCGTGCTGTATTCGCTGAATGCGGAGAAGCACTACATCCCGGCGTCGAACACGAAGCTGGTGGTGGGCGTCGTGGCGCTGGGCAGGTTCGGTCCGGAGTACCGGTATCGGACGCCGGTGCTGCTCGCGGGGCGGACGGCGGACAGTGCGGTGGCGGTGATCGTGGCGGGCCGGGGTGATCCGACGTGGTCGGCTCGGTTCCACGACAGCGTCGCGGTACCGCTCGACTCGATGGCGGCGCTGATCGCGGCGAGCGGCGTGCGCTCGATCGGCGCGGTGGTGCTCGATGTCTCGCGGTTCCGTGACGACCTCGTGAACGGTACGTGGGAAGCGGGCGACCTGCCGGGCATCTATGCGCCGCCGGTGGACGCGGTGGCGGCGGCGGAGGGGACGTTCGCGCTGGAGCTGCGCGGCGGTGCGGCGGCGGGTGACACGGCGTACGCGAGCGTCATCGGCCCACTGACGCAGCCGTTTCGTGCGGCGCTGGTGACGGACACGGCGGGAGCCCGACCATCGCTGAGCGTTGACTACACCGCGCGGCGGGATACGATCTATCTCACCGGCTCGGTCGGTGCGGGCGCGGTGGATACGGTGGCGCGCGCCGTGACGCAGCCGGCGCGGTCGGTGGGCGGCGCGCTCGTACAGCTGCTGCGCACGCGCGGCGTGGACGTCGACTCGATCGTCGTCCTGCGCGACTCCGCGGAAGCGGCCATGCTGCGCGCGGGCGCGGACACGATCGCGGAATGGGTGTCGCCGCCGATGCGCGAGATCGTGTCGGCGATCCTGCGGCCGAGCCAGAACTGGATGGCGGAGCAGGTGCTCAAGTCGCTCGGCGCGGAGCTGGGCGAGGAGGGCTCGTGGCGCGGCGGGATCGGGGTCGAGCGCGAATATCTGTACGCGGTCGCCGGCATCGATTCCGGCGCGGTGAACCTGCGCGATGCGTCCGGCATGTCGGCGCAGAACCTGCTCTCGCCGGCGGCGACGGTCGCACTGCTGCTGCACGCGCGCGCACAGCCGTGGAGCGATACGTTCCGCGATGCGCTCGCAGCCGCCGGGCTCGAGGGCACGACGCTGTCCGGGCGGCTGCGTCCGCTGGAGGGTCGCGTGTTCGGCAAGACGGGCACGATCTCGAACGTGAACTCGCTGAGCGGCTACCTGGTCGGGCGCGACGGCCGCGACATCGTGTTCTCGATCATGAGCAACGGCTCGGGACTGCCGTCCGGAATGGTACGTGAGGCGATCGATGCGGTCGTGCTCGCGATCGCGCGCGACGTGGATGGCGTCGCGGCGACGGCCGACAACGGGAGGGGAGGTCGTGAATGACGGAGACACAGCAGGCGGTTCTGGGCGCGGTCGTGGCGGCCATCGTGGGCTTCGCGATCGGCGCGGGCTGGCAATACTCGAGCGCACGCGGGTACCGCGGTGAGCTGGAGACGACGCGCACGCAGCTCGACTCCACGAGCCACGAGCTCGCTCTCCAGCGGCTCGAGGCGATGCTGGGTGCGGCCACGATCGAGTCGCACCGCGGCAATCACGAGTCCGGCCGTCGCCTCGCGAGCGATTTCTTCAGCGGGCTCCAGGACGAGGTCGAGCGTGGGCCGGCAGCGGCCCGGCCGGAGTTCCGCGCGATACTCGAGCAGCGCGATGCGATGATCACGGCACTGTCGCGCGGCAGCCCGGAATCGGCCGGCCTGCTGTCCGACCTGTTCGTGCGCTTCCGCACCGCGCTCGGCGAAGACGTCGGGCCCATCCCGGCACCCGCGTCGGAGCCGCCCACGTCGACGACGAGCCAGTAGCGAGGCGTGCGCGGCCGGCCGGACGTGCCCGCGCGGCGCAGCGCGATCGGTACGGTCCTGCGTCACGTCGCACGGCGATTCCGGCAGGGCCGCGCGGCCCTGCCGGACGCGAGCTGGCGGGCGTGGCTGCGACTCATCGGGACCGGCATCGTCGCGATGTTCGCGCTCATGCTGCTGCTGCGATTCGCCGCCGAACGCGCGCTCGACGGCAGTCTGCACGCGCGCGAACGCGCGATCCTGCTCTGGCTCGGCCGGGAGTCGCCGCTCTCCTTCTCCACCGCCGTCTTCCTCCAGACATTCGGCAGCGACATCACGCTCCTCGTCCTCGTCACGCTCACCGCCGGCATCGCCGCATGGGCACGCCGGCCGATCAGCGCGCTCAGCATACCGCTCGCTTTTCTCGTCCCCGATCTGGTCGGCCGCTTCGGCTGGTCCATCTGGGCCCGCGCCCGGCCCGACCTGCTGTTCCAGGGCATCCCGTCGCCCGGCTTCCACTCCTTCCCCTCCGGCCACGCATCGAAGACGATCGCGATCTACGGCCTGCTGACCGTACTCTGGATCCGCGCCTCGCGCACTGACGCGGAGAAGCTGCTCGCCGGAACGGTGCTCGCCGCGATCGTCTCCGCCGTCGCGGTCGGCCGCACCGCGATGGGCGTGCACTGGCCGTCCGACATCATCGGTGGACTCATCGTCGGCGGGACCTGGCTGCTGCTGCTGGCGTACGGCCTGAGGTGGGAACGGGATCTCGCGGGGAAGCGGATCCACACCGGTGACCGGTCACCCCCGTAGGGCGCTTCAGCCGGTCGCCTCCCGCGCACCCGGCTCCTCCCCGGTCAGAGCCTCCGCCGCGGCGCGGTACCCCTCCGCCAGGAAGTACTCCGTGCTGTTGAAGTCGAACGTGGCGTACCCCTCGAGGTGCGGCCGCACATACGTGATCTTCGCCTCGCTGTGCGCATCCAGCAGCGCCCGCTTCCGCGTGTATCCCATGATCTGCATCACGCGCTGATGGATCGCGACCATCCCCTTCTCCACCGCCTCCACGCTGTCGCCCGACGGGCCCGCACCGACATCCACCGCGATGATCCGGTCCGCACCCGCCTGCACCGCACGACCCACCGGCAGCGAATCGACCACACCGCCATCCACGAAATACCGCCCCTCGATCAGAGCCGGCGGGTAGAACACCGGCAGCGCGCACGACGCATACACCGCATCCGCCAGCGGCACGTCCATCATCCCGCCCGCACCGAACCACTCCTGCCGGCCCGTCTCCAGATCCACCGCGTTCATCGTCAGCGGCAGCCCCAGCTCACCGAACGACTGCGCCGGCAGGATCGATTCCACGTACGCCCGGAACGTGTCATCCCGGAACACGCTCGGCTGACGGATCCCGTTGAACAGCAGCGCCCACCGGTTCAGCACCACGATGTCCGCCTTCGTCAGCGCCCGCGCCAGCGACACCAGCCGCTCGTGCTCCAGACCGCCCGCAATCAGCGCTCCGATCAGCGCGCCGATGCTCGTGCCCACGATCTCCGTCACCCGGATCCCGCTCTCCAGCACGGCGCGCCACGCGCCCACGTGGGCGAGACCTTTCATCCCGCCACCACCCAGCACCAGCGCTACTCGCTCCGCACCCACCTGGCCTCCATCTCATTCCGCGTCATCGCTCTCCACAAGTTCGTACCATACCCGAAGATGAAGCAACGGCGCCGTTCCCTTGACACTGCTGGGGCGGGGGGGTAGGTTCCGTTGAAATCAAGAATCATTCTTGACAGCAGAGCCGGAACGGAGCGAATGAGTGAGCCGCTACTGAAGATAGAGAACCTGCACGCCGTAGTGGCGGAGGATGGAACGGAGATCCTGCGGGGCGTGGACCTGGAGCTGGGGCCGGGCGAGATCCATGCGATCATGGGCCCGAACGGGTCGGGGAAGAGCACGCTGTCGAAAGTGCTGAGCGGTCACCCGGCGTACGAGGTGACGGAGGGCTCGGTGATGTTCCGCGGCGAGGATCTGCTGGAGCTGGAGGTGGACGAGCGCGCGCGGGCGGGGATCTTCCTGGCGTTCCAGTACCCGGTGGACATACCGGGCGTGTCGATCGCGAACTTCCTGCGGACGGCGGTGCAGGCGAACAGTCCGGAGGCGGAGATCGACATATTCGATTTCCAGGAGGACCTGCTGGATCGGATGGCGCTGCTGGAGATGGACCGCACGTTCGCGGAGCGGAGCGTGAACGACGGGTTCAGCGGCGGAGAGAAGAAGCGCAACGAGATCCTGCAGCTGGCGATGCTGAAGCCGGCGCTGGCGGTGCTGGACGAGACGGATTCGGGCCTGGACATCGATGCGCTGAAGGTCGTGGCCGCGGGCGTGAACAAGCTTCACGCGGAGCGGCCGGAGATGAGCTTTCTGCTGATCACGCACTACCAGCGGATCCTGAACTACGTGAGACCGGACCACGTGCACGTGATGGTGGCGGGCCGGATCGCGCGGTCGGGCGGCTTCGAGCTGGCGGAGGAGCTGGAGGCGCGAGGGTACGAGGCGTTCAGAGAGACGGTGAACGTGTAGGGGCAGGGGGACAACGGATTATTCACCGCAGAGGCGCTGAGGACGCGGAGGTGCGCAAGGGACGATTTTTCTTTTGTAACAACGGATATGCATGC
>DASUSS010000131.1:0-8641 GCA_036374995.1 Longimicrobiales bacterium | reverse complement strand
AGCTGGAGACGGAGATCGGGCGGCGGGTCGTAGGACAGCAGTCGATCGTCGAGGGGCTGCTGACGGCGCTGCTGGCGGACGGCCATGCGCTGCTCGTGGGCGTTCCGGGTCTGGCGAAGACGCTGCTGATCTCGACGCTCGCCGATGCACTGGACCTGGAGTTCAGTCGTATCCAGTTCACGCCGGACCTGATGCCGTCGGACATCACGGGTACGGAGGTTCTGGAAGAGGACCGGTCGACGGGCAAGCGGATGTTCCGGTTCGTGAAGGGGCCGATCTTCGCGAACGTGGTGCTGGCTGACGAGATCAACCGGACACCGCCGAAGACGCAGGCGGCGCTGCTGCAGGCGATGCAGGAACGCGCCGTCACGGCCGCGGGTGAGACGATGAAGCTGGATCGCCCGTTCTTCGTGCTGGCGACGCAGAACCCGATCGAGCAGGAGGGCACGTATCCGCTGCCGGAGGCACAGCTCGACCGTTTCATGCTGGAGCTGCGGATCGGGTACCCCTCGCGGGCGGAGGAGGAACAGGTGGCGATGCAGACGACCGGTTCGGTCGAGCCGGTCGTGCGCCCGGTCCTGGGTGCTGCGGAGCTGGTCGAGCTCCAGCGGCTGGTGCGGCGCGTGCCGGCCCCACCCTCGCTGGTGTCGTACGCGGTGCGGCTGGTCCGCTCGACGCGACCGGAGGACGAGTCGGCGCCGGAGGTGACGCGGCGGTATGTCAGCTGGGGCGCCGGCCCGCGTGCCTCGCAGTACCTGGTGCTCGGCGCGAAGGCGCGGGCGGCGCTGTCCGGGCGCGGCATGCCGGACCTGGAGGATGTGCGGGCGGTGGCGCCCGCCGTGCTGCGGCACCGGGTCGTGCCGAGCTTCCAGGCGGAGGCCGATGCACGGAATGCAGCCGACGTCGTCGAAGAGCTGATTCAACTGAGCAGGAAATGGACGTAAGTCGAAGTAGCGACAATCCGGAACCTGCCTTATCCAGGCGCGGCCGGCCGTGTTGACCCTCGGCATCGGGCTCGGCCTGGCGATTCTCCTCTCGGCCGTCTTCAGTGCTGCGGAGCTCGCGGTGTTCATGCCGGCGGAGGGCCGCGTCCGGTCGCTCGCCGATCAGAACGTGTCCGGTGCGAACGCGCTGGTGCAGCTCCGGTCGAAGCCGGAGCGGATCCTGGTGCTGCTGCGCCTGGCCGATGCCCTCAGCGACGTGACGGCCGGTGCGCTCACGGCCTACATCGCATTCCTCCAGTGGGAGCTGCTGGGGCTCGCACTCGCGATCGGCGCCGCCGCGTTCCTCGTGCTCTACTTCGGCGAGCTGCTGCCGTTCGGCATCGCCGGCAATCACGGCCTGCGCATTGCCCTGGCGATTGCGCCCGTGCTGCTCGTCCTGACGCGCATGCTGAGTCCCCTGCTGGTCGTGCTCTCGCGCCTGTCCCGCCTGCGCCCGGAGCGCCGCGACACGGTCGCGACGATCACGGAATCGGAGATCCGCCAGCTCACCGCGCTCGGCCACACGGAGGGCGGGATCGAGGAACACGAGCGCGAGCTGATCGAGCGCGCGTTCCGGCTCGATGAGACGAAGACGTGGGAGATCATGATCCCGCGCGTCGACATCTTCGCGTGGCCCGACTCGAAGCGTCTCATCGATATCGTGCCCGAGCTGAGCACGGTCCGCTACTCGCGCGTGCCCGTCTACGGCGAGTCCATCGATGACATCACGGGCGTGCTGTACCTGCGCGATGCGTATCAGGCGCTGATCGGCGGGCAACGCGATGTCGAGCTGAAGGTACTCGCGCGCGAGCCGCTCGTCGTGCCCGGCTCTCTGCCGCTGTCGCGACTGCTGCGCGATTTCCAGAGCCGCCGCATCCATGTCGCCGTCGTGGTCGACGAGTACGGCGGTACGGACGGCCTCGTCACGCTCGAGGACGTGCTGGAGGAGCTCGTGGGCGAGATCGTCGACGAGACGGATGTCGACGAGGACGCGATCACGCGGATCTCGCGCACCGAGATCCTCGCCTGGGGCGATGCCGACCTGCGCGAGATCAATCACTTCTTCAACACGACGCTGCCACAGCTCGAACACCGCACGCTGAACGGCTACCTGCTCGAGGAGCTCGGCCGCGTCCCCGAGCCGGGCGAGCAGGTCGAGCGCGAAGGCATCCTGATCGAGGTGATGGAGGCGACGGAGACGCAGGTTACGCGCGCGCGACTGCGCCGCCTCGGCTCACCTGCGGAGCTGCCGGCGGGTGAGCGCAGTGCGCGAGCGGCGGAAGCCGGCACGCCGCGCGAGCCGCGCGGAGCCGGCCGCGACACCGCCAGGCCGGGCGAGCGTCTGCGCGCACCCGACCCGGACCGACACCCCGTCGGATGACCGGCGGGACATCACCGCATCCGGACGACGTCACTGAAGCGCGCGGCCGCATCGCCGACGTCGCACGGAAGACTCCTCTGGAGCGCTCCGCTGCATTGAGCGAGCGCGCCGGCTGCGATGTCCTCCTCAAGCTCGAGTGCTGGCAGCCGACGCGATCGTTCAAGGTACGTGGCGCACTGAACGCGATCCGCTCCCTGTCACCGGAACGTCTCGCGGCCGGCGTGGTCACCGCATCCGCCGGCAATCACGGCCAGGCCGTCGCGCTCGCGGCCCGTGCCGCCGGCGTGCACGCCACCGTCTTCGTACCGCACGGCGCGCCTGCGCTGAAGCAGCGCAGCATCGCGCGGCTGGGCGCCGAGCTGCGCACCGATTCCGCCACGTACGACGATGCGGAGGAAGCGGCGCGAGCGTTCGCCGACGATACCGGGACGGTGTTCGTCCACGCGTTCTCCGATCCCGCCGTGGTCGCAGGCCAGGGCACGATCGCGCTCGAGCTGCTCGAGGAATGCCCGGACCTGCGCGAGGTGATCGTTCCCGTCGGCGGCGGAGGGCTCATCGGCGGCATCGGCAGCGTGCTGAAGACGCTGCGCCCTGCCACCCGCGTCATCGGTGTGCAGAGCACGGAGACCCGCGCGATGCACGCAGCGTTCGCTGCCGGGCACGTCGTCGACGTACCCGTGCCGCCGACCCTCGCCGACGGCCTTGCAGGCCGCACCGACGACGCCAGTTTTCAGCTCGCACGTCGCGTCGTCGATGAGCTGCTGCTCGTGACCGAGCCGCAGATCGCTGAAGCGATCCGGTTCCTGTACGACGAGGACGCCGTCGTCGCGGAGGGCTCCGGCGCGGTCGGTGTCGCTGTCATCCTGAGTGGCGGCGTGCGGCCGCGCGGGCCCGTCGCTGTCATCGTGACGGGCGGGAACATCGACGCCGGTCTGCTGGCGCAGACCGTCGGGACCGGCGGACGCGGCACCAGAATTCCGTTATGACTCGAGAAGAAATGACATCGCCCCGACCGCCGGCAGGCGGCGCAACACCAGTCCCGCACTCCGCTTTCACCTGCGCGAATGCAGCAGATCCAGCCGCGGGGCGGTGTCATGCTCCCGTCGGCCATAACGGAATTCTGGTGCCGCGTCCGCAAGTCCCGCCGGTCCCGCCGGTCCGGGCATGCTGCTGAGCTACGGCGGCCGGACGCCGCGCGTCCATCCGACGGCCTTCATCGCGCCGACCGCCGTCCTTATCGGCGATGTCGAGATCGGGCCGGAATCCTCGATCTGGTTCGGTGCCGTGCTGCGCGGCGATCACCCGGAGCATGGCATCCGGATCGGCGCGCGCACGAGCGTGCAGGACAACTGCGTGCTGCACGTGAGCGCTCGCGGTCCGACCCTGGTCGGAGACGAGGTGACGGTGGGCCACGGCGCGGTGTTCGAGAGCTGCGAGATCCGGCGCGGGTGTCTCATCGGCATGAACGCGGTGATCCTGCACGGCGCGATCATCGACGAGTACGCGCTGGTGGCGGCGCTGAGCGTGGTGCCGGAAGGGATGCACGTGCCGCGGAGCACGCTCGCGGCAGGGGCTCCGGCGCGCGTGCGCAAGCAGCTCGCGGGTGAGTCGGAGCGGTGGGTGCGCGACAGCGCGCAGCACTACGTGGAGCTCAGCCGGTCGTATCTCGAGGAAGGGATCGGCGCACCGGACACCGGCGGATGAAGCGGAACGAGGCTGACGTCGCGATCATCGGCGCGGGCGTGATCGGCTGCTCGATTGCGCGCGAGGCAGCCGCGCGCGGCCTGCGCGTCATCGTGATCGAGCGGGACTCGCCGGGCCGGCGGGCGACGTGGGCAGCGGCGGGGATGCTTAGCCCGCTCGGAGACGCGGCGGGAGCGGGCCCGTTTCTGGAGCTTGCCGACGAGAGTCTGCAGCGGTTCGCGTCCTACGCACACACGCTGCGGGAAGAGACGGGGATCGACATCGAGTATCGTACGAGCGGCAAGCTGCAGGTATCGCTCGGCGACATGGACGACGAGCTGCACGCGGTCGCGGCGTCACCGCTCGGACCTCGGTTCGATGTCACCGAGCTGGATGGCAACGCGGCCCGCGCGCTCGAGCCGGCCCTGTCGGACCGCGTGACGCTCGCGCTGCGCATCGGTCGGGATCATCGGGTCAACAACCGGCTGCTCGCACAGGCCCTCATTGCGAGCGCGACCGCGACCGGCGTGATCTTCCGGAGCGCGAATCCCGCGTCGGCGCTCATCGCACGCGGCGGCAGAGTCGCGGGCGTGCGGCTGGCCTCGGGCGAGCACATCGACGCGGAGAAGGTCGTGCTCGCGGCCGGGGCGTGGAGCGGTCAGATCGAGGAGCTGCCGCGCGTGATCCCGGTGCATCCCATCAAGGGTCAGATGTTCGCGGTGGACGGACGCGTGCGCGGCGCCCAGCGCCCGGAGGTGCTGCTGCGCCAGGTCGTGCTGACGCGACAGTGCTACGTCATCCCGCGCGATGATGGTCGTCTGCTGGTCGGAGCGACGGTGGAGGATGTCGGGTTCCACAAGGGCCCGACGCCGCGCGGACTGTCGCAGCTCATGGCAGCCGCGGCGTCCGTGCTCCCCGCCATCGAAGACCTGCCGCTCGTCGAGACCTGGGCGGGCTTCCGTCCGGCAACGCCCGATCGTCTGCCGATCCTCGGTGCGGACCCGGACGTACCGGGGCTGTTCTATGCGACCGGACACTTCCGCAACGGTATCCTCCTCGCGCCGATCACGGCCGCGTGCATCGCGGAGCTGCTCGTCGGCGGCACGCCGCCCGTGGCACTCGATCCATTTTCGGCCGCCCGTTTCGACGACTAGCGGCGCGCCGGCTTCACAGGCCGATCAGGTCCAGGTAGGCGGCGATGATGACATCACCCCAGACGTGTGCCGCAGCCGCGCCGAGGGCGAGGAACGTGCCGAGCGGCAGGTAGCTGCCCATGAACTGGAGCCGCCCGCGCAGCCACGTGAGCGGCACGCCGATGACCAGACCGAGAAACGATCCGAGCATGAGTGTGAGCAGCATGCCGGGCGCGCCCAGGAACGCGCCGACCAGCACCATCATGTGAATGTCGCCGACTCCGAGTGCGGGCTTACCCAGGGCCTTCTCCGCAACGAGCTTCACGCCCCAGAGCAGCAGGTATCCGAGCACGGCGGCCATGATGGCGTGGGTCACGGTGAGGCCGCCAGGCGCGAACGCGAGCGCAATGCCCAGGGCCGCGCCGACCAGCGTGAACTGATCCGGGATCACCATCTCCTTCGCATCCGTCATCGCGATGCCGAGCAGGATCGTGAGGAAGATCGCGGAGTGGAGCGCATCGAACGTGACGCCGAACCGCACGACCGCGGCGATCCAGATCAGTGCCGTCACCAGCTCGATCAGCGGATACTGCACCGACACGGCCGCACCGCAGTAACGGCAGCGCCCGCGCAGCAGCAGCCACCCGAAGATCGGGATGTTGTCCCGCCACGACAGCTCCCGTTCACACGCGGGACAGCGTGACGGCGGCCGGATCACCGACTGTTCCGCCGGCCACCGGTAGATGCAGACGTTGAGGAACGAGCCGACGGCTGCGCCCACGGCACCGGCAAAGACCCACACCAGCCACTCGGGCATCAGCTCACTTCCGTCTCGAGATCAGGTACATGAGTATTCCGGCAGCGACGCCGACATTGAGCGACTCGGCCGGTCCGCGGATCGGCACGGACACGAGCCGGTCGCACGCATCGCGGACCGCTTCGCTGAGGCCTGCGCCCTCGTTGCCGAGCGCCAGTGCGACCGGCCCGGTGCTGTCGACCTCCTCGACGCTATCACCGCTCATGTCCGCGCCGAACAACGCACACGAGCTCGCGCGCAGATGCGACAGAAGCACGTCGAGAGTCGTTTCGACGATCGGCACGCGCAACGACGAGCCGGCAGCCGAGCGCACGACCTTCGGGTTCCACGGATCCACCGTTCCCGGCAGCGCCGCGATCAGCGCAGCACCGAACGCGTCGGCGCTGCGCACCACCGTGCCGAAGTTCCCGGGATCCTGCACTGCGTCGAGCACCACGACGAGGGTGTCGTCCGTGATCCGGACGTCCGTCAGAACGGGACGCGGTATGGCGGCCACGGCCAGCACGCCCTGCGTCGTTTCGGTGGTCGCGAGTCGCGCCAGCTCCGCATCCGTCACCTCGACTGTCTCGACCGCGGCGCGCAGCCTGCGTGCAAGCTCTCGTCCGCGGGGAGTGTCCTCCAGCGAGGGCGAAATGAGAGCCAGCCGTGGGACAACCGGTGAGCCCGGCAGCTCCTCCGCGAGGCGCACGCCCTCGATCAGGAACTCGCCCTTTTTCTCCCTGCCGCGCCTGCTGTGGAGTGCGAGCACGCGGCTTTCCTGACTTCGGCTCAGCATCGCGCGATTCGTGGAACGGCGTTTGCTCCCAAGAGGTTACAGCTATTGCGGGAAAGGCGCGCCGGGCGCGTCTCGCCGCGCGCGGTGCGCGGCTTCCCGAT
The DNA here is from genome assembly GCA_036374995.1 of Longimicrobiales bacterium. Taxonomy (GTDB): domain Bacteria; phylum Gemmatimonadota; class Gemmatimonadetes; order Longimicrobiales; family RSA9; genus SH-MAG3. The sequence continues at coordinate 1,768 of DASUSS010000131.1, read as the reverse complement.
GATCCGTTCGGAGGAGCACAGACGCCGATGATTCGCGTGAGACAATGGTTCCGGAGGCCGGCCATGCTGGCTCTCGTGGCCGGCAGCACGGCGGCTGTCGGCGCCTGCGGCATATCGCGCCAGCAGGAAGTCCAGATGGGGCAGCAGTATGCGGCCGATATCAATCGGCAGCTGCCGATGGTCAACGATGCCGCCGTACTCCAGTACGTCAACAATCTGGGCCGGTCGATCGCGGCGCGCGGCAACCGGCAGTACAACTACAACTTCTACATCGTGAACGCGAAGGAGATCAACGCGTTCGCGATCCCGGGCGGCCACGTGTACGTGAACCGCGGCCTGGTAGAGCGGACGCGCAACATGTCCGAGCTCGCGGGCGTGCTGGCGCACGAGATCGCACACGTGGAGCAGCGCCACGGCGTCGAACAGATGGAGCAGATGCAGGGTGCGAACCTCGCGCTGACGCTCGGCTACGTGCTGCTCGGGCGCGCGCCGTCGGGCCTGGAGCAGGCGGCAATCGGCGTGGGCGGCAACCTGTACTTCGCGCGTCACAGCCGCGAGGCGGAGAACGAGGCGGATGCAGTGGCGGTACCGCTGCTGGCGCGCTCCGGCATCAGCCCACAGGGGCTGCCGACGTTCTTCAACGTGCTGATCGCGGAGCGGCAGCGCTCGCCGGGCACGGTGCAGCAGTGGTTCTCGACGCACCCGCTGACGGAGGACCGGATCGCGAACACGCAGTCGTACATCAACCGGCTGCCGGCGAGTCAGCGGAGCGGCCGTACGAACGACAGCGGCTACAGCTCCATGAAGTCGCGGCTCCAGCGGTACGCCGCACCGCCGCGGTAGCGCGCCGACCGCACGGAACGGACGAGCCGGTGTGGAGCCCCTTCCACACCGGCTCGTTCGCTGTACGTTACTCGCCATGAAAGAGCAATCCTCCCGGCGCGCCGTCGCCCTCACGATCGCCGGAAGCGACAGTGGCGGCGGGGCGGGCATACAGGCCGACCTGAAGACGTTCCACGCGTTCGGCGTGTTCGGCACGAGCGCGATCACCGCGATCACGGTGCAGAACACGCTGGGGGTCCGGGCAGTTCACGCCGTTCCACTCGATATCGTGACGGCACAGATTGCCGCGGTGGCGGAGGACCTGCCCCCCGCCGCGTGCAAGACCGGGATGCTTGCGACGCGCGGGCTGGTGCGGGCGGTCGCCGACGCGCTCCGACTGCACGCCCTGCCGAACTACGTTCTCGATCCGGTCATGGTGGCGACCAGCGGGGACCGGCTGCTCGACGAGGATGCCGCGGACGCCGTGCTCCGCGAGCTCGTGCCGCTCTGTACGCTCGTGACGCCGAACCTCGATGAGGCCACGATCCTCGCCGGCTTCGCGGTGCAGGATACACACTCGATGCGGCGCGCGGCGCAGCACCTCGTCGAGGCCGGTGCCGGCGCCGCGCTGATCAAGGGTGGCCACCTCGCCGGTGAGACGGTCGTCGATGTCCTGTTCGACGGTCGAACGACGCGCGAGCTCTGCCGGCCGCGCCTCGCGACCCGCAGCACGCACGGCACGGGCTGCACGCTGTCGGCGGCGATCGCCGCACTGCTCGCGCGCGGGCTGCCGCTCGACACCGCCGTCGAGCACGCACTCGACTTCGTCCACCGCGCTATTGCGCAGGCGCCGAATCTGGGAGCGGGGAACGGGCCGCTGAATCACTTTGTGCCGGCGCTCCCCCCGTTGCGGCGTCCGTGACCCACCACCTCTGAATGGCGAGCA
>DASUSS010000130.1:0-74995 GCA_036374995.1 Longimicrobiales bacterium | reverse complement strand
AGTTTGCCCATCCAGCCATGCGATATCCGGGCGGTTCTGCGGTGAAGCTGGCGGCCGCCGGGACGGTGGCATGGGCGGATGGGCAAACTGGAAAAAGGGGTGCCAGGTCCGACGCTGTTCGCCGACCGGCGACCGCCCGATCGGCTTTCGCCGTCAGCGCTCGAGTCCGCTGTCCAGTCGGGCGAGAAGCTCGTCGGTCTCGTCGGGGCGCAGGACGTCGAGGAGGTTCTGCACTTCGGTCACGCCGGCGGCGCGCCATGCCGCCTCCTCCACGGCCTCGCGTTCCTCCAGCGTGCGCACGCTGCCGCGCAGCACGACGGTGGCGTCCACCACGTCGACCTTGATGTGCTGGCCGGCGAGCGCGGCATTGCGCTGCACTGCGGCCGCGATGTCACGGGCAATGTCCGACCGCAGCGCGGCCGGCGCGATCGCGATCCGGTTCTCGACGGCCTTCACACCCTGGAGCACGCGGACCGCTCCTTCCGCCGCCTCGCGCTGGTGCCGCCAGTCCACCGTGCCCTCGAGCGTCACCACACCGTGATCGACGACGACACCGATGTGCTCGTCCGGCACCGCGACGTTCCACTGGAGCGCGGCGACCGCGGCTTCGGCGATGTCGGTATCATTCCGCGTGGCCGCACCGGCGAGCCGGACCTGCAGCTCGTTCGCGACCGCCTTCACCCCCGCGATCCGCTTGACGGCGGCTTCGGCCAGCTTCCTGTCGAGGTAGCTCGGCACGTGACCGCTGAGCGTGACGACGCCATCGCTCTCGACCGACACGCCGATCGCGGCGGCCTTCAGCTCGGGCTGCCAGGCCAGCTCGTCGAGCACGTGCCGCTGGAGTGCGTCTGCTGTTGCCATGCGTCCCCCCTTTGTCATCGCACGTGCGCCGCGCGGCGGATGGGGCTCAGATCATCCCACTCGACGACGATCGTATCGAGCGGTACGGTCGCCAGGTGCAACCGCATCCCGGCGTCCATGAGGTGCGCCAGACGTTCGGCCGGATCCAGCCACACACCCAGATTCTGGAAGCGCAGCGTTTCGTCGCCCACCGTCACCGTGGCCCGCCGTGCGACTCCGTGCCGTGTCAGTTCGGACATTGTGATGATCGACATGATGACCTCCTCATCGCGGTGTCTGCTGCCGATCCGTCCCGCCGCGCCGCCCGAGTGCGACGCGAATCGTACGGCGCAATCAACGCACCACCACGACGCCGACCTGACCGCCGAATTCGCTCGATTCCGGCCTGGCACCCGCAGGGACGATCCAGCCGCCGCCATCGATGCGGACGTTGACGCGGTGGACGCCCGCCGCAAGCGGCAGGCGGGTCTCCCACGCACCGACATCGCCCCGCATGAGCGCGACGGGCTGCCAGTCGGTGAAATCCCCCATCAGCTCGACCGTACGGGCACCCGGCGCGTACACGCGGATCGTGCGCGGATTGCCCGACGGAGCGATCTCGAGTCGCGCACGCCGCGTGTCGTCCGGTGCGAGGCGGCGCACGGCTGCGATCGTCGCGGCCGCGGCGGATGTCTGACCCGCGTCCGCGCCGGCGAAGCGTACACGGATTCCGGCGTTCACGTATCGGGCAGCGAGCAGGCCGCGGATCGGATCGGATGGATAGCTGCCGCCGCCGACGGCCACGCTGATCCGCCGTCCCAGCGACAGGAGGAGCGATGCGTCTCCATATAGTCCGCTCCATTCCGCTGTCGGGCGGGTCCACGGTCGTGCGCCGAACCGGATCTCGAGCTCGACCGGAGCGCGTGTCCAGCGGGCCGTGCCCTGTAGATCCATGTGCCGGTACTGCGCGAGCCGGACCGCCGCGATCGTGCCGACGAGCGTGAGGTCCTCCTGGAGGCTCCACGCGGCGGCGCTCAGCTCGAGCGGGACGCCGGCGGAGTCGCCGCTCGACGAGCCGGTCGCGATGCTCAGCCAGCCGCCGGTGCGCTCACGAAGCAGATGGAGTCGCGTCCGGCCGAGCACGTGGCCGGAGACAGGTTCTTCGGCATACTTCGAGATGCCGGACGCGGCGGCGAGCTCCAGCCGCCATCGATCGGAGCGGGGCGAGTTGAGCCACGCGGCGGCGGCCGTGGCCTGCAGGATCTGATTGCCCGACTCGAAGACGGTCCAGCCGGCCGCACCGCCGGCCGATACGCTGCGGCCGTCATGCCGCAGGGCAGACGAGAACACGGCGGCTCCCGAGGGCAGGAAGCCGTCGTATTCGACGAAGGATGCACTGACGTCCAGGGTCGCCGTGGTCTGCGCGTCCAGCGGCGATCCGAAGCAGGAGCAACACGCCGCAAGCGTCGCGACAGCGCGCCGCCGGCGGATCGTCACCCTGAGGGCGAGTCTATGGTTTCCGCTTTCGAGGTACGCTCCTGTCTCCACCCGTCGAGGCGAGGGCATCGCTGACGGCGCGGAGTCGAACGCCGACCGCCGCGACGGGCGAGGCGCCCAGTGCAATGTCGCGCTCGACATTGCGCCGGAATGCGACGTAGTCCGCGTCCGCCGCGTCTTCCGCGATGGCGAGCACCGCGTCGAGACCCGCTGCCATCGGCACACCCGCCGAGGCGAGGTCGGCCAGCACGCCGGCCGGCACGGTGAGCGGCTGCCCGGGACGTAGCTGACGCAGGCGCGCGAGGTCGACCGGCGTCGCACCGGCACGCAGCGCACTCGCGCCCGCCGTCAGTTCGGCTGCCGACGCGGTGTCCCCGAACGCACCGCGCGCGAGATCGAGCTCGCCGCGGAGCCGCAGCACTGCCGACACGATGAGGTCGGGCGGTGCGCCCTTCGCCGCTCCCTCGAGTGCGCGATCCACCAGCGGCTCGGTGGGAAGCCCGGCCGACCGTGCGGCGACGAGGATCGCATCGACCTGCGTGCGCTGCGCATCGGGCAGACGCCCGACGAGCCGCGCCTCCTGCGCGGCCACAGCCGCGGGAGCGGCGAGCATCGCCAGGCAGAACGCGAGCGTGAACGGTCCGTGTCGGTGCGTCATGCGCCTCCGATGCTCACGACCGAGCTGGGCCGGCCGAACTCATCCTCCGCCGCGGGCGCGTCCGGATCGCTCTGCCACGTCGTGCCATCGACCACGAACGCATACCGGTACCTGCCGGGCGACAGCGGCAGCGTGATCCACCACATGCCATCGCCCGCCTCGCGCACGAGCGGGGTCGCCGACAGATTCCAGTCATTGAAGTCGCCGACCACCGCGACCGACCGCGCCTCCGGCGCAACCAGCACGAACTGCGTCATCTGCACCTGATCACCCGCCGCGGCCGGCCGCGGCGGCGCAGGTGCAGCTTCCCGATCGACGATACTGCTCCCGATGAGCACGGCCGCCACGATCGCAGCCGCGAGGCCGGACGCGCCGAGCGGACTCAGCCGGATCGTCCTCCCGCGCAGCCAGCCCGCGATCGACGTGACCGAGCGCGTACGATGCGCATCCTCCGCCACGCGTTCGACCGCAGCGAGCACACGGGCGTCGAAGTCCGGACTCAGCTGCACCGGCTCCTTCAGCGTCTCGATGAGCCGCTCCATGCTGCGTTCCTCAGCCACGTACCGTCTCCATCAGCAGTCGTCGCAGCTCCTCACGCGCCCGGAACACCCGCATCTTCAGAGCCGGCACGCGGGCCCCGGTGAGCTGCTCCATCTCATCATAACTGAGATCCTCCACATGCTTCAACAGAAACGCCTCCCGCTGATCCGGTGACAGCTGCTCCAGCGCCCACTCGATCGCCTGCTGCCACTCCTGCGGCTCCGCGCGTTCCACCGAAGCGTTCGCGACGGCCGCTTCGTTGTTGACCACGAGCTCGCGTCGCCGCGACCGCTGCGCCGCGTGCGTCCGGCACCGGTTCACCAGAATGCCGAACAGCCAGCGGCCGAAGCCGTCGGGCCTGCACCGCTCGAGAGAGCGGAAGCCGCGCAGGAACGTCTCCTGGACCACGTCCTCCGCGTCCGCGAGATCGCCGAGCATCCGCACGGCATAGCGCGCCAGACGGTCGCGATACCGTTCCACGAGTCGAGCATAGGCGCGCGTATCACCGGCCAGCACGCGACGCACGAGCAGCTCGTCGCTTTCCTCTCTCACACTATGAGTACCCCGGTTCGGCCGGCCGCGTCACCCGTATCGTGCGGACCTGGCTCCATTCTACGGTTAAGGCTCATCTGAACAGCGGCTATTCACATCTGAACAACGCGGAAGAGGCTCGAGCAGGGACGAAACCGTCAGGAACGGCTGGCCAGGGCGGCAATATGAGCCGCGCGACGGGGCACGTACATGGTCGGATGGGCCGTAACCGTAGAATGAAGCGTGGTCCGCAGCATGTGACGGGACGGCGGGTGCGGAGGTATTCCCGGATGAATCCTTCCTCCACCGGGGTGCCCTATGATCCAGCGCAGCCTCTCGCTCGCGGCCCTGCTCCTGGGGTGCGGCACGGCCGCATCGGCGCAGATCATCTCGATCCGCACGGTGCCGGTCTCGCAATCCCATCAGTTCGAGATCTTCCCGTCCAGCACGATGTCGATGGGGGGTGTCTCGATGGCACTGACGGACTCGCTGCTCGATCCGTTCACGAACCCGGCGGCGGGTGCGCGTCTGCGTGCGACGCGCTTCTTCGGCTCGCCCAGCGTGTACAGCGTATCGAGCGATGCGGGCGGTGGGCGCACGCTGCCGCTCGGTGCGCTGACGAAGGCGGACTCGTGGCACGGCGGCGTGTGGGTGGCGGTGCAGCAGGTGGAGCCGAGCGAGCGGGTCGGGTTCGGCAATCCGTGTGCGGTGTGCCTGTCGATCGTCGACCCGAATCCGGTCGTCCGCAACCGCTCCAGCAACGTGAACACGTATGCGTTCGCGACGGCGGGGCGGGAGCTTGGCGCGGGCGGTCTCTCGGTGGGCGGCAGCGTACTGTGGTCGCGGCTGAATGCGATCGATGGTGTGGACATGCTGTACGGCGGTGCGGCGGGCATCGAGCAGTTCGGCCACGCGTTCGACGTGCGGCTGGGCGTGCTGAAGGAGTGGCCGGGCGATCGCTCGCTGGAGGCGCTCGTTCTGCACAACCGGTTCGCGACGAAGCACGACGTCCACTACCTCGACACGTTCTGGGATCCGGGGCAGCAGCAGTTCGCGACGCGCACGCGGCTGGAGCGGAACCACGACCGCACGAACACGTGGGGGCTCCACCTCGCGTATCAGGGTCCGATCACGGCGGATGGCTGGCGCCTGGGGTGGCTGGCGACGGCGAACCGGATGGACCATCCGAAGATCCCGAACTACGAGATCATGAACATCCCGCGGGACCCGGGGAACTCGAGCGCATTCAATGTCGGCGTCGGCGCGGCGCGCACGTTCGCGTCGGCGACGTTCGGCATCGATGTGCTGTTCGAGCCGATCTGGAGCCACACGTGGGCGGATGCGGAGTCGCCGGTCGAGGTCGTGAACGGGGACACGATCGCGGCGGGCGGGATGACGATCGAGAACCGGTTCCGCTTCGCGAACGCGGCGGTGCGCATGGGTCTCGATCAGCGCTTCGAGGTGTCGAGCACCGTCGGCGGCGGGCTGCAGCTCGGTCTCGATGTGCGCCGCTTCCACTACTGGCTGCGGCAGCGCGATCACGTGCAGCTGTCGTCGCGTCGTCTGGAGGAGAGCTGGGTGGAGTGGAAGCCGACGTGGGGCCTGTCGCTGGCGTTTCCGGAGCTGGAGCTGCGCTACCGTGGCAGCGTGATGCACGGCACGGGCCGGCCGGGTGTGGCGAATCCGGGGTTCCTGCGCGGCGATGTCGCACTCTCGGGGAGCAACATTCTCGTCGCTCCGAGCGGACCGCTGACGCTCGATGAGGTGCGGGTGACGACGCATGAGATCTCGCTCTCGCTTCCGCTGCGCTGATCGGGAGGCGACGATGAAGCGTTGCGTGCTCGCTCTCTCGCTCGTGCTCGTCGCGCTCGCGGCGTGCGACGAATCGACGACAGCGCCCGAGCCGCCCCCGCTCTCGCTCGACGCGCAGCTGCGACAGCTCATTGGCGGCTGGGGTGTGGTACCGATCGGCGGGATGCCGCAGCAGGACCCGGCGCTCGTCGCGCTGGGCCGTGCACTCTTCTTCGACCGGGTGCTGAGCGGCAACCGCGACATCTCGTGCGCGACGTGTCATCATCCGGCAACGTCGCTGGGGGACGCGCTGCCGCTCGCCGTCGGCACGGGCGGCACCGGAACGGGAACGGGTCGCACGCCCGGGCCCGGGCGGGATTTCGTCTCGCGCGGTGCGCTGTCGCTGCTCAACTCCGGACTCGGACTTCCGTACATGTTCTGGGACGGTAGACTCTCGGGGTTCGGGTTCGGGACCGTACATGTCGAGGATGGCCCCGTGCCGCCGGCCGGTGTGTCGAACGTGCTCGTCGCGCAGGCGATGCTGCCGGTCGTCACGCGCGCGGAGATGCTCGGCAACGCCGGCGACACGGACGTGTTCGGCCACCCCAACGAGCTCGCCGCGTTCGGGCCGGGTCAGGAGACGGAGATCTGGCGGGCGATCATGCAGCGTCTGCTGGCGTATCCGGAGTATGTCGCACTGTTCGGCGCGGCGTTTCCCGGACGGCCGGCGAGCACGCTTCGTTTCGAGGACGCCGCGCTCGCACTCGCGACGTTCCAGCGGCAGGCGTTCACGAAGACGAGGAGCCCGTTCGATCGATACCTCGATCGCGATGATGCCGCGCTGACCACGGCGCAGAAGCGGGGTGCGCTGCTGTTCTTCGGTCCCGCACAGTGCGGCAGCTGCCACAGCGGACCGTTCCTGGGCGGGCAGACGTTTGCGAACGTGGGTGCGCCGCAGATCGGGCCGGGCGGGCGGAAGGAACCACCGCTCGACCTCGGTCGCGGCGAAGTGCAGGACAACGACTTCTACCGGTTCAGCTTTCGCGCACCGCCGCTGCGCAACGTGGAGCTGACCGCGCCGTACATGCACAGCGGTGCGTACTCCACGCTGGAGGCCGTGGTCGAGCACTACAACGACGTGCCGACCGCTTTGCGCAGCTACGATGTCCTCGTGCACGCTCCTGCGCTCGCCGGCAGTCATCACGGCGATGATGCGACGGTCGATGCGGTCCTGGCCACGCTGGACCACCGGCTGCGCGCGCCGCTCGACCTCACGGACGAGCAGATGCAGGACCTCGTCGCGTTCCTGAAGTCGCTGACGGATCCTGCGGCGCGCGATCTGAGCGCGCTCGTCCCGGCGACCGTGCCGAGCGGACTGCCGGTGCAGTAAGTGCTCGGCACCGCGCTCGTCCCGGCGACCGCGCCGAGCGGACTGCCGGTGCAGTAAGTGCTCGGCGCGTCAGCGCCGTTCGGCCACGTACTCGCGCAGTCCGATCTTCAGGTTGTAGGCGTGCACGACCTGCCAGGGCGCGAGCACCTTCGCCATGTCCGCGGGGAGGAGGCGGGCGGGCGGCAGTCGGGATGTGCCGATGGCCTCGTAGCGGATGCGGTCGACATCGAGGAGCGTGAAGCGGAGGGGTCGCGTGGCGACGTCCTCCGCGGCGCGCACGAGCGCATGGAGCCTCGCGTCCCCTGCGGTGATCTCGGCGAGGCGCTGGATCAGGCGCGGCCGGTCCTCGGGGAAGAAGCGCTCGATGACATCCCAGGCAAAGACAATGTCGTAGGGTCGCTCCGGCTGGGGCAGCAGCGTGCCGAGCAGGCCGGCGGCGGAGACGTGGCCGCGCGGCCAGCCCGCATCGCCGAGCAGGTCCGCAAAGCGGACCCACCGGGCGAAGCGGCCGTACACGCGCAGGTTCTGGTCGGTTGCCGGGCCGAGGTCGAGCACGGCGTGGCTCCGGTCCTCGGACACTCCCTTCAGGAGCGCGGCGACACCGGGTGCGGCCCCTTCGACCGCCTCCGGCACCACTTCGCCGCCGGAGGGCGGAGCACCCGGCGGCGGTTCGCGCGCGATGCGGCGCAGCCAGTCCACGAAGTTGCTTAGGGTGTGGCTCGGGCCGGCGCCGGGGTCGTGCTGTCCTTCGTGCCGGCGGACGCACCCTTGTCCGCCGATCCGGACGCGCCGGACGTCGATTCGGACGCCTTCGACTGCCGGTTCTCGGTGCCGGTCCGACCGCCCTGCACACCCTCGCCCATGTCGACGCCGCCGCGGAAGCGGGCACCGTCCTCGAGCACCACGCGCGGTGCCGTGATGTCGCCTTCGACGACGGCCGAGCTGCGCAGCACGGCCTGCTCCTGCGCCTTCAGGTTGCCCTTCACGGTCCCTTCCACCGTGATGACGCGCGCGGTGATGTCGGCCTTCACCTCGCCTTCCGGTCCGACCGTGATCGCATGCTGCTTGAGGTTCACCGAGCCGTCCACCCGGCCCTGGATCAGGAGGTCCTCGTCGCCCGTCACTTCGCCGTGGATCGTGATGGAGCGGCCGATCGTCGCCCGCTCATCCGATGACTTCCCCGGCGCCGTCCGCTCGTATGACGGCGGCGCCTCCCGTCGCGGTGTGGCCATTGGTTCCGGCATCTCTTCCTTCTTCCACATAGGTGCCTCTCGGTTCCGTGAAACATGTTACCGGTCGGAACGACTGGGCCCGCGATCCGCCCCGCGCGGTGGTAACAAACCACCCCATCCTCCAGCGCGCATCTCGCGATGCGTTCGGCGCCGACGCCGGCCGGAAGATGGGGCGGAAACCGCCGCGGGGTTGCTGGGGTCCGAACGGAATGTGGCTGATCTCGTCCGCGCGGTCAAACCGGGCGGACGAGATCCGCTTCCGTCACCTCCGCGACTGCGGTGCTGTCGTCGTCCGACGGCGCCATGTGTTGTCGCTCACGTCGGCGTCGGGGAACCGGGCGAACGGGTCCAGCGTGATGCTCTCGATGGCACGTCCGCCGAAGTCGAGGACGGCGCTGAACGTCCGGCTGCCGCCGAACCAGACATCGACGGGCCAGGTCACGATCGCGCTGCCATCGCCGAGCATTGTGCTGTTGGACATGGGTCGGATCGGCGGGCCGGTCGGCGCCAGCTCCACGCGCAGCACGACCGGCGCCGGCATCTGTCCGTCCTGGCGCACGATCACGGTGGCCGTGCCGTCGCCGGCGCGGACGTCCTGGATCGATCCGTCGACCGCGTCGGTCGTGAACAGCCACGAATACCAGAACCAGGACAGGTCACGGTCGAGCGCGCGGTTCATGAAGAATGCGAAGTCCCAGGGCGTCGGGTGACGGAACCGCCATGCGTGCGCATACTCGCTCATCGCGCGCCACACGGCGGAGTCACCGACGACACCGCCGAGCATCGACAGCATGAGCGGCGCCTTCGAGTACGCCTGGAACGAGTACATGTTGCCGCCGAAATTCGCGTTCCACATGAGCGGCGCCTCGTACTCGTTGCCGCTGATCCGGCCGTAGCGCTGGCCGAGGCTGTCGAGGAATGCCGGCTGGCGCGCGGCGTGCGCCCGCGACAGCGTGTTCATGTACATGTTGAATCCTTCATCCATGAAGCCGTACCACGTCTCGTTCGTGCCGACCATCATGGGCCACCACTCGTGGCCGACCTCGTGGTCCGCGGCGCCGACGCCGGACATGATGAACATGGGGTACTCCATGCCGGTCTCGGGTCCATCGGCCATGGTGAGCTGCGGGAATGCGTAGGGCATCCAGAGCTCGGAGTAGAACTCGAGCGCATGACGGAGAATGCCGGGCGCGCGCGCCCACGATTCCGCGCGGCCGGGCGTGTACAGCATGTGGACGGGGATCGCGCCGCGTCCGGGGATCGTGGCGCGCGTTGCGTCCCAGATGTATCGGTCCGAGGCGGACCATGCGAAATCGTTGACGGTATCGGCGACGAAGTGCCAGACGAGACGGGAACCGGCTGCGGTGGCGCGGCCCGGTCCGCGCTCTTCGGCCGCGACGATCGTGACGGTCTCATCGGACTGGAGGACGCGCGTCAGCCGCTCGCGCGCGGTCGGAGTCAGCACTTCCTGCGGGTTCTGCAGCACGCCGGTGGCACCGACGACCCATCCGGCGGGGACGTCGATCCGCACATCGAAGCGGCCGAAGTTGTTGTAGAACTCGGAGGGTCCGAGGTAGGGCTCGGCATCCCAGCCGCGGAGGTCGTCGAACTTCGCGACGCGCGGGTACCACTGGGCGACCTGGTAGAGCGAGTCGGGCCATGCGCCCATGCGCAGGCCGCGTCCGCGCTCCACGCGCGGCACGCGGAAGCTCCAGTCGATCGCGAGCGTCACCGTTGCACCGGGCGGGATCGGCTCGGGCAGCAGGATGCGGGCGACCGTCTGGTCGAGACCCGTTGCCGTGGGCTCCGCCGGCGGGCCCTCGCGGATGATGGTGCGGCCGGCGGCCGGTGCATCCATTACCACGTTCCTGCCGTCGAGCGTGATCTTCGTGATCTCCATTCCATCCGTGATCTCCGGCACGCCCGTGAGACGCGGCACGTTCGCGCGGAAGATGTTCTGATCGAGCCGGAGCACGATGAGCGGCATTGCCGCGGGGCTCGTGTTGTGGATGACGACGGTCTCGCTGCCCGTGACCGTTGCGGTTGCGGGATCGAGGCTCGTCCGGATGCTGTAGTCGGTCCGGAGCTGCCAGTAGTTGCGGCCCGGTCGTCCGGTCGAATCGCGCGTGCCGGTCTCGAGCGCGCGCTGGATCGTGTTCGTGATCGGGATGTCACGACGCACCGCGCGCTGCGCGGGTGGCGGAACGGTCTGCGCGCTGGCGGCGGCGGCGCACAGCAGGGCCGCGGCAGCGAGGCGGAACGGCGGGCGGATCATCGGTGCCTCCATCGTGGCGGGGAAGAGCCCGAGCCCCGGGACCGGGCATGCCGTCACGATGGCGTCGTGCGTGCGCGGTGCTGACCGGATTCCCTCGACACTGCCGTAGGGGGAACCCCGTCCGATGTGGCGGCGGCCGGCGCCGGTCGGCATACTGGGGCGGCTGTGGCGCTCACCTCGATCACGGACGGGAACATGTCGGCATACCTGGCGTCCCTGGCTCTCACGGCGGCACTGTGCGGTACCGAGCCGGTGCGTCCGGTCGGAGAGAGAATGCCGACGATGACGGGGGATCCGGCCGCGGTCGGGATTGTGCAGCAGGCCGCCGATTCTCTGGCCGACCTCTACCGTTCCGGCATCACGTGGGAGGCGTTCTACACGGCGGTGGATCGCCGTCGCGAGCTGTGGCAGCGGACCTGGACGGGCGCCGTGGTGCCCGACGAGCTCGCGGAGCGCGCGCGGGCGGCCGGGCGGTGGCGGATCCTCGCGATCACCGAGCCGGGGTGCTCCGATTCGGCCAACTCGCTGCCCTACATCGCCCGACTGGTCGCGGGAGTGCCGACGCTGGAGCTGCGGATCGTGAACTCCACGGCCGGCCGGCCGTGGATGGAGGCACACCGCACGCCGGATGGCCGCGCCGCCACGCCCACGATACTGCTGCTGGATGAACAGTACCGGATCCGCGGCTGCTGGGTCGAGCAGCCCGCCGGTCTACAGAGCTTCTGGCTGGATGTCGTCGCGCGCGGTGCGCAATCACGGGAGATCGAGCGCAAGATGACCTGGTACCAGGAGGATGCCGGGCGCGAGACGCTGACGGAGCTCGTGCAGATCCTCGAGGCGGCGCACCGGGGAGGCACCGTCTGTCCGGGGGCGACCGGGAGTGACGAGCGCACCGCCCGGGCGCATCAGGTGCGGATGCGCTCCAGCTCGGCCTCGATCTCCTCTTTCATCCTGCTCTCGAGTTCGCCGTTCGACACGCAGTGAATCGTGCCGGAGCGGCTCGCTTCCACGATCCGCCCGAGCGCCTGCGTCTGAACGATCAGCTCGGCACCCCGATCGGCGACCGGCCGCGGCTGCACGGCAATGCCGAACTCGATGCGGTACTGCGCCATGGACGCGACGCCCGCGCCGCCCTCCGAGCAGCGGAACAGCGAGCGCGCGGGCCGGCCGGCGATCGTCGACGATGTCACCTTCGGATTCCCGTAGATGCGTGCGCCGCGATCCATCACGTTCGCCGGTATTCCCAGACGCTCGAACGCGACCGGCAGCGCCAGCCACAGCTCATCGGCGCGCGCCGACGGAAACGCCAGGATCGACGGCGCGGCTTCGTCGACGCGCACGACGTCGCCCGCCACGCCCCTCGGCGGAACGGTCCCGGACAGGCCAGGCGGTGACGTGGGGGCGCAGGAGATCGACAGCACGAGCATCGCCGCCGCAGTGAGCACGCGCGTGTCACGCATGGTGGCTCCCGGGTTGAGGTCAGGTCCGGAACATGGCGGACTCCGATGAGCCCGTACCGCCCAAGTCTCGCGTCCACGCCCGCCGGTGGCCAGTGTCTCGATGCGGATCGCACCCACCAGCCGCGGGCGCCTCACTCCAGAATCAGCGATCCGTCGACCGCCCGGACGTCGTGGCCGAAGCGGCGGCATTCCCGACCGAGTGTCGCGCAGAGCCACGCGCGGTCCGCGGATGACGGTGTGCTCAGTCTGAAGTTGCGGATCCGCAGCGGCTCCATCTCGAGGCGGATGAGCCGTCCGGAGTCGGGATCGAGCGTGGGGAAGTACATCAGCACCAGATCGTCGCGGTACTCCTCGTAGCCGCGAATCCCCTCGTAGTCGTCCAGGAAGTCGCCGCAGCCGTACAGGATCGGCCTGCCTCGGTGGGTCTCGATCGCCTTCGGGTGATGCGACGAGTGGCCGTGCACGAGGTCGATGCGCGCGCGATCGATCAGGGCGTGCGCGAAATGTCGATGGCTGTCGGGAATCTCGTATCCCCAGTTGCCGCCCCAGTGGATGGAGGCGATCGCGATGTCGCCGGGCCGCTTCGCCGCTTCCACCGCGTGGCCGATGTCTGCAACTGTGGCGTCGGACAGGTCGCGGAGCAGGTGGACCCCGCTGCGGTCGCCACGAGCGGCCCAGCTGACCGGGATGCCGCTGTCGCTCGTGCCGGCCGCGAACACGAGGACTCTCACGCCGGGCCGCGCGTTCAGCACGGCCGGCATCCGCGCCGCAGCCAGGTTCCGGCCGGCGCCCGCGACGCGGATTCCGGCATGCGTCAGCGTGTCCAGCGTCTCGAGCAGACCACCCTCGCCCCAGTCCAGGACGTGGTTGTTGGCGAGCACGCAGCAGTCGATGCCAGCGGTCGTGAGCACGCCGATGTTGCCCGGGTGCATGCGGTAGTTGATGCCCTTCGGGAACGCATCATCGCAGGTGGTGATGCTCGTCTCGAGGTTGACGATCCTGGCATCGGGATTGCGCCGCCCGAGAAGTGCAAGCGCGTCGCCCCAGACGTAGCCGTGTTCGACGGGACGTGCGATGGGTCCGTTCGTCTGCTCGGCGAGGTGTACGTAATCGAGCGCGGAGGCGACGAACCGCTCGTGCAGCTCCGGAGCGCACGAGTGCGGGAGCACCTGGTCCACACCGCGACCCGCCATCAGGTCTCCGCACAGGAAGAGTGTGATCTCGCTCATCGAGTGCGGCCGGTCGTTACTGCCGGTTCGGTTCCGTGGCCCCGGGAGCGCCGTGCTGCAGTGCTGCGGCCAGGTAGGCGACGGCAGCGTCGAGCGAGGCCATGCGCTTGTGATCGGTCTCCGCGATGTGCACGCCGAGCCTGTCCTCGAGCGCGGCCATCAGGTTGACCACATCCATCGAGTCGAGGTCGAGCTGCTCGCGCAGATCGTCGGCCGGACGGATCTGTTCGGCGGGGACCTCCGGTGCGATCGCGCGAAGCTCGTGCAGCACGACGGCGCGGATCTCCGATTCGTTCATGGCGCCTCCGGTTCACTGAGCCGACGTGCAATCGCGGACAGGAAGAGCCCGCCGCGGTGGCCATCGCTCGCACGATGATCGGCGGCGAGCGTGATCGTGACGACGGGCCGCGCGCCGACCATGCCGCCTTCCGCCCATGGCCGCTCCGTGATGCGACCGAATCCGATGAGCGCGACCTGTGGCGGATAGATGATCCCGAACACCGTCTCCACACCGCGCTCGCCGACGCTCGTGACGGTGATCGTGCCGTCCGCGACCTCGGAGCCGCGCAGCCGGCCGGTGCGCGCACGCGATACGACATCCGACAGTGCATGCATGAGCTCGTCGGGCTGCATGCGGTCCGCGTCGTGGATGGCAGGAACGACGAGTCCACCGCCCCGCAGCGACACGGCGATGCCTACGTGCACGCCCGCAGCGGGACGCAGCGCGCCATCGATCCAGAAGCCGTTGAAGTCCGGGAACTCGCGGAGCGCGAGGGCCACTGCCCGGATCTGCAACGCGGCCGGCAGCAGCAGCTCGCTCGACGGACGTCCCTCGTTGATCCGCGCGAGCCACGCCAGCGCGCGCGCCATGCTCACGTCGGTCGCGAGGAAGTAGTGCGGGATCTCGCGCGCCGATCGTGACACCGCCGCAGCGATCGCCTCCCGCATCGAGCTCGTAAACGCTGGCGCCGCAGCACCGGCCGGTTCCGGTGGCGGAGCAGCGGCGGAGGCGGGTGGCGTCTGCGGCGGAACGGCGCGCCGCTCGCCGGCGGCGCGTTCTACATCCGCGCGCACGATCGTGCCGCGCGCTCCCGTTCCGCGCACGGTGCCGAGATCGATGCCGAGCGTCTCTGCGATGCGTCGCGCCACCGGCGACGCGCGCGGACGGGATTCCCGGACCGGCTCGACCGGCGCCGCGCCGTCCGGCCGCGTGGCCCGCGCAGCCCGCACGTCGTCGATGGTGACCGCGCCCCCCGGGCCGCTTCCGCGCAGGATCGGGGGCTCGCGAAATGATGGACCGCCGGCCGGTGCCGGCGCCGGCGCAGCGGGCGCCGGCGGCCCGGCAGCCACGGGCGGCGCCGCAGGCTCGGCCGTCGGTGCAGCTGATGTGGCTCGCTCGGCCGCCGCGGCCGCCGGTGCGCTCGCCGCGACCGCGGCGTCCGTTCCGGACGCGATCCGCGCCATCACCGCGCCGACCGGAACGCGTTCCCCCGGGGGCACGAGGATTTCCTCCAGGACACCATCCTCGAACACCTCGATCTCGATCGCGCCCTTGTGCGTGTCGACGAGGGCAATGACCTGGCCGCGGTGGAGGGCGGACCCCGGCTGCACATACCACTCGACGAGCAGGCCATCCTTCATGTCCGCGCCGAGCGACGGCATGCGGTACTCGCTCATGCGGGCCTCACACACGGGAAGTACGACCTCACGTCAGCCCTCCACGACGGCGCGCGCGGCCGTGATGATGTCAGCGACCTGCGGGATCGCCGCCTGCTCGAGCTGTCGCGCGTACGGCATCGGCACCTCGGCAGAGCACAGCCGGCCGACGGGCGCATCGAGCTCCCGGAACACGCCCTCCATGATGCGTGCGCTCACCTCCGCAGCGAGACTGCCGCTACGCCAGCCCTCATCGACGACGAGTGCGCGGCGCGTCCGCGCCACCGACTCCAGGATCGTTGCGGTATCGAGCGGACGCAGGACACGGAGGTCGACCACCTCGACATCGATGCCATCCGCACTCAGCCGTTCCGCGGCTGCGAGCGCGCGCGTCAGCATTCCGCCATGTGCGACGATCGTGATGTCACGCCCCGTACGCCGCACCGCCGCGCCATGGATCGGCGCGGCCGTCATCGGTGCAGCCAGCTCGCCGGTCTCGCCGTAGAGCAGCACGTGCTCGAAGATGACGACGGGATCGGGATCGGCGAGTGCGCTCGCGAGCATGCCGCGTGCATCCGCGAGCGTGGCCGGCGCGACCACCTTCAGGCCGGGGACGTGCGCATACCAGTTCTCGAGACTGTGGGAGTGCTGCGCCGCGAGCTGACGCCCGCCGCCCGTCACCATGCGGATCACGATCGGCACGTTGAACTGTCCGCCCGACATGTGCAGCAGCGTGGCCGCCGTGTTCACCACCTGATCGAGCGCGAGCATGCTGAAGTTGACGGTCATGATCTCGACGATCGGGCGCATGCCGCCGAGCGCGGCACCAATGCCGGCACCGACGAACGCGCCTTCGGACAGTGGCGTATCGCGGATGCGTTCGGGGCCGAACTCCTCGAGCAGACCCTTCGTCACGGCGTAGCAGCCGCCGTACCGCCCGACATCCTCGCCCATCAGGAACACGCGCGGGTCGGCGTGGAGCGCTTCGCGTATGGCCTCGCGCACGGCTTCGCGGTAGGTAATGCTCATGGCGCGGCTTCACTGTAGACGAAGCGCGTCAGCTCTTCGACCGGCTCGATCGTGCCCGCTTCCGCGAACGCGACCGCCGCCTCGATCTCCGCCTCGACCTCGGCTCCCACGGTCTCGCGGTCGGCGGCGCTCAGCAGACCCGCCGCCTCGAGACGGGACGCGAACGCGGGGATCGGATCGCGCCGCTTCCACTCCTCGACCTCCGATTTCTCGCGGTAGAGCTCTGCATCGAACATCGAGTGGGCGCGGAACCGGTAGGTGAGCAGTTCGAGGAAGTACGGACCGCCGCCGCCGCGCACCGCGTCCACCGCCCGCTGCGCAGCTTCCCGCACGGCGACGACATCCATGCCATCGACGGCCCACGCGGGGACCTGGTAGCTCGCGGCGCGCAACGCCAGATCGGTCTCGGACTGCGAGCGGCCGAGCGCCGTGCCCATCGCGTACAGGTTGTTCTCGCAGCAGAACAGCACGGGCAGGTTCCAGAGTGCAGCCAGGTTCATGGACTCGTGGAACTCGCCCTCCGCCATCGCGCCCTCGCCGAAGAAGCACACGGCGATCCGCGATGAACCCTGCATCTGCTCGGCGAGCGCGAGACCGACGGCAAGGGGCAGGCCGCCCCCCACGATGGCGTTGCCGCCGTAGAATCGGCGCTGCGCATCGAAGATGTGCATCGAGCCGCCGCGGCCGCGGCTGCAGCCTTCGACTTTCCCGAACATCTCGGCCATCACGGGGCCGGCCGGAACGTCGCGCGCGAGTGCGTGACCGTGCTCGCGGTACGTGGCGACGACGGCGTCATCCGGCCGGAGCGTGTCCATGACCCCTACCGCGACCGCCTCCTCGCCGATGTAGAGGTGCAGGAACCCGCGGATCTTCTCCTGGGTGTACAGCTCTGCGGACTTCTCCTCGAAGCGGCGGATGCGCAGCATGCCGCGGTAGAGGAGGCGGCCCTCATCGGCCGTCAGCGCGGGAGGAGCAGCGGCGGCGGCGGGCGTGCTCATGGCGGCAGCGCGGGCTCGAGCGTCGAGGTGTCGCCTTCGGGTGCACCGGTCTCACGCGCGCGCAGCAGGCGGCGCATGATCTTGCCGGCGCGATTGCGGGGCAGGCCATCGACGATGTCGATCTCCTTCGGTGCGACCGCGGGGCCGAGCCGCTTCCGGCAGAAGCCCAGCAGATCGAGCCGAAGCTCTTCACTGTCAGCGAATCCGTGCTTGAGTGCGACGAACGCCTTCACGACCTCGCCGGCAATCGGATCCGGCCTGCCGATGACGCCCGCCTCCGCAACGGCAGCGTGCTCGAGCAGGATGCTCTCGACCTCGAACGGGCCGATCAGGTGGCCGGACGACTTGATGACGTCATCGGCGCGGCCGACGAACCAGAAGTAGCCGTCCGCATCGCGGCGCGCGAGATCGCCGGTGAAGTACCAGCCGTCCGCGAAGCAGGCGCGATAGCGTTCGTCATCGCCGAGATAGCCCCGGAACATCGATGGCCATCCTGCGCGCAGCGCGATCTCGCCCTGCACCTCGGGGTCCTCGATGATCTCGACGTGGCCGTCGCGGCGCCGGGCAACGGCGGCCTCGATGCCGGGGAGCGGACGCCCCATCGAGCCGGGACG
Source organism: Longimicrobiales bacterium (assembly GCA_036374995.1). Taxonomy (GTDB): domain Bacteria; phylum Gemmatimonadota; class Gemmatimonadetes; order Longimicrobiales; family RSA9; genus SH-MAG3. The sequence continues at coordinate 57,255 of DASUSS010000130.1, read as the reverse complement.
CACGGGCATGGCGATGTAGTTCGAGATCATGATTCCGCCGGTCTCGGTCTGCCACCAGTTGTCGTGGATCGGCCTCCCGAGCACGCGCTCGCTCCACCGTACGGCCTCCGCGTTCAGCGCCTCGCCGACACTGGCGATGAAGCGAAGCGATGCCAGGTCGTACGCGGCCGGCAGCTCGTCGCCCGCACGCATGAGCATACGGATCGCCGTCGGCGCGGTGTACCATACGCTCACGTGCTGGTCCTGGAGCACGCGATACCAGCGCTCCGCGTCGAACTCGCCCTCATCGACGAGCAGCGTGACACCGTTCGTGAGTGGCGAGATGATCCCGTACGACGTGCCCGTCACCCAGCCCGGGTCCGCCGTGCACCAGAAGATGTCGTCCTCGTGCAGGTCGAGGGCGAGACGGCCCGTGATGTGATGCGACAGCACGGCAGCGTGCACGTGCAGCGCTCCCTTCGGCATGCCGGTCGTGCCGCTCGTGAAATGCACGAGCGCGACATCCTCCGGCTGCGTGCGTGCGCAGTCGAACGTGTCCGCGGCCGTGTCCATCGCTGCGCGGAGATCGATTGCGCCCTCGATGCCACCGTCGTCCCCGGTCCCGCCGACCAGCAGCACGTGCCGCAGCCCGGGCAGGCTGTCCCGGATCGGTGCGACCTTGCTGCGATACAGCGCCGGCGTCGTGACCAGCACGCGTGCATCGCCGCGCTGCATTCGTGCGAACGCCGGCTCCGGCCCGAACGCGGAGAAGAGCGGCGCGAAGACGCTGCCATGCTTGAACGTGCCGAGCGCGGCGAGGTAGAGCTCGGGCACGCGTCCGAGCAGCGAGAACACGCGCTCGCCGCGCGCGACGCCCAGGCCGCTCAGGACGTTGGCGAACCGGTTCGTCCGGACGCGCAGCGCGGCGTACGTGAGGTCGTTCGTCCGGTCGTTCCTGTCGAGGAACCGGATCGCGACATGATCGCAACGTGGGCCGAGGGCGTGACGATCGACGGCCTCGTGAGCGATGTTGAGTGCGCCGCCCGGCAGCCCGTCCAGGTCCGTGCGCGCACGCTCCCAGCTGAACTCCGCGCACGCACGCGCATAGTCCGTCAGGTTCGGAGTGAGCGCCATCGTCGTCATCCCTTGAGCACCGCGAGTGGCTTGAGCCGCGCCACTTTCCTTCCGATGCCCGCGCCGTGAACGACCTCGACGACTTCGCTGACATCCTTGTACGCCTCGGGCACCTCTTCCGCGATCGTCGCGTACGATGACGCGCGTACCTCGACGCCCTGCTCGCGGAACTCGCCGCGCAGGTCCCGGCCGCTCGTGAGCTTCTTCGCCGCGTGGCGGCTGAGCCGCCGGCCCGCGCCGTGGCAACAGGAGCCGAAGCTCTCGCGAAATGCGCGCTCCGTGCCGGCGAGCACGAACGAGCAGCGCGCGAGATCGCCGGGAATCAGCACAGGCTGTCCCGTGCCGCGGTACGCGGCAGGAACGTCCGGGTGCCCGGCGGGAAACGCTCGTGTGGCGCCCTTGCGGTGGACACACAGGCGCTTCGCCCGCCCTGCAACCTCGTGCATCTCCCACTTCGCCATGTTGTGCGCGACATCGTAGACCTGCGCCATGCCGAGTTCCGTCCACGGCCGCTTCAGCACGCGTGCGAATGCTTCACGAACGCGGTGCGCCATGAGCTGCCGGTTCGCGAACGCGAAGTTCGCGGCCGCGTTCATGGCGCCCAGGTATCGCTTCGCCTCGGGCGTCTCGAGCGGGGCACAGGCCAGCTGGCGGTCCGGCAGGTCGATGCCGCTGCGCGCGGCGACGTCGAGCATCGTCTGGAGATAGTCGTCGCAGACCTGGTAGCCGAGGCCGCGCGACCCGGAATGGATCAGCACGGTCGTCATTCCGGCAACCAGGCCGAACGCGGCGGCGGCGTCGGCATCGAAGATCCGGTCGACGAACCCGATCTCGATGAAGTGATTGCCGGATCCCAGCGTGCCGAGCTGACCGCGTCCGCGCTGCACCGCCCGGTCGCTGACCTGGCCCGGATCGGCATCGGCCAGCGCGCCGCCGGCTTCGGTCCGCTCCGGGTCGCCGGGGTCACCCCAGCCGTGTTGCACCACCCAGTCTGCACCCTGCACCATGACCTGGCGCACTTCATCCTCCGACAGCCCGGACCTGCGGTGATGTGCGCCCATGCCGGCGGGAACATCACGCATGACCTGGTTGATCAACGCGGGGATCTGCGGCCGCAGGTCGGCAGCCGGGAGATCGGAACGCAGCAGGCGGACGCCGCAGTTGATATCGTAGCCGACGCCGCCGGGGCTGATGATGCCGCCGCTGTCGGGGTCGAACGCGGCGACACCGCCGATGGCGAAGCCGTAGCCCCAGTGGATGTCGGGCATCGCAATGGACCGCTCGACGATGCCCGGCAGGCACGCCACGTTCACGACCTGCTGAATGGCCTCACTCCCGATGTCCTCCAGCAGCGCGGCATCGGCGTAGATGAGGCCTTCGACGCGCATGGCGCCGTGACGCGGAATGCGCCAGCGGTATTCGTCGATCCGCTCGAGCCCGGGACCGACGACCGCGGCGGCGGCGTCCGTGCGCGCATCATTCCCGGGCATTACGTTCCCGGCACAGCGTACGTGACGACATGGCGACCGCCTCCAGCATCCGTTTCCTCGAGCACACCGCCGACGTCGGCGTCGAAGTCGTTGCGCCGAGCTTTGCCGAGCTGCTGCGCGCCGCCGGTGACGGCATGTTCCAGCTGCTGCTCGGCACCGGGTACATCACCTCACTCGATCACACCGCTCCGGAGCTACGACACCTCGCGCTGCAGGCGGACGACGCGCCGCGCCTGTTCGCCGACTGGCTCCGCGAGCTGCTGTACCTCTACGAGAGCACGGGCGAGTGCCCCGTCAGCACCGAGTTCTCTCGCGCCGATGCGCGGGGGCTCGACGCGGCCGTGCACTGCGCGCGGGCGGGCGGCGCCCCGCTCCGCGAGATCAAGGGCGTCACATACCACCAGCTCGACGTCCGCCGGCGGGACGGCGGCTGGTTCGCCCGCGTCATCTTCGACGTCTGAAGCCGCGCCCCGCCCCTATTCAGCCACGATGGCGCGGGGATGGGCGGCGGTCTGTAGGGAAAGCGCCGGCTCGGGACGGTGGCCCGGCCAGTCGGCGATCGGGGCCCGACCGCACGGCCCGCGGAGTTTGCCTGACAGCCTGCATTCCCGGTGCCGTGCATCATGATTCGAGAGTCACCAAGGAGGAGAGATGCTGGCGCTTCACGACCTGGTGGAGATGCAGCGGAAGCTGTCCGACGCGAGCGTGCTGAGTGTGTACATCGCGGCGGAGGAGCACGATCCGACGGAGCGCTCCAGCTGGCGCATGCGACTGACGGCGCAGCTGGATCGGCAGGAGCAGGAACTGGAGGGTGACGTTCGCGATGCATTCAGAGCGGCACGGCGGCTCCTCGAGAACGAGCTGCAGCCGTACCGCGGGTTCCTGCCGGGCCGCGGCTGGGTCGCGTTCGTGACGCCGGAACGCGTATGGCACTGCGAAGAGGTCCCCGCACCCATGCCGGACCTGGTCCGGTGGAGGGAGGGGATCCTGATCGGCCCGTACCTGCGCGCCCTGAAGCAGAGCCGGCCCGTCATGCTCGTGCTGATCGACCGCCGTCGCGCGCGGCTGCTCCGCTACGAGTCCGGCGCCCTGACCGAGCTGGTGGATCACCGTGCCGACGAGTTCATCGATGATCTGACCGACCGCAACATGTCGAAGCGGGCTGCGGCGCACAGCGGCGTACGCGGCGAGACGGCCACGGATGCAGCCGAGCGGATACTGCGGCTGGAGTCGGAGCGGCTTCTCAGGTTCGTCGTCGGCGAGCTGAACATTGCCGGCGATGTGCTCGTCGTTCTGGGCGGACCGACGCGGTCGGTAGCGGCGCTGGAGAAACAGCTGGAGCCGGAGGCGGGCGACCGGTTGCAGGTCGAGCCCGCTCTCCATCTCACCATGTCGGCGGCGGAGATCCAGCCGCTGCTCGAGTCTGCCGTCTCCCGGCTGACGCAGCGGCTGCAGCAGTCGGCGGTGAGACAGGTGATGGATGCGGCGGGCGCCGGCGGGCTGGGCACGCTGGGCATCGAGGCCACCGCGGCCGCGGCCGTTCTCGGGCAGATCGATCGCCTGCTCCTCACCACCCGGTTCGTAGCGGAAGACGAGGAGAGGGCGGAGCGGCTGATCGCGCAGGCGCTGGATCACGCGGCCACGGTCGAGCTCATGACGGACGAGGCGGGCGCGCTGCTGGAGGAGAGCGGCGGCGGCGTGGGCGCAGTGCTGCGTTTCGCCACGCCGCGCGTCCTGGCCGCGAGCGATACCGGAGCGCGTGAGGGATAGGGAGGATTCCGACGATCTTCAGCGATTCCCCTACGGTCAGGCGGCTGGTCCGGTCTCATCGTTGAACGAGGCATCGCCTGCAGGAGGCCGGGATGTACGTTCGCAACTTCACCGACCGCGCCGATGCGGGAAGGCAGCTGGCGGAGGCGCTGCAGCACCATGTGCATCTCGATGATCCGCTGGTGCTCGGGCTCGCGCGCGGCGGCGTGACGGTTGCCGCGGAGGTCGCTCGTGCCCTCGGCGCAGAGCTGGACGTAATGGTGGTGCGCAAGCTGGGCCACCCGCTGCAACCGGAGCTCGCGATCGGCGCGATCGGCCCGGGCGGGGTGCGGGTGGTGAATGCCGGCATTGCCTCGGGTGTTCCGTCCGACGTGATCGACTCGATCGCGCGGCGCGAGGAGCGCGAGATGGAGCGGCGCGAGCGATTGTATCGCGCGAGCGGCGAACGGGTCGCGCTGCGCGACCGCAATGTGCTCCTCGTCGATGATGGCCTCGCCACCGGTGCCACCATGCTGGCCGCGGTCAGGGCGGCGCGAGCGGCGGGTGCGCATCGCGTGATCGTGGCGGTTCCGATCGCCGACCCCGCCGTTTGCGCCAGCCTCGGGCGCGAGGCCGACCGCGTGCTCTGCCTGGTTCAACCGGCCCTGCTCGGCTCGATCGGCGGCTGGTACGACGAGTTCCCGCAGCTGACCGACGACGACGTCCGTGCCGTACTCCACGAGGCGCGCCGCTCGCGCGCGGCCTCGCAGACGTAGAACGCTGCATCGGAGGTGACCATGTTCAAGCGTGAGGACCTGAGACAGGACGTGCTCGACGAGCTGGCGTGGGAGCCATCGCTCGAGGAAGACGCGATCGGAGTCAGCTCGACCGACGGCGCCGTGACGCTCACCGGTGTCGTTCGCAGTTTCGCCGAGAAGTGGGCGGCGGAGAAGGCGGCGAAGCGGGTGAGGGGCGTGAAGGCGGTGGCGAACCAGCTGGAGGTGCGCATGCCCGCCAGCCATGAACGCGATGACACGGACATCGCGGCGGCCGTCGCCTCCACGCTCAAGTGGAACGTGAGCGTGCCGAACACGGTGGTCGGTACGGTCGAGCACGGCTGGGTGACGCTGGAGGGAGAAGTCGACTGGTCGACGCAGCGTCGTGCGGCGGAGCGTGCGGTCCGGGAGCTCACCGGAGTCCGCGGTGTCACGAATCTGATCCGGCTCAGGTCGCGCGTTGCGCCGAAGGACGTGCGGGATCAGATCCACAAGGCGTTCCTGCGCAGCGCACAGGTCGATGCCGATCACGTCGACGTGTCGGTGCAGGATGGCCGCGTGACGCTGAGCGGAACGGTGCGCTCGTGGTCGGAGCGGATGGAAGCCGAGCACGCGGCTCGTGCCGCGGTCGGCGTCCAGGATGTCGACAATCAGCTCAGGGTGTCGAGCTTCACGGCGGCTTCGCTATGATCGCGCCGCCTCGAGACGGCGGCCCGGCCGGGCGCCGCCTCGAGGCCGTGCCGTGCTCGCACGGCGCCCGAGCCAGGCCGTGAGGTCGTCGAGACTGCGCGTGTTCAGCACATCCTGGCTCCGGATCCAACCGCGTCGAGCCTGATCGACGCCGTACCGCATGAAGCCGAGCGAAGCCGCCGAGTGCGCGTCCGTATTGACGACCAGGAGCACACCGAGGTCTCGGGCGCGACGCGCCCACAGGTCATCGAGGTCGAGCCGGTCCGGCTGCGCGTTGATCTCCACGGCAACGTCAAGCTCCGCGGCCGCGCGCAGCACGGCCTCGAGGTCGATCGCGCACGGCGCGCGCCCATTGATGATCCGGCCGGTCGGATGCCCGAGAACGTCCGCGGCCGGATGGTGGAGCGCCCGGATGATTCGGTCCGTCATCGCGGACCGCGCGAGGTTCAGGTGCGAGTGAACGGACACGATGACGAGGTCGAGCGTATCGAGGTGCTCGTCCGCGAGGTCCAGCGTGCCGTCGCGCAGGATGTCGACCTCCATCCCGTGGAACAGATGCAGACGGCCGTGCAGCCTGCGGCGCACGGCGGTGATCTCCTGTGCCTGCGCCGCAAGCTGGTCCGGATCCAGACCGCCGGCGATGCGCGCGGCGTGGCTGTGGTCCGTGATGCAGATGTACTCATAGCCGCGCTCGACCGCGGCGAACGCCATCGTTTCGATGCTCTCCTGGCCATCGCTCCAGGTGCTGTGCATCTGCAGGTCGCCGCGGATGTCGCCGAGCTCCAGCAGCGTCGGGAGCCGGTGCTCGAGGGCCGCCTCGATCTCGCCGCGGTTCTCGCGCAGCTCCGGAGGGACGGGGTCCATTCCGACAGCGTCGAACACATCGGCTTCCTCGGCACCGCCGATGCGCCGCGGCCGCCCGCCCGCCCTGCCGCGCCGGAACACGCCGTACTCGCTGATGCGCAGCCCGTGCTTCACGCCGAGCGCGCGAACGGCGATGTTGTGCGGCCTCGACCCGGTGAAGTAGTGCAGCGCGGCGCCGTAGCACGTGGCCGGCATGATCCGCAGGTCGACCTGGAGTCCGGCCTTCAGGAATACCGTCCCGCGGGTGCGGCCGGCCGCCTCGACCCGCGCGACTTCGGCGTATTCCGTGAAGTGGCGCATTACGGCGGCAGGCTGCGCGCAAATGACGAGCAGATCAATGTCACCCACCGTCTCCGCGCGCCGGCGGTAGCTGCCGGCGGCCTCGACCCGCTCCACGCCCGGTGCACTCCGCATGTATGCGAGCAGCGGTCGGACGTACTGATCGGCATCCGAGAGCTTGAAGCGCGCCGGTCGGCTGCGCAGTGCCCGGACACCTGCCAGCAGCTTCGCGACGGTCTTTCCGCCGAACCCCTTGAGCTCCGCGACGCTGCCCTCGCGGATCGCCCTCTCGAGCTGGGCGATGGAGCGGATCCCGAGCTGCTCGTACAGCAGTCGCGCCCGCCTGGGCCCGAGACCCTCGATGCGCATGAGTTCGGCGAGGCTGGCGGGCACCTTGCGCTCCAGGTCGTCCAGCCGCTTCAGGTGACCCGTCGTCACGAGCTCCGTGATGTGCCCGGCGATGTCGTGACCGATGCCGGGCAGCTCTGCGAGGTCCTCGCCTGCCGCGACCATCTCCGCGAGCGGCCGTGTCAGGCTCGAGATGGTCCGCACGGCCGTTCGGTACGCGCGGACGCGGAACGGATTGTCGCCTTCGATATCGAGGAGGTCCGCGACTTCGCTGAGAGCGCTGGCGATCTCGACATTCTCCATGGAGCGGAATATGCCGGTGGCGCCGCGCCGCTTCAGTCCGGCAGCGGCAGACATGCGTGCGCGGATTCCCCCTACGAGGACGGTGGCACGCGACGTGACGCGTCTCCGGGAGGAGGGTGAGGAGAATGACAGCGGTGGGGATGCAGGTCTTCGGGCTGACTGCGGAGCGTGAATTCAGCGAGGCGGTCGCTCGCGCGGCGGGGGTGGAGCAGTCCGGCCACGAGGAACGTGCGTTCGAGGATGGCGAGCACAAGACGCGCCCGCTCGTGAGCGTGCGCGGGCGCGACGTGTACATCGTGGATTCGCTGTACGGCGACGCGGACCGCAGCACGAACGACAAGCTCTGCCGCCTGCTGTTCTTCATTGGCGCCGTGCGCGATGCAGGCGCCGCGCGCGTCACCGCCGTCGTGCCCTACCTGTGCTACGCCCGGAAGGACCGTCGAACGAAGCCGCGCGATCCCGTGACGACCCGGTACGTCGCCGCTTTGCTCGAGGCGGTGGGCGCCGATGCCGTGGTCACGATGGACGTCCACAACCAGGCGGCATTCGAGAACGCGTTCCGGTGCACGACGGTACACCTGGAGGCGCGTCCGCTCCTCGTCCGCCATTTCGCGGAGAGCGTCGGCGCCGGATCCTGCACGGTGGTCTCGCCGGATGCCGGCGGCGCGAAGCGGGCGGCCGCGCTGCGCGACTCGCTCGAGCACGCGCTCGGGCGCGACGTCGCGCTCGCATTCCTGGAGAAGCGCAGGAGCGAAGGCGTCGTGACCGGCGACGCGGTGGTGGGCGCGGTGGAGGGCGACACTGCGATCATCGTGGACGACCTGATCAGCAGCGGCACGACGCTGGCCCGCGCGGCACGCGCGTGCCGCGAGCACGGAGCCGGGCGCGTCTTCGCCGCCGCCACGCATGCCCTGTTCACGGCCGACGCCGGGGACACACTGGCCGACACTGCGCTCGATGGTCTCGTCATCGTGAACACGGTCGGCTCGTCGCGCATCCCGCAGTCGCTGCGGCGCCGGGTAGTGGTGCTCGATGCGGCGCCGCTGCTGGGCGAGGCGATCCGGCGGCTGCACACGGGCGGCTCGATCGTCGAGCTGCTCAGCGACCCGTCGCCGTCTCCTGCGTGATCGGAACACCGAGGTGGCGCGCCGCGAGGCGCAGATATTCGTGCGCAGCGGCGGTCCAGCGGTCGCCGGCGGCAGGATCGCCGTTCCGCAGGTGCCAGATCGCGAGCTTGCCACGCAGCAGTGCGCGCATCGCGCCGTAGAACTCGACCAGGCCGGGCGGCAGCCGGTCGCCGGTCGATTCCCGATAATGTCGCAGCAGGACTCGCCCGATGTGCGGGGCGCCGAGCCGCTCGCATTCCATCCCGAGGAATGCCAGCTCGTCGGCGGGGTCGAGCAGGCGGAAGTCGCGGCGGAACTCGAGGCAGTCGATGATGACGGGCGGCTCCGTCAGGCAGATGTGCTCCGGCCGCAGGTCGCCATGGACTTCCCGAATCCGGACCGCGCGGCTGCGGAGCATGCGCTCGTTCAGGGCGAGCGCGCGGCCGAGCGCTGCACCGATGTCGCGGATCAGATCGAACGGCAGATGGTCGGCGCGCTCGGCCAGCTCGCGAATGTCGATCGTGATGTCCGCGTCCAGACGGTCGATGTAATCGTCCGGCGGGATCCGCTCCGCCGGCGCGTTCCGGTAGAACCGGACGAGCAGCGCGCCGAGCGATTCCAGCTCCCGCGCCGTCGGACCGCCCGCGCGGATCACGGCGTCCAGCATCCGGTCGCGCGGCAGGCGCTTCATCTTCACCAGCCAGTCGACGATCGTGGCGCCGGCCACGGCGCCGATGTGCAGGGCGCCGGCCGCGTCGCGCACGAGCGGGACCGCACCGATGTAGACGTCCGGCGCCAGCCGACGGTTCAGCCGGACTTCGTCCTCACAGGTCCGACGGCGCAGCGGCAACGTGCTGAAATCGAGGAACTCGTAGCGCACCGGCTTCTTCAGCTTGTACGCATGGGCGTCGGTGAGAAACACGAACGCCATGTGCGTCTCGATCTTCTCGACGTCGCCGGTTCCCTCGGCATAGCTGTCCGGATCCGAGAGGAATGCGACCCGCTCGGCGGTTCCATCCCGCGATCCGACCGACGGCGTCGCCACCCGCTCCTCCGGTCAACGCTTCGGCGCCGGACAGACCAGCACCGGCACGGGTGATCCGCGAATCACCTTGTCCGCCACGCTCCCGAGCACCATCCGCGCCGCACCGCCGTGGCCGCGCGTGCCGATCGCGATCAGATCCGCGCCTTCCGTCTCCGCGCAGCGCAGGATCGCCGTGGCCACGTCCGTGCCGGTCACGACTTCCGTGCGCGTGGAGTCGGGGAGCGTGCCGACCCGCGCCGAGACGCTCCGCAGATACTGCTCCGCCTGATGGGATGCCTGTTCCGTCTTCTCGCGCACCATCCGCGCGGTGTCCGGGATCCTCGAGGTGATCACGTGTGCGGGCGGCACCACCACGCGAATCACGGTGCAGGCGGCGCCCGTGAGCCGGCACAGCTGCGCCCCGAATGCGAGCGCGATCTCCCCGGCCTCCGAGCCGTCGACGGCGACGAGGACCCGTCGATCCGGTGCGGCGGTCGGCGCCGCGCCGGAGTCCGTCGGCCGCACGAGCAGTACGGGTACGCGCGAGCGCCGGATCAGGCCGTCGGCAACGCTGCCGAGCCAGAGCCGGTTGAACGGCCCCCGGCCGTGCGTGCTCATCACGATCAGGTCGATGTTCCGCCGGCGCGCGAACTCGGCAAGTGCGGAGGCGGGGACTCCCGTGAGCAGCGAGCGCTCCGCCGCAGTCCCGTCTTCCGTCGACAGCCGCTCCACCAGCGCGCCCAGGTACTCCTCCTCCGCCTGCCGCTGCTGCGGCTCGAGCAGCTCGCTGCCGAGCGTCGTCGCGCGCTCGACGAGCGCGGGCGTTTCGTGCACGAGCACCACATGCAGCCGTGCATTCGCGGCCCGGACCAGCGCCAGCGCATACCGCAGCGCGGACTCCGCAAACGGCGACGCATCCACCGGTACCATCACGCTCTTCACCATCATCCCTCCCGGATGTCGACCGCGCGGTCGTTGCGCGATTCTGCCGCGCGCGCCGCGCTGTGTCCGTTCGTCATCTCGCGCAGCGCCAGCCAGCTCAGCCAGCCGTACGTGGACCAGTCGCCCGGCTTCTCCGCCAGCTCCGCGACTGCGAGCGCGCGCACCCGGTCGACGATCTCCCTCACCCTGCTCTCGCTGACCTCCTGGCGTTCTTCCGTCAGATGATGTCGAACGGCTCGCGAGAGTGCCTCCTCCAGCTCCTCACAGATCTCGGCGAACGCCACACGATCCCCCTGCCTGGCCGCGTGCAGGCGCTCCACCGTCCGGTGATCGAGTTCAGGCAGCATGGCGCTCCTGCGCTCCGCTTTGCATGCAGCATCCGACGCTTCCCTCCGAATGATCCGCTCCGCGCGCTCGCACCGCTGTCAGGGTTTCCCGTATCCGCGTAGGGAACCGCTTGCGACCGCACCGCAGCGCCGTTCGCGTCGGGCGCGCGCTCGAGTGCGGCCGCACCGGGCACTTTCGCGCGGCCGTGCCGGCCGGCATATTACCGCGAGTAGCATACCGCGCCTCGCGACGTCGAAAATGGCCGCACACTCGCCCCACCTGCCGGCGGACATTGATGTCGGTGACCTGCTGGATCTGACCCTCGAATGCGCTCCGACACCCACCCTGGTGCTGGATTCGGCCGGGCGTGTGCTGTGCTTCAACCGTGCCTGTGAGGAGCTCACGGGACTGTCGGAGGCGGAGGTGCACGGCCGCGCGCTGTGGGAGCTGCTGGTCCCGGCGCCGGGCGCGATGGACGTCCGGCGCGCGTTCGCGTCGCTCGGTCCCGGCCGCCTGCGTGCGACATCGCACGGCCGTGGCACGACGCGCGACGGCGAGTCCTACACGCTGCTGTGGACACTGCACGCGGCCATCGATCACGCCGGTGCCGTCCGCCACGTCGTCGGCACGGGCGTCGATCTCACCCGCCAGCTCAAGGCACGCGTCGCGGCGGAAGCGCTGCGGGTCTCCGAGATGAAGTACTCGGGCATCGTGTCGATCGCCGCGGATGCGATCATCTCGGTGGACGATGCGCAGCGCATCGTGCTGTTCAACGACGGCGCGCAGGAGATCTTCGGCTGGACCGCGAGCGAAGTGATCGGTCAGCGGCTGGACATCCTGATCCCGGAGCGGTATCGCGACGTGCATCGCATGGTGCACGTTCCGGCGTTCGCGGCCGGCAGCGGCTCGGCGCGCCGGATGGGAGAGCGGCGCGAGATCTACGGCCTGCGCCGGAGCGGTGAGGAGTTCCCGGCCGAAGCCTCGATCTCGAAGCTGACGCTGGGAACCGAGCACCTGTTCACGGTCGTGCTGCGTGATGTCACGGCCCGGAAGCGTCTGGAAGCGGCGCAGCAGTTCCTGGTCAGCGCGGGCATGATCCTGTCCTCGTCGCTCGACTACCGCTCACGGCTGCGCGAGCTCGCGGCCCTCGCCGTCGAGGGACTGGCCGATGTGTGCCTGGTCGATGTGGTGGGAGAGGACGGCGGCATCACGCGGCTCGAGGTCGCGTGCCGCGACCCGCGTCACCGCGACACGGCAGACCGGCTGCTGAAGCTGCCGATCGACCGCGGCCGCGAGCACCTCATCTCCACGGTCCTCCGCTCGCGCGAGGCCCTGCTCGTCGCGGACGTCACGCCGCAGCTGCTGGACTCGCTGACGCAGAGCGCGGAGCACCGCGCGATCGTCGGCGAGCTGAATCCGGTGTCGTACATGGCGGTGCCGCTGGCAGCGCGCGATCAGCTGCACGGCGTCATCCTGCTGCTGTCCACCACGCGGCGTTTCGACAGTCACGACTTCACGCTCGCCCGGGAGCTCGCCGCCCGCGCCGTGGCCGCGGTCGACAATGCGCGGCTGTATGCCGCAGCGCAGCAGGCAATTCGCGCACGGGACGAGATCGTCAGCATCGTCGCGCACGACCTGGGCAATCCACTGGGTGCGATCCGCGTCGGCACGAGCCTGCTGCTGCGCAGCGCCGGGCTGCAACAGGATGAGGACGGCCGCGGGTACCTTGCGGGGATCCGGAGTTGCACCGATCAGATGGAACGGCTGATCACGAATCTGCTCGACCTGCGCCGCATCGAGGACGGCCGGCTGAAGCTCGCGAAGGGATCCCATTCGCCGGCCAGGATCGTCGAGGACCTCGAGGCCGAATTCCGACTGACGGCCGGCGATCGCGGCGTGACGTTCCAGACGCGGTGTGACTCCGGGACGACCCTCGAGGGCGATCGCGACCGCATTCTCCAGGCACTCGAGAACCTGATCGGCAATGCGTTCAAGTTCACTCCGGCCGGCGGGAGCGTGACGATCGCCGTGCAGGAGGCGGGCGGCGAGATCGGAATCGATGTGACCGACACGGGTCCGGGCATTGCCGCCGACCAGATTCCGCACCTGTTCGAGCGCTACTGGCAGGGCCGGGACTCGGGCCGCCGCAGCATGGGGCTCGGCCTGCCGATCGCCAAGGCGATCGTGGACGCGCACGGCGGCAGGATCTGGGCGGAGAGCGAGCCCGGGCGCGGCACCACGTTCCATGTGCGGCTGCCTCGCGCCGCGAGAACATCCACGATGGCTCCGCTCGGCTCCTGACCTCCGGGCGCGCTCGCGTGCGCGAGCGCCGATCACGCCAGCAGCGTATCCAGCACGTCGGAAAGTCCTACGATACCGATGATCACGCCGTCCTCCAGCACCGGTGCGCGGTGTACGCCCGTGCGGGCGAAGAAGCGGCGCAGCTCGGGCAGGCTGGTGTCGGGGCCCACACCGAACACGTCCGGCGTCATGATCTCGCGTACGCAGTGCGTGTCGAGGGTATCGGCCGTCACGAATCCCGTCGTCCCCTCCGCCTCACCGGTCGCGAGCCACAGCACGTCCGAGCTGCTGACGGTGCCCAGCACCGTGCCGTCACGGTCGACCACCGGCATGCCCCCGATCCCGTGCTCGCGCAGTACACGGATCAGGTCGCGGATCGACGCGTCCGGCGCGATCGTGACCAGATCCCGCGTCATGAGGTCGGACACCGTGCGCGGCCGCCGCGCCGTCACGGGCGTGCCGCTCGCCGTTCCCGCCGCCGGTTCCGGCGCGGGCGAGTACCGGCCGACTGGAGCCCCCGGATCCCGCCGTGCAGGATGTTTCTGCGATGGTCTCGTCATGAACCCTCCCGTCAGCCGCTGATGGACGCGCGCTGCTCATCCTGAACATTCCGTGCCGGCGCGCGGGCGTGCCATGGATCAACGACGCATCTGCTGTACGTCGTCGCCTGACGTAGCGGCGGCGACGGGCGCGCACTGAATCGGGGATCTCCCGACACCCCGCGTGGACGGTTGCGGTAACGTTCGATGGCTCGTGCATTGGAGTCCGGCAACGTCCTCGAGGAGCGCGCCATGAAGGTCGTCGATATCATGACCCCGAACCCCTGCTGCGTCACGCCGGACCAGCCGTTGCTCGCGGCGGCGATGCTGATGCGTGATCACGACGTGGGCATGATCCCTGTCGTGGACGACCGCAGCAGCAGATATCCGGTCGGCGTCATCACGGATCGGGACATCGCGATCCGGCACGTGGCGGCGGCGCATCACCACGACTGTCCATGCGGCGATGCCATGACGAAGACCGATCTGGCGACGGTCGCGCCGACGGACGACGTGCGAGAGGTATTGCAGCGCATGAGACAGTTCGCCGTGCGGCGCGTGCTCGTCACCGAGCCGCGGGGCCGTCTCGTCGGCGTCGTAGCGGCTGCGGACGTGCTCCGTCATGCCGATCTGATCGGAGAGCACGCGGTGGCCGATGCGCTCGAGACGATCTCGGAGCCCGCAATGATGCAGCGGTGATGCACGGTCACCTGGAGTATGCCTTCACCGCATACTCCAGCATCATGCGTTGCGTGTTGAAGAACGATCCGTTCAGCGCGATGCAGCGGATCATCATCCCGGCGAACTGGTCCTTCCGGTCGTAGTACAGGGGCAGCACCGTGTGCTCGAGTGCGTCGTAGAGTGCGGCGCTGTCCCGCTCGACGGGCGTGCCGCCGTCCGCGCGCTGCGGATCGATCGCCCAGCCCGTCACTCCTTCGATGCACCCCTCGATCCACCAGCCGTCGAGCGTGCTCAGGCTCGGCACGCCGTTCAGTGCCGCCTTCATGCCGCTGGTTCCGCTCGCCTCGTGCGGCGGTTGCGGCGTGTTCAGCCAGACGTCGACGCCGGCCGTGATCAGCGACGCGACCTCCCAGTCGTAGTCCGGCAGATACACGATCGTGACGTGCCCCTTCAGCGCGGCCGCCGCCTCGAAGATCCGCTCGATCTGTTGCTTGCCCGCGGGATCCAGGGGGTGCGCCTTCCCGGCGTAAACGGCCTGGAAGTGGCCCCATTTTGCCGCGATCGCCTTCAGCCGCTCCAGGTCATGGACGAACAGGTCGGCGCGCTTATAGGCGGTCGCCCGCCGCGCGAAGCCCAGAGTCAGTCGATCCTGGAGCAGCTCGACGCCCGTGCTCAGCCGGATGTGATCGAGAAGCCGTCGCTTCGCCTCCTCGTGCGCTTCCTGCACGGCCGCGGCCGGGATGAGGAATGCGTAGCGCAGGCTGAAGCTGTCCTCGCGCCAGCCGGGGATGTAGTCATCGAAGAGCGCCGCGAACGAGGGCGAAGTCCAGGTCGCCACATGAACGCCGTTCGTGATCGCCTGGATCCGGTATTCGCCGAAGAGCAGACGCGAGATTTCGGCGTGCTTCTTCGCCACGCCGTTCACGAAGCCGCTGAGGTTGAGCGCCAGGTACGTCATGTTGAGCTCGCCCTCGTGCTGGAACAGGTGCGGATGATCGAGGATCTCCGACCGGTTCAGCACGGACATCGCCAGCTCGAGCGGGAACCGGTCGTGACCCGCAGCGACCGGTGTGTGGGTCGTGAACACGCACCGACTCCGAACCGCGGCCGCATCCTCGTCGGAGAACGACGATCGGCCGCGCGCGCGCGCGGCTTCGTCCAGCAGCTCGAGCGTGATGAGCGCGGCGTGCCCTTCGTTCAGATGGAAGCGGTGGATGTCGTCGTGGCCGAGCGCCCGCAGCATGCGCACGCCGCCCACCCCGAGCACGACCTCCTGAAGCAGCCGGTAGCGCGAGTCTCCACCGTACAGCTGATTCGTGAGCGTGCGATCGAACGGCGAGTTCTCGGGCAGATCGGTGTCGAGGAGGTAGACGGGAATCGTGACGCCGCCGTACCCGATGACACGGTAGCTCCACGCACGGACGTGCACGGTCCTGTTCTCCAGGGTGATCTGCACGCGGGCCGGCAGCTCCGCCAGGAACGAATCCGGGTCCCACACATCGGGCTCCTCCGTCTGGAAGCCTGCGGGGCCCAGCCGCTGGCGGAAGTAGCCTTCGCGGTGAATCAGCGTGACGGCGACCATCGGGAGATGGAGGTCGGCCGCCGCCCGCAGCGTGTCGCCGGCCAGGATGCCGAGGCCGCCGGAAAACGTCGGCATGGGCGGCTCGAGCGCGATCTCCATGGAGAAGTACGCGATCGTCGATCGGATGGTGGCCGCGCCACCCTCCTCCTCAGCCATGACCCTTCGGTCGTTTCATGATCCGGATCACCGTGAAGAAGCAGGCAATGGCATGATCATAAGCGCGCAGCGGCGGACCGTGCCAGCAATTTTCCCCGTCAGATTCAGACATTTCCCTACGCCAGCGGGAGGCAGACAGGATCATGATGGAGGGACACGCGCTCGGAGGGTACTGGCATGCTGCGCCTGATCATGGTCCCGCTCGATGGCTCCGCCTTCGCGGAGCAGGCATTGCCGCTCGCGCTCACCCTGGCGCGCCGGGCCGAAGCCCGACTGCACCTGGTGCGGGTGCGCGCCTCGCTCCCGCTGGACTCGGATGGCGCGATGGCGGAGCGGTACCTGGTGCGGATCACGGAGCAGATCGAGTCCGAGCTCCCCGATCGCATCACGCACCGGGTGCTGATGGATGAGCAGTCGCCGCTGGAGTACCCGCCGCCCGCGGCCCGCTCCGTCGCCGATCTGCTGGCCGCGCACTGCACGGAACAGGATGTCGACCTCGTCCTGATGACGACGCACGGCCGCGGCGGCGTGCGCCGCGCATGGCTCGGCAGCGTGGCCGACCGCTTCATGCGTGTGGCGCCGCGTCCGGTGCTGCTGATCCGGCCGCAGGACGACACGTTCAGCAGTGCCGCACGCGCCGATCGCGGCATCAGTCACATTGTGATCGCGGTCGATGGCTCCGAGCTGGCCGAGCAAGTGATCCCGTACGCCCGCGATATCGGCAATCTGTTCGCGTCGCGTTTCACGCTGCTGCGTGTCGTGTCGCCGCTGACGTGGGACATGGCACCCGAGGCGTTCGCGGTCCACCCGGGGCTGCAGTTTCCGCCGCTGAGCCGTGCCGACGCGGAGCAGTACGTCGAACGGCTGGCGGACCGGCTGCGTGAAACGGAGATGACGGTCGAGGTGCATGTCGTGAGAGCCCCATCCGCCGCTTCCGCGATCGTCGACTTCGCCGCCACGCACGGCGCCGATCTCATCGCGCTGACGACTGCGGGTGTGGGCGGCATCCGGCGGCTGCTGCTCGGCAGTGTGACGGACAAGGTGGTGCGGAGCAGCGACGTGGCGGTGCTCGTGTGCAACGTGCAGCACGTCGGCGAGCGGACGGAGACGGTCGGGCCGGCACGGCCCGAGGGTGCGACCATCTGAGCGACCCGGGGGCGGGCAAGGACGGAGGTGACCATGAGGACGGCGGAAGACGTCAAGCGGGACGTGCTCGACGAGCTGGCATGGGACCGGTCGCTGGATGCGACCGCCATCGGCGTGGCGGTCACCGACGGTGCCGCGACGCTCACCGGCCACGTGGGCACGTATGCCGAGAAGCGCGCGGCGGAGAAGGCGGCGAAGCGCGTGAAGGGCGTGGTCGCGGTCGCGAACGATCTGGACGTGCGCCTGCCGGGCAGTCTCCAGCGCGATGACACCGACGTCGCGACGGCCGTCGCGGCTGCGCTGAAGTGGAACGTCAGCGTGCCGGAGGAAGTGACTGCGACCATCCAGGACGGCTGGGTCACGCTGGAAGGCGATGTCGACTGGAGCTATCAGCGCAATGCGGCGGAGCGTGCGGTCCGCGATGTCATTGCGGTGCGCGGTGTCACGAACCTGATCCGCATCCGGCTGCGCGCGCGGTCGAAGCAGGTGAAGGAGGAGATCGACCGTGCGTTCCGGCGGAGCGCCCAGATCGATGCCGATCACGTCAGCGTCTCGGTGATCGACGGCAGGGTCACGCTCAGCGGAACCGTGCACTCGTGGTCGGAGCGGATGGCGGCGGAGCATGCCGCGCGTGCGGCTGCCGGTGTGACGGACGTGATCAATCAGCTGCACGTCTCGAGCTTCACGCCCGTGCTCACGTAGCCGATCGTTCGGACGGCGGAGCGGCCGCGTCGCTCAATCGGATGACCTCGGCCGGGTCGCTGTAACGGTCGCGGATCGCTGACATGACGGCGGTGCGCGCGGCTTCCGGGTCCGCGTCCGGATCGGTGCGGAACCACCGCTCCACACCGCGCAGTCGTCCGCCGAGCTCGTCATCGGCGAGCACATCGTGCGTCCAGCGCGAGAAGTCGCCGGCGAGCAGGTGAGCCCGCAGCACGTCGCCCGGCGCGCGCCCGATCTCGCAGCCGAACTCGGCGACATTGCCCGCAGCGGCGCCATGTCCGCCGGCCGACCCGAAGAAGAACCGCCGTTCCGCCGGCACCTGCGCATACATGTACTTGTGCTGGTGGCGGACGTGCGGCAGCGCCCGCGGTGCGGTCTCGAACCGGAGCAGCCGGCCGCCGGCAGCGAGCAACGCCTCGCCCGTCTGGAGCAGGAACGGCTCGGCCTCCGCGGCGGCGTCCGGCTCGAGGAACGGAATGCGGGCGTAGCGCTCGGCGCCCGGCAGCGCGACCACGGCGTCCAGCGTCGAGAGGACCTGCGCGTTGAGCGAAGCGGGGCGGTGCGTAATGAAACAGTAGCCGACCGGCGGCCTGGCGCCGGGTTCGACCGGCAGCTCGCCACCGGCCAGCAGCTGGTCGGCTTCCTCGATGACGATCCAGTGCGGGAAGCCGCGATCGAGACGCAGCTCGTGGAGTGCGGCGAGCGCCGTGTGGCAGAACTCGCGCTTCTGCGCGGGCTCGAGCAGCGACAGGTCGGCGACCACGCTGCTGAAGCGATTGCGCACCAGACCGGCCAGCCGCGCGGCGGGCGGCAGCGGCTCGGTCCCGCCGACCGTGATGACGCCCGGCAGTCTGTCGAGCGTGGCGTGATCGCCCTCCGCATCGAGCACACAGACCGTGTAGTCGAGCGCGACGAGCCGCTCGATGAACAGACCGGCGAGGTGCGATTTCCCGGAGCAGCTGGCGCCGGCGATGAGGACGTTGATGCGCGAGCCCGGCAGTCGCGCCGGCTCGTCATCCGCACTACGCCCGAGCTCGACGTGCCAACGCCCGGGATGGATCTCCACCTCGTCGCGCAGTACGGGCCCGCGCAGGAACGCGGCGACACCGGCACCGTTCGGCTCGTCGAGGCACACGTCGGCATGGATCCGCAGGCCGGGGACCGCATTGGCAACCGCAACGCCGATCTCACAGGAATGCAGCAGCGAGTGGTCGTTCTCCGCATCGCCGATCGCGATGGTGCTGTGGCGTGACAGCTCCAGCCGGCCGAGCGCGTGGATCAGACCGGCTCCCTTCGACACGCCCGCCGGCAGGACCATCAGCGCGCCGCGGTTGTACACGAGCTGTGCCTCGAGACCCAGCCGCTCGATCTCGCGCAGGACGACCACATCGAAGACCGCGTCGGTCGCGAGCAACACGTGACCGGTCCGGTAGGGGATCTGCGCATGGTCCAGCGCTGCGGCCAGCTCGGCGGGGAGCGGCTCCTCCAGGTACGAGACCTCCGACGACATCACGATCACACCGCCGTTTTCCGCGACGATCGCATCGAAGTGGCGGTCGACGTCCGGGAACACGGTGCGCAGCTCCTCGAGCATCCGTCCCGTGCACAGCAGAACCTTGCGCCCGTGGCTGCGCAGCGCCGCGATGGCATCGAGTGCCGCCTGATCAGCCCGGTCCTCCTGCGCGATCGTGCCGTCGTAGTCCACTGCGACTACGAGAAACCGCTGCGGCATTACCCCCTCCTCCGCGCCGACCGGGATCGCCCGATCAGCCGTCTGCGTCACCCCTGCAACGCACGCGCATTCGTGCGTCGAATCTCGATGTAACGGGCTGCGTCGCGCCGGACACTGATCGTCTGACCGGTGTGACTGACGAGCAGCATGATGTCCCGGCCGCTGTACCGGCAGCGCCAGCGATGGCCCGGCCCGAACCGCCGGTTCGCTAGGCCACCCTCGTCCAGCAGCACGCGTACGATCTCGAACTCCTCGCCCGGTCCTATAACCGCGAGGTTCTCCACTTCCGATGGCGGCTGAGTCGGGAACATGGCCTGCTCCAGCACCGGGTGACGTCGGAACTGCATCCCATCCCATTCTCCGACATGCCGCAACCGCCCGCTGTCGGGCAGAGGCCGCGCCGTGCGTGGGCAAATCGCTGATCCCGCGCCGGGATCAGGGCGCCTCCCCACGATCGGCGCACCGCAACCATCGGCCGTAGCCACCGGACGCTCATCTGCCCGGAATTCCGCGCCCGATTTAGGGGATCACCCGACATGAATCCGGCCATTCCGCAATACGTTCAATGAGGGCAGCTGCTTCGATGTGCAGGTGTCGGGCCGGAGGGGAGGTCCAGCATGAGACTCGCGAAGCCGATCCGGTTCCGGGCGTGGCTGTGCGGCGTGGCCGCGGCCACGCTGGCTGCGGCATCGCCGTCGTTCGGCCAGGCCGCGATCGGCGCGAAGGCCGGCGTGAGCCTCGCCAGCTTCAGCGGCGATGGCTTCGACGAAGTGACCTGGAAGCGCGGCTACGCCGCCGGGCTGTTCCTGACGTGGCATCTCGTCGAGGAACTCTCGTTCCAGACGGAAGCGCTGTACCAGCAGAAAGGGGCGAACGTACGTGTCGTGGACGGCGGCAGCAGCTTCGGCGTCGACCTGGACTATGCCGAGCTGGCCGCACTGTTCCGCCTCGATGTGCATCCGCTGCGAAACGCTCTCGCGGTGTACGTCGCCGGGGGTCCGGGCGCGGCCGTCAGCGTGGGTTGCCGGATCGTCGACGGCGCGAACGGGACGCGCGGCTGTGCCGACCCCGATCCCGACCTGTCCGTGAAACGGTTCGACTTCAGCATGATCGGCGCGGCCGGGCTCGCAGTGCCGCTCTCCCGGACCAGGCTGTTCGTCGAGGGACGATACTCGGTCGGGTTCGGCTTCATCGATGCCGGGCCGGTGTCGTGGGAGAGGACGAATCACGCGCTGGCCGTGCTCGCGGGACTGTCCGTACCGCTGGGGCGTCGTACCCGGCTCGCCGGTCAGTGAAGCGGGAGCGTGCCGATGTCCGCCGTGGAATCCCGCGTCGCGCCGCGTCCGGCGGGCAGCAGGGAGGCGGTGTTCCGGGCGCGCGGTCTCACGAAGACCTACGTCATGGGCGAGGTCCAGGTGCATGCGCTGCGCGCGGTCGACCTGGATCTGTATGCGGGCGAGTTCATGGTGCTCCTCGGTGCGTCGGGCAGCGGGAAATCGACACTGCTCAACATCCTCGGGGGGCTGGATGTGCCGACGAGCGGCACGGTCTGGTTCCGCGACCACGACCTGGGTCAGGCGGACGATGAGGAGCTGACGCGTTACCGCCGTGAACATGTCGGCTTCGTGTTCCAGTTCTACAACCTGATTCCGAGCCTCACGGCGCGGGAGAACGTGGCGCTGGTGACGGAGATCGCGAGCAGCCCGATGCGGCCCGAGGAGGCGCTCGCGCTCGTCGGCCTGTCGGAGCGGCTCGACCATTTCCCGGCCCAGCTCTCGGGCGGCGAGCAGCAGAGAGTCGCGATTGCACGCGCCGTCGCCAAGCGGCCGGACGTCCTGCTGTGCGATGAGCCGACCGGTGCACTCGACTCGCTGACGGGCCGCGTGGTGCTGCGTGTGCTGGATCGCGTGAATCGCGAGCTCGGCACCACGACGGCGATCATCACGCACAATGCGCCGATCGCGCGCATGGCCGATCGCGTGGTCCGCATCGGCGACGGTCGCATCATCGAGGAGCAGTGGAACGAGACGAAGCTCGATCCGGACGAGATCGAGTGGTGAGCGGGAGTCGGCCGGCATGAGTGCCCTGAACCGCAAGCTGGTGCGCGAGCTCTGGAAGCTGCGCGGGCAGATGCTGTCCATCGCGCTCGTCGTCGCTGCGGGCGTCATGACGGTCGTCACGATGCGCGGGACGTACACCTCGCTCACGCAGTCGCTCGACCGGTTCTACCGCGAGTACCACTTCGCTCACGTCTTCGCGGAGCTGACGCGCGCGCCGGAGCCGGTGGCACGTGGCATCGCGGCGATACCGGGCGCCGCCGCCGTCCAGACGCGGATCCGGCAGCTCGTCACACTCGACGTGCCGGGGCTCGACGAGCCCGCGGTCGGGCTCATGCTGTCGATACCGCCGCGCCCGGAGCCCGGCCTCAACGACATCCACATCGTCGCCGGCCGCTACGTGGATCCGGCCCGGCCCGACGAAGTGCTGGTGAGCGAGAGCTTCGCGACGGCGAACGGACTCGTGCCCGGTGCGGCGATCGGTGCGGTGATCAACGGTCGCTGGCGCCGTCTCGAGATCGTCGGTGTTGCGATCTCCCCCGACTACATCGGCGAGCTCGCGCCCGGCACCGTGTTCCCCGATGACCGTCGCTTCGGCATCCTGCGCATGAACCGCACGGCGCTGGCCGCCGTCACCGGGATGGAAGGTTCGTTCAACGAGGTGTCCGTGGCGCTCGCGCCGGATGGCAGCGAGGGCGATGTGATCGCGGGCCTGGATCGCATGCTGGAGCCGTACGGCGGTCTCGGCGCCTACGGCCGCGACGACCACCTGTCGCATCAGACCGTGATCGGCGAGCTCGACCAGAACCGCGTGCTCGGCACGGTCATTCCCGCGATCTTCCTCGGCGTCGCTGCGTTCCTGCTCAACATCGTGCTCCGCCGGCTCGTCGGCATCGAGCGCGACCAGATCGCCGTGCTCAAGGCATTCGGCTACAGCAACGGCGACATCGGGATGCACTACCTGCGCTTCGCGCTCGTCGCCGTCATCGTCGGCGGCATTCTCGGCGCGGGCATCGGCATCTGGTTCGGCGGAGCGCTCACGACGCTCTACGGCCAGTTCTTCCGGTTCCCGCAGCTGGAGTACGTCATCGACGCCCCGCTGATCCTGATCGCGCTCGCGGTCAGCGTAGCGGCTGCGGCACTCGGCGCACTCGGTGCCGTGCGCAGCGCCGTCCGGCTCGCGCCGGCGGAAGCGATGCGGCCGGAGGGGCCGCTGCGGTTCCGGCCCGGACCGCTCGAGCGCACCGGCGCGACCCGCCTGCTCCCGGCGTCGGGGCGCATGATCGTGCGCAACGTCGAGCGCCGTCCCATGCGCAGCCTCGCCGCCGCCATCGGCGTCGCGTTCTCCGTGGCGATCCTCGTCGTCAGCATGTTCTTCTACGATGCCATCGAGCGCATGCTCGACGTGCAGTTCGCGCAGGTACAGCGCGAGGATCTCGCGGTGTACTTCGGCAGCACGCAGCCGGCATCGATCCGCCACGATCTCGACCACCTCGAGGGCGTGACGCTCGTCGAGCTGTTCCGCACGGTGCCCGTTCGCCTCAGCAGCGGGCACGCCTACCGCAATACGGCGCTCTCGGGCCTGCATGCCGATGGGTCGCTGCGCCGCATCATCGATCAGAAGCGCGGCGTCGTGCGAATACCGCCCGAGGGCGTCGTACTCACCGCTACGCTCGCGGCGATCCTCGGCGTCGATGTCGGCGACACGCTCCAGGCGCGACTGCTCGAGGGGAACCGGAGGACGTACAGCGTCACGGTTGCGGCCACGGCCGACGAGCTGTTCGGCCTCAACGCCTACATCGATTACGACGCACTGCATCGCCTGCTCGCCGAGGCGCCCGCGGCCTCGGGCGGACTCCTGAGCGTGCTGCCCGACAGCATCGACGCGCTCAATGCGCGCGTCAAGCGACTGCCGGCAGTCGTCAGCGCATTCTCGCCTGCCCGGCTGCGCGAGACGTTCGACGAGCAGATGGACGAGAACCTGATGGTCTCCGTCACGTTCCTAATCACGCTCGCCGGCATTCTGGCGGTCGGCGTGATCTACAACGGTGCGCGGATTGCCCTCTCGGAGCGCGGACGCGAGCTGGCGAGTCTGCGCGTGCTCGGGTTCACGCGCCGCGAGGTGGCCGTGCTGCTGCTCGGCGAGCAGGGCGCGATCGCACTGCTCTCGATTCCGCTCGGCTGGGCGATCGGTGTCGGCTTCGGTGCACTGGTCCTGTCGCTGTTCGACATGGAGCGCTACCGGATCCCGATGGTGATCACCGAACGGACCTACATCTATTCGGCACTGATCGCGATCGCATCGGCCGTGTTCGCGGGCGTCGCCGTCCGGCGCCGGCTCGACCGGATGGATCTGATCGAAGTCCTGAAGACGCGGGAGTGACGATGGACACGACCGCAGGAACCTCACGGATCGCGGATGCGGAGCGGGCCACCGCGAACGGGAAGCCCGACTCGGCGGTCACGCCCGTGCCGCCGTCCGCGGACGGCCGCAGGCGCAACTGGAAGAAGCTGCGAAAGCGGACGCTGTGGCTGGCAGCCGCCGCGCTGGCCGCGGTGCTCGGGGTCTGGCTGATGTGGCCGGAGCCGCTGGAGGTCGACACGGGCGTCGTGACGCGCGGCCCGCTCGAGACGACGGTGGATGCCGAAGGGATCACGCGCGTGCGCGACCGCTACGAGATCACGACACCGGTCGCCGGCCGGATCGATCGGACCCCGCTGCGAGTGGGCGACCCCGTCCGTGTCGGGATGGTGCTGGCGCGGATCACGCCCATGCCGCTCGACCCGCAGGCGTACGCGCTGGCCCGGGCCAACGTCGCGGCTGCGCTCGCGGGCGAGGCGGAGGCGGCGGCACGGGTGGGGCAGGCGCAGCGCACGCTCGAGCAGGCGGAGCGCAGCACCGCGCGCCTGCGTGTGGTCGCGGATGCAGGCGCACTCTCCCGCGAGGACATGGAGCAGGCCGAGCTCGAGCTCGCTGCGGCGCGCAGCGAGCACCGGTCCGCGGTCGCACGGGCCACGGCGATGAGCGCGGAGGTCCGCGCCGCGCGCTCTGCACTGCTGGGTGTCGCGCCGGCGATCGAGGGGAGCGTAACGCCGGTCCGATCGCCGGTCGCGGGGACGGTACTCTCGGTGCACGAGCCGGACGAGCGCGTGGTTGCGGCGGGAACGCCGCTGCTCGCAGTGGCCGACGCGCTCCACCTCGAGGTCGTCGTCGACGTCCTGTCGACGGATGCAGTGACGATCGAGCCCGGCGCAGTGATGCGGCTGGTGGAGTGGGGCGGTAGCGGCAGTCTCGAGGCGCACGTGCGCACGATCGAGCCGCAGGCATTCACGAAGATCTCCGCGCTCGGCGTGGAGGAGCAGCGCGTGCAGATCATCGGCGAGCTTCTGTCGCCGCCCGCCGCGATCGGTGACGCGTACCGTGTCGAGGCGCGCATCGTCACGTGGTCCGGTGCCGGCGTGGTCAAGGTACCGAACAGCGCGCTGTTCACGCAGGATTCCGCGTGGAACGTGCTGGTCGTGGAGGACGGTCGCGCGCGCGTGCGGCAGGTGCGCGCCGGTCATCGCGGGGCCGCGGAGACGGAGATCCTCGCCGGCCTGGCGGAAGGCGAGACGGTCATCCGCTTCCCGACCGACCGCATCACGCCGGGCGACCGGGTGAAGTCAGCGGATCGCTGACATCCTTCACACCCGGCTGCCCGACGTGGTTACGCGCGGTGTGCGCGCGCGTGCGCGAGCAGCAGGCGCTGCTCGGCGGCGGCGATGTTCGCCCGTGCGCGGTCGACGGCATCCGGCGTCACCGAGATCGAATCGATGCCGGCGTCCACCAGCAGCCGCGCATATTCCGGGTAGACGGAGGGTGCCTGGCCGCAGATCGAGCAGGGAATGCCGAGCCGATGGGCGTCCGCGATGATCGCACCGATGGCGGCGAGCACGGCGCCATCGCGCTCGTCGAACGTCTCCGCCAGCAGCTCGCTGTCGCGATCGACGCCGAGCACGAGCTGAGTCAGATCGTTCGAGCCGATCGACACGCCCGTGGCGCCGAGCCGGACGTACGTCTCGAGCCAGTAGCTCACCGACGGAACCTCGGCCATGACCCAGAGCTCGAAGTCATGACCCGGCTCGAGTCCGCTGCCGCGCACGAGCGCCGCGCATTGCTCGAACTCCAGGCCGGTGCGCACGAACGGCAGCATGAGGTGCAGGTTGTCGAAACGCGCGCGCACCTGCCGGAGTGCCTGAAGCTCGAGCCGGAACAGCTCCGGCTCGCGCACGTAGCGCGCGCAGCCGCGGTATCCGATCATCGGATTCGCTTCGTGCGGCTCGAACCGCTCACCGCTCTCCAGCCCGCGGAACTCGTTCGAGCGGAAGTCCATTGCGCGATACATCACGGGACGCGGGTGGAACGCCGTGGCGAAGCGCTCCAGCTGCGACGCCATGCGCTCGATGAACTCACCACCCTGGTTCCGCTCGAGCAGGAGCCGTGGATGCCGGCCCTCGAGCGTCTCCAGGATCAGGAACTCCGCGCGCAGCAGCCCGACACCGTCCACGTTCAGTGCCGCCATCTCCTCGATGCGGCCCGGGTCGCCGAGATTCAGGTAGACGCGCGTGGCGGTAACCGGTGCGGCGGCCGGCGTACGCACCGACCCGGGCGTGCCGCGTTCCGGCGACGGCGCCGGCGCCGCGCCCTCGAGCACGAGACCCTTTGCGGCGTCCACGCTCACCCGCTGCCCCGAGCGCAGGACGCGCGTGCCGTCCTTCGTGCCGACGATGCAGGGGATCCCGAGCTCGCGTGACACGATCGCCGCATGCGACGTCATGCCGCCGGCGTCCGTCACGATCGCGGCCGCGCGTCGCATGATCGGCACCCAGTCCGGCGATGTGGCCGCCGTCACCAGGATCTCGCCCGCCTGGAGCTCGTGCGCCGCCGACGCCGACGCCAGGTTCCGCACTACGCCCGACGCCGTGCCCGGGCTCGCGGCCAGACCACGGGCGAGAATCCGGCCGGGCTCCACCTCCGCATCTCCGGGCGGCGCGGGGGCCGTCGTGACCGGCCGCGTCTGCACGAGGTACGTCGACCCCGCTTCGATGGCCCACTCCGCGTCCTGCGCCACGCCGTAGTGCGACTCGAGTCGGGCCGCGAGCCGGCCCAGCGACGCGATCTCCTCCGACGTGAGCACGGGAGCGCCTGCCGCGTCGTCGTCGAGCTCGATCCGCTCGTTCGAACCGGTTGCCGCGCGCTTCAGCAGGAACGCCTTGTGGCCGATCTGGCTCGTTCGCAGTCGCGCCGTCCGCTTGTCGACCTCGTAACGATCCGGTGTGACCTGACCCGCCACCACGACCTCGCCCAGACCGAACGCGGCCTCGATCACGACGACCGAGTCATCGTTCGTCGCCGGATTCAGCGTGAACAGGACGCCCGCCTTCTCGCTGTTCACCATCCTCTGTACCACCACCGCGATCAGCGCCTCACCCGGCACGCGCTTCTTCGCGCGGTAGTAGAGGACGCGCGCGCCGAACGCGGATGCCCAGCATTCGCGGACCTTCGCGATCAGATCATCCTCGCCGCGGACATTCAGAAAGCTCTCGAACATTCCCGCGAACGAGAACTCGGTCGAGTCCTCCACGGTCGCGGACGAACGCACCGCGACGAACGGCTCACCCCGATCCGCGGCGGGGCCCATCCCGCGGTAGGCGGCACCGACCGCGGCGCGTACGCCATCCGGAACTGCGGTGCCGAGCACAAGCTCGCGAATCCGCGCGGCCGTCGATTGCAGCGCCGCCGTATCATCCACGTCGAGCTCGTCGAGCATGGCCTCGATGCGCACAGCGACGCCGGACGCGGTGAGGAACTCTCGAAACGCCCCGACCGTGACCACGAATCCGTCGGGCACCGGCAGCCCTGCCGCCGCCATCTCGCCGAGATTCGCGCCCTTTCCGCCCGCGACCGCCACGGCGTCACGGCGCAGCTCGTCGAACCGGAGCGTGAGCGCTGCCGCGTCACGCCGCCCGCCCTCGCGCGGGGCCGCCGGCGCCGCCGGCAAAGAGGGGGTGAGGGTCTCGGGCATGATCGGAACCCTTTCGGACAGCGGGGAGCTCAATGCGGTGTCACGTCGCCGGCAGCACGGTCGCCCTCGTCCCGATCGACGGTCGACGGGTCCGGGAGCACGATCTGGAACAGCGTCCCGCACCCCGGCTCGCTGTCGACGGACACGCTGCCGCCGTGCTGCTCCACGATACGCCTGACAATGGCAAGTCCGAGACCGGCGCCGCCGCGGCCGCTGTGGGCAGCCTGCCAGAACCGGTCGAAGACGTGGGGCAGGTGCTCCGGACTGATGCCGCAGCCCGTGTCGGATACGGTGAGGCGGATGCCTTCGCTCGTCGGCCGCGCCTCGATCGAGACGAGGCCGCCCGCGGGCGTGAAGCGGATCGCGTTGTCCACGAGGTTGCTGAGCACGCGGAGGATCGCGGTGCCGTCGACGAGCCCGACGAGCTCCTCGGAGCACTCACCGACGGTGATGCCCACTCCCGCCCGCTCGGCGACGGCCTGATACGCATACAGCGTCTCGAGCAGGAGCGGTCGCAGCCGCCGCGCACGCAGGTCGAGTGCGGACGAGCTCGCCTCGAGACGGGCCGTCTCCAGCAGATCGGTCACGAGCGTGTTCATCCGCTCGGCGGCGCTCCGGATCACCTCCAGCCAGTGGTCCCGCCGCTCCTGCGCGAGAGAGCCATCCCGCAGCAGCTCGGCCGCGAGTACCACGACATTGAGCGGCGCGCGCAGGTCGTGCGCAATCAGTGCCAGCCATTCATCGCGCTGACACGGAGCATCACCAGCCAGCTCCGTGCACGGCGCAGGCGGTGGAATGCACTGCGTCCCCATCGCAGACTCCACGTCGTGCTCGCTTGCGGCGCAGTCGGCCGGGGAGGTGATGAGATCTGTCGACATGGCGCGCTCGCCGTCGAGGGAGGTCCGCTGGTCATCGAAGGCGCGTCACTCGACAGGGTCGAACCCCGCGATCAACCGGATGGCAGGGAAGGGCCCGGTCGTCGAGCCGCACCCACAAATTGCGCCCGTACGGAACGGCGCACAGTCAGGCAGCGGACTACCCGGCGTCCGGCGAACTCCGGAACGGGTGCAGCGGCCGTGAGGCGCGAGGATTTCCCGACAACCTCTGCGGGTCTGCCGGGCAGTGCGCAACGGCGCGGCCCTGCCACATTCCGACTCGACTCGATGAATCGCCGTCGTGACGCAGCGAACCGGCACCCGCTCTTCAGACGGGGGAGAGCATCATGTCGAATAAAGGGAAGGACGTGGTCGAGGAGGCATCGCTCGAGTCGTTTCCCGCGGGCGACCCACCCGCCTGGACGGCGGACCCCAGGCCGTCCGCAGTGCGGCAGCCCGCACCGGACTCGGCCGCAGACATCCTCCAGGACGGAGTCATTGCGGGCGTGATCGGCTACCTCGTGGTGGCCTTGTTCTTTGGGGCCGCGAGCATGCTGCGGGGCGAGTCGTTCTTCCACATCGCCGATCTGCTCGGCCGCGAGCTGTTCTTCGGCGGCAGTGGTGTGGACCGCGCCGTCGAGCCCGGCCCCGCCATCGCCTACAACGGCGTCCACCTCGCCGTCTTCATGGTCGCCGGTGTGTTCATGGCCTGGCTCGCGAGCATCGCCGCACGCACCGAGCAGGGATGGTACCTCGGCCTCAGCCTGCTCATCTACGTCGGTGCTCACGTCGTCGTCGTCCCCGTGTGGTTCGACGAGCACGTCACCGCCGTGCTGTCCCTCTGGCTCATCACCGCAGCCACGTCCGCCGCTGCAATCGCCATGGCCGTCTATCTGTGGATGACGCATCCCGGCATCCGCGCGAGCATGCACGAGCCCGACGAGTGACGGGCCACGGCCCGGACTGCTGAACGATACCGTTTCGGTCACGGAGCGCGACGCGGGGCGGAACGGAGTCGGCGGCCGCCGGAGTGGCGCGACACGCCCCGCCCGTGCAAAATTGCACTCCCCCCGACATCCGCGGCTTCCATGGAGGAGACCATGCGTCCCCGTATCGCGCTGCTGAACGTACTGGCACTGATCTGCACGGCGCTGCCACTCCTGGCGCAGAGCGCGCCACGCACCATCACGCCCGGCGAGATCCTGCGCGCGCCGACGTTCGGCAGCTACGTCCTGTCGCCTGACGGCCGCCAGGTGCTGTTCACCCGCAGTGACCGCGATACGGTGGCGTTCGAGGCGACCTCACACATCTACCTGCACGACATCGCGGACGGTCGCACGGTCCAGCTGACGAACTCGCCGAAGGGCGAAGCGCGTCCCACGTGGCTGCGCGATGGCCGCGTCCTGTTCCGGTCCGACCGCGACGGTGACAACACGGCGTGGGTCATTTCACCGACGGGCGGCGAGGCACAGCGCTTCGTGGAGGATGAGGACGCGCCGAACGGCGAGCTCTCCCCCGATTACACGCGCATCGCATTCAGCGAGAGCACCGACCGGCCGGACAAGAAGGAATGGGACGAGCGCGTGAAGCGGAAGGATGACGGCTACTACGCGGAGCACAAACTCACATGGACGCACGTGTGGGTCTACGATGTGGCGACCGGGAAGAAGACGCAGCTCACGACCGGCGAGTTCGACCACAACGATCCCACATGGTCGCCCGACGGCCGGTGGATCGCATACGTCTCGAACCGCTCCAACACGACCGCGCGAGATCCGGCATACAGCAACAACTCGGACATCTATCTCGTGCCGGCCGACTCGGGCGCGCCGCGTCAGCTCACGACGAATTCCGGTCCCGATCGCAGCCCGTCCTTCTCGCCCGACGGGAGATTCATCGCCTACCTGTCGAGCGACCGCCCGAACAACTCCGCCGACCAGAACGATGTCAAGGTGCTCGCGCTGGACGGCGGCACGCCCATCAATCTCACGGCGGACTACGACTTCTCGGTATCCAGCATCGAGTGGTCGAAGGATGGCCGCTCCATCTACATCAGCGCCGCCGAGGGCCTCACCCAGAGACTGTATCGGGTCCCCGCCCGCGGCGGCGCCCTGACTCGCATCGATTTCGGCGACGGCTTCGTCTTCGGCGGCTTCTCGCAGTCCGGGGACGGCTCGAAGTGGCTCGTCACCGGCAGTACGC
Organism: Longimicrobiales bacterium; assembly: GCA_036374995.1. Taxonomy (GTDB): domain Bacteria; phylum Gemmatimonadota; class Gemmatimonadetes; order Longimicrobiales; family RSA9; genus SH-MAG3. The sequence continues at coordinate 26,185 of DASUSS010000130.1, read as the reverse complement.
TCAATGAGCCGGGTCTCGTCTACCTGACCGATACCGACGGCCGCCGGCCCCGCCGCATTCTCGAGGAGAACGACCGGCTCGCCGATTTCCGCATCGCCCGCGCCGAGCCGCTCACCTGGAAGGGAGCCGACGGCTGGGACATCGAGGGCGTCCTCCATTACCCGCTCGACTACCAGCCCGGCGTCCGCTACCCGCTCATCCTCCAGGTCCACGGCGGACCGCACGGACGCTTCACGAGCTCGTTCAACACGGGAGCACAGACCTGGGCCGCCCGCGGCTACGCCGTGCTCCAGAGCAACCCCCGCGGCAGCTCCGGCCGCACGTTCGAGTTCAGCAACGCGAACGTGAACGACTGGGGCGGCAAGGACTTCATCGACATCATGAACGGCGTCGACCACGTCATCGCGATGGGCGTCGCCGATCCCGACCGCATGGCCATCATGGGCGGCAGCTACGGCGGCTTCATGACGTTCTGGGCCATCACACAGACCGATCGCTTCAAGGCCGCCATCGGGCATGCCGGCATCTCCGACTGGTACTCCTTCTACGGGCAGACCGACATCCCGAATCTGCTCGAGTTCGGATTCGGCGGCATGCCTACACAATCGAAGCCGACCTACGAGCGCTGGTCGCCCGTCGAATACGCCGCCAACGTCTCCACACCCCTGCTCATCACGCACGGCGAGCAGGACCGCCGCGTGCCGATCTCCCAGGGCGAGCAGTACTTCCGCACCCTGAAGAAGCTCGGCAGGACCGTCGAGTTCCTGCGCTATCCCCGCGAGGGACACGGCATTGGCGAGCCCCTGCACCGCCTCCATCTCGATAGCGAGCAGGAGAAGTGGTTCGCCCGCTTCGTGCTCCGCCAGACCGCCGACATGTAGGAGCTCCGCGCCACACGCTCAGCCCAACCCCGGCCGGGCCCATGCCCGGCCGGGGCTTCTTCTCTGATCGGCCTCGAGTCCGCCCGGCCATCTCTGCGAGCGAAGCTGTTGCCGTTCCTTCCGCTTGCCGCGGCAGGGCTTGCGCGTCCCAATATAATCGTATAGCTATATACGCAATCAATGCGCGGCGCTCTGGTCCGCGCTGCGAACGGGCTCCCTGGAGGAGAAACGGGATGCGAGGCATGGACCGGCGGAGCATCGTGCGCACGGCGGCGGGCGCGAGTGCGGCGATTCTGCTGCTGTCGTGGTCGTGGCCGGCGGCGGGGCAGCAGGGACCGCTGACGCTGGGCGACGCACTGGCGCGAGCGGATCGGGGTGCGTACGCGAACCGGATGGCGGAGGGCGAGAGGCGGACGCAGGCGGGCGAGGGGCTGCGCGCGCTGCAGGGGATCCTGCCCACGGTGCGTCTGGAGGGCGGCTACGGTCGGACGACGGATCCGATCGGTGCGTTCGGGATCACGCTGCGGCAGCGGTCGATCACGCAGCAGGATTTCGATCCGGCGCTGCTGAATCATCCGGATGCGACGGTGAACTACACGGGCGCGGTGGTGGTGGAGCAGCCGCTGGTGAACGCGGATGCGTGGCTGGGCCGGCGAGCGGCGACGCACGCGACGGCGGCGCGGGCTGCGGCGGCGCGCTGGACATCGGTGCAGACGCGCGTGGACGTGGTGGGAGCGTATTTCGGGTCGGTGCTCGCGCATGCACAGGTGCGGACGCTGGAGGAAGCGCACGAGGCGGCGCGCGGCCATGTGCGGCAGGCGGAGTCGATGGCGGAGCAGGGGATGGTGACGCGATCGGACGCGTTGCTGGCGCAGGTCAAGGCGGGCGAGATCGAGACGCAGCTGATCGAGGCGCGCGGCGCGGCTTCGCTGGTGAAGCGGCAGCTGGCGATGCTGCTCGGTGCACCGGCCGACACGTCGTTCGCGCTTCCGGCGGAGCTGCCGGCCGCGAAGCGCGTGTTCGCGCTGAACGAGTCGGTGATCCCGACGCCGGCGGAGACGATGAGCGAGGCGGTGGCGCCGGAGTCGCGCGGCGACGTGCAGGCGGCGTTGTCGGCGCATGCGGCGGCGCGGACGGATGTGCGGCGAGCGCGCTCGGTCTGGCTGCCGCGGCTGAACGGAATGGCGCGCTACGACTGGAACTCGCCGGACGCTCCGTTCGGTGGGCAGGAGAACTGGAGCATCGGCGTCGTGGCCTCGTGGACGCCGTTCGCGGGAGCCTCGCAGGTGGCGGGTGTGCGGGCGGCGGCGGGCCGTGAAGAGGTCGCGCGCGCGCAGGCGGAAGCGGCGCGTGCGCAGGCGGAGCTGGACGTCGCGTCGCGGTCGAACGCGTGGACGGTCGCGCTGGAGCGGCTGCGCATTGCCGGTGATGCGGTCGCGCAGAGCGTGGAGGCGCACCGGATCGTGACGCGGAAGTACGAGGGCGGGCTGGCGACGGTCGTCGAGCTGCTGGCCGCATCGGCGGCGGAGACGGAGGCGCGACTGCGCGAGGCGCATGCGCGCTACGAGGCGGTCGTGCGCGGAGCGGAGCTGCTCCGGTCCGTGGGGCGGGACCCGGCGCTTCTGGCGGACTGGGCAGTGGATTCCTGATCACCAAGGCGAGAGATGCGAATGATGAATCTCACGATGAGGATGGCCGTTGCGGTCGGTGGCGCGGTGCTGCTCGGCGCGTGCGGCGGTGCGGAGGAGCCGCACGTCGCGCTTGCGGACGCGGCGCCGGAGGGCGTGGAGCTCGAGGTCGAGGCGCTGCCGCGGATGTCGTACCTGCACGCCGCCGGCGTGGTCGAGCCGGTGGCGGAAGCTACGCTCAGCACGCGGCTGATGGGAGCGGTGACGGCCGTGCTGGTGCAGGAGGGTGACATGGTGGCGGCGGGTCAGCCGCTGCTGCGGATCGATGCGCGGGATCTGAACGCCCAGCGCGCGCAGGTCGATGCGGCCCGTGCCTCGGCGGAGGCGGTGCTCGCGGAGGCCGAGCTGCATGTGCAGCGGATGCGCGCGCTGTACGAGGACGGGGCGGCGCCGCGCGCGCAGCTGGACGCAGCGGAAAGCGGGTACACGCGCGCGCTGTCCGGCGTGGCCGCCGCGCAGGCGAGCGCGGCGGAACTGGCTGCGGTGTCGTCGTACGCGGACGTGCGCGCGCCGTTCGCAGGCATGGTCGTGCGGCGAATGGTCGATCCCGGAAGCTTTGCCGCGCCGGGCGCGCCGCTGCTGGTGGTGCAGGACACGCGGCGGCTGCGTGTGACGGCGAGCGCATCGCCGGCGGCAGTACGCTCGCTCGCACGCGGATCGGAGGTCACCGCGGTGATCGAGGGCGAGGCGGTATCGGCAAGGATCGAAGGCATCGTGCCCGGCGGTGCGGGCCTGTTCACGGTCAACGCGATCGTCGAGAACGCGGCCGGCCTGTTTCCGGGCACGGGTGCGGCCACGCTGGCGCTGCCGCAGGGTATGCGCACGAGCATCGTCATACCGCTCGACGCCGTGCGCCGGCAGGGTGACCTGACCGGCGTCCGCCTGGTCCGCGACGAGGGCGTGATCACGCGCTGGGTCCGGCTCGGTCCGGTCATGGGCGATTCCGTGGAGGTCGTCAGCGGACTCCGCGATGGGGACCGCATCCTGGTGCCGGCGCCGGCAGCGGCCGCACTGATTCCGACGGACGGGTCGGGGAGGTAGGCCGTGGGCATCTCCGGAAGAGTGGCGCAGGCATTCCTGCGCTCGAAGCTCACGCCGCTCGTCACGCTCGCGTCCCTCGCCGTCGGCGGACTCGCGGTCGTCGCGACACCGCGCGAGGAGGAGCCGCAGATCTCGGTGCCGATGATCGATGTGATCGCCGCACTGCCCGGCGCCACCCCGCGCGAGACGGAGAACCTGCTGGCGCGGCCGATCGAGCAGCGCATGTGGGAGATCGGCGGCGTCGACTACGTCTATGGCATGGCCGGCGACGGCTACGCGATGGTGACGGTACGCTTCCTGGTGGGCGAGGACCAGGAGGAGAGCGTGTCGAAAGTGCACGCGAAGCTCGCTTCCGTGATGGACGAGGCGCCATCCGGTGCTCTGCCGCCCATCGTCAAGCCGCACTCCATCGATGATGTCCCCATCCTGACGCTCACGCTGCACGCCGATGAATACGGCTCCGATGAGCTGCGCGGGATTGCGGCGCAACTCCAGGATGAGATCCGGACGCTCCCGGATGTCGCGCAGTCGGAGGTGATCGGCGGGCGCGCGCGGCAGATCTCGGTGGAGCTGGATCCGGCGCGGCTGGCCGCGCACGGCGTCACACCGGGTGAGGTGGCCATGGCGCTGGAGGGGGCGAACGCGCGGCTCCAGGCGGGCGAGCTGGCGACCGGTAACGAGGTGCTGCGCGTCGATGTCGGCGCACCGCTCGCGACGGCCCCGGATGTCGGCAGCGTGGTCGTGAGCGCGCGCGGCGGCATGCCGGTGTACGTGCGCGACGTCGCGCGCGTGACCGCCGATCACGGCGAGCACGACAGTTACGTCACGCACACGGGACACGAGGGCGGGACACGCAGCGCCGTGACGATCAGCGTCTCGAAGCGCCCGGGCGCGAATGCGACGCACGTCGCGGATGCGGTGCTCGCGCGCGTGGACCAGGCCCGCGATCGCATCGTGCCGTCCGACGTCGCGGTTACGGTCACGCGGAACTACGGGGAGACCGCCGCGGAGAAGGCCGGCGAGCTGATCTTCCACCTCATGATCGCGACGCTCTCGGTCACGATCCTGATCGGGCTGTTCCTCGGCTGGCGCGAGGCGCTGATCGTGCTCGTGGCCGTGCCGGTCACGCTCGGGCTCACACTGTTCGTCTACTACGCGATGGGCTACACGCTCAACCGCATCACGCTCTTCGCGCTGATCTTCTCGATCGGCATCCTGGTCGATGACGCGATCGTCGTGGTCGAGAACATCTACCGGCACATGAAGATGGGCGACCGGGCACCGGAGGTCGCGGCTGTCGAGGGCGTGGAGGAGGTCGGCAATCCGACCATTCTCGCGACCTTCACCGTCATCGCGGCCATCCTGCCCATGGCGTTCGTGTCCGGTCTCATGGGGCCGTACATGCGCCCGATTCCGGTGGGTGCATCGGTGGCGATGCTCGCATCGCTCGCGGTGGCGTTCATCGTGACACCGTATCTCGCACTGCGTCTGCTGCGCGGCCACGTGCAGAAGCAGACCGTCGCGACGGGGCACGGCAACGGCACGGCGCCGCACGCCCACGAGCCGGAGGAGGACACGCGCTTCGGCCGGTTCTACGGACGGCTGATGTCGTCGCTCATGGAGCGGGCGCCGCGCCGGCACGCGTTCTACGGCGGCGTCGCAGCGCTGCTGCTCGCATCCGTGGGCCTGCTCGCGGTGAAGTGGGTGCAGGTCAAGATGCTGCCGTTCGACAACAAGAGCGAGTTCCAGGTCATCCTGGATCTGCCGGAGGGCACGACGCTGGAGACGACGCAGGCGGCGGCGCAGGATATCGCCGCATACCTGCACGGCGTTCCGGAGGTGGAGAGCACACAGGTGTACGCAGGTGTGGCTGCGCCGTTCAACTTCAACGGCCTGGTCCGGCACTACTTCATGCGGCGGGGCGCGAACGTCGCGGATGTGCAGGTGAACCTGGTGGAGAAGCACGAGCGCAGCCGGCAGAGCCACGCGATTGCCGTCGCGGTCCGGCCGGCGATCGAGGAGATCGCCGCCCGCTACGACGCGCGCGCGAAGATCGCGGAGATCCCGCCCGGCCCGCCCGTGCTGTCGACACTGGTTGCGGAAGTGTATGCGGCCGATGACGAGGCGCGGCTGGCCGCAGCGCAGCAGGTGCTGGCGGTATTCGAGGATACGCCGGGTGTCGTGGACATCGACTGGACGGTCGAGGCGCCGCAGCAGACGCGCACGTTCGCCGTCGATCGCGTCGTGGCCGCGCGTGCGGGCGCGAGCGTGGAGCAGATCACGCAGACGCTCTACCTCGCGCTGTCCGGTCACAGCGCCGGCATCGCGCCATCGCCGGAAGCGCGCGAGGGGACGCCGATCGTGCCGCGGCTGCCGCTGGAGAACCGGTCATCGATCGAGGCGCTGCTCGCGCTGCCGATCGCGACCGCGCTGGGACCGCAGCCGCTCGGCCGGTTCGTGCGCGTACAGGACGGCGTGCGCGAGAGCAGCCGCGTGCGGAAGAACCTCCGGCCGGTCATCTACGTGACGGGCGATGTCGCGGGCACGATCGAGTCGCCCGTGTACGCGATCCTGGAGATGAACCGGCGACTGGACGGCATCCGTGTGAACGGCGCCGAGATCGCGCGCTACAACGCGGTGCAGCCGGAGCGGCTCGACGAGCTGGCCATGAAGTGGGACGGCGAGTGGCAGGTCACGATCGAGGTGTTCCGCGACCTGGGCCTCGCGTTCGCCGCCGTGCTGCTGCTGATCTATGCGCTCGTGGTCGGCTGGTTCCAGTCGTTCAAGGTGCCGCTCGTCATCATGGCGCCGATCCCGCTCACGCTGATCGGCATCCTGCCCGGCCACGCGATCAGCGGCGCGTTCTTCACCGCGACGTCGATGATCGGCATGATCGCGCTGGCCGGCATCATCGTGCGCAACTCGATCCTGCTGGTCGACTTCATCCAGCTCGCGCAGGCGCGCGGCCGTTCCCTGCGTGATGCCGTGATCGAGGCGGGCGCCGTCCGGTTCCGCCCGATTGCACTGACGGCGGCCGCGGTCGTCGTCGGCGGGCTCGTGATGGTGCTCGATCCGATCTTCCAGGGACTCGCGGTCGCACTCATCAGCGGCGCAGTGGTCGCGACGCTGCTCACCATGGTCGTCGTGCCGATCCTCTACTGGGAGCTGGCGCGGCGCGAAGTCACGTTCGAGGAGACGAGCCATGAAGCTGCTGCTGATCATATACAGCGGGTCCGAGTCCCGGCTGGTGCCGGAGCTGCTTGAGACGCATCACGCCGGAGGCTATACGCGTCTGACGCAGGCTCATGGCGCGGGCGAGACCGGGAAGCGCGAGGGTACGCGTGCATGGCCCGGCCGCGCGGACGTGTACTTCAGCATCGTGCCGGGCGAGCGTGTGGCGGACCTGACGGATGCACTGCGCAATGAGGCCGGCCGCCTCCAGGAGGGCGAGCGCCTGCACGTCGCAGTGCTGCCCACGGAGACCTTCTTCTAGGAGTCGAGCATGTGTGATGATCGCATCATCCGGCGTTTCGCCGGCACGTTCATCCTGATCGCGGCTGCACTGAGCTGGTGGGTGCATCCGGCCTGGCTGCTGTTCGTCGCGTTCGTCGGCGCGAACCTGCTCCAGTCCAGCTTCTCGAACTTCTGCCCGCTGGAGCGGATCCTGGGGCGGTTCGGTCTCGCCGGCTGCCGGCGGATCGGGCCGGAGTTGTGATGCGCGCGCATCCGGGCATGCCGCACGACCGCATCCCGGGGACGGCGCTCACGCCACAGCTGCTGGAGCTGATCGCCGCGCGCTTCAAGGCGCTCGGCGAGCCGGCCAGGCTCCGCATCCTCCACGCGCTGCGGAGCGGCGAGAAGTCGGTGTCCGACCTGATGCAGGCGGCGCAGCTGAGCCAGGCGAACACATCGAAGCACCTCCAGCGGCTGCACGGGCTCGGCCTCGTGGAGCGGCGCCGGGATGGCCTCCACGTGTTCTACCGGCTCGCCGACGGATCCGTGCTGTACCTGTGCGATCTGATGTGCGGCCGGCTCGAGCGTCAGCTCGATGCCGACCGCGAGCTGTTTCGCTGAGGCCGCACCAGCGCTAACGTGGACGGACGGTGCCCGGAGTGCCTGGACGAGCCGATTTCATGGAGCTGGAGAGCATATGCGTTCGATTCGCTTGCTGTTGCCGGTGCTCGCTTTCACCGCGCTGCCGGCCGCCGGTCAGGATCCCGCCCGGCCCGAAGGCCAGGCGGTGTTCGAGATGGTCTGCGCAATGTGTCACTCGGTGCAGCCGCCCGCGAAGGCGGCGCCGCCCATGTCTCACGCCACGGCCTACTACGTCCGCGGTCACACGGACCGTGTGGCGGCGGCCGCCGCGATCGTCGCGTACCTGAAGCAGCCCGATGCCGCGGCCTCCGCGATGCCGCCGCACGCCATCGAGCGGTTCGGCCTGATGCCTGCACAGTCTCATCTATCGGATCGGCAGCTGCGTGCAGTGGCGGATTACGTGCTCACACTTGCCGACACGGCACACGTCGGTGCGGGCATGCGGCACGGCGGACGGCCGCACCGCTGACGATCCAGCACCGCGCACGTGCGGGCATGCGGCACGGCGGACGGCCGCACCGCTGAAGATCCATCGTGGGCGTGCCCAATCCGCCGTGCCGGGCACACGGCGCGACGCTGCACTCTTCCGGAGGGCCGCGATGAAACCCGATGACCTGCGTGCCGGCGATGCCCTGCTCATCGTCGATGTGCAGAACGACTTCTGCCCGGGCGGCGCGCTGCCGATCCGGAACGGCGATCGCGTGGTGCCGGTCCTGAACGAGTGGATCGCCGCCGCGCACGCGAGGCAGATCCCGATCTACGCATCGCGGGACTGGCATCCGCTGCGTCATCCCGGCTTCCGCGACGAGGGCGGGGACTGGCCGCTGCACTGTCTTCAGGATTCCCCGGGCGCCGCGTTCCATCCGGACCTGCAGCTGCCCGGCGATGCGATCGTCGTCACGAAGGGCACGCGCTTCGATCACGACCAGCTCTCCGCATTCCACGACACGGGACTGCATGCGCGGCTGGAGAAGGATGGCGTGCGGCGCGTCTGGATCGGCGGCCTGGCGCAGGACGTGTGCGTGGCGGAATCCGCGCGCGAGGCCGTCCGCCATGGCTACGAAGTGCTGCTGATTCCCGACGGCTCGCTGCCCGTCTTCCCCGACCGCGCTGCCCAGTGCCTCGACGGCCTTCGCGCGGCCGGTGTCCGCACTGCATGACGCGATGACCGCAGGCGCGCTGCTCACCGACCTGTATCAGCTCACCATGATGCAGGCCTACTGGCGCGAGAGCATGCACGAGCGCGCCGTGTTCTCGGTCTCCGTCCGGCGCATCTCACCCCGGCGCAACTACCTGATCGCGTGCGGCCTCGCGGCTGTCATCGAGTACCTCGAGCGACTCCGCTTCTCACCGGAGGATCTCGAGTATCTCGCCACGCTGCCGCAGTTCGAGCCGGCCTTCCTCGATAGCCTGCGCGAGTTCCGGTTCACCGGTGACGTCCATGCCGTTCCCGAGGGCACGCCCGTGTTCGCCGATGAGCCGATCCTCGAGGTCGTCGCGCCGCTGCCGGAGGCGCAGCTCGTCGAGACGTTCGTGCTGAATGCGCTGCACCTGGAGACGCTCCTCGCGAGCAAGGCCGCGCGCGTGGTCGCGGCCGCGGCCGGTCGGACCGTCGTCGACTTCGGGATGCGCCGGATCCACGGAGCGGATGCGGCCCTGAGAGGCGCGCGCGCGTTCCGCATCGCCGGTGTCGACGCGACGAGCAATGTGCTCGCAGGCAGACTGTACGGCATTCCCGTGTCGGGCACCATGGCGCACAGCTACATCCAGGCGCACGACTCCGAGCTGGACGCGTTCCGCGCGTTCACTCGCGTCTATCCCGACGCCGTGCTCCTCGTCGACACGTACGGCACCATGGCCGGCGTGGAGAACGTGATCACGCTCGCCCGCGAGCTCGGCGATGCGTTCCGTGTCCGCGCCGTCCGGCTCGACTCCGGCGACCTGGCCGCACTCGCCCGATCCGCGCGCGCGCGGCTCGACGCGGCCGGACTCCACGCGGTCAACATCTTCGCGAGCGGCGGCCTCGATGAGTTCAGTGTGCACGAGCTCGTCCGCGCCGGAGCGCCGATCGACGGCTTCGGCGTCGGCACGGCGATGGGCGTGTCGAAGGACTATCCTGCGCTCGACATCGTCTACAAGCTGGCGGAGTATGCGGGTTCGGGCCGGGTGAAGACATCGCCGGGCAAGCCGGTCCTGCCGGGCCGCAAGCAGGTGTTCCGGTCCGAGCGGGATGGCGTCGCGATCGCGGATACGATCGCCATACACGACGAGGCGCACGCGGGCCGGCCGCTGCTGCGCCCGGTCATGCGGAACGGCCGCCGCATCGAGGACGCCGTCGAGTCGATGGAGGAGGCACGCGCGCGCGCGGCGGCCGAGCTCGGCCGGTTGCCGGAGCCGATCCGCGCGATCGAGCCTGCACCGCAGCCCTACACCGTCCGCGTGAGCGCTGCGCTCGACCGGCTCCACCAGGACGTCATCGCGCGGACCTCGTGAGGACGCGGTCCCGGTCGCCGTGCGAGCCGCACGCGAACGAATCTGCCGGCCTCGCGGCTCCCGCCACCCTCAACTCACGCGCGTCGCCGCCCCTGCCTCCTCGGCCGCCCTCAGGAACGCGTCGGACCAGCGGTGTACATGCCAGGTCAGGACGCGGTCGCGGAGCATGAGCATGCGCCCGGTGCGCTCCCCGTCGTCGATCGTCATGGCCTCCTCTAGCGCGCGGTCCATGTCGTCGGGAGAGTACGGGTTCGTCAGAATGACGCCGTCGAGCTCGGCGGCGGCGCCGGCGAACTCGGAGAGGATCACGACACCGGTACCGCCGATCTGCGTGGCGATGTACTCCTTGGCGACGAGGTTCAGGCCGTCGCGCAGCGGGGTGACCCAGGCGATGTCGGCGGCGAGGTAGAGGCCGACGAGCTCGCGCCGCTCGAGGGAGCCGTACATGTGGAGGACCGGCTGCCACTCGAAGCCGCCGAAGCGGCCGTTGATGCGGCCGACCGCTTCCTCGACCTGACGTCGCATCTGCTGGAACTCCTCCATGCCGGTCCGCGTCGGCACGGCGATCTGGACGAAGGAGACGTTGCCGTGCTGCTCGGGATGGCGCTCGAGATATCGCTCGAAGCACTCGAGCCGCTCGAGCACGCCCTTCACGTAGTCCAGCCGCTCGGCCGAGACGATCACGGTGTCGGCGCCGGTGCGGGCGCGCACTTCGCGCGCGGCCTCCTGCGTGCTCGCCGACTGGGCCTCACCGGCGAAGTACTCGACGTCGACGCCGACGGGGAACACGCCGAGCGCGATCTCGCGCTCGCCGTACTTCAGCATCGTCGGATACTGCGGTACGGCCACGGCGGGACCGCGGCGGATGAGGTTCGTCTCCTGGATGCCGGTGACGCGCGCATCGAGGAAGCGCTCGGCCGTGTCCGCGAAGTTCTGCGCGTACGACGGGATGTGGAAGCCGATGAGGTCGAGGTGGAGCAGGCCATCGAGCAGCTGCTCGCGCCACGGCAGGATGCCGAACACGTCGGGCGGCGGAAACGTGGTGTGCAGGAACAGCGCGAGCCGCAGGTCCGGCCGCCGCTCCTTGATCATCCGGGGCGCGAGCATGAGATGGAAGTCGTTGACCCAGACGAGTGCATTCGGCGCGGCTTCCTCGCACGTCGCGTCCGCGAACAGCCGGTTCACCCGCTGGTACGTCGCCCACGCCTCGGCGGTGAAGCGGGCACGGTCGAGCAGGGAGAACAGCACGGGCCAGAGCGCGGTGGAGGTGAAGTCGTAGTAGAAGCGACGCGCCTCGTCGGGCGAGAGCGGGATGCGCCGCACGGTGTAGGACTCTTCGTGATCCGGCGCCGGCACGCGTATGCGCGGCTCGAACTCGCCTTCCTCGTGCTCGCGCCACGCGATCCACGTCCCGCGCTTCTGTCGCATCACGGCATCCAGCGTCGTGAACACGCCGTTCGTCTTGCGCCGCAGCACCGTGTCGCCGTCCGGCAGCTCCACGGTCTGATACGGCTCCCGGTGCGAGAGCACGATGAAATCACTCGCCATTGCCATCTCCTTCCGCGCCATCCGCCGCATGGCCGTAATGCCGCAGCCCCTCCAGCACCCCGGCGGCGCCGACGCCGCGTGCCCGGTAGATCCGTTCCCTGCCCGCGAGGCGGCGCAGCAGCGCCGGCTCGCAGTTGCCCACCACGATGCCGCGCAGGCCCGTATCGAAGAGCGCCATGTCGTTGAGCGAATCGCCCGCAACGACACAATCGCCCTCATCCGCATCCAGCCAGCGTAGCACGCGGCGCAGCGTCGTGCCCTTGTTCACGCCGCGCGGCAGCACGTCCAGGAACACGTTCGCGGACACGACGACGTCCACAGCCACATCCGCGAGTGCGGCCACCGCTTCCCGAGCCGCGCGCAGCGCCAGCGCGTGCGACGCCTCGTCCAGCGACGCGTCGTCGGGCGGTCGCGCCGCGAACGGATCGGACTCCGCCGGCGCCACCGCGGCACGCCGCTCGCGCACGGGCTCGATCCAGTAGGCCACGCGGCGCGGCGAATCCACCTCCTGCGGCGAGAGCAGGTCCAGTCCCTCGAGCCGGCGCCGCACCTCGTCGGCGCCCGGCCAGAGCGCGTCCAGCTCGGCTTCGATCTCGCGCACCCGTTCCGGCCCCGCCCCGTGCAGCACCGACGTGCCCACATCCGCGATCAGCACGTCCGGCTCCGGCAGCGCGACATCGGCCAGCAGACCACGCGCAGAGCCCGGTGTCCTGCCCGTGACGTAGATCAGCCGCGACCCGGCAGCGGCACCCACCGACGCCACCAGCTCACGGCGAGCCGCCTCACTCCCGTGCGCCAGCGTGCCGTCGAGATCCGTCGCCAGGATCAGCCGGCGGCTCACGAGCGCCCCATCCCCGACAGCTCGAAGATCGCCGGCACCGGCATCGGGCTCCCGCCCTTCAGCCGCGACTCATCCGCGAGAAACGCCAGCACGTGACTCGCGATCGAGCTCTCCAGCGAGCTCATGATGTGGCTGTGCGCGCCCGTCACCAGATGCTCACGCAGCGTGTTCAGCAGCGCGAGATCGCCGCCACCGTGATGATCCTCCGAGCACGGCACCGGAATCCGTTCCGGCATCGCTCCGTCCACCCGGCCCGCGAGAGGCGTGACGCTCAGCTGACCGTGCAGCAGGTCACCGCCGATCTCCGCATCATCCAGTAGAACGCTGATACGCCGCGTGTTCTCCGCGCTCAGCGCGTACAGCCCGAAACTCGCATGAATGCCCGACTCGAACTGGATCGTCACCGTCTGGTTGTCGCATACATCGTTGTCGCAGCGCCACACGCACCGACCGTACGGCCCACTCTCGATCGCGCGCCGCCTGACTTCCAGCCCCGCCTCCGCCGGCGCCACTACATCGAACGGCCAGCCACCGCGCTCATGCACATAGAACTTCGTCGCACTGTACCGGCACGTCTCGCGTAACCGGCAGTCGACGCACCGGGCCGCCGACTCCGGTGGCGCATTCCGCTCCGTGAAATACTCCAGCGTCCCGAACGAGCTGACGAACGCGGGACGGTCCTGCTCCATCAGCCACGCTATGATGTCCAGATCGTGCGAGCTCTTCGTCAGCACGATCGGAGCCGTGTCCTCACGCCGCCGCCAGTTGCCCCGCACGTAACTGTGCGCAAAATGCCAGTGGCCGATGTTCTCCGTCATCCGGATGTTGCGCACCAGACCGTACCGCCGCGACGCCACGATCTCCTTCAACGTACGGAAGAACGGCGAGTAACGCAGCACGTGCGCGACGAAAATCCTGTTCCTGTGCGTCTGCTGCACATCCAGCAGCGCCAGACAATCCGGCAGCGATGTCGCAATCGGCTTCTCCAGCAGCACGTCGTATCCCGCACGCGACACCGCCGCGCAGATCCGGTAATGCGTCACGTCCGGCGTGCAGATGAACGCCACATCCGCCACCCGCGGACCCGCCAGCAGCTCGTCGATGCTCCCGAACGCATGCTCCGCCGCCACGCCGTGACGCCGCGCAAACGCCTCGCGCCGCAGCGCATCCGGCTCCACCACCCCGCTCACGCGCCAGCCGATCTCCTGCCGTCGCATCAGCTCCGCAAACACCATGTTGCCGCGCGCTCCCGCGCCAATGATCACCGCCCGTACGACCCCGTTCTCCTGCACGCCGGCCCACCCTCCTCGATCGGGATTTCCGTAATCCTCCACGCAGGTTCTGCGCGACGCCGCATTCCGTGTACACCACAGGTTGACATCCCCCTCATATTACCGGATAATCATATAGATGCGGCGCCAGGACGATCGCTCGCGATCCACCCGGGGAGTTCGCGAGCGGGAGTAGATGAACGGAGCAGAGGATGATCATCAAGCGGTTCTATGATGAGAAGCTCGCGCAGGCGAGCTGGCTCGTGGGCTGCGCAGCGACGGGCGACGCGCTGATCGTCGATCCAGCGCGCGACGTGGATGAATACGTGCGTGCGGCGGAGCAGGAGGGTCTGGAGATCGCGCACATCACGGAGACGCACATCCATGCGGACTTCGTGTCGGGGGCGCGCGAGCTGACGGAGCGGACGGGTGCGCGGCTGTATCTGTCGGACGAGGGGGACGCGGGCTGGAAGTATGCGTACGCGAAGGACTACGATGCCGTGCTCCTGAAGGACGGCGATTCGTTCATGGTGGGCAACGTGCGTGTGCGTGCGCTGCATACGCCGGGTCACACGCCGGAGCACATGTCGTTCGTGATCACGGACACGGCCGGCGCGGATCAGCCGATGGGCGTGTTCACGGGCGACTTCATCTTCGTGGGCGATGTCGGGCGGCCGGATCTGCTGGAGAAAGCTGCGGGCGTGGCGGGCACGATGGAGGCGGGAGCGCGCACGCTGTTCCGATCGCTCCAGCGTTTCAGGCGGGAGGTGCCGGACTTCGTGCAGATCTGGCCCGGTCACGGAGCGGGCAGCGCGTGCGGCAAGGCGCTGGGTGCCGTGCCGCAGTCGACGCTCGGCTACGAGCGGCTGTTCAACTGGGGCCTGACGATCGAGGATGAGGAGGAGTTCGTGGAGGCGGTGCTCGCGGGTCAGCCGGAGCCGCCGAAGTACTTCGCGGAGATGAAGCGGATCAACAGGGAGGGTCCTCGCGTGCTGGGCGGGCTCACGCGCCCGCAGCGGCTCTCGGAGATGCGTCTGCCGGCGATTCTCGAGGCGGGCGCGGTGGTCATCGACACGCGCCACGCGGCGGAGTATGCGGCGGGTCACATCGCGGGCACGATCAACGTGCCGTTGAACCGGAGCTTCACGACGTGGGCGGGGTGGCTCACGCCGTACGACCGTGACTTCTATCTGATCGTGGACGATCAGTGCACGACCTGCCTCGAGGAGGCCGCGAGGGATCTGGCGATGATCGGACTCGACCGGCTGGCCGGCTACTTCGGCGTGGAGGTGATCGACGCGTGGACGGCGCAGGGTCGGCATCTGGACACGGTGCCGCAGATCGGCACGGCGGACGCGGCGGAGAGGCTGCGGAGCGGCACTGCGGTTCTGGTCGATGTGCGGGGCCGCACGGAGTGGGAGGCGGGACACGTGCCGGGTGTGGTGCACATCCCGCTCGGCTATCTTCCCGACCGGCTCGGCGAGATTCCGCGGGACCGGACGGTCATGGTGCAGTGCGAGTCGGGTGGCCGTTCCGCGATTGCGGCGAGCGTGCTGAGCGCCCGCGGCTTCCACAACGTGCTGAACCAGCCCGGCGGCTTCGCCGAGTGGGAGGCGGCGGGATATCCTGTCGAGCGCGTCGTCGAGGATGAGACGGTCGCTGCCTGATGAGCGCGAGCGTCGCCGCCGGCGCTCGCCGTCGAGCGATCAAACCGAGAGATGGAACCGGATGACATGACGCGCTATCAGCTGACGCCCGAGCTTCTGGATCTCATCGCCGACCGCTTCAAGGTGCTCGGCGAGCCGGCCCGGCTCAACATTCTGAACTCGCTGCGCGAGGGCGAGCGGACGGTGACCGACATCATGGACGCGACGGGTCTCGGGCAGGCGAACGTCTCGCGCCACCTCCAGCTGCTGCACGGTCTCGGCTTCGTGGAGCGGCGCAAGGACGGGCTCTACGTCTACTATCGTCTCGCCGACGACGACGTCTTCACGCTGTGCGACCTGATGTGCGGTCGGCTGGAGCGGGAGGCGGATGTCCGCGCACGGCTCCTGCCCGAGCGCTGAGCGGAGGAGCCCTGCGTCCGCCGCATTCGAGCAAGCCCCCACATCACATCCGGTTCTGCCCCACAGACGGCCCTCCCGCTCCACCACAATATCCGGGGAGGAGCGATCGATTTCACGACTTCCGGGGGGATCCGTGCAGGAGCAATTTGCGATTTCGCTGACGTGGCGGAACGGCTACGAGTTCGAGGTCGACTTCGAGCAGGAGGGTGTCGCTGCGCTGATCACGGATGAGCCGCCGCCGCTCGGCGCGGCTGCCGGTCCGAATCCGGCGCGGCTGCTCGCGGCTGCAGTGGGCAACTGCATGAGCGCGAGCCTGAAGTTCTGCCTGGAACGTGCGCGCATCGAGGTGCAGGGGTTGAAGACCACGGTGGAAGGGACGCTGGTGCGCAACGAGCGCGGTCGGCTCCGCATCGGTTCGCTGCGCGTCCGGCTGCACCCCACGCTGGAACCCGAGGCGCTGGAGCGGATCGCCCGGTGCCTCGACGTGTTCGAGGACTTCTGCATCGTCGGGCAGAGCGTGCGTGACGGCATCGACATCGACGTGGAGGTCGTGCCGGCGGCGGCACCCGTGGCGGCGGCGGGATCGACGCCGGAGTGAACGCCACGGCTCCGGCGCTCAGCCGGGCTCGTTGTGATCGCGGGCGACGAGGACGGGGCAGGACGCGCCACGCAGCACGCCGTTGGCCACGCTGCCGAGCAGCATCCGTCCGGCGCCGCCGGCGCCGCGGCTGCCGATGACGACCAGGTCGAAGCTGCCGCCGCGCTGCGCCGCGACGAGTGTGGATGCGGGATCACCCGGCTCGACGCGTTTCGAGAGGTCGTCGGCCTGGAATCCGGCCTCGCGCACGAACTCGTCGAGCCATCGCTCGCTCTGCCGCACCTGCTCCTGCTCGAGACCCGCGGAGGCCTCGATGCCGGATACGGCTTTCGCGAGAGCGATGTAGACGGGACGGAAGACGTGAAACGCCAGCACGGAGGAACCGAAGCGCTCGGCGAGGAGCCGCGTCCACTGGAGCGCGAGCCGGGCGTGATCCGAGTCGTCGACCGCGACGAGGATCCGTTCCGGTGCGTGGTCCGGCGGGTTGCGCGCCAGCAGGACGGGCACGGGTGCACCCCGCACGAGCGCCTCCGCCGTGCTGCCCGGGCTCTCCCAGATGCCGCGAGGGCGCGCGTGCTCGCCCACGATCACGAGATCCGCGCCCGCCGCCCGCGCCTCCTCGGAGATCACGTCTTCCGGCCGGCCCTCGCGCACGCGCAGGCGGACGTCGCCCCAGTCGTGAGCGCGCCGGATCCGTTCCAGACGGGCCGCCGCGCCCTCGCGCGCACTCTTCAGGACTTCCTCACGCGCGGGAAAAGCCGCGCGCAGGAAACGCGGCGGCTGCGGCACATCGAGCGCGTGCACGATGAGGCACTCCGCCCGCGGTGCGAAATGCCGCCGCACCCAGCCGACTGCCGTGAGGGATGGCACGCTGAAATCGAAACCCACGGTGACGCGCTCGAGGCTCGGCGCGATTTGCCGTCTCGCTGCGGCGGTGGTGGGCGTTGTCGGTGTCATCTCCCCTTCCGTACGGCCACCCGGCCTTCCGTATGCACACTGAGGATTACGATGATACGTTCCGCTGCACAAGGAGTCGGGCGCATGCCATGAGCTCGTCACGGGTCGCGCCGGCGGAAACTGCGATGACTGCCAACAACATCCCGAATCTGCTGAGCGCGATCCGCCTTCCTCTCGCCGCGCTGTTCCCGATGTTCGATGACGTGCTCGGACGCGCGGCCGTGGTGCTCGTGGCTGCGGCCAGCGACTGGGTCGATGGCCGGGTCGCGCGGAGTACGGCTCAGGTGACGCGCGCCGGGGAGCTTCTCGATCCCGTCGCCGACAAGATGTTCATGCTCGTGGCCCTCGTGACGCTCGTCGTCGAGGGCAGTCTGCCTCTCACCGCCCTGCCGCTGCTGCTCGTGCGCGACATCGGCGTTGCGCTGGGTGCGCTCGTCGTCGCGGTGCGCCGACTCGATGTCCGCATGCGTGCGCGCACCGCCGGCAAGATCGTGACATGGATGCAGTTCGGCGCCATCGGCGCCATCCTCATCTGGCCCGCGAGCGCACTGTGGATCGCCGTGCCGGTCGCCATCGCCGGGGCCTTCGCGCTTCAGGACTACGTACGCGCGGCACGGCGATGAGACGCGCGACCTGGCGAGCGCTCCAGGGCCTGGCCCTCGCCGTCGGCGCCCCGCTCGGCTGGCTGATCATCCAGACGCTGCGCGGAGCGTCGCCCACCGTCCAGCTGACTTCCGCTACCGGCGTCTACGTCTACATGCTCGTCGGCACGATGCTCGTCCTCGGTTTCTTCGGCCTGCTGCTCGGCCAGCGCGAGGACCGCATTCTCGCGAGCAACCGCCGCCTCGAGGAGCTCGCCGTCACCGATCCGCTCACCGGCCTGCGGAATGCACGGTACTTTCACGCGCGCCTGGAGGAGGAGCAGGCGGAACGCGCGCGCACGGGAGAGCCGCTCGCCGTCGCCGTTCTCGACATCGATCACTTCAAGGACGTCAACGACCGCTACGGACACCTGGTCGGAGATGATGTCCTCGCCGGTGTGGCGCGCGAGATCGAAGCCGTGACCCGCCAGGCCGAGACCGCGGCCCGCGTCGGCGGCGAGGAGTTTGCCCTGCTGTTGCCGGGCAGCAGCACGGACGACGCGCTCGAGGCGGTGGAACGCGTCCGCGCCGCGGTCGCGGCGGCCGAGACGAGGCTGCCCGGACCGGCCGGCCGCACCGTGCGCGTCACGGCCTCGGCCGGTGTCGCCAGCACGGTCGAGCTGCCGGGCCTCAGCGCGCTGGAGCTCTACGGCGCCGCGGACTCCGCCCTGTACAGGGCGAAGGCAGAGGGAAGGAATCGCACGATCATCGCGGTTGCAGGCGGCCGCCTCATATCCGGAGTGTGACATGCGCGGTTTCCGGCTCGGCACCATCTTCGGCATCGAGATCAGGATCGATTACTCCTGGTTCGTCATCTTCGCGCTCATCCTCTGGACGTTCACGACGAACGTCTTTCCGCTCTCGCTCCCGGACCAGTCGCCGCTCACCTATATCCTCATGGGCACCGCGGGCACGCTGCTGTTCTTCGCGTCCCTGCTCGCACACGAGCTGTCCCATTCGCTCGTCGCCCGCTCGCGCGACATCCCCGTGCACAGCATCACGCTCTTCATCTTCGGCGGTATGGCGCGCACGGGAGAGGAGTTCGAGACCCCCGGTGACGAATTCATCATCACGGCCGTCGGGCCGCTCTCCAGCCTGATCATCGCCGGACTGTTCTGGATCATCGCCTGGGCCGGCACCCGGCTCGGCCTCCCCGCCACCGTCACGGAGGTCGCGTCCTATCTCGCCGTGATCAATCTGATCCTGGCCGTGTTCAATCTGCTGCCGGGCTTCCCGCTCGACGGTGGCCGGCTGTTCCGTGCCCTCGTCTGGAAGCGCACCGGCGACCTGCGCCGCGCCACCCGCGTGGCCTCCAACGGCGGCAAGGTGTTCGGCTACGTGCTCATGGTGCTCGGCCTGCTCAACATGTTCGGCGGCAATCCGATCGGCGGCCTCTGGCTCGTCTTCATCGGCTGGTTCGTCCGCATGGCCGCCGAGTCCAGTTACGTGCAGCACGTCCTCCGCAGCTCGTTCGAGGGCGTCACCGCACGCCAGACGATGACGGCGAACCCGGAAACCATCCCACCGGCGCAGACACTCCAGCGGTTCCTCGAGGAATACGTGCTCAAGGGGCGGCATCACAGCTATCCCGTCGTCGATGCCGCCCGTCCGGTCGGCCTGATCACGCTCGACCGCGTTCGCGCCGTGCCGAAGGATGAATGGAGCACGCGAACCGTCGAAGAGGCGATGGTCCCGCTCTCCGATGCGATCACGGTCGGACCGAACGACAGCATGAATCGCGCAATGGAGAAGATGAGCGAGGCGCGGATCGGACGCGTGCTCGTGACCGACGGCGATCGACTGCTCGGCATCATCTCACAGACCGACGTCGCACGCTGGATCGAGCGTGCGCGGCTCCGCGCAGAGATCACCGGGAAGTCCGTCAATGCCTGATACCATCGTCGTGCCCCTCGACGGCTCCGACCTCGCCGAAGCCGCGCTGCCGCTCGCCACCACGATCGGGCGCGCAATGGGCGCAGAAATCCACCTCGTGCACGTTCGCCGCATGACGCCCGCCGCCTCCGAGGACGCCGCCGAGGCCGACGACGCCCGCACATACCTCGAAGCGGTTCGCGATCGCATCGCGACCGCCGGCGCCAGCGTCGGTACCGCGCTCATCCCCGAGGAAACGCCCGACCTGCTCCAGCCGACGCCCTCACCACGCGCCACCGCCGCCCGGCTGCTCGAGTACGCGGCTCATCAGAAGGCCGCCCTCCTCGTGATGACCACTCACGGACGCGGTGGCTTCAGCCGCATGTGGTTCGGGAGCGTCGCCGATGCACTCCTGCGCACCAGCACCCTCCCCCTGCTGCTCGCGCCGCCCTCCGCCCTCCAGCACGCCGACGCGCCCATCGGCCGCGTCGTCCTCGCACTCGCCGCCGACGAGACCGCGGAGAAACTCGTGCGCGCCACCGGCCGCATCACCACCGCGCTGCACCCGCACTACGCCCTGCTGCGCATCGTCCCGCCCGGCTACACCATCATCGGGCAGGGCGTCCCGGGCGCCATCATCATGCCCGGCATCGATCCCGATCGGGAGCGCGCCGCCGCGGAACGCCTGCTCGACCGGCACGCACGCGCGCTCGGCACCGACGACGTCGAGACCGCCGTCCGCTTCGACCCGACTCCCGCACGCGCCATCCTCGCGTTCGCCGGCGACGCCCGCGCGGACCTCATCGCCATCGGCACTCACGGCCGCCGCGGCCTCGATCGGCTCCTGCTCGGCAGCGTGGCCGACAAGGTGGTGCGTGGCGCGGAGTGCAGTGTCCTGGTCGTGCCACCGTGAGCCACGACGGCCTTGACATACCCCCCACCCCTATGTATCATGGCGGCCGGCCCGGAATTTCCCGGGCCGGACGGGCGGCTCTGGAAGGGTGTACGGATGCGCACGGTTCGAAGGTGGATATCGCTGGTACTCGCGCTGTCGCTCGCCACCGCGCAGGCGGCGGCGTCGAGCTGCCCGATGCCGGCGGACGAACGGGCGGACGCAGCGGTCGAGCTGGCCGCCCATGACCACCACGGGTCTGCGGAACCGAGCGGGTCGGCGGGTCGGGAGCATGGCGGTGCGATCGAGTGCGCCGTACTGATGTGCTCTGCGGCGGCGCCGGCGATGATGCTCGACCCGTCGACGGTGGACCGATTCGCGTTCGACCCGGCCGGGACCGTTCCGGCTCCCCGATACACCTCGGCGGTTCTCACCTGCGAGCCACCCCCTCCACGGCCCTTCCTGATCTGAGCGAGAGCACCGGTTCGCCGAAGTCCGGCGGGCCCGCGAACATCGGATCAGGAGGCTCGATCGTGCGGAGAGTAATGAAGCGCCCGGCTGTGGTTGCGGGAGCGGCGTTTGTCTGGAGTGTTGCGGGCTCGGCCGCGCTGAGCGCGCAGATGGACCATGCGGTTGGTGCGGACCGCATGTGGATGCAATCGCTGGGAGGCGGCTGGCGGGCGATGGGGATGGCGCAGGCGTTCCCGATCGTCACGACATCGCCCGGAGCCTCGGATGGCAGTGCGCTGGAGGATACGGAGCCGTACCTGACGCAGCCCGCGGTGATGTTCAACATCGAGAGTCCCGGCTCGCGCGTGGTGCTGCGCACTACTCTGAATGCCGAGGCGCTCACGCTGGACGACGGCGAGCTGACGTTCGGCGGCTGGGGTGAGGGTTTCCTGGACCGCCGTCACCCGCACACGCTGCTGCACGAGCTGATGCTCAGCGTGAATGTGTGGAATGTGGGCGGCGGCGCGCTCTCGGTGTCGGCGGGCAAGGGCTTTGCGCCGTACGGCACGGACGACCCGATGTCGCGGCCGGGCGTGAAGTACCCGACGAACCATCACCTGTCACAGATCCTGGAGCGCTGGACCGTGAACGGCGCGTACGTGCGCGGCGGCTGGAGCATCGAGGCCGGTGTGTTCGGCGGGGCGGAGCCGGAGGGCCCGTACGACCTGTCGAACATCGAGAGCTTCGCCGACTCGTGGTCGGCGCGGGTGGTGCGCCGTTTCGGTGGCAGCGGTCCGATGACGCCGTGGGAGGCCGCGCTCTCGTATGGCCGCGTGCGCGAGGTGCACGAGGACGAACCGGAGATCACGAGCCTGTTCAACGCGACGGTGCGTCACGAGCGGATGCTGTCGTCCGGTGCCGTCTACGGCCTGGTGGAGGCTTCGCTGAGCAGGCCGGAGGACGGGGACGGTTATTTCTCGGTGCTGGGCGAGGCGCGGCTGAGCCGGGCCGGTCATCAGCCGTACTATCGGGTGGAATACGCGACGCGGCCGGAGTACGCGCGGGAGGGCGCCCCGGGGACGTCCGGCTTCTTCCGCTATGACCATGACACCCACGCGATCGGGTCGACGCGCTGGCTCATCAACACGGCGGGCTACGGCTACGAGCTGACGGGTTATCCGGTGAGCGTGCGGCCGTTCGTCGAGCTTCAGCATCATCTCGTCCGGGCGGATCGCGGCGGCATCGACCCGCGTGACCTGTTCGGCCGCCGCAGCATCTGGGGTCTCACGGCCGGCTTCAGGCTCTTCTTCGGCGGCGATCCGATGCGCATGGGATCCTACGGCGTGCTCGATGCCATGACCGTGATGCACGACGCCGGTCGATCCGCGGCGCCGCACACGGCTCCGCACGCGGAGCACCACTGAAATGGCAAGGAAGCAGGCAGTACACGGAGATCCCGAGTCGGCTCACGACGGGCATGACCCCACGCCGCACGATGCCCATGCCGCTCATGACGCGCATGGCTCCCATGCGGCTCATGATGCGCATGGTTCCCATGCCGCGCATGGGTCCCACGAGGCGCACCATGCGCATGACGAGCACGACCGCGCGCCGCACGATGCCCATGCGGCTCATGACGCGCATGCCGCCGGACACGACAAGCACGCGGGTCACAGCGTGGAGATGTTCCGTGACCGGTTCTGGATCACACTCGCGCTGACCATCCCCACGGTGCTGTGGGGGCACATGCTGGCGCAGCTCACCGGCTGGCATGCGCCGGCGTTTCCGGGTTCGCGCTGGATTGCGCCCGTATTCGGAACCGCCGTCTTCCTGTACGGCGGGCGCGTTTTCCTCGAGGGCGCGATAGGCGAGCTGCGGAATCGGCTGCCCGGGATGATGACGCTGATCTCGCTCGCGATCACGGTGGCGTTCGTCTTCAGCGCGGCGGTGACGCTCGGCTTTCCCGGTACGCCGCTGTGGGAGGAGCTGGCGACGCTCGTGTCGGTGATGCTGCTCGGCCACTGGATCGAGATGCGCTCGATCTTCCAGGCGCGCGGTGCGCTGCGCGAGCTGGCGAAGCTGCTGCCTGCGACGGCGGAGCGGATCGCGGGCGATGGCACGGAGACGGTTCCGCTCGATGCGCTTCGCGCCGGTGACCTGATCCTGATCCGGCCCGGCGGTGGCGTGCCGGCCGACGGCGTCGTGCGCAGCGGCACGAGCTCGCTGAACGAGGCGATGATCACGGGCGAGTCGCGTCCGGTGCGCAAGCGAGAGGGCGATGAGGTCATCGCCGGCACGTTGAACGGCGAGGGCTCGCTGCGCGTCGAGGTCACGAAGACGGGCGGCCAGACGGCGCTCGCCGGGATCATGCGTCTGGTCGAGCAGGCGCAGACATCGCGCTCGCGGGCGCAGGCGCTGGCCGACCGGGCCGCGTTCGCGCTGACGCTCGTGGCGGTGGCGGCCGGTGCGATCACGGCCGTCGTGTGGCTGCTGCTCGGTGCCGACGCCTCCTTCACGGTGCAGCGCGTAGTCTCGACGCTCGTGGTCGCCTGTCCGCACGCGCTCGGTCTCGCGATCCCGCTGGTGATCGCGATCTCGACGACGGTCGGCGCGCGCAGCGGCCTGCTCGTGCGCGACCGGCGCGGTCTCGAGGAGGCACGCAGCCTGGATGCGGTCGTGTTCGACAAGACGGGAACGCTCACGCTCGGTGAGCACCGCGTCGTTTCCATGCGCGCGGTCGGCGGGAGCAGTGACGACGAGGCGCTGCGTCTCGCGGCGGCCGTCGAGCGGGACTCGGAGCACCCGCTCGCGCGCGCGCTCGTCGCGAGCGCGGCCGAACGCGGCATCGAGGTGCCGCCATCGGAGGAGTTCGAGGCCATCGCCGGCCACGGCGTCCGGGCGCGGGTCGGCGGCCGCACGCTCTGGGTCGGCGGACCGAACCTGCTCCGCAGGTTGAACGTGGACCTCACGCCCGAGCTGGCGCAGGTCAGTGAAGCGGCCGCGCGCGACGCCCGGTCCGCCGTCTACCTCGTGGAGGACGATCGCGCACTGGCGGCGTTCGTCGTGGCGGACGCGCTCCGCGCCGAATCGAAGGAAGCGGTCGCGCGGCTGCACGCACAGGGAATCCAGGTCGTGATGCTGACGGGCGACGCGCGCGCGGTCGCGGACTCCGTCGCGCGCGAGCTCGGCATCGATACCGTGTTTGCGGAAGTGCTGCCCGGCGACAAGGCGAAGAAGATCGAGGAGCTGAGAGCCTCGGGCCGGCGCGTGGCCATGGTCGGTGACGGCGTGAACGATGCCCCGGCGCTCGTCAGCGCCGACGTCGGCATCGCGATCGGCGCCGGCACCGATGTGGCCGTCGAGGCCGGCGATGTCGTGCTCGTCCGCAGCGACCCCCGCGATGTCGCACGCATCGTGGAATTGAGTCGCGCGAGCTATCGCAAGATGATCCAGAACCTGTGGTGGGCGGCCGGTTACAACATCGTGGCGATCCCGCTCGCCGCCGGCGTGCTGGCAGGGCAGGGCATCCTGCTCGCACCGGCAGTCGCGGCGATCTTCATGTCGGCGAGCACGATCATCGTCGCGCTGAACGCACAGCTCCTGCGCCGCGTGGAGTTGTAGAACAGGAGCGGCCATGGACTGGCTCTTGCAACCCGCTCGGCATCCGTTCTCGATCCGGATTCCGCGCAAGGGAGGGGCTATGCTGACCGCGTCCAGGCTGTTCGGTTCGGGCGTTCTCATCGGCCTGCTCCTCACCGCGTGCGGGCCGCGGTCGGAGCAGAGCACGGCACAGGCGGCCGACACCGCGCCGCAGGCCGCAGACGTGCCGGCCGACTGCGCGCCCCTCGAGACACGCCCGCCGAACGCGCGCGACCAGCAGCCGGCGTTTCCGGGGCAGACGCGCGCGTGCGGTATCGACTCGAACGTCGCGTTCGATGTCCAGGTCGTGGCCAGGGGTCTCGTGCACCCGTGGGCCGTCGAGCCGCTGCCGAACGGTGAGCTGCTCGTCACGGAGCGCCCGGGCCGGCTCCGCATCATCACGGCGGGCGGCGCGGTGGGCCGGCCGATCGCCGGCCTCCCCGATGTCGACGCCCGAGGCCAGGGCGGTCTCCTCGACGTGGCGCTCAGCCCGTCCTTCGAATCCGACCGCCGAATCTACTGGAGCTACGCACAGCCGCGTGACGGCGGGAACGGCACGGCCGTCGCCACGGGCGTCCTGTCCGGCGACCGAAGCCGCGTCGAACAGGTGCAGGTCATCTTCCGCGTCCTGCCGACGTACGACGGTACGCTGCACTTCGGCTCCCGGCTCGCGTTCGGACCGGATGGCAGCCTGTTCATCAGCACCGGCGAGCGCTCGGACGCACGCATGCGGCCCTACGCGCAGCGGCTCGACAGCCATCTCGGCAAGATCCTCCGCATCGATCCGGATGGCACCGTGCCGGACGACAACCCGTTCGTGAATCGCGCGAACGCGCAGCCCGAGATCTGGTCGCTCGGCCATCGCAACGTGCAGGCGATGACGTTCGATCCGCAGGGTCGGCTGTGGGCGATCGAGCACGGTACGCGCGGCGGCGATGAGCTCAATCTCATCCGCGAAGGCGAGAACTACGGCTGGCCGACACAGGCCTATGGCATCGAGTACTCCGGCCGACCCATCCCCGGCGCTTCGCCCGCGCCTCCCGAGTTCGAGCAGCCCGTCTATTACTGGGACCCCGTCATCGCACCGTCCGGCGCGCAGTGGTACACCGGCGACGCATTCCCCGCCTGGCGCGGAAGCCTCTTCGTCGGCGCACTGAGAGAGCAGCGCCTCGTCCGGCTCGTCCTCGACGGCAACCGCGTCCGTACCGAGGA